>NZ_SSNA01000076.1 GCF_004799445.1 Bradyrhizobium sp.
GCTTGCGCCCGTTGGAACTAGCCACCTTTGCTGTGTGGCAGTTGGCGAAGATGACCCAGGAGTTCAGGGAGAGTTATTACAAACGCTACGACGGCGAAAAGCAGGGCGCGTCATGAAGCGCCGGCGCCGATTCAGAAAGCGCAACCGGCAACGGCTTACCGCCCATGCAAGACGGCTTAGGCGGTAACGACGACGGGGCGCGGGCTCAGGTCCGCGCAACGCAACAAAGAGGCCGCCGGTTCACGCCGGCGGCTTTTCGCTTGCCGGTCCCGCCGTTCACCGCTCTAATGAGCAATCGTTTCAAAAGGGAGTGCGGACGTGGCGACTGGTACAGTGAAATGGTTCAACGGCCAAAAAGGTTATGGCTTCATCGCGCCGGACGGCGGCGGCAAGGACGTCTTCGTCCATATCTCGGCCGTCGAGAAAGCCGGCATGGACGGCCTCAGTGAGGGCGCCAAGGTCACTTATGACGTGGTCCCGAACAAGGGCAAAGAGAGCGCGGAAAATCTGAAGGTGACGTGAGGTACGCAAAGGACGCCGGTTCACACCGGCGTGCTCATTCGTCTCTCTTAAACCGGGCGCCGCATGGTGTGATCAGATCAGCGTGATGGCAGCCATGTCATACACAGGGCGCCCAGTCGCCCATCGAAGCCCCCGCAAGGGGTGAGGCTACACGCTGGCCCTGACACAGGCCTTACGGCTCGGAAGGCAAATAAGGGCACTGAGGTTGAAACAGGCCAGCGCCCAGCCGCGCCGGACTCGCCCATGCCCTGGCGCCGATCGGCCGGGACATCGCAGCCCGCAAATCCCGGACTCACCAGCGGGCTTCCTAGAGTCATGGCGTAGGCATTCGGTGGGGGGTTCGCGCCATCGGCCGATGAGCGCTACGTAAAAGAACGGGCTTTTCTCTTGGGCAATTAGTTAGCAGGCACCGCAGAGCCTGCACTGCGAACCAACCTATCCGCCTTTTTTAGAACGTAGGTATTTGCCGGCTGTTCTCGAGCAAAGAAGCTGAACACCACGAACGCTGCGCAAAACAGCAAGCCTACCAGCATAACTTTCCGGTAGGTGCGTCTGTCCGCGTTGTGAAAAGAACTCGACATAAAATACCACTACAACTTCACACTGAATGCGCAATTGACGTAGCGTTTTAACCTAACTTTTGAAGGTTACTGACTATCGCGAATTTGACTTGGTCCGGCTCAGCCAGCGAGGTGATGCTTGCGCATTTCAACCAAACTCGACCGGCAAGAGCGGTGGTAAAATAAGCTGATGATAATGTCCCACATGACCGAACCTCGTTGTTTGATCGTGGGCCGATGCTAGCTGGTGATTATTTCCGGACGACTTCGCAACTATCGGAAAATGGTTTCGTCGGACCGCCGCCTAAACAACACCGCAGGCGGCCACCGGCACGACCCCTGCGCTGGCGCCGATCGACCGACACATGACAGCGGGCAAATCAGACGCGCACCAGGCTCCGCAGAGTCACCGCGGGCCTATCGCCCTCCCCGTAGATCAAACCGTAGATACCGATTTTTCAGCCGAAATTTATCAACTAAATCAGCAGGGTTGACAGGACACCCCTTCCGCCAGAAGCTAATGATTTCAATAGGGTTGTCACTGTCTCAAGGAGCGGGTTTGCCACTTCCTGTTCCGGTCCTGTTCGTAGCTTTGAGCGGGTTAGCGTTTAAACACCAAATGCGGTCCCAGCTTCGTCAAGCCGCGAAAAGATGGACCCCGCGAGATTGTCGGCGCTCCGGTCACTCAGAGTATCCGCTGGGGGCCACAGCAGAAACGAGTGACGGGGCGGCCAGATTTGGCTGAGCCGGGAATCGACCGCCTCAACGATCTTCTCGTTGTGCAAAATCTCCGGAAATGGACAAGAGTAAGCGAGAATAAAAAGTCGTTCGACGACGAACACGGTGGTTTGAGTGTTTACTCTCGGCGTGCCGTCGGGATGGACGGTCCAACCTTGCGGACGTTCATATTCGGAGAGGGAGATTCGGACCGAGGAATGGCCCCAATGGGGGACCCATTCTTTGCGATCGAAATCTCCGATCCAAATTCGGAAATCGTTTGGCGCAGTGTGAGTCTGATATAGCCATCGCCGGGCCGTGACCGAAACCGCTGCACTTTTGGGGTAAAAATACTCTGCGCAAATTACGGACATCGCGGCCCACGCCGCTAAAATCTTCTGATTCTCCAAGGTGAGGTTTATGGATTTGCCGGCTATAAGAGGAATGATGATTGGCTTAGCCGCGCTTTGGAGATCGCTCATCCAATGATGGTTGCAGGGGCCGCATACGATTTGAAGCCTCCGGCTTCGCGGATCGCCGCCCCATCGCTTGGCAACTTTATCGATGCTGCGATCGGGATTCAAAATTGCCGTTGTGGAATTGTGATTGGACATTGACTTCGCGATAAACTGAGCCAACCAGTCAGCCCATATATGCTCCTTAGTAGTCGGTTCTCCTCCGCAGAAAATGCAGTACTTTGAGGTACGAGCCATGCCTAGGGCCGCGAATTTCTATTTTTGATCATCTTCCGCTCTTGGACACTTCCCAAAGCCGCATACCATCGGCAGCCATCACCTTGCGCCGCGCTTGCTGAATGTACTTGCGGGCCTCATCGTCGGTCAAATGCCCCAGGATTGATTTGATCTGCTCCAGCGTCGCTCCAGCTTCCGCCAGAGCCGCGCCGGCCAGATGCCGCAGCCCATGCGGCGAATACCCTGGGAAACCAAAGTCCGCGCATTGATTGCAGATCATGGTTGTCAGGCTTGTTGCCCGGAAACGGTCGCCGCGAGTGCTGGTTAGGAGATACTGCGCCTCGATTCCGTCCGCTTTGAAATGCTCCCGCAAATTCCGGTGGCACGGGATCCAGACATAGGTTCCGGTCTTTTCCTGCACCACTTCGATTGCCGTTCCGTCAAAGTGCTTGCGCTGCATCAGCACCACGTCCGAACGCCGCTGTCCGGTATAGCGCAAGAGATAATAGGCCCGCCGCAGTCGCGGATTGTCGATCGCTTCAAACTTCGCGCATAATTCCTCCGGCCAAGCTGGCGCGGATTCGTGTTCTGTGTGGATCGTCGCAACTTCTGCGGCCGGATTCGGCCCGATCTCTTCCATGCCCAAATGCTCTTTGGCGAACAACCAAAGCCGCCCGATCATATCCACCGTTGCGTCTGCCACCGATGGGCGGTCTTTGAGATTGTTGCGAATGCGGCGAACGCCCTTTTCCGTGAACGTCGCAAGGTCCGCCCGGCCATATTTCGATTGCAGATAGTCAAGCCGCCGATTGTAAATTTCTTTGGTCGCGGGTTTTGCCTTTGCCCACTGCGGCGATTGCGCCTTGTATTGCTCAACTACCCAATCAAGCGTCCCTTCCAGCGGGCCGTTGCCCCTGCCCTGCCGAATGATCGCGGCGCGCGGCGCATGTTCGGCCAGGAGCGCGGCATATTCTTCCGAAAAGGTCGGAGAATCTGGCGCCGGCAATGGGTAGCGCTTCCCCTTAATACGGAAATAATGCCGCATCTTCCCGTGACGATCGGGGAAAGCGCTATAATATTTCAGCTCTGCATTGCCCATTTATGGCGCGGCTGCGCTCGCCCCTTCGGCTTCAAGCATATCAGCAAGCGATTTTCGGCCGGGTGCAAGCCGTTTTTTCCGTTCGCCCATGGCATCAACAGCCGCGTCTAGGTCGAGCCGATCCCACCTGGGCAAGCCGCCAACGTCCCGGGGAGATGGCCAAACGCCAGCCGAAACGCCCTCAAGGAATTTGGTTTTCGACAAATCGACATAAGCCGCCGCCCGGTCGGCATTCATCATTCGAGGCGGATAAGCATGCCGTATTGCATACGCGCCAGCGCTTCGTCATCCGCTTCGCGGATTGAGACTTGCGGCGTTGCCCCGGCAGATGACGCCGTTGCAATTTCGTCTAACGTCTCGATCGCGCCGCCCGCGATATCGGCGGCCGGCTGGTTGCTTTGCCCGCTGGTCGTGAGCAAAGTTGATCGGTTGACGCGCAGCGTGGCCTTCCTGTCTCGATTGCTGGAGACTGGTGTTGACGTTCGCTTTGCCGATCTTCCGGCGATTGAGGGGACAACCGGCCGCTTTTTGCTGCATCAGATGGTTTCGGTTGCCGAGCTTGAGGCCGGGATGATTTCAACGCGCACCAAAGCGGCGCTGGCAGCCGCAAAGGCACGGGGCCGAACCCTTGGCGGGGCGAGGGTCCGCAAGAGCAACGGGCAGCGCGTAGTAATCAGCCGGAAGGCGCAGAAGTCCGGCGCAGCCGCCAACCACAAACGCGCTATCGATCGCGCGGCCGATCTTGCGCCTACTATCGCAGCTATCCGAAATGATGGGGCAATCACCTTGCGGGATATCGCAGCGGGTCTGGAGGCCGCCGGCATCGCCACGCCACGTGGTCAGGGGAAGTGGAGCCCCACCCAAGTTAAGCGTGCCATGGAGGCGTTGAAAGCAGCAGAATAGGTACTGGCCGAAATAGGCCCACTCGCCAGATCAAAACAGAAAGAAGAGGCCGCCAACTGAGGCGGCCTCTGAATGATACCCTAACGACTTGGGGGGCTATTTCCAGTCCGTCCAACTGTCGCCCTTCCAATAACCGCGGCCCTCGTGCTCACGCCAACTGTACTTGTCACTCGGGCCCCATTTCCATGAGTCCTCATGAACGACCACGCTGGACTCTTTTGGATATTCGTAGGTGCTCGTAGTGTGCCAGCAAACAGGGCCTACACAGGAAATACCTGCCGAAGCGCTCACCGCTGAGAAAGCCAAGATGCCCGCGCCTATTACCGCGCCGGCAAGGGATTTGCTTAGTGCTGTCATCTTCAATCCTCCGTTTATGCTTTCGAACGTGAAATTAACGGCGCAGCTCGATCTAGGTTCCGCCAAAACACGCAGACCGAGATCAGGAGAAATGCCTCCCCGAGTTCGCTCTGGCAAAAGCGCTCATTTTTGCCTTCATGGTTGGCTTTGCCGGAAAAGCGCGATGTCACACATGGGTCTTGTGTCACGAAGCGTAGCCGGTCCAAACGGCTGCGCGCAACTTTATAGGAGATGAAGGTAGGTCCTTCGGGTTCGGCGATCAGGTCGCTGATCCCAAGCCACCGCGGGCCGCTTTGG
>NZ_SSNA01000077.1 GCF_004799445.1 Bradyrhizobium sp.
CCATCGAACAGCGCTGACAAACCAAGAACCGCGTAGTTGATTGCAGCATTCCGGATCGGCTCGGGATATAGGACATGTGCGACGCCTTCATAGAAGGACACCCCGGTCCCCGAGCGCGAAAGCCATTACGGCGACGACGAAACTCCAGAAATATATTTCGCGGCCGTACCCCAGCGGGTGATCAGACCGGATACATTGATGCAAGACCGCTCACGCCAGCTTGACGAAACCTCTTGCAACGCACGGCCGGACCATACAAATGGGTCAATCGCGTCATTTTCACCACCGGCTGCTCACTTCCGGTCTTCCCCAACAAGCAGACATATTCAGTGCCCGTCGGGATGTCTCAAACGTGCCAGATTCGGAAGTCGCCAACCTCATTCGATCATCACATTAGCCTTTATGAGCAAGGAGGCCGGAGCGGGGAAAGCTTCAAAAGCTCTTGGCCGACGAGGAAGCCAAAAGAAGCCAAACTGAGGCGATGGCGTCATCCGGACGAGCGCACGGATGTTGATCCAAACAAAAAGACCGCCCGAAGGCGGTCTCTGTATTCCGGATTTGATTTTTGCTTCGGTGCTGGTCTGCGCGACAGTCGTCAGTTAGTGGTGATGTCACCGCTAATGATGTCACCGAACAACTCCCATTTCTCGCCCTTGAACCGCATCATCTGCAGCTCGGACAGCGGCGCGAAGTCAGTCGCCGAAGTGTTGATCTTGACGCCGGGAATCAGCGTGTCGGGCGTGAAGTCCTTGAGCGACGCCGCCTGCTTCATCACGTTGGCGCGCGTCAGATCGTCACCGCACAGCCTGAGCGTCTCAACCAGCGTCTGCGCGACGCCGTAGCCATAGACCAGATTGCCGTCGGAGCGATTGGCACCCGGCATGTATTTGTCGATGAACGCGGACCATTTCTTCATGCCGGGATCGTCGTTCCACTGCGGGTCGGCACCGTCCTTGGCATAGGCGGCTGACAGAAGGCCTTGTGCATTCTCGAAGCCAGCCGGCTGCAATACGCTGCCGACTGAAGCCGAGACGTTGGCGACGATCTGCAGCGGTTTCCATTCGATCTCGGCAATTTTCTTGATCGCCTGCGCCGCGAACTTCGGCGTTGTGATGCTCAGGAACACGTCGGCGCCGGTGGATTTTAGCTTGACGATGTGGGAGTCGATCGTCGGCTCCGTGGTCTCGTAGCTTTCCTCCGTGATGATCATCGACGCCTTGGCGCCGAGCCCGTCCCTCAAGCCCTTAAGGTAATCTTTCCCGAAGTCGTCGTTCTGGTAGAGAACGGCGATTTTCGCGTTCGGCTTCTCCTTCAGGATATACTTGGCGTAGATCTGCGCCTCGCTCTGATAGCTCGGCTGCCAGCCCATGGTCCAAGGAAACCCCTTCGGATCGTTCCACTTGGCTGCGCCGGTGGCGACGAACAGCTGCGGTACTTTCTTGGAGTTCAAGTACTTCTGGATCGCGGAGTTCGACGGCGTTCCAAGCGGATTGAACACTACCAGTACTTCGTCGCTCTCGACCAATTTGCGGGCCTGCTCGACCGCCTTGGGCGGGCTGTAGCCGTCGTCATAGGTGATGAAGTTGATCTTGCGACCGTTGATGCCACCCTGATCGTTGATCATCTTGAAATAGGCTTCCTCGGTCTTGCCGATAAGCCCGTAAGACGACGCGGGGCCGCTGTACGGCATAATGTTGCCGATCTTGATTTCAGTATCGGTCGCGCCAGTGTCGTACTTCTTCTGGGCGAGTGCGCTGCCAGAGACAGCGACGGCGAAAATGGCGACAGCCGACAAAGCGGCGAGCCGCAGCCGAGTGATGGGCATCTTACACCTCCCAGATATAATTTTTGATTGCAGGACGCCCGTCTGATTGAACACGTTTTCGATGCGGGTCCTTGCGCTAGATCAATGCGCTTACTCTGACAACTATCTCATCGATGTCACTCGGGAATGGAAATTAGAACGCAACCGGCTCTCGATGAGGCCACGTTCAATGTCCGGTGTGGGTCAAAACCGGAAGTCGCTGCCATAAAATGCGACTTCCGCTATGCCCCCAGCAGCGGACATTGTTCGATCCCCAGGTACAAGCCTACGCCTAATACTCCTCAGCGAGCATGATCGTGATGACCCGCTCGGTGACCGTGGAATCGGCGGGATCCGGCGAGTGGAAATTCCGGTCCTTGTCGTAATAATCGATCTTAAACATGACGGGGGTGCCATCGAAATCGAACGCACCAAAATCATGCTCGCCGTAGGGATCATTGGCGGTGCAAAAGTCGTCAAAGGTGGCGATAGCGTTAGCCAAGCGGCCGATGGCTTCTTCGCCGAGTGCCGCGATGCCCGGGGTCATAAAGACGCCGCCGTTGTACAAGTGCCGCCGCAAATCGTCGTTGAGCGCACGAATGCGGTCCGTGTCTGAGGACATGGTTGTCTCCGTTCTGATAAAGTTTGTGGGGTGGCCCGCGAAAGCGTTGCCGAAGGCGAGTGGTTGGTTTGGAAAAGGCCCGGGCCGTGGTCCGGACCGTATTGTTGGCCTTGCAAGTCGGTTACGCGGGCCTTGGATTGATCAGCCCAATCGTCGAAATATGCCGCTCGAATTTTGGTGCCTTCGGATAGTCGCGATACCGGAGGGTCAGAATTTCGTCGTCGCGAGAGATCACGATGGCTTCCCACCAACCCTCGCCAGGACCTTCGTCGGCGAGAACCATGTTGCCAGCCGCGATGGATTCCCAATTCTGGGGTAACCCAGAAGCTAGCGGTGGCAGAACGGTTGGGACGTAGGCAGGCGCTTGCTCCGTGCTTTTGGTGGCCTCCCGCGCCGCCGCTGCAGCAGCCGTCCGCTCGGCCTGCGAGCGGTCAAGTTCCGCCTTATGCGAGGCAAGTGCGGTGAGGATCCCGTCGTAGAGGTCACGCTTGATATTAGGGATGAAGGATTTTCCTCGGGCATAGATTCGACCGACGGCAAGCTTCATGCCGAGCTTGACCGTTTCTTCGGAGCTGCCGCCGTCGAAGAATTGAAGCTTCTGGGCCGTGACGACCGGGAAGACTGTTTCCATGTCACTCATCAAGAAACGAGCCCCCTTGGGTTTGCCAGCCTCATCGAGGCCGAAAACAAACAGCTGAACTCGGGGGTCGTTACTGAGGTCGGGTTTGTCGGATTTCTTGGTCATGAGGTTCTCCTTGAAAAGCAGAAGGGGCCCGATGGGCCCCCTTTTTGCGACGGATAGGTATTGCTGTTTCGATCCCAGGGATCCGGCGGTCTATACCTTGTCATGGAAGTATATTCTCCATTAAAGCTTCCAAGTCGCATCATGCGAGCTTGTAATTACAGTGTATTCAACGAATCGGTGATTTTCAAGCAAAAACAGTACTTATTAATACATAATAGTACTACGATTTCAATGGCTTATGCCTGCATGTATTGAACAATTGGCAATAGGTATTTTGGCATGATTTGCGGTCATCGATGCGGTTACCGTTGCAGATGTTGAGGCCGTCGGCGGCGCAAAACCGCCAAATCGCATGCTGCACGAAGCGCGGAAACGCCCTCGGAAATTGCCTGTTAAAGGCGCTGGCATCGATCTGACAGGCGACGGTGCGAATGATCTCGGCACAGCCGTCAGGGCCATAGCAGGCCACGCCATAGCGGTGGGGAGTGCCGCAGTCGTCAAGGATGCCAGTGCGGTGCAGAAAATTATGAACCAGGGTGTCGATGGCAATCATGTCTTTGCCGGTCTCGAACCAGTGCGGACGGCCGTCTGAGGC
>NZ_SSNA01000078.1 GCF_004799445.1 Bradyrhizobium sp.
CTCAACGAGAGCGCGGTGATCGTGCGCGGTGATCAGCAGATCTATCTAGCCGGAATCGATGACGCGCACTGCTTCAAGGTCGACAATATCGAAAAGGCTGCATCGCGGATACCGTCTGGCAAGTTCTCCATATTATTGTCCCACACGCCGGAAATCTATCGCCAGGCGGCTCATGCCAATTTCAATTTGTTGCTGAGCGGACACACGCATGGTGGCCAGATCTGTCTGCCAGGATCTATTCCGATTATACTTGACGCAGTATTGCCTCGACGGATGGGGGCGGGAGCTTGGAAGTATCACAACATGACTGGCTACACGTCCGTGGGTGCTGGATCGAGCGTCGTTCCTGTTCGTTTCAACTGTCCGCCGGAAATCACCCTGCATTGCCTTCATTCGGGCTAACGTCGCGCTAATATGGTTCGTCGCGCAGGTGGGCCCGGAATAGAAGACGGGACAGAATTAGCGCGCCAATAAAAAAGATCCCGACGCCAAGCGCTATGTCTGCGATCGTCAATGAAAGTGCATCGCGGCATGCCAGCATAGGAAATAGGGATTCGGGCACCTGATCGAGCCCGAGCGCCTGGCCGCTCGACGGCAAGTTTAGGCGGCGCTTCACGAAACTGGAGAACAGATCGCCCGCCATTGCCGCGCCCGCTACCGTGGCGCCGATCGTCAGGTCCAGGCCGATTAGCGGTGCACTCGCGGTGGTGACGAGGATCGAGACCACAGTCCCGCGGATAGTTTTCGAGTGACCAAACAACGGCCGCCCATCAAAAAATATAGTTCCGGCATCCAGTGGAAACGAAAAACGCGAGCCGAAAATCTTCTTCGCAACGATCGGCGTGCCGTTCGCCAACATCATTAACACCAATAATTGCAGGATGTGCAAAAGTTGCATCGCTATAGTCTATCTCAGCTAGCGCCGTTGCGCGACCCTCGCCCGCCGGGGCCCCGGCGGTCGATTATAGGGATCGAGATATGGATCAGTTGTTGGCGTCGGCTATAAACAGCGACATCTGCCGCCAGCACCGCTGCCAGTCGCCGTTCTACCCGCTCGCCTTGCCACGGCTAGACTAGAATTTCGCGGGCGGCGTGCAGCAAGGGATGGGCGGGCAATTCCTTCCAGGATATCTAGCCTCCGACTAATACCCGGCCGTAGGCCGAAGGATACGTGCTAATCTGCCTTTGCCAGTTCAGGCCAATGGTGAGGGGCGCCTCATGTATAAGAAAGTTCTTCTCGCCTACGACGGCTCGATCGAAGGAAGGCGGGCATTGCGGGAGGGTGCGAAGCTTGCGCAACTTTGCGGCGCAGAAGTCTTCCTGCTAGCCATTGTAGAAACTGCCTCCAGCGTCGCCGCTTTGGAAGTAGGCGTCATGATCTCGATGGACGAGCAGTTTGAAACTTATAAGGCGATCCTTGCGGAAGGTGCGGAGCGGCTTGAGGCCATGGGCTTCTCACCGACGGCGCGGCTGGGTATGGGAGCGCCTGGACCGGAGATCGCCGGGGTCGCCGAAGAGATAGGAGCAAATCTCGTCGTTGTAGGCCATCGTCCCAGCGGGCCGCTGGCGCGCTGGCTGTTCGGCTCCGTCGGCACCTACCTGGTCAAGCATCTTCGCTGCAGCGTCTTGGTCGCCCAGACCGAGATCAGTGACGATCAGTTTGCAAAGCTGATGGTGACGGCAGGACTGGTGTAATTCTGCAGGAGTAATAAGTGTCGGACCTCGGAAACGGCCCTGCGGGGTGGAGGGGAAAGGCACGTTCGAATCTTGTCGGGTGCGCCGGGAAAGCGTGTGCCGAGCGTGCCGGGACTGTGGCCGGGCGGATTTCGTCGAATGGACGGCGCTAATGAAGGTTTCATTGGCAGCGCATCAGATCTTATATTGCTCGTAGTGAAGGCCAGCCAGCGATGGCATTGGACCCGTGCGATAGAACTGGGTGTCGCCAATGATTGGGCCGCCATTTGCGTGGGGAAACGGGTCCAAGGACTTCGCGCTATTACCCAGCTGCTTTTGCTGTCTCTTGAACCTGCATAGATCGCATCGATTCTTGAGCCGCCGCCCGCGACAACTCAAGGAAGGCATCTCTGGCGTCATTAAGCTCCTGCTGCGAAATCGAATGATAAGCAAACGGGGATTTCAAGATGAGCGCGGCCGTTGACCAAGTCAGGTTGCCGGCCCTACAGGCGACAACGAGCTCTTTATGGCTCATATTCTTAAGCAGGCGTTCGATCAGCGCCGACTTGACTCCGGAAAATAGCGCAAGTGTAGCCGTCGTTTCTTCGTGCTTGTGCGCTTTTACAAATTCAACCAGCGCGGCCTCGGTCAACTGGCCGCACCTGTTGAGCTCGTGAGCGAGACTATCGGCGCGGGCAAAGTCGCAGGGCCGAGTTGCTTTTTGGCCTAACTCGTTTGCGATACTCCCAAGCGCTCTCTGGATTTGCTCCTGATTCTCAGGCGATACGGCCGCCAACAACCGCGATCGGACCAGATCGGTCGCATGTGCCAGCAATCGCCGAAGTAGTTGAAACGGGATGTCGAGGCGAAGACCAAGCCTTTCTGCAAGCCTTTCGTCACCATCAGACTTTTTCACAAGCGTGGCAAAACCGACTTCCGAGAATTGCGCGCCGGAATTTCCTGCAAGCGCATGGCACACCTCCACGTCTCCGCGCTCGACCAACACATCGGTGACAGCTTGGGGGAGAGAAGCCCGTGCTGATATTGCCAGCAAGTGACCTTGACCCTTAGATTTCGCAACCTCGATCAGATCGCCTTCCGTAAGTCGATTCGACTGGGTTAGCACTGGCCCCGCGATCTTGATCTTGTCATGCCGCGACAAATGGCGGATTACTTCAATTGGGGCATTGTTGACTGGGGCTAGGCTCTTGCTGAGTTGGACGAGCGCCTTGGTCTCGATCTTCTGAATCAGGTGGACCAGAACGTCGCCGAACACGCCGATTTGCTGCTCATTGAGACGGTCAGACTCATCGAGGAATAAGCTGGTAATACGCATCAGCGTCTCCTCCCGTTTTTCGGGAGAGCCAACTTTAACAGCAACTTCTAGTTCATCGAGCAGAAAAGTATACGACATGAGCCCCAAGTCTTGGGAGTGAATTTATCTTATAATTCAGGCGGGATAATCTAGCGCTAAAAATAAAAGACGAGGTTAACGAAAAACTCATCGATCGGCCTAGCCGCCTCGAAGGCGGCTAGGGTCACGTTCGAATCGTGTCGGGTGCCTAGAAAAGCACGTGCCGAGCGTGCTGGGACTGTGGCGGGCAAAATCTTCGAGCCGAGGCCAGTTTCCCCGCATCGTTCAGGAGTTGTTCTAGATTTCCTATCTGTTTACATAGGTAGACGGTTGCTAGCCTGTTTCGTTAGCGGACGCGTTCTGCGGTTTGAGAGCAAATATGCCTATAAGGAAAACAATGTCAGTTGATAAGGTTAAAGACACTCCGCCTTAAAAAGCCGATCGCCGAGAGCAAGATTGTCGAAGCTAAGCCGGAATCCCCCGCCAAGACTGAAAACAAACCGGACGCTACACCGAAAAAGCAAGGTATGGGCGAGGGTCAGAAGGCGGTATCCAAAGCCTACAAGGACAACTGGAACGACATTTTTGGGAAGAAGAAAAAGCGATAGCACCTGTTGTCTACTCCACGGAAAATCTGTGCAGCCGCGGCAGCTTCAGCTTCGTCGTTCGCTGACGCAAAAGGCCCGGCATTGCTGCCGGGCCTTTCTTAGTTGTGCTCTGAACGGTTGATTTAGAAATCCATGCCGCCCATTCCACCCATTCCGCCGCCACCC
>NZ_SSNA01000079.1 GCF_004799445.1 Bradyrhizobium sp.
CCGCCTGCGGGGAGAGGTCGATCACGAAGTGATCGGGTGAGGGGGACTATCCGCGAGTCCGGCTTTGACGAGAGTCCCCCTCACCCCAACCCTCTAAGAGCGAGCTCTGCTCGTCTCGACCCCGCAAGCGGGGAGAGGGAGCAGCGACTGATCGCCGCCGCACCTCAACCTAAACTCATGCCGCTTTAGTGGACCGCAGCCTTCCCGCCGCGCGCCTGGATCGCTTCCTCGACGCTATGAAACTGACGATCCGGACCCAACAGCGCATCGATGCCGAACCGTACGAGGGCATGCTGCGCGCGGGTCGATTCCAGCCGGGCAATGGCAAAATCGACGCCGTCGGCATGACAGCGGCGAATGAGCTCGGACAGGATCTGCGCCGCGGTAAAATCGATCTCGACAATGCCCGTCGCCTCCAGCACCAGCAGCCGCGCCTTTTGTGGCGAGGACTTCAAGGCTTCCAGAATGTCGCGACGGAAGTGATAGGCGTTGAGAAACGACAGCGGCGCCGGAAATCCCGCGACGATAATGCCGGGCTCCCGCTCGCCGGGAAGATTTGAACTCGAAGGCCACCAGATTGAGGTTCCCGGCACGCGTTCGAAGACCTGCACGCGGGCGCGCGTCGTGCTCCACAGGCCGTGCAGCAGCGACATCGCAATGCCGATGCCGACCCCCTGTTCGATCGGCAGAACGATGATGGCCGCCGCCGTCAGCAGGATCAGCAGAAATTCGCCCAGCGACTGTCGGTAGATCGTCACGATCTGGCGGACCCGGATGATGCGGAGTGCGACGAACAGCAGAACGCCGCCGAGTGCGGCGTTGGGGATCTGACGCAGCAGCGAGGCGCCGAATGCCAGCAATGCGATCACGATCGCCGCGGCGGCGAGGCCGGCGACCTGGGATCGCCCGCCGGTTTCGGAAACCACCGCCGTGCGCGGCGGGCTGGCGTCAACGGGAAACGCGCCGATCAAGCCTGACAGGATACTGCCGACGCCGACGCCGACGAAGTCGCGATCGACATCCGGCGGCTCGTTGCGATCGGACGGAAAGGATCGTGTCGTCGCCGCCGTCTGCACCATGATGACAATCGAAATGATGAGACTGAGCGACACCAGGCTCGCCAGGTGACCGGCCGAGATGACCGGAATCGCAAGCGCCGGCATCCCGACCGCGACCGCGCCGAGAACGTCAACGCCCCTGCTCTCAAGCCTGAGCAGCATCACGGCCGCGCTCGCCAGCGCAACGCCGATCAACGCGCCGGGTATTCGCGCATCGATCCGCTCGGACAAGGCGATGATCGCCAAGACGCCGAGGCCGATCACGAGCGTGAACGCATTGGTTTGGCCGAGATGCTCCGCAAGGGTCGCTAGGCGCTGCAGCATGGGACCCCCGGGCGCGGGCAGGCCGAGTATCACCGGCAATTGCGAAATCAGGATATGGACCGAAATGCCGGCGAGAAAGCCGATGGTCACGGGTACCGAGAGCAGGTCGGCGATCCAGCCCAGGCGGAAAATTCCGGCCGCGAACAGCAAAAGTCCGACCATCAGCGCGAGCGCTGCGGCCAGCATCAGGTAGTCCGCCGAGCCGGACACGGCCAGCGCGGCCAGGCCTCCGGCAAAAATCGGCGTGATCGTCGAATCCGCGCCGCACGACAGGAAGCGGTTGCTGCCGAACGCCGCGAACGCCAGCGAGCCTGCCAGAAAGGCGAAGAAGCCGATCTGCGGCGTGAACCCGCCGAGCCGCGCCGTTGCCATCTGCTCGGGGATCGCGATCGCGGCAAGGGTGAGGCCTGCAAACAGATCGCGGCTGAGGAATTGAAGACGATACCCGCTGAAGGAGCGGAACACCGGCCAGCCCCCGCTTGCGCGCGCAGAACTCGCAGAGCTGGAAGTATCCACCATTGCCCGTTGCCTCCCCTGATCAACGCCCGCGGTTGAGCTGCCGGCGAAGCTTCGATTCCACGCGTTGGCGGAAGGGACGCTATCATGACGCTCCGGATGCCGAAACAGAGGCCTGAAATGGCCGCGGCTGACCGCGCCGCAGAGGCCGTGGGCTGCTTTGGGAAGGCAAAGTTTGATCGAACACGGAGACGAGCTCGTCGGCGGCATGCGCGGACAGGCCCGTCCTCCGCCTCTGTTGTTACGGCGGCCTGGCGGCCGGGTCGCTGCGGCGCGGGCTGTCACGACCTCACCGGCCCAGAACCCTCGATTAAGCCTTCGGTAACCGGTTTCCCTAACGGCTATGCCACTAATGCATCGTATGCATATCTGCTGGAGAGTCGGGGAATGCGGCAGTTAGCTTTCAGCATTTGGGGCGGGCTTGGAAAGCTCCGAACCGGGGCAATCGGGTCTTATCATGCCGTCATCTCGATCCGGCGCGACCCGGTCCTGTGGCTGATCCTCTGCGGCATTTTCCTGATTGCGGCGATCGTCATCGGCACCGCGCTCACGGTCGGTGAATTTCGCGAGAGCACGCTGCGAAACAACGAGCGCGAACTTGAAAACACGGTGCTGCTGCTCACCCGCCACTTAGACCAGCAGTTCGAGGACAGTGAGATCATCACCAATGATTTGATCTCGAAGATGCAGTTTTCCGAGATTGCTTCGCCTGAAGCATTCAAGGGCCAGATGTCCGGTTTCAGCGCCCATCTGATGCTGCAGTCCAAGACCAGCGCCTTGTCTTATGTCGGTGACGTCAATCTGTTCGATTCCGACGGACAGCTGATCAATTCATCAGGCGACTGGCCCGTGCCGGCGGTCAGCATTGCCCATCGGGCCTTTTTCAAGGACTTCAAATCGAACCCGCAAGCGACGGCGGTCGTGGTCGAACCGGTTCGCAGCGTTTTCACCGGCGGCTGGACCACGATCCTTGTCCACCGACTGATTGGACCGAATGGGGTCTTTCTTGGCGTGCTGGGGAGGCGGATCGATCCCATCAATTTTGAAAAATTCTTTGCATCCGTCGCACTTAGTAATGGCATGGCGATTTCCCTGTTCCACCGCGATGGCACGATGCTGGCGCGTCACCCACACGCCGATTCAATGATCGGGCAGAAACTCAAAAAGGCACCCCTGCTGCACAAGATCCTGACCGAGGGCGGCTATCAGACCGTGCGGTTACAAAGTCCCATCGATGGCAAGGAAAGGCTCGGTTCAGCCGGCGAACTGACCCATTTCCCGATCATAATCGTTGCGACCACGACGGTCGAAGCAGCGCTGGCGGACTGGCGCGCCCAAACCAGACTCATGATCGCCGCTGCCGGCCTCTCCGCATTGGTGATCGCCATCCTTCTGTTCCTGATCGTGAGAAGGATGACCTGGCAACATCGGGAATCGCGTCAGCGGCTGGAGCAGGAAAAGCACCGGCTCGACACCGCGCTGAACAACATGACGCAAGGCCTTATTCTGTACGACGCATCGGCGCGTGTCGTCGTTTGCAACCAGCGCTATATCGATATGTATCGGCTATCACCGGCGGTGGTAAAGCCGGGCTGCCATTTTTTTGATATTGTTCAGCACCGCAAGGACATCGGCTCCTTCAAGGGGGACGTCGAGGAATTTTGTTCGGCCGTTCTGGCCAACGTCGCGCAGGGGAAGGTTACCCACACTATTCTCGAAACCGCCGATGGACGCGCGGTTCAGATCGTCAATCGGCCGTTGGCGCAGGGTGGCTGGGTTGCGACAATGGAAGACATAACGGAGCACCGGAACCTCGAACAGGAACGCGACCGGAATTATGCATTCCTGCGTCAGATCATTGACCACATACCGTCGCAGATCACCGTGAAAGGTGTACGCGATCGCCGCTATGTGCTGGCAAATCGGGTGGCCGAGATTCATGTCGGCTTGTCGAACGATGCCATCGTCGGCAAGACTGCCAGCGATATATTTCCAAGGGTATTCGCCGAGAAAATCGCAAGGGATGACGAGGAGTCGCTGCGTTTCCCCGACGGCCTGTCGCTGGACGAGCACCGCTGGGAAAGCAACGTGTCGGGCAGCCGCTTGATCACCTCAAAGCGTATCGGCATCCGGGATCAGGCCGGCGAACCCCGCTATATCATCAATGTTGTGGAAGACGTCACCGAGCGCCGGCGTGCCGACGAAAAGATTGCGCACCTTGCGCATTACGACGCGCTGACCGACCTGCCGAACCGCGTGCTGTTCCGCGAACAGGTCGAACGGGAGCTGCAGCGATCCAGTCGGGGCGAGCAGTTCGCACTGCTTTATATCGACATCGACGAGTTCAAGGGCATCAACGATTCGCTCGGACATCATGTCGGCGATCAACTGCTGAAGATCGTGGCTGCCCGGCTCAAGAACTGTATCAGGGAGACCGACCTTGTCGCGCGGCTCGGTGGCGACGAGTTTGCGGTCATACAGTCGAATGCGGGCAACGTCGCCGATGTCGTGGAGTTCGTTACACGAATTCATGAAGCGATCAGGCAACCCTATCAATGCCTCGGCCACCAACTCTCGACCGATGCCAGCATCGGCATCGCGCTGGCTCCGCGCGACGGCACCGATCTGGAGCAGCTCATCAAGAATGCCGATCTGGCGATGTATGCGGCCAAGGCCGACGGCCGCCGAACCCATCGCTTTTTCGAGCCGGCCATGGACGCCAGCGCAAAAGCCCGGCTTAAAATGCAGCAGGATCTGCGCCAGGCGCTCGTGGACGGCGGCTTCGAGATTCACTATCAGCCGGTGGTGGACCTTCGTCACGACGAGGTGGTCGGCTGCGAAGCCCTGCTGCGCTGGCGCCATCCCGAACGTGGCATGGTCTCGCCTGCGGAATTCATCCCGGTAGCGGAAGACACCGGCCTGATCGTTGAGCTCGGCGAATGGGTGCTGAGAACCGCTTGCGCGGAGGCGGCCAGCTGGCCGGATCACATTCGCGTTGCCGTCAACGTCT
>NZ_SSNA01000008.1 GCF_004799445.1 Bradyrhizobium sp.
GCTTCGAGGCGCTGGTGTTCAAGGCCTCGCGCGGCATCGAGGACATCTACGAGCTGACCTATATCCGCAAGGACGGCAGCCGGTTCCCGGCGGTGGTGTCGGTCACGGCGCTGCGCGACGCCAAGGACGTCATCATCGGCTATCTGCTGATCGGCACCGACAACACCGCGCGCAAGCTGGTCGAGGAAGAGCAAAAAAAGTCCGATCAACGGCTGCGCGACCAGCAATTTTATACCCGCTCGCTGATCGAATCCAACATCGATGCGATCATGACCACCGATCCGTCCGGCATCATCACCGACGTCAACAAGCAGATGGAGGCGCTGACCGGCTGTACGCGCGACGAGCTGATCGGTGCGCCGTTCAAGGGTTACTTCACCGATCCGGAGCGAGCCGAGGCGGCGATCAAGCGCGTGCTGAGCGAAAAGTCGGTCACCGACTACGAGCTGACGGCGCGCGCCCGTGACGGCAAGCAAACCGTGGTGTCCTACAACGCGACCACCTTTTACGACCGGAACCGGACGCTGCAGGGCGTCTTCGCCGCGGCGCGCGACGTCACCGAGCGCAAGCGGGTGGAGGCGGAATTGCAGCAGGCCAAGGCCGCCGCCGAGAGCGCGAGCCGGACCAAATCGGACTTTCTGGCGAGCATGAGCCATGAGATCCGAACGCCGATGAATGCGATCATGGGCATCGCGGACCTGCTCGCCAAGACCTCGCTCACCTCCGAGCAGGACAAGTATGTGCAGATCTTTCGCCGCGCCGGCGACAACCTGCTCAATCTCATCAACGACATCCTCGATCTCTCCAAGGTCGAAGCCTCGCAGCTTGAGCTGGAGCGGACCGGCTTCTCCCTGAGCGATCACCTGGAGAAAGTCATGGAGATGGTGGCGCCCCGGGCCCATGAAAAAGGCCTGTCCATGGTGTACGAGATCGCGCCGAACGTGCCCAACGACCTGGTCGGCGACCCGACACGGCTGCGCCAAGTGTTGCTCAATTTGCTGGGCAACGCGATCAAGTTCACGCAGTCGGGCGAAGTGACGCTGCGAGTGGCGCCGGATGCGAACCCCTCGGTCCCGACCGCCTTGCGGTTCACGGTCTCGGACACCGGCATCGGGATTCCGCGCGCGAAACTGGGCCAGGTGTTTGAGCGCTTTACCCAGGCCGATTCATCCACCACGCGCAGATTCGGCGGCTCCGGGCTGGGGCTGACGATCTCGAAGCGCCTGGTTGAACTGATGGGTGGGCGGATCTTTGCCGAAAGTGAAGTCGGGAAAGGCAGCGTGTTTGCCTTTGCCGTACCATTCGAGATCTGGGCTCCGATCAGTCGGCCGATCACCGTGCCGGTCGGCACCGGTCCCGAGACCACCTTGCGGGCGTTGCGTATTCTGCTGGCCGAGGACTCTCCCGACAACTGCATCATCACGATGGCCTATCTGGAGGACACGCCGTACCGGGTTGAAATCGCCGGGACCGGGGCCATCGCCTGTGAAAAATTTACCGCCGGAGATTACGATCTGGTCCTGATGGACCGGCAAATGCCTGTCATGGATGGCTTGACCGCGACGCGGGCGATTCGTGCGTGGGAACAGGCCAACGGCCGGCCGCCCACGCCGATCATTGCATTGACGGCCTCCGCCTTGAAGGGCGATCGGGAAATGTGCCTGGCGGCGGGGTGCACGGCCTTTTTGACGAAACCAATCAAGCAAGAGGTGCTGCTGCAGGCGATCAGGGAGCACTCCATCCCCGCTCCTCCCTTATCAGAGGAAGAAAGCAAGCGGATGGACCTGATGGTTCTGCGGGTTGAAGCCAAATCCGCGCACCGGATCCCTGCCTATCTGCAGAACTGCAAGCAGAATGTCATCGTGATGTCGGACGCCCTGGATCGCGTTGACTTTGAAACCGTGACGAGTCTGGGGCACCAGATGAGGGGCTCCGGGGGCATGTTTGGATTTCCGGCCATTACCGACATCGGCATCGCCATTGAACTGGCAGCCGAGAACGCTGACGCCGATACGTCGCGGAAGTGGCTGGGCGCATTGTCGATCTATCTGGACGGTATCGAGACCACCGCCAGCTAGAACGTGATGGCTTTTAGTTGAATCGACGCATGCGCGCGTTCGGTCACCTCGCCCCGCCTGCGGGGAGAGGTCGATCACGAAGTGATCGGGTGAGGGGGACTATCCGCGAGTCCGGCTT
>NZ_SSNA01000080.1 GCF_004799445.1 Bradyrhizobium sp.
CCGCCTGCGGGGAGAGGTCGATCACGAAGTGATCGGGTGAGGGGGACTATCCGCGAGTCCGGCTTTGACGAGAGTCCCCCTCACCCCAACCCTCTAAGAGCGAGCTTCGCTCGTCTCGACCCCGCAAGCGGGGAGAGGGAGCAGTGGACTGATCGCCGCTGCACCCCAACTTAAACTCATCCCGCTCTAGAACGTGATGGCTTTTGAATCGCTCCGTCCGCGGAGGGAGCGCACTTCTAGCCAACCAAATCTCTCGCCTGTCGCTCAATCGGGCCCTTCAGCCAAAAAACTACAGGAACCGGGTCGGCCACAGCATGGTGCGCCACATATGCGCTGACGGGCTGCTGTCGAGGCCGAGTCCCTCTTTCGGCTGCCTGAAATGACGGCCGATGATGTCGGTGAAGTCGTCGAGGTCGACCTTGGCGTCGGGGTCGAATGAATAGAGATCGTTGAGGGTGATCAGGCGCGACGTCATGTAGTGCTTGTGGTTGCGGGCGCGCTTGTACTCGTCGACGATATAGGGCTCGACCTGAAAATCGGGACCGAACCATTTGGTGTAGGCCTCCGGATATTGGTAGCCGACGGATTCGTCCGGAAAGAACCGCAGCGCCTGATGGGCGCGCACCGCCCAGCTGATCTCCTCGTCGACATAGGGCTCGATCATCTGGGCGCCCCAGTAGCCGTGGTCGCACCTGATGAAACTCGCGACCGCGATGTCGTGCAGCAGGCACGCCATGATCACCTTCTCGCCATGGCCGGCCTTCCTGGCGTGCGCCGCGCTCTGCAGCAGATGAGAGGTCGAGGCGAACCGGCATCTGAAATAGTCGATCAAGGTCGGCTCGGCCGGCATTTTGGGAAGCCGCGGGTCCTCCCGCATCAGCAGGTACTTGCCGGGATTGCGCGCCAGCACCGCCGCGGTGTCGTCATCCAGCTTGCCGTCGGCGAGGTTGAACAGCGCCGACTTGATGACGATGTGCTCGAGCTCGTGCATCATCTGCTCTTCGAGCGCATCGGCGCGTTCGGACAATGTCGTGGCTGGCGCGTGATCATCCATCTCGACCTCCTCGCGGTGCGGCGATCGGCCAATGTGCCACGGCATTTTCGGCACGGCCGAATCGAAGCTGACGTCGCTAGTCCAACCCATTCTAGCAGAATCGTCCGATCGCGCCGGCAGCCATCACGCGAATTTGCCTCGGCGCCTGCATTTTTTGCAGGCACGCGGAATTTAATTGCGTTCGGCGGCTCAGCTGCGAAAGGTTGCAAAGGTACGTGTTGCAGGAACCGCTGGCGGTGGCGCCGGCATGCAGCCGCTCGCCAAGCACAGGGGAAGTGGCGCACGCTTGCTCAGCCAAAGAAGTCGCGCAGCATCCTGTTGACGGTATCGGGAAGTTCGACCTCCGGAAGGTGGCCGGCGCCGTCGAGGACCTCCAGTTTGCCCTGCGGCAGCGCCTTGACCAGAACCGCGGCGTTGTCGTCGATCGGGTTGACCCGGTCTTCGCGTCCGGAAATCAGCAGCACCGGAAAATCCAGCTTCGGGGCGACCTCTTCGGGGCTGTAGCCATCGGCCAGACCGAGCCTGACGCCATGCATGAAGCCACGCGGATTGGTGGCGCGCACCACACTGTCACGAGTTCGATAGTCTGCGGCGAGGCTTTGGCGGCGAGCAGGGCGTTGACGCGCTGGCCAAAGGCATATCCGCCCTTGGCTATCTGCGCTTCGCGGGTGGTGATAATGCTGCTCTTCTTCTCCTCGCTCATGTTGTGCGGCCCGATGCCGGTTCCGGTCATGGCGAGCCTGATGACGCGGCCGGGATAATGCAGGGCGAAGCACTGCGCGACCCGGCTGCCGAAGGAATTGCCGACGAGGTTGATGCGATCGAGCTTCAGCGCGGCGAGAAAGTCATTCAACGCGTCGGCAAACGTCGCGCAGCCGGGATTGTCGGTCTTCAGGGCATCAGAGAGCATATATCCCGGCGCGTTCCAGGCGACGACGTGATAACGGTCCGACAGTCCCGCGAACTGATAGCGCCAGTGCATCGAATTGGCGCCGACCCCGTGCAACAGCACCAGAGCGGGCGCGTCGGAGCGTCCGGCCTCCATGTAGCTCCAGCGGTCGCCGAGATAGTTTGCGCGCGACGCCGCCGGGATTTCCGCGAATTTCAACTCGGGCAGCGGCGGCGGCAAAGCCGTTTGCGCGCGGAGCGGAGCGATCGACAGCAATGCAAGGACCAGCAATGCATTAAGCTTCCGCGCCGACATGGACAACTCCAGGCTTGGATTCAACGATTGACCGTCCATATCACCCGGCGCTCATTTAGTCTCTGACCTGCACCTCGACAAATCCGATATGCTCGAGGTCAAAACGATAGCTTGCGGCCGCATCCGGAAAGACGGTTTTCATGACGCTTCCGGTCATCACGACCTGACCGGCTTTCAGCCCGACGCCCCTCGAGGCCAGCTGGGTGGCGAGCCACGCGACCGAATTGAAGGGATGGCCGAGGATATCGCGGCCGTGGCCTTCGCCGATCGCGACACCGTCCTTGGTGGCGCGCCCCGGCACATTCTCCAGATCAGGCCATGCCGTGGCAAATTCCGACAGCACGATGCCGGCATTCCAGGAATTGTCGGCGACCAGCGAAAGAACGTCGAGGCTGGCATAATCCGCGCTTCGATCGTCGACGAGTTCGATCGCCGCGCACACACCATCGATGTGCGGCGCGATCATCTCGGCAGTCATCGGCGTGCCCGTGATCGGGACGTCCGATTTGATGCGGACGGCGATTTCAAATTCCAGGCCCAGCCGCCCGAAACTGGAGCGCCGGATCGTCGCGCCTGATCGATGCACGCGGCTGGCGAGCACGACGCCCGCGATCGGATGGTCGATTCCGCAAAACGCCTGCATCGTCGCCGATGTCAGTCCAACCTTGTAGCCCACGGCATCGCCGTGCTCGCGCTGGAGAAGGCCGACGTATTTGTCCTGGATATCGTAGGCGTCCGCGATCGTGGCGGGCCCCTCGGGCGGACCCAACGTCCTGAAGCGCGCTCCGGCCTTGTGTTCGGCGAGCAGCTTTTCAGCTGCGCTCCTGGCTGCGATGTCCTTCATGGAGCCTCTCCCTTTTTCCCTTTTTGCAAATCTTAGCGCAGCAGGGGCTGCGGTCAAACAGGCTGCGCGAATCTCGGGGCGTTCGACCCCTGTGGTTCGCGCGGCCTCAGGTGATTTGCCCGACGGGCTGGTCACGCGAGTTTGTGTCTAGGGGGCTTCGCAAAAATATTTCGCTTTCCCCGTCGGGCAAATCATCTTTACAAACTCGCCCCGTCCCGTCCCACAGAGGGGCGGCTCGCGATCGTCACGGACGCGGGGCGGGATGCGGTGGACGTGGGCGGCGCCTTTGACGAATGGCGCCAACGCGGACGGCGAAGTCGTGTGGTCCTGACGCCTCGGCGCTGGCGTCAAATTGGCGGAGGTAACTTCGCCAGTGACGGTGTCAACAAGCCGATCACCGGGGAGAGCACGAGATAAGCCGTAAACCATTGCGCGGGGAATGCCGGGTGATTCCGGTGTGACCTGACTAACGCGTGTGCGTTCTACCACTATCATTGCACACGCGGCGGCGGGCGCATCGGGCGCCCGGCATTCCCTGCGCCCTCTGTTTGGAGAGGGCGGGAAATCAAACAAAACCTCGCGCGAAAGGCGCGGCGAGATCGCGAAGCCGTGTTTGGTCGTCATTGCGAGGAGCGCGAGCGACGAAGCAATCCATTCTTTCCCGTTGTGATGCATGGATTGCTTCGCTTCGCTCGCAATGACGGACCAGACCAAGCGCCTGCGCTTGATCGCCCTGAGTTGAATCGGCCGGCGCAACGGTGCAAGGTTAATCACCATTCTCATCGCAGCCCGCCGCTTATGACCGTACCCACCGTCACGCCCTCAGAAGTCCGCCGCGCGCTGTTGTGGCGCGATGAAATTGCCCTGCTCGATCTGCGGCACGAGGCCGCCTATGCCACCGGCCATCCCCTGTTTGCCGCCAACATGGCGGCGGACAGGATCGCGCTCGAGGCGAAGGCGCGGCTGCCGCGCAAAGATGTGCCGATCGTTCTTTACGACGCCGGCGAAGGCCTCGTTGCCTGGGCTGCGGAGCGCCTCGCGGCATTGGGCTATCGCCACGTTCGCCAGCTCGATGGTGGGCTCGAGGCCTGGCGGAAGGCGGGCTTTGAGCTTTTCCAGGATGTCAATTCCTACGCCAAGGCCTTTGGCGAACTGGTCGAGTCGCGCCGCCACACGCCGTCCTTGCCCGCCGACGAAGTCGCCGCGCTGATCGCTGGCAAGGCCAATATCAGGATCCTCGATGTCCGGCGGTTCGACGAATATGCCACCATGAACATCCCCGGCTCGGTTAGCGTGCCCGGCGCCGAACTGGTGCTGCGCGCGGGCCGCATGGCGCCGGATCCCGGGACCACCATCATCGTCAATTGCGCCGGCCGCACCCGATCGATCATCGGCACCCAGTCGCTGATCAATGCCGGCGTCGCCAACAAGGTGGTGGCGCTGCGCAACGGGACGATCGGCTGGACGCTCGCCAGCCAGCAGCTGGAGCATGGCGCGGACCGGCAGAGCGGGATCGGCCTGTTCGAGGGCGCGAAGGCCAATGCCCGCGAGGTGGCCTACCGCGCCGGCGTTCGGCACATCAGTCCGGACGAAGCGGGTGCGCTCGAGCAGGATACAAGCCGCACGCTCTATCGCTTCGACGTCCGCTCCGTTGAAGAATATGCGGCCGGTCACATCACAGGCTTTCGCCATTATCCCGGAGGGCAGCTGGTCCAGGAGATCGACATGGCCGCACCGGTGCGCGGGGCGCGCATCCTTCTGACCGACGACATGGGAGTCCGCGCCGACATGACGGCGTCCTGGCTCGCGCAAATGGGGTGGGAGGCTTTCGTGCTCGATGGCGGCTATGATCGCGCGCTGCAAATCGGGCCGCCGGAGGTTTGGCCAAAGCCCGATCCGTCCCACCGCTACCGGCGTCCTTACGAGGGCACCGATGTCAATGGCGCCGCGATGCAGGCCTATCTCGACTGGGAATATGGCCTGGTCGACCAGCTCCGGCGCGACGCCACGCATGGGTTTTTCGTCATTTGAATCGATTCTTCGTGATCGGCGGCGGCAGGGTGCTCCGTTGGCCACCCGGTTAAATGGCCGGGACCAACCCGGCCGTCCGGCCGATAGTCTGGGGCTGCTGTATCGTCCAATTTCGTTCCTATCTTGAAGCGATAGGAGTTACCGATGACCGATCAAGCCGACTTGTTGGCCCAATTCTCCAATGCGCTGGCCGCGCGCGCGGAAGCCGCGAAAGGTGCCGTCGTCGCCATCCGACTGGCGCACGAGCGGCATATCACCGGCCTGGTGTGGCGATCCGGGATCGTGGTGGCCTCCGAGCAGTCGCTGCCGCGCCAGGATGAGTTCGAACTGGTGGCGCCCGGTGGGGCGATCGTGACCGCTGGGATCGCAGGGCGCGATCCCTCCACCAACATCGCCATCCTGAAGCCTGCGGAACCGATCGCATCGCCCGCGATCGCAGTGGCCGAGGCGCGCACCGGCGCCATCGCGCTTGCGATCGGCGCCGACGGAACCGGCGGCGCCAGCGCGCGGCTGGGGCTCGTCAATCTCGCCGGCGGCGAATGGCATTCCAGCCGCGGCGGCCTCATTGACCGGCGCATCGTGCTCGATGTCAGGCTTGCCCGTCGCGAGGAGGGCGGGTCGGTTTTCGACGCCGCGGGTGGCTGTTTGGGGATGTCGACCTTCGGGCCGCGCGGCCAGGTCATTGTCATTCCGAGCACCACGCTCGAACGCGTGGTGCCGCAGCTGGCGCGGGACGGCCGCATCGCGCGCGGCTGGCTTGGTATCGGTTTGCAGGCCGTCGCGGTGCCCGACGCGCTGCGCGACACCGCCGACCAGTCCAGCGGTCTGATGGTGATGTCGGTGGTCGAGAACGGCCCGGCGGCGCAGGCGGGAATTGTCGCCGGTGATATCATCCTCAGTGTCGACGGGACATCGGCGCACCGGTTCCGGAAGATCGCCCGGCATTTCGGCGCCGACAGTATCGGGCGCAAGGCTGAGCTCCGCCTGATCAGGAGCGGTGCGGTCATGACGGTGCAGACCACCATCGCTGAACGGCACGCCGCATGAGCCAAGCGGCAAGCCAACTGGCACCAAAGGAGCGGCTGCGGGTGGCGGTCCACGCCGCGGATTCGCCGCGCCGTGTCGCCCTCGGGAGAGTGGTCGCCGAAGCCGGTCATATCGTCGTCGGCATCGGGGACACCGCCGATGTGGTGCTGGCGGACGGCGACGGTCCGCCCGGTGAAACCCGGCCGGTCGTCACCCTCGGTGGCGCGGACGAAGACTTGGCGGGCGTGCTGCCCCGCGACGCCGATGCGAGCCAGATCGATGCGGCGATACGCGCGGTGGCCGCCGGGTTGATCGTCCGCTTGCCAGGGACGAGGGAAAGGGAAGCGGGCTTTGGCGCGATGCGCGAGAGCGAAGCTCACGCCCTTCTGACGCCGCGCGAGCTCGAGGTCCTTGCAGCCCTTGCGGAAGGCATGACCAACAAGGCGATTGCCCGCCGGCTGGACATCTCGTTGCACACCGTCAAGTTCCACGTCGAATCCCTGTTCCGGAAGCTGGGCGCGCGCACCAGAACCGAAGCCGTGGCGAAAGCGTCCGAACGCCGCCGCCGCGAGACGATCACGTTGTGATGAGGTCGGAATAACGGTTGCGCCGTTCCGGCATGCCCGCCTGCTTCACGGCTGGCCCGGTCTGGCACGATGTTAGCGGGATCATACCCAAACGATCGAAAGGGGAATAAAGTCACGGCCGCTCCGGTCTTCTCGTCATCGAATAGATGACCGAAGGAAGAACCTGGAGCAGATCAACATGACCTATGAGTTAGAGTCGGCCGAAACGCAGGCCGTCAAAGCGGCAGTCGAAAGCAGACGTTTCGATCGCATCAGCATTGGCCTGCATTGGCTGACGGTGCTCCTCATCCTCGGTCAGTTTACCAGCGCATGGGTTCGCAAAGGACTTGATCACGACAGCAGCCTTGCGGTGGCAATTCTGGAAACGCACCGAACGATGGGGGTGCTGACATGGATCGTTGGATTGGCACGCCTCGCCTGGCGGCAAAATTTCGCCGACCTGCCGCCGTTTCCGCAGAGCATGCCGAAGCTTCAGCAATCGATCGCAAAGGCCAATGAATACGGCCTTTACGTCCTGCTTTTCGTGCAGCCGATCACCGGCCTCGGCAATGTCCTGTTTCGCGGCCATCCCTTCGAATTGTTGGTCTGGCAAGTGCCGGCGCTGCTGGAGCCAAACCCGGCCATCCGCAGCCTGTTCGTGCTGGCCCATGAGTTCGGCGCCAGAGCCCTTCTCGCCCTCATCGGCCTGCACGCGGGCGCCGCACTTTTCCACCGCCTGGTCTTGCGCGACGGCGTGCTGCAACGGATGCTGCCGTAGAACTCACGATGAGCTTGATCGCTCGTGATCTTTTGCGGATTCATTCCGATGGGCATGCTTTGTGCAAAAGTGCTCTATGCGGAAACTTTTTCGAGCAGGTCATGCACCAGTCCTCGAAGCAGATCGAGCTTGTAACCGGTCATGGCAAGCGGCCTTGCGCCAAGCGTGGATTGCGCAACCGCGCTCGCGATGGTCGCGGCGTTCGCTGCCGCGCTTTGCGCGGCGGATTCGGCGGCCCGAAGCCTGATCGGCACCGGGGCAATTCCTCCGGCCACGATGCGGACGAGCTTGAACGCTCCGTCCGCGATGACGGCACGGACGACGACTTCCACGAGCGGCCACTCCGCGTAGCTGCGGCTGATCGCCCGCCGGTAGAGCGCCCGCTCGCTGGCGACGGGAAGGCCGAGGTCGACGCTTTCGATGATTTCGCCGGGCGCCAGCGCATGGTCGACGCTGCCGTCGGAGCCATCGCCGAGCACCTGGTCGATGGTGAGACGCCGGCGAAGGTTGGTCGTGACCGTCGCGTCATAGGCCATCAGGGCTGCGGCCAGCGTCGAGGGATGCGGTGCGACGCAGGGTCCAAGATCGAAGGCGACGCCGTAGAGGTGGTTGCCGCCGCGGGCCGGACAAATCGAGCCGCCCTTCTTGAGGCAGGCAATTTGCGGGTCGCGATAGTACCAGCAGCGCGAGCGCTGGGCGAGATTGCCGCCAAGCGTCGCAACATGCCTTATCTGCGGCGTCGCGAGTCCTGCGGCGGCTGCGGTCAGACCCGGATAGGCCGCGCCCAG
>NZ_SSNA01000081.1 GCF_004799445.1 Bradyrhizobium sp.
GGCGGCCGAGGCCGGAGCGTAGGTGCTTCGCGGGGCCGCGGCGAAGCTGGCGCGAAGCGCGCTGATGGCACCACCGGAATCCGCCACGGCGGTTGCCGGCGTTGAACTGTAAGGCTGGCCGTAAGCCATGTAGTCGAGATCGCTTTGCGACGGCCCCATCGCAACCGGGCCGGTCGCACGCATGCAGCCCGACAGGGTGAGCCCGGCGAGTAGACAGACTAGTAGGGCGCGTACGCCTCGCATCGGAAAACCCACGGACAATAGTTGATTCCGATTAAGGACATTCATGGTTAACAAAGCATGACGGAGGCGGTTGCTCGGTCGCGGCCAGCAGTGAATCTTCCGAATTAACCCAGCGGCAACCTTAATGGAGTGTAATCGCCCGGTGTTCAGTAGAGTCGTGGCGTCCGCGGGAGTGTGCGATGCGTTTAGCGTTCTGGCGTGCAGACAAGGGCAGGGAAGTGGTCCAGAGGGCCGCCTCCAAGCCTGCGCCAGTCGCCTACCAAGCGGCCACCGCATCGGAATCCGGTGACCTCGATTTGCGGGCGATTGGTCAGACACTGGTGCGCAAGCGGGGCTGGATTATCGTTCCGACGGTGCTCGCCGCCGTGCTCTCGATCGCCGCCGTCAATCTGGTCACGCCGCGATACAAATCCGAAGCGCGCATCCTGATCGATGGGCGGGAAAATGTCTTCCTGCGGCCCAATGGCGAGCGCAACGAGGAGCGTAACGCGCTCGATCCCGAGGCGGTGACCAGTCAGGTCCAGCTGCTGTTATCGCGCGATCTCGCGCGCGAAATCATCAAGAAGAACAAGCTTGCGGAACGGCCGGAATTCGATCCGGTCCTGCAGGGGCTTTCACCCCTGAAGTCGCTGCTCGCATTGCTCGGGATTGGCCGCGATCCGTTTTCGCTGACCCCTGAAGAGCGGGTGCTGGACGCCTATTACGACCGCTTCACCGCCTACGCGGTCGATAAATCGCGGGTCATTGTCATCGAATTCCAGTCGCGTGATCCAGAGCTGGCGGCGCGGGTCGCCAATTCGATTGCCGACGGCTACCTGGTGCTGCAGCAGGGCGCGCGGCAGGATCAGGCTAAATCAGCCAGCCAATGGCTGTCCGGCGAAATCGACAATCTGCGCAAGAAGGTTGCCGACGCGGAATCCCGCGTCGAGGATTTTCGTTCGAAATCCAGCCTTTTTGTCGGCACCAACAATACCACGCTCTCCAACCAGCAGATGGGCGAGCTCAACACGCAATTGAACAATGCGCGGGCGCTGAAGTCCGACGCGGAATCGAAGGCGCGGCTGATTCGCGAAATGCTCCAGAGCGGCAAACCGATCGAGGCTTCGGAAGTGCTCAATTCCGAATTGATCCGCCGATTGTCGGAACAGCGCGTCACGCTTCGCGGGCAGTTGGCCGAGCAGTCGTCGACGTTGCTTGACGGTCATCCGCGTATCAAGGAACTGAAGGCGCAGCTTGCCGATCTCGACCGGCAGCTTCGCGAGGAAGCCAGCAAGATCTCGCGTTCGCTGGACAATGATTCGCGTATCGCCAGCGGCAGGGTCGAGGGCCTGAGCGCAAGCCTTGAACAGTTGAAGAAGCAGGCGAGCTCGACCAACGGTCAGGATGTCCAGCTTCGCGCGCTGGAGCGCGAAGCCAAGGCGCAGCGCGACCTTCTGGAATCCTACCTCGCGAAATACCGCGAGGCCAACACCCGCGAGAACATCGATGCCGCGCCGGCCGACGGCCGGATCATTTCCCGCGCCAGCGTTTCCAACAGTCCGGCCTATCCGAAGAAACTGCCGATCGTGCTGATCGCGACGCTGGCAACCCTGATGCTCTCCACCGGCGCGATCGTAACCGGCGAATTGTTGCGCATGACCGCGCCCCGCGCGGTGGCGGCCTTGACGTCGGCACCGGCAGCAGTTCGAATGCCGGCGGCTGCCGCAGCCGCACCTGCACCCGTCGCCGACGATCCCGCGCCGGTCTCCAGCGCGACCGCGCCGGACATCGTGACCGGGCTCACCGAGCTCGAGCGCCTTGCCGACAATTTGCGCCAGGCGCGCGCGGCGGCGCGCAAGATTACTGTGCTCGGCTCCGCCTCGAACGAGAGCATCACGCTGACGGCCTTGACGATCGCGCGCCTGATCGCGCGTCACGCAAAGGTCGTGGTCGTCGATTTGGCGGCGGCTTCGCCGACAATCTCGGCGGTATCGGTCGATCCGAATGCGCCGGGGTTGGCGGAATTGATGCTGGGCGAAGCCTCCTTTTCGCAAGTCATCACCAAGGATCGGCTTTCGCGGGTTAACCTCGTGAACGCTGGGCGTCCGGGATCGGACCGCGGATTGCTGCAATCGCCGCGGCTCGGTCTTGCGATCGATGCGTTGCTGCGGGTCTATGATCATGTGGTGCTGGACGCCGGTACCGCCTCCGACCTGCCTGCGGAGCTGCTGACGGCGCAGGCACAGGCCGTGGTTGTGCCGGACGCCTCGATGGCCGCGGACGCCCGCACGCTGATGTGCGATCAGCTCAGGGCGGTCGGCTTCAGCGAGGTGACAATGCTCAGCAAGCCCGTGCTGCCTTCCGATGCCGTTGACCCTGGCCCGCGGGTGGTGGCGGCATAGAACCTGCAAACCCGGATTCAAGTCCGGGCATATGCCTTTGCCGAATATTCGTTAGCGCCACGCGCTTCGCAGCCTCTGCGCCATGTGAAAAAGCGCCGGGGTCTTCTTCACCAGGTGCTTGGCGCGGTTGATGCCCGACATGGCGGCCGCCGCGACCGTGCCGCGCGGGCTGAGCGGGATGAAGCAATCGAACAGCGGCTCATCGCCCTTGCAGAACAGCCGCTTGTAATCGTCGGATCCGACCCCGAGATCGAGTGAGCGGTACCCGCGCTCGGCGTAATGGTCGACGATGTCGCGGATCAGGATCAGGCCCGGGCTGTGGCGTGCATTGCCCGATATCGTATAGGTGTTGAACATCATCGAAAAACGATGGCCGTCGGCGACGCCGGCGAAGATCGCGATGACCTCATTGTCGCATTCGAGCGCGTGAATGTCGATCACGTGACCGCCGCTGGCCAGCGGCACCACACAGGCGTCGCGGATAAAATCCTCGATGCCGGCTTCCGCGAATACGTTGGGCAGCTTCTGTTCCGCCATCCGCAGCGGCTTGATCCGGAAGAACGCATCGAGCAGCCGCTTGATCTCGGCGTCGGTGGTGGCGAGGCGGTAGCGATAGCCCGGCAGCAGCTTCAACTTGCGTTCCTTGCCCTTGAGGCGGCGGCGCAGGGAATGGCTGACCCGCGTGGTGGGCGACGCGCCCGCCACCATCGTCATCAGGGGACAGTCGTTGACCGAGGCCTGGCGCGGCAACAGCGCCATCGGATTCGGCAGATCCTGCCACCTCAGGGGCTGCTGGATAAACGCCAGTACATCCGCCGCGCCCCGCCCGCGTATGGCCGAAATCAGCGCGTCGAGATCGGCGCGGGTCGCTTCCGCGGCAAAATTCCGGTCCCACAGCGACATGTTGAAGGTCGCATGCTTACCGCCCATGAAGCGCGCGATGCGAATGCCGTGCGCTTGGCTGAGCGCGAGCGGAAGCAACAACAGCGGCCGAGCTTCGCTGTCACGGGCAACGACGATGAAAGGACGAAAGCCCTCGCGTTCTCCAACCCGCCGTTGCCAGGGACCAAGGAAATCGAACCGCTGATACGGCGTGGAGAAATGTTGCTGGCTTTCGAGGCCGCGCCAGATCGTCTCGGCCTGGCCAAGGTCATCGAGAAAATCGACACTGGCGATGCGGCTTGTTTTCGACCATGCTGGCGCATCTGCCGTCCGGCTTTCGATCACGGCAGCCATCGTCATTGCAAAACCTGTCTTCAGGGAATTATTTACATTTTTCAGCTTTGGCCGACCTTTGCAAAGAAATGTCAATAAAGAGTAATGACAATGCGGCCGCGGCGAGGTGGAGATCGCTGCGCCCGAGCATTATGACGGCTGAGTGGAAACCGGTTGGCGGTGTGAAGATGCTCCCGACAAGTAAGTCGAGCATTGGCAAAAACCTGCGTCCGCTTTTGCGGAATACGCGCTGAAAGGCGAGATGTTGCCATCCAACATCGGATTCTTGACGAGCCTGAGGCTGGAACTCGCTTATTTCAGCGGTCGCGCATGGCTGAAGCGACGCGGGGTCGGCGGTGCCGGCGTCGTTCTGCGGTTTGAGCGCGTCCGGCCACGGCGTGCGGCGCGTTTTCAACCGCTCAAATCCCACGAAATCACGCCGAGATTTCTCGATCGAACGATCCGGGCGTTGAAGCGCTGGAAGTACGATATCATTTCAATGGATGAGGTCTGCCAGAGGGCGGTCACGCTGGCTTCGCCGCGGCGGTTTGCGTGCCTGACATTCGACGGCGGCTATAAGGACGTGATGGCGTCAGCCTATCCGGTGTTATCGCGACATGGTGTTTCCTTCACCGTGTATGTGCCAACGGCGTTCCCCGACGGTATCGGCGAGGCCTGGTGGCTTGCACTCGAGCAAGTGATCGCGCGCGAGAATCGCCTGAGCCTTGTGATGGGCCGCGAGGAGAAGCACTTCGATATCGCAGGCACGGCCGAAAAATATCAGCTCTATAATTTTCTCTGGGGATGGATGCGCTCGCTTGCGCCGTCGGATCTTTCGTCCGCGATCAATGATCTCTGTACACGTTATTCGGTCGACCTAGCGGCATTGTCGCGGGAGGCATCGATGGACTGGATCGATCTGGCGAAGCTGGCGGCCGATCCGCTGGTGACGCTCGGAACTGCCACGGTGAACTATCCCGCTCTGTCGAACTTGCAGGATGCGGCCGCGCTGCGCGAAATGACGATGGGGAGGGCGGTCGCGCAGGCCGCGTTCCACCGCGACGTCAGGCATTTCGCCTATCCGTTTGGCGACCGCGGATCCTGGCGCAGACAACATGCCGTGATGGCCGAACAGGCCGGTTTCGCCGGCGCCGCATCCGCCATACCGGGCGTCGTCGAGGCGGAGGGGCGGAGCAATCTGCATGCGCTTCCGCGCATCAGTTGGGATGGCCGGCAGCGTTCGCTGCGCGTCATGCGGGTGATTTTGTCTGGCGCCGCGTTTCCCCAGGTGAGGCCAACCCGAAGCGGGTCGATCTAGGCATCCGGCCGCGACATCCAGCTGACGATCGGCATCGCCGGCAGCACCCATCCGATGCCGGCCACGACATAGAAGATGGCCTGCAACAGCCCCGAGTTCGCGAGCCAGGGCAGCTGCGCTACCGTCATTCCCGCGAGCGACCACACCACGACCAGCAATAATAACGCGATGGTTCCGAAGAATTTGCGGGTGCGTATCCTCATGAGGGAAATATGCGACTCGCTGCCAGTGCGCGCCTTGCGCGCGGGAAGGGGCGGACTATAAGGTGCGCGCGAATTCATTCAAGCGCAGCGTTGATGACCGGCATTCCCGCATATCAAGCCCCATACGATCGCCTGGTTCGCGGCTGGCTGATCTCGATCGCCGCGCTGATCGCGGTCATGGTGCTGGTTGGCGGCGCCACGCGCCTGACCGAGTCGGGGCTTTCGATCGTCGAGTGGAAGCCGGTCACCGGCGCGCTGCCACCGCTCAGTCAGGAGCAATGGACGCAAGCCTTCGACGCCTACAAGACCATCCCGCAATATCGCCAGCTCAACGCCGGCATGAGTCTCGATGAGTTCAAGACGATCTTCTGGTGGGAATGGAGCCACCGGCTGCTCGGACGCGTGATCGGCATGGCCTACCTGCTGCCGTTTCTCTGGTTCCTGTGGCGCGGGGTTCCGGGCGCGGGACTGAGGCGGCGGTTGTGGCTGATCTTCGGCCTCGGCGCGCTGCAGGGCGCGGTCGGCTGGTGGATGGTGGCGTCGGGACTTTCGCAGCGGGTCGAGGTATCGCAGTATCGCCTTGCCACCCATCTTGTGCTGGCGCTTCTGATCTTTGCGGGCATCGTCTGGACCGTGCGCCGGCTGTCGGGCAGAGCGCGGTCGGCGGCAGCTTCGCGGCTTAGGGTCACGTCCGTGGCGCTGCTGCTGCTGACGTTCCTGCAGCTCTATCTTGGCGCGCTGGTCGCCGGCCTGCGCGCGGGCAAGATCTACAACACCTGGCCGGACATCGACGGCGGCTTGATCCCCTCCGCGGCGCGGCTTTTTTTTGAGACGCCGTGGTGGCGCAATCTGTTCGACAACACGCTGACGGTTCAATTCGAACATCGCATGGTCGGCTATGCGCTGGTGGCGACGGCGGTTCTTCATGCGCTCGATGCGGCTCGCTCGCGGGCCGAAAGATCAACGGTCAACGGCGCCTTGTGGCTCGCGGCTGTCGTCATCCTGCAGGCGACGCTGGGCATTGTCACGCTGCTTAATCAGGTTCCGATGGATCTCGCGCTCGCCCACCAGGCGGTTGCGATTGCGGTCCTGACGCTTGCGGTCTTTCAGGCCGAACGACTGGCGGGGCGGCAAGGCGAGCAGGCGGCGCAAAAAGTGGCTCGGCCCGTCACTCAAACCGGCTGAATTGAACTATTCTAATTTTCAGCGCGCATGCATAAAGGCCAATTTTGCGGGACTTTCTCCGGCTTCGCGCCGATTGACAAAGTTGTGTGACGCGCTGCCGCTTTACTTCAAGCTTTTGGGGGATAAAACGAACCAAACACAGGTTCACCCATGTCGTCTGCATTCATACAGGCCGCCGTCATCCTGCTCCGCGAGGGGCTTGAAGCCATGCTGGTGATCGCCGCGCTGGCCGGATATCTGACCAAGGTCGGCGCCGGCCATCGCATCCAGGCGCTCTATGGCGGATCGCTGGCTGCGGTCGCGGCGAGCATCGTCGCCGCCTGGCTGTTCGCAGTCTTGAATTCGGGCGAACACAGCGACCTGCTTGAGGGCGCCATTATCCTCGTCGCCGCGGGCCTGATGCTTTACGTCAGCGGCTGGTTGATGGTGAAACAGGACCCGCGTGGCTGGCAGCAATACCTGGCGAACAAGGCGGACAATGCACTGGCGCAGGATACCGTCTGGGCGGTGGGCGCGCTCGCCTTCCTCGCGGTGTTTCGCGAAGGCGCCGAAACCGTGCTGTTCATCAACGCGCTCGCCACCACCGAGGGCGGCTGGAGCGCCGGCCTGTTCGCGGGATTGGGCGCGGCGACCGTCGGTCTCGTGGTGTTGTTCTATTTCATCAACCTGATCGCGCAAAAGATCCCGCTGCGGCCGCTGTTCATCATTACCTCGGCCTTTCTGTTCGCGATGGCGATCAAGTTCATCGGCGAAGCGGTGCAGGAATTTCAGGAACAGGCGCTCTTGCCGTTCACCGAACTGAAGAGCGTCGCATGGCTTGGCGCCATTGGATTGAATCCGACGGTGGAAGCCCTGTCCGCGCAGCTGCTGGTGATCGTGTTTGCGCTGGCGACCTATTCGGTGATCCAGCGCAATGCAAGGCTCGCGCGTGAGGACAAGGCCGCGATGCACGCCAAGCCGTGATCCCGGGAATCTCTAGCAGTAACCGTAGACGCCGCAGGCGTAGGGCAGGCGATTCCAGTAGCTGGTATAGGGGCCGCCGTAATAAGGGCCCTGATCGTCATAGGAATGGTTCGATCCGTAATAGCCGGGAAGCGTCGCTGATCCCGGAAGCATCGGCGTCCGGGGCGCCAATAAGACGCCGGGAAAGCCTTCTTCCGTCGGCGTGAAGAGAACGTCCGATTCTTCGACCCGGGCTGCGCGACCATGAGCGGACGGCGCTTTGCGGTAACCGGCGGCTCCCGATCCCGGCAGGTCGGCGGCAGCGGCGGACCCGACCGCAAACATCACGGCCATCAACGGCATCATCCAGCGCAGCATGGTTCCGCTCCGAATCAACAGAAGTTGATTCCATACCACTTAATGCAGGCGCGACGGTTAACGCCGCCCTCAATAGTGCGGGACCGCGCGACTTACGCGCTGAGCGCCTGCTCCAGATCCGCGATCAAATCTTCCTTGTCTTCGATGCCGATCGACAGCCGCACCATATCGGGGGCAGCGCCCGACTTGATCTTCGCGGCGTCGTCGAGCTGGCTGTGGGTGGTCGAGGCGGGGTGAATCACCAGCGAGCGGGTGTCGCCGACATTGGCGAGATGCGAGAACAGTTTCAGGTTCGACACCAGGTTGACGCCGGCGTCATAGCCCCCTTTGAGGCTGAAGGTGAACACCGCACCGGCGCCCTTCGGGGCATATTTGCGCGCGAGGTTGTTGTATTTGTCGCCCAACAGCCCGGCGTAGTTGACCGCGGCCACCGCCGGATGCGTCGACAGCCACTCGGCGATCGCCTTGGCGTTCTCGCAATGCTTTTGCATTCGCAGCGGCAGCGTCTCGATCCCGGTAAGGATGAGAAACGCGTTGAACGGCGAGATCGCGGGACCGAGATCGCGCAGGCCGAGCACGCGGCAGGCGATCGCAAACGCGAAATTGCCGAAGGTCTCCTGGATCTTGATGCCGTGATACTCCGGCCGCGGCTCGCTCAGCATTGGATATTTGTTGTCCTTCGACCAGTCGAAGGTGCCGGCGTCGACGATGATGCCGCCGATCGAGTTGCCGTGGCCACCCAGGAACTTGGTCAGCGAATGGACGACGATGTCGGCGCCATGGTCGATCGGACGGATCAGGTACGGTGTCGCCAGGGTATTGTCGACAATCAGGGGCACACCGGCCTTGCGGGCGACGGCGGCGACCGCCTCGATATCGGTAACGCTGCCGCCGGGGTTCGCAATCGACTCGATGAAGATCGCCTTGGTGCGCGGGGTGACCGCGCGCTCGAAGCTGCTGATATCATCGGGGTCGGCCCACGCTACATTCCAGCCGAAGCTCTGGAACGCGTGGGTGAATTGATTGATCGAGCCGCCATAAAGCTTGCGCGCCGCGATGAACTCGTCGCCGGGCCTGAGCAGCATCTGAAAGACCACCACCTGCGCCGCATGTCCGGAAGCCGTGGCCAGTGCAGCGGTGCCGCCTTCGAGGGCGGCGACACGCTCTTCCAGCACCGCCTGGGTCGGATTTCCGATCCGGGTGTAGATATTTCCGAACGCCTGCAATCCGAACAGCGATGCGGCATGGTCGGCATCGTTGAATACGAAGGATGTGGTTTGGTAGATCGGCGTCACCCGCGCACCTGTGGTGGGATCGGGTTGCGCGCCGGCGTGCACAGCGAGGGTGGAAAAGCCGGGGGGACGATCGGTCATACTTGCTTCCTGTTCTGCCTTATTTCGCAATCGCGTCGCCGCCATGCTGATGTCCGCGGCGTCCGCCGTCAAGGCGGCTTTGCGCTCTGCCGCTTGTTCGGAACGCTCGTACTTCGTCTTGCTGCGCTTGTGAAAGAAACGTTTCGCGTTTGCGTCAGGCGGGGTCGTTCTTGTTTTTCGCCGCGCGATCGGATGCCGTGGTTTCGCCGCCGCCGACGCTCATGCGGTTCAGGGAAAGCCGCATGCCCTGGGTCGGCATCGGCGCGCGTTTCGAACTCAGCGTTCGTGAATTCACGCCCATCCACGAGATTTCCGAGGACAGCCGGCCATATTCGATTTTCGGGCAACGGTTCATGACCACCGTGAGGCCGGCGGCTTCCGCCTTTGCGGCCGCGGCATCGTCGCGCGCGCCAAGCTGCATCCAGATCACTTTCGGCGGCGGCGTCATCTTCAGCGCTTCATCGACCACCGGCCCGATGTGGCTCGAGTTCCTGAAGATGTCGATCATGTCGACGGGGCGGCCGATGTCGAGCAGCGATGCGACAAAGGGCTTTCCGAGCAGGCTCTTGCCGACATGGCCGGGATTGACCGGAATCATGTCGTAGCCGCGCTGGGCGAGATATTTGAAGGCGAAGTAACTCGGCCGCACATTGACCGGCGACGCGCCGACCATCGCAATGGATTTCACGCCATTGAGGATCGCGCGGATGTAATTGTCGTCATAGGCGTCGTGGTTCATTTGCAGGCCATTCAATACGTCATTGCGAGGAGCCAACGGGTCCGGCCTTCGGCCGGCCCGATGACAGGCTCCGCGACGAAGCAATCCATTCTTTCTTTGTGCGGCACGATGGATTGCTTCGCTGCGCTCGCAATGAAGGCAACTACTTGTCCTGCCATTTCGGTTCGCGCTTCTCGATGAAAGCGCCGATGCCTTCCTCGGCGTCGCGGGCCATCATGTTTTCGGTCATCACCTCCGCCGCATAGCGGTAGGCGCCGGCCAGGCTCATTTCGGCCTGACGGTAGAACGCGGCCTTGCCGAGTTTGATGGTATAGGCGGATTTGAGCGCGACCTTTTGCGCCAGCGCGATCGCCGCATCCCGCTCGGTGCCGGCAGCCACGACGCGGTTGATGAGGCCGATATTGCGCGCGGTGGCCGCCGAAATCGGCTCGCCGGTCAGAAGCATCTCCATCGCCTGCTTGCGCGGAACGTTGCGCGAAAGCGCCACCATCGGTGTCGAGCAAAACAATCCGATATCGACGCCGGGCGTGGCGAACGATGCGGCTTCCGACGCAACCGCAAGATCGCAGCTTGCCACGAGCTGGCAGCCTGCGGCGGTGGCGACACCCTGGACGGCGGCGACCACCGGCTTCGGCAAGTGTACGATCGCCTGCATCATCGCGCTGCAGGCGGTCATGATCTCGGCAAAATAGCCGCGGCCGCGATCGGCGTCGGCGCGCCGGGCGGTCAGCTCCTTCATATCATGGCCGGCCGAGAAGGCCGTACCGTTGGCCGCGATCACCAGCGCGCGCACGCCCGCATCGTCATGAATTTCCCTGAGCGCCGCATCGAGTTCGGCGATCAGTCCCTCGGACAGGCTGTTTCGAGCTTCTGGCCGGTTGAGCGTGAGCACCGCGACGCTACCAAGCATCTCGCGCAGCAGGATCGGCTGACGCGGCGTGGCGGCGCGTGCGGTTTGGCTCGTCATCGAAACATCCACCTGATATCCACTTTAGATTCGCTCCATATACCCTTGGGCGGGAACAACAGCCTAATGTAACAAGCGGCGCGAGGCGAGACGAGGGCAGGCGAACAACATGGCAATTGCAAAAATGAGCGTGGCGGAGTTGGAGCGGTTTCTCCATGCCGAATTCCCGCAGGCCTTCAGCGGCGGCGATATTTCGATCGAAAGCGCGGATGGGACGAGCTGCCTGCTGCGGCAGCGTTACGGCGAACAGATGCTGCGTCCGGGCGGAACGATCTCGGGACCGACGCTGATGGCGCTGGCCGATTTCGCCATGTATGTGGTGCTGTTGTCGGCGATCGGTCCGATCGGCCTCGCGGTCACGACCAATCTCAACATCAACTTCCTGCGCAAGGGCGCGCCCGGGCAGGATGTGCTTGCGGCGGCGAGACTTTTGAAGCTGGGCAAGCGGCTTGCGGTTGGCGAAGTCAATCTGCTGACGGGAACGTCGCCCGATCCGATCGCCCATGTAACCTCGACCTATTCCATTCCAAATACTTGATGTTTTATATGGTAATATAACACCATATTTATAACTCATTGTTTTTACGTGAATATTTGCATCGCTGCGGCATTGACGCGCGCGCGGGACCTATCTAGAAATCCTCGCAGTTCGGCGCCGACGCGCGCCGGTCCCTCTCTCACGGATTTCCTCTCATGAAAACGTTTTCGGCCAAGCCAGCCGAGGTGACGAAGAAGTGGGTGTTGATCGACGCCAAAGGTCTGGTAGTCGGCCGGCTCGCTTCCCTGGTCGCGATGCGCCTTCGCGGCAAACACCTCCCGACCTACACGCCGCATGTCGATTGCGGCGATCACGTCATCATCATCAACGCGGCCCACGCCGTGCTGACCGGGCGCAAGCGCGAGAACAAGGTGTATTACCATCACACCGGTTTCATCGGTGGCATCAAGGAACGCACGGCCAAGTCGATCCTCGAGGGCCGCTTTCCCGAGCGCGTGGTCGAGAAGGCCATCGAGCGCATGATTCCGCGCGGACCGCTGGGCCGCGTCCAGCTCGGTAACTTGCGCGTTTACCCCGGACCGGAGCATCCGCACGAAGCCCAGCAACCCGAAACCGTGGACATTGCTTCGATGAATCGCAAGAACATGAGGGCCGCATAAGATGTCCGACACCATGCAGTCGCTCGATCAGTTGTCGCAGCTCAAGCCGGCCACGCCGGAAGCGCCGAAATACGTCAAGAAGGTCGACAAGCACGGCCGTGCCTATGCCACCGGCAAGCGCAAGGATGCGGTTGCCCGCGTCTGGATCAAGCCGGGCGCCGGCAAGGTCACCGTCAATACCCGTGAAGTCGAAGTCTATTTCGCCCGTCCGGTGTTGCGGATGATGATTCAGCAGCCGCTGATCGCCGCGGCGCGCGCCGGCCAGTACGACGTGATCTGCACCGTGGCCGGTGGCGGTCTGTCGGGCCAGGCGGGTGCCGTGCGTCACGGCATTTCGAAGGCGCTGACTTATTTCGAGCCGGACCTGCGCGGCGTTCTGAAGAAGGGCGGCTTTCTCACGCGCGACTCGCGTGTGGTCGAACGCAAGAAGTACGGCCGCGCCAAGGCGCGCAAGTCGTTCCAGTTCTCGAAGCGCTAACTGCTTCGTTCAAATTTGCCGCGAACGCGGCATATCCCGGAAACGCGAAGGCGCCCGCTTGCGGGCGCCTTTTCGTTGCGTATTTGCCGATGAGTTGACGCAGTTTTTCGTGAAAACTTGCAGCCGAGCGCAAACGGATTGCCAACGCGGCGGTCATAGCGTTTCAGGTGGCGACGGCGCCCGTTTCGATTTTCGCCGCGTCATGAATTCGGCATCACAATCACGCGGTGACCCCATGTCGCTCGATACCTCCACACTTTATCTCGTTGCCACCATGGTCGCAGGCTTGCTGGGATCCATGCTGCTGTTCTTCGGTAGTCAGGAGAATATCCCGGCGCTGAAATGGTGGGGAACCGCCTATCTGCTGGGTGCCGCGTCGGTGGCGCTCTGGACGCTGGCAGGCCCGATGCTCGGCCAAATGCTTTCGCTGGCGCTCAACGCCGTGGGCTTCGTCGCCTGCGGCATGGTCTGGAACGCATCGCGCGTGTTCCATGGCCGCAAGCCCAATCTGCCAGGGCTGGTTCTTGGTGCGCTGGCCTGGATAGCCGCCGTCATGACGCTGGCGCCCGACGCCTCCGCCATGCGCCTGACGATCGGTGCCGGCATCGTTGCCGTCTATGCGGCGCTGACGGCCACCGAATTGTGGACCGAACGCCGCAGGACGTTGCAGAGGCGCTGGCCGGCGAGCGCCGTCCCGGTGCTGCACGGTTTCGTGCTGATGCTGCCGATCCTGCTCGGCGACCTCCTGCACCCGCATGAAAATGCGTTCGACGGCAGCATCTGGGTGAAGGTGTTTGCGATCGAGCTGGTTCTCTACGCGGTCGGCACCGTATTCGTCATCTTCATGCTGGTGTCGGAACGCGCGGTGACCGTGCACAAGACCGCGGCCTCGGTCGATCCTTTGACCGGCATGTTAAATCGCCGCGGCTTTGCCGAGGCCTGCGGGCGTGTCATCGAGCGCGAAGCCAGTGCCGGCCGTCCGGTAACGGTGATGATCTTCGACATCGACCACTTCAAATCGATCAACGACCGCTTCGGTCACCCCGCGGGCGACGAGATTCTCAAACTGTTCTCCGCCGTCGTGGTCAACAATGTGCGCATCAGCGATCTCTCGGGACGCATCGGCGGCGAGGAGTTCGCGGCCCTGCTGCCGTGTCCGCTGGAGGAGGGGGTGATCGTCGCCGAGCGGGTGCGCGAGGCGTTCGAGGCTTCTGGAATCGTCGACGAGACCGGGCCGGTCGACACCACCGTCAGCATCGGCGTGGCCGGCGGGCCGGCCGGCACCGAACTCGAGGTACTGCTGGCGGCGGCCGACACCGCGCTCTACCAGGCCAAGCGCAGCGGCCGCAATCGGGTCGAGGCCGCCGAAGAACTGCCGCTGTCACTGGAAAACTGGCGGCGCAAGAGCGCAGGTACCGCGCGTCCATCGCAGCCCCAGCCTGGGGTTGCACGCCTCGCCTAGGGCCGGAGCGGCGGCATCGGTAACCCGCCGTTTACCATTCCCTCCATATCCTCTCCGCTATGGATTCGATCCGTAGGCGCAATCCCCAAGCTGACCTGATGTCGCTCGAAGCCGCGGCGATGTCGGCGCGGGGAGGTTTTGCCTGCATGTTCTCGACGTCGGACGAATATGAGACCGCGCTGATCACGCAACGGCGCGCGCAGGGCCGATACGGTCAACCGCGCAACCGTTGGCCTGCCATCCTGTTCGTCGGCTGTGCGATGATGGTCGCCGGCACGGTGCTGCTTTTGAACTGAAGTTGGCCGGGTACGAATAGCGATGCGGGCGCCGCAAGGCGCCTTTTTCTTTTTCGCCGTCTGGGTTAGAGACGTGCGTTCTCAACCAGAGGCGCAAACCCCATGATCACCGAAATCGCCCAGATCGACGTCAAGCCCGGCACCGAAAAGGATTTTGAGGCCGCGGTCGCCAAGGCGCGCCCGCTGTTCCTGCGCGCCAAGGGCGGCCGAGGGATCGAACTGCACAAATCGATCGAGAAGCCGTCGCGTTACCGGCTGATGGCCAAGTGGGACACGCTGGAAAACCACACCGTCGATTTCAGGGGTTCCGAAGACTTCACGGCCTGGCGTGGGCTGGTCGGACAGTATTTTGCAGCGCCTCCCGAGGTCGAGCACACCGAGACGGTACTGGCCTCGGACTGAACGCGGGCCGGGCGGCGCGCGAGGTCAGGCCGGCGCCGCGCCGGCTTCGGTGTTGTCGGCCTTGAAGTGATCGATCAGGACTTTCACGATCGCCATCAGCGGCAGCGCCAGCGCCAGCCCCCAGATGCCGAACACGACGCCGAGCAGGATCTGGAAGCCGAACAGCGTGGCAGGCGGGATGTCCAGCGCCTGACGCTGGATGATCGGCGTGAGAATGTAGCTTTCCATCGCGTGAACGCCGAGGAAGAGCGCAAACGCGCTGGCCGCGGCGACCCACCCGGAGGCGAGACTCGCAAGCACCACGATCACCCCGGCGAGCAGCGCGCCGACGGTCGGAATGAAAGCCAGCAGCCCGGCCTGGATGCCCAGAATAAAGGAACTCTGGATCCCGATGATCGAAAGACCAATCCAGGTCACGGCGAACACCGCGGCCATGGTGATGATCTGCGCGATCAGCCAGCGCTCCAGCGTCTCGCCGATCCGATCGACGATCGCAGTGATGCCGGCGCGGTGCCGTGCCGGGGCCAGATACAACAGTCCCTTCCGGTAAACGCTCGGCTGCGCCGCAAAGGTCAGCCCGAGAAACAGCACGATGAAGAAATTTCCCACCGCACTCACCGTACCCAGGAGGACCTTCAGGGTCTGGCTGACGATCGCGCCGCCGCTGGAGGCCAGCGCGCCCGCACCGGGAAGACTATGTGTCACGGCAGCGCTTGGCGTCGCCGCAGCGCCGGGCGTTCCTGGTATGGCCGAAGCCGCCGGCGGATTGCCGAACTCGAAATAGCTGGTATCGATCCCGTTTCGCTCAAGGAAAGCCTTGACGCCGACCAGCTGCGATTTGATCGTATCGCTCAGCACCGCCGCCTGCTGCGCGATGGTGGCGCCGCCGAGGAAGACAATCCCGGACAACAGTCCGGCAAGCACCAGGCACACAATCGTCAGCCGCAGCGAATGCGGCAGCCTGACGATGCGGCCGAGCCTGTTGGTCATGGCGTTGAGCGCCACACCGAGCAGCACTCCGGCGAAGATCAGAAAAAGTGTCGCGGCGAAATACCAGGTGAACAGCAACAGGCTTGCGAAAGCCACAATCCCGATGCCGCCGACGGATATCGCCCATGCCAGATCGATGCGGGCCTGAAGGCGATTATCGGCCGAGCCTGCCACAGTCACTCTCACTCCTTGCTGGTTAATTCGGACCGCACTCTTTCGCCAAACGCGCCCGGGATCAAGCAAAGAAGCCACGACGGCTGAGGTTATTGCAGACCTGCGTCGTGGAAGAGCTGGCTGTAAGATATTGATCCGCCGCCGAGCGCGATGCATGATCGGACCGGAATATTGCGGGGTGAGATTGGAAACGAGATAATGAGGAGGCCGGTAGTCGGTGTGATCGGCAACGCCTATCGCATCGAAAACAGATTTGCGACGCAGATGGTCGGTGAGCGAAACCTCCGCGCGGTGGCCGAAGTAATCGGCGCATTGCCTCTGATGTTCGCGGCGTCACCGGATATCACGGATATCGGTGCCTTGCTGGACGTCGTCGATGGCGTGTTGCTGACCGGAGCCCGCGCCAATGTGCACCCGAAGCATTTCCTCACCGAGCCCGACCCCCGGCACGAACCCTACGACCTGCGCCGCGACGAGCTGGCGCTTTCGTTGTCGGAGGTCTGTGTCGCGCGCGGCGTCCCGCTGTTCGGGATTTGCCGCGGCTTGCAGGAGATGAACGTCGCCTTTGGCGGCTCGCTGCATCCCGAAATCCGCGAATTGCCGGGGCGCATGAATCATCGGATGCCGCGGCTGGAAAGCGGCGAAATCCATCCCGATCCGACCGTGATCTTTGCCGACCGCCACGAGGTCCGCCTGACACCCGACGGTGCCTTTGCCAAACTGCTCGGTTGCGAGACGATCCGCGTCAATTCCTTGCACGGCCAGGGCGTCCTCGAACCGGGCGAACGGGTCGTCGTCGAAGGCGTGGCGGAGGACGGCACCATCGAGGCGATCCGGATCGCCGACGCCCCGGGCTTCGCGCTCGGCGTGCAGTGGCACGCCGAGTACGATCCACAGCGCAATCCCATCAACCGCGCGTTATTTCAGGCGTTCGGCGAGGCCGTTCTGGAGCATCAACGCCGGGCATAGCCCGGCGCCGACCCAAAGGGACTCGATCCGGCTATGCCGCCTTGCCGATTTTCTCCACCTTCACGCCGCCGCCTTCCAGCAGCATGACCCGGTTGAGGAGCTTCACCAGCGCGTAGACCGATTCGATTGCGGGTGCAGCCGTATTGGTCAGCTTGGCCATTTCCAGGATCGAGCCGATCAGCGCCTCGGTTTCGAGCGAGCGGCCGGCTTCGACGTCCTGCAACATCGAGGTTTTGTGGGCGCCGACGGCTTCGGCGCCGGCGATGCGTTTGTCGATGGTGACGCGGAAGGTGACGCCGAGTTTCTGCGCGATGTCCTGGGCTTCCTTCATCATGGTCGCCGCCAGTTCGCGGGTCTCGGCGAACTGGCAAATGTCCACCAGCGTGGCGTGGGTGAGTGCCGAAATCGGGTTGAACGAGAGATTGCCCCATGCCTTCAGCCAGATTTCCGAGCGGATGTCCGGCAGCACCATGGATTTCAGCCCGGCCTTGATGAAGACGTCATGCAATTCCCTGACGCGGGGGGTCTCCTTGCCGTCGAGTTCGCCGATCGGGAAGCGATCGCCCTCGACGTGGTGAATGACGCCCGGCGCGATCGCCGCCGCGGCGGGATAGACCACGCAGCCGATGATGCGGTTCGGATCGATGTGTTTGGTGAGGACGCCCGACGGATCGAGGCTTTGCAGCCGGTGATTGTCGTACTTGCCGCCGAGCTTCTGGAAATACCACCACGGCAGCCCGTTCTGCACGGTCAGCACGACGGTGTCGGGACCGAGCAGTGAATCGATGTCGCGCACGACCTGATCGAGGAAATGCGCCTTCACCGCCAGCACGACGATATCCTGCTTGCCGGCCTCGGTCGCCTTGTTGACGGCTTTCATTTTGGCGGTCTGGACCTTGCCGTCATGCCACTCCAGCTTGAGGCCGTTCTTCTGGATCGCGGCGAGATGCGCGCCCTGGTCGATGACAGTGACATCCTCGCCCGCGAGCGCGAACTTGGCCGCCAGCAGGCCGCCGATGGCGCCCGCGCCGACCACGCAAATCTTCTTCTGTTTGGGCGGCGCGCCCAACAAATAGGGGCTGGGCAGCACTTGGTCGAAAACATTGCCGAGACTGCCGACGCCGTCGATCACGATGTCGACTACGTTATGAGCGTCGCCCATCGTGCCGGCGCCAAGCGAGGTGCCGCAGGCGATGATGTCGCCCGGCATCAGCGTGACGTCCTTGGAAATCGCAGCGACCAGCTTGTGCGGCGGGAAGAACATGTCGGCCACCGGATAGTTCTGCCGTTCCTTGCCGTTCAGGATGGTCTTGATCGACAGTTTCATCGGGTCGACACCGGTCGCGATCACCGGACCAAACACACCGAAGGTGTCGAAGCTTTTTGAACGCGCCCATTGTTCGAACGACTTGTCCTTGCGCAGCAGGTCAACGGCGGTGACGTCGTTCACGCAGGTGTAGCCGAAGATATAGTCGCCGGCCTCGGCCTCCGAGATGTTGAAGCATTTCTTGCCGATGACGACGCCAAGCTCGCCCTCGTAGATGATCTTTCCGGTATAGGTCGCCGGGCGCTCGATCGGCCGGTTGGCGGGCCAATAGGAATTCGGCGCCTTCAGGAACCAGAGCGGCTCTTTCGGCTCCTTGAAATCGTTCTTGGCCGCGAGCTGGTGGAAATTGTTCCACAGGCAGATCATTTTCGATGGATCGCAGGGCGTCAGAACCTGGACGTCGGAGAGCTTGCGGGTCTCGCCGGTCGGCTTGGCACCGGCGAACATATCGCCGCTGTGAACCGCGATGGTATCTCCCTCCACGGTACCAATGCCGGTCTTGCCGCCTTGCTCGAAGCGAATCCATTTTGTCATCTGCAACCTCCCGGTGCCGTAAAGGCAGCGTCATTCGATCGCGCGGCCCTTTGAGCCTATTGTAATACCGATCTCGATCCTCGCAATCATGCACTGCATCATTGGGAAAGGCGGACGTTGTCGGCTATACACTGCCAAACAAGCTCGCGGCCGGTGGCAAGGCAAGCGGGCGACTGTCTCGGAGGGACGCATGCGGCAGCGGAAATGGGCGAGGCGTGAGCTGCTTGGAGTGACGGCGGGCTCGGTTGCAGGCATGCTTTTCGCCGAACCGCTGAGAGCCGCCGCGCCGCCGCCCGGCGCCGTCACGCCGGCATTGATCGAGGCCGCGCGCAAGGAGGGCAAGGTTTCCTACTACGCCGCCATCGAGCTGAACGTGGCTGAGCGCCTGGGCAAAATGTTCGAGGCCAAATATCCCGGCATTGCCGTGCGGGTCGAGCGTTCAGGAGCCGAACGGATTTTTCAGCGCATCGCGCAGGAGCAGGGCAGCGGCATCCACGCCGTCGATATCGCCAACAGCACCGATGTCGCGCACTATCTCGAATGGAAGAAGAACGGCTGGCTGTCGCCATACCTGCCAGAGGATGTCGCCAAGCATTTTCCTGCCGATCAGTGCGACCCGGATGGAATGTACGCCACCTCATGCGCCTGGCTCGAGACGATCGGTTACAACACCAATCTGGTCAAGGCGGAGGATGCGCCGAAAGGCTACGCCGACCTGCTCGATCCGAAATGGCAAGGCAAGATCGTCAAGGGTCATCCCGGCTACAGTGGCGCGATCCTGACCACGACGTTCGTGCTTTCACGCGAGTTCGGCTGGTCGTATCTGGAGAAGCTGGCTCAGCAGAAGGTGATGCAGGTGCAATCGGCGGGTGATCCGCCGAAAAAGATCATGCTCGGCGAACGCGCGGTCATGGCCGATGGCAACGACTACAATCTCGTGCTGTTCAAGGATCAGGGAAAGCCGGTCGAAGTCGTCTACCCGATCGAAGGTTCACCGCTGATCATCGTTCCGAGCGGGGTTTTTCAGAATGCACCCAACCCGAACGCGGCACGCCTGTTCCAGAATTTCTTCTTCAGTGCGGAAGCCCAGCAGATGCTGGTCGATGAGTTTGCTCATCGCTCCTTCCACGCCGAGGTCAAGCCGAGAGCCGGACAAAAGCCGATGTCGGAGCTGAAGATGTTGAAGTCCGATCCGGTCGCGGTGCAGGCGCAAAGCGAGGAGATCAAGGCGCGCTACGCCAAGCTTTTCAAGGTGTGACCGCCGGGGCGTGCCTGCGGTATCGCCATAAGACGAGAGGCGCCCCTTTCGGAGCGCCTCTGGCGTTGATGTAGCGACCTGGGCGGAGAAACCCCGCTGCCCGGTCAGAGCGAGTAGTACATTTCGAATTCGACCGGATGCGGCGTCATTTCGTAGCGCGCGACCTCGGTCATCTTCAGCTCGATATAGCTGTCGATGAAGTCGTCGTCGAACACCCCGCCGGCCTTGAGGAAGGCGCGGTCCTTGTCGAGGTTCTCCAGCGCCTCGCGCAGCGAGCCACATACCGTCGGGATCGCCTTCAGTTCCTCCTTCGGCAAATCGTAGAGATCCTTGTCCATTGCCGGTCCCGGATCGAGCTTGTTCTTGATGCCGTCGAGGCCCGCCATCAGCATCGCGGCAAAACCGAGATACGGATTGGCCATCGGATCGGGGAAACGCACCTCGACGCGCTTGGCCTTCGGATTGGAGGTATAGGGAATGCGGCAGGAGGCCGAGCGGTTGCGTGCGGAGTAGGCGAGCAGCACGGGGGCTTCGTAGCCCGGCACCAGGCGCTTGTAGGAGTTGGTCGAGGGGTTGGTGAAGGCATTGATCGACTTGGCATGCTTGATGATGCCGGCGATGTAGGAGAGGCAGGTCTCCGAGAGGTCGGCGTATTTGTTGCCAGCGAATACCGGCTTGCCGTCCTTCCAGATCGATTGGTGGCAGTGCATGCCCGAGCCGTTGTCGCCATAGACCGGCTTCGGCATGAAGGTGGCGGTCTTGCCGTAGATGTGGGCGACCTGCTGGATGCAGTATTTATAGATCTGCATCTGGTCGGCCATCAGCGTCAACGTGTCGAATTTCATGCCGAGCTCGTGCTGGGCCGACGCCACTTCGTGGTGATGCTTTTCGACCTTGACGCCCATCTTGGCCATGGCGCCGAGCATTTCGGAGCGCATGTCCTGCACCGAGTCCTGCGGCGGAACCGGAAAATAGCCGGCCTTGGTGCGAATGCGATGGCCGAGGTTGCCGCCCTCATACTCGGTATCGGAATTGATCGGCAGCTCCGAGGAATCCAGCTTGAAACCGGTGTTGTAGGGGGTGGTCTGGAAGCGGACGTCGTCGAATACGAAGAACTCCGCTTCCGGTCCGAAAAACACGGTGTCGCCGACGCCCATCGACTTGACCATGGCCTCCGCCTTTTTGGCCATGCCGCGGGGGTCGCGGTTATAGGGCTCGCCCGTGGTCGGCTCCAGCACGTCGCAGGTGATCACCATGGTGGTTTCTGCGAAGAACGGATCGATCGTCGCCGTGACCGGATCGGGCATCAGGCACATGTCGGATTCGTTGATCGCCTTCCAGCCGGCGATCGACGAGCCGTCGAACATCGTTCCCTCGGCGAAGATGTCTTCGTCGATCATGGTGATGTCAAAGGTCACATGCTGCCATTTGCCGCGCGGATCGGTAAACCGCAGGTCGACATATTTGACGTCGTTGTCCTTGATCGATTTGAGGACGTCTTTGGCGGTCTTCATGTATCCCCCTTTGGATGATTGTGGTTCTATTGATCTGGCCACGGGTCGCGGCCGGCCAATGGTCAATACAATTGGGGGATGCTCAACACAATATCAGAGTATTGGCAGGTTCCGCTCAGATGGCATCGAGCCCGGATTCCCCGGTTCTGATGCGAATGGCCTCTTCGATGTTGGACACGAAGATCTTCCCGTCGCCGATACGCCCGGTCTGGGCCGCACGCCGGATGGCGTCGATGGCCCGCTCGACCAGTTCGTCGGAAATCACTATTTCGATCTTCACCTTGGGCAGAAAGTCGACAATGTACTCTGCGCCGCGGTAGAGCTCGGCATGGCCCTTTTGCCGCCCAAACCCCTTGGCTTCGGTGACGGTGATGCCTTGCAGTCCAACTTCCTGAAGTGCTTCTTTGACCTCGTCGAGCTTGAATGGCTTGATGATGGCTTCGATTTTCTTCACAGATCGCCTCCCGGGCACTTTCATATTTCAGACTTCAGGTTTGTTTCCATGTTGCGCGAGGTCGCGCAGGCGCTCGATTGTTTGGCCCAGCGCCCGGGCGCGCATCCATCATTTACCGGTTCAGCACAACGATCCTGAGCCGACTTCCCCAAAAGCAGGGTCTATGCCAAGTTGTTAAGATGCCTGATTTCGAAATGTTATCAGGCTTTTAACACGCATCCATAGGGGGGTAGACCGAAGCGGGCACAATACCGCAGCTCGCAAAATAGGCAAATAGATCAATCGGCATGCAAATGTCTCGATCGAAATGCGTACGGAACAGGAAATGCCTCAGAAAAAGGCGATTCCGACAGGGGATTTGGCATGGAAGTTCTAACCACCGCTGAGATGGAACGCGCCGATCGGCTCGCCATCGCCGCGGGCACCCCGGGCTTCGCGCTGATGATGAGCGCTGGTCAGGCCGTCGCCCAGGCTGCGATGGACCTGGTGGAGGAGGGCCCGATCGTGGTGGTCGCCGGACCCGGCAACAATGGCGGTGACGGTTTCGTGGCCGCGGCGGAGCTGGCGGCGCGCGGCCGCGAGGTCTCGGTCATTCTGCTGTGCGAGCGCGACAGCCTTCAGGGCGATGCGGCCTCGGCGGCACGGGGATGGAAATATCCGGTGCTGCCGTTCAATCCGCATGCCATCGGCAAGCCGGCGCTGATCATCGATGCGCTGTTCGGCGCCGGTCTGGACCGGGCGGTAAAGGGGGAGCCGCTTGAGATGATCGAGGCGATCAACGCCAATGGCGCGCCTGTTCTCGCCGTCGACCTGCCGAGCGGCATTAACGGCACCACCGCAGCCGTCATGGGCGTCGCCGTTCGCGCCACCGAAACCGTGACATTCTTCCGGCGCAAGCCCGCGCATTTGCTGCTGCCGGGCCGTATCCATTGCGGTCGCGTCCGTGTCGCCGATATCGGTATCGACGCCAATGTGCTTGAGGAAATTCAGCCGCAGACGTTTGAGAACCTTCCCTCGTTTTGGCGCCGATCGTTTCCGGTGCCGCGGATGGACGGCCACAAATACGACCGCGGCCACACCATCGTCGTATCCGGCGGCGTGGCGGCGACCGGCGCGGCGCGGCTGTCGGCGCGCGGCTCGTTGCGGGCTGGTGCCGGCCTTGTCACGCTGGCCACGCCCCGGGACGCGCTTGCCATCAATGCTTCCGCGCTGTCGGCGGTCATGGTTCGTGCCGTCGACACTGTGGTCGAATTTGCCGAGATGCTGGGTGACAAGCGCTTCAACAGCTGCGTGATCGGGCCGGGTGCGGGCATTGGCGGGCGAACGCGCGATCTGGTGCTGACGGCGATTGCCGCCAAGCGAAGCCTGGTGCTGGATGCGGATGCACTGACGAGCTTTGCCGATGCCCCTGATCGGCTGTTCGACGCGATCAAGGCTTGCGACGATCCGCAAGTTGTTCTGACGCCGCATGAGGGAGAATTTCCGCGGCTGTTCAGCGACATCAGCAACAAGCAGCCGCTTCGCTCCAAACTCGGCAGGGTCCGGGCTGCCGCTGAGCGCAGTGGCGCCATCGTCCTGCTGAAGGGGCCGGATACGGTCGTATCCTCACCGGAGGGCCGCGCGACCATCGCCGCCAACGCGCCGCCCTGGCTCGCTACCGCCGGCGCCGGCGACGTGCTGTCGGGAATGATATCGGGCCTGTTGGCGCAGGGCGTGCCGGCCTTCGAGGCTGCCAGCATCGGGGTCTGGATGCATGGCGAAGCGGCGCGCGAGGCGGGACCCGGCCTGATCGCGGAGGATCTGCCGGAGGTGCTGCCCGCGGTGTTCCGGCGCCTTTATGACGAGTTCGGCATCGACTACTGAGGCGCTTCGACTCCTCACTCTACGTCGTACCACCGCACCAGCCGTGGCGCCGCCCAGTCGGTCGCAACGGATTCGACCAGCCAGCGCCCGGCATGTTCAACGGCGAACGCGATGCGTTGGGTCTGGCCGGGGTCGATCGCAAGCGTGTCCAGCCAGAACGGCTTCCAGCCGTCATCGAGCCGGTCCAGCAACCTGAAATGATGGCCGTGAAGGTGGAAAATGCTGGCGCTGTCGGCGCGGTTGGCAAGTGCCAGCACGACGGTCCGGCCGGCTTTGGCGCGGAAGGCGGGTCGCGCGGTCGCGGCGAATTGGGTGGGGACGACCCAATCGGGCTGCGGTCCGCCAAGGGTCAGATCGAAGCGCAGCGCATTCTTGAGGTCGAGCCGCGCCGGCAGGCCATTGGACGGCAGCGGGGGCGCGGCCGGCAGCACCGCATCCCGAATTGGGGGGGCGTTTGAGGCGATCAGCCGGGCGATCGGGCGGGCCTCCTTGCCATCATGCAGCAGCACCAATGAAGCCGCGCCCGGCTCGCGCGCCGGGGCGTCGATGAAGGCGTCGACCCGGGTTCCCGGCGCAAGGATGAGCGCGCCGCCGCGCGCCAGGAACGGTTCGGCCGGCTGCCCATCGAGCGCCATAACCCGGACTTCAATACCTTCCATTTTAATAGCGATTACATGGCGTTGAAAACCATTTACGAAGCGAAGCCTTAGCCGTTCGCGGGGACGGATCTGGAAGTCCTGCGTGGTCCGTCCATTGACCGTATAGACCGCTATTGTGTCCTTTGGATCGATGCCGGGCGCAATCGCGGTTCCATCCGGGCGAAGCCGCCAATCCTCGATCAACAACACCTCGTCGCGGTCGACGGCGATGGCTTCGCTCTCGGCCACGATCAGGGGCAGCGCTCGGGTTGGCCGCGCCGCACCGTCTCCAAGCAAAGCGAGGTCGCAAAGAAACGTCCCGGCATGGCGCAATGGCAGCGGGAAAGTGTCCCGGGCGCCCGGTGCCAGGGAAGCCCGTGCCAGCAACGGTTCAGCCACCAGGACGCCGTCGAGCCCGCGCCAATTTACGACCATCGGGGCGGGCAGATCGTTTCCGAACGCGATCTCGGGGCTGTCGCCGCGCCTGAACCGGAGGTCCGGGCCGCCGAGCGACCAGATCGGGGTATCCGGCTCTCCCGGACGCAAGGCCAGAACATCGGCTTTGGCCTGAAGCATCAGGGCAGGGCGACCCTGAGCGGCCGCAGGCGCTGCCGCCGCCGGATTGAGGGCCGCAGCGCCCAGTCCGGCCAGTAGCGCGCGTCGGTCCGGTCGAAAAATGTGATCTGCCATCCGGTTGATGCGGACCATTTTCCGCTGGATATGTCCAGTTGCCGCGCCTTGGCCGGGAAGCCTCTGCAGGGGCCATTTTTTTGCTGCGAACCGATGCGCTCATGTTATAAGCCCGCCGCAACGATCCCATTTATAATTTGGATAGGGCGTCCAAATCATAAACGTGATCGATTCCATTAACTTGGAGCATGATGGCCGCCCGAAAACCGCTTCAACCTTTTCGGCATCGTGCCCGGGCATCCCAGCCGGAGATGATGCTATTCTAGCGGGCGTGGCGGAACTGGTAGACGCGCTGGATTTAGGTTCCAGTGACGAAAGTTGTGGGGGTTCGAGTCCCTCCGCCCGCACCAAGCGCCGATAAGCGTTTGCGCAATGACAATGACTGACGGATCTGTTTTCCGAAGGGGTTTTTCCTTGAAGGATCGGATCCGCCGAACCACCGGCGCCGGCTTCTGGGCTGCGCCACCAGATCTACAACGTCCGGCATTTTGGCCGGACCAAGCGGGAAGAAGATTGACGCCATGCAGGTGAAGGAAACCGTCGCCGACGGACTGAAGCACGAATTCCAGATCAGCGTTCCGGCAGCGGATCTCGACGCCAAGGCGGACGCGCGTCTGGTCGATCTCAAGGACAAGGTCCGCATCAACGGCTTTCGTCCCGGCAAGGTGCCGGTCAGCCATCTCAAGAAGGTCTATGGCCGTTCGGTGATGGCAGAGACCATCGATCAGACCATCCGCGACACCAACTCGCAGCTCTTCACCGAGCGCGGCTTCCGCCTGGCGACCGAACCCAAGGTCACGATGCCGACCGAGCAAAAGGACGTCGAGGACGTCCTCACCGGAAAATCCGATCTCACTTACACGGTTTCGATCGAGATCGTGCCGGTGATCCAGCTCGCCGATTTCAAGAGCTTTACGGTCGAGAAGCCGGTGGCCGAGGTGACCGACGCCGAGGTCGACGATGCCATCAAGCGGATCGCCGAGCAGAATCGCACTTTCGCGGCGAAGGCCGAAGGCGCCAAGGCCGAAACCGGCGACCGCGTCACGGTTTCCTTCAAGGGCAGCATCAACGGCACGCCGTTCGATGGCGGCACCGGCGAAAACATTCATGTGACGATCGGTTCCAACACCTTCATTCCCGGCTTCGAGGAACAGCTGATCGGCATCGCCGCGGGCGAAACCCGCACCCTGAAAGTCTCGTTCCCCAAGAGTTACGGCAACGAGAAGCTGGCCGGACAGCCAGCCGAGTTCGAGACATCAGCGTCGCTGATCGAGGCGCCGCAGGAAGCCGTCATCAATGACGAGTTTGCTAAGACGCTTGGCCTGGAATCGCTCGACAAGCTGAAGGAAGCGGCGCGCGAGCGGCTGGCGGCCGAATTCGCCGGCGCCACCCGCCAACGGGTCAAACGCCTGCTGCTGGACCGCCTCGACGAAACCCATCGCTTCGAAGCGCCGCCGTCGCTGGTCGACGAAGAGTTCAATCTGATGTGGAACTCGATCAAGGCCGAGATGGAATCCAACGGCAAGACGTTTGCCGACGAGAACACCACGGAAGAGGCGTCCAAGGCGGAATACCGCAAGATCGCCGATCGCCGCGTCCGGCTCGGCCTTGTGCTGTCTGAAATCGGCGAGAAGAACAAGATCACGGTGACCGATGACGAGGTCAGCCGCGCGGTGATCGAGCGCGCCCGCCAGATGCCCGGGCGCGAGAAGGAAGTCTGGGACTACTATCGCAGCAATGCCAATGCGCTGGCCCAGCTTCGCGCACCGATCTATGAAGACAAGGTCGTCGATTTCATCCTCGAACTCGCCACCGTGACCGAAAAGAAGGTGTCGCGTGAGGATCTTTACAAAGACGATGAGGCGGAGAAGAGCGCAGCCTAAAGCCGCGTCAGCACGGCGTTAAGGTTGAGAAGCGAAAGCGGCATGGCGGCGGCATCCGCCGCTATGCCCGGTTGCCAGAATCAGCTTCAACTGGGACCAATTCCCCGGGCATTTGACCGGCCTTGTCGCCGGGGAATTGGCCCATATCTGTGGGCTCTGTCTCTGAAGTCCTGCATCACGGGACGTTCCTCCGCGGTGGGCAATTCCAGTCAGTTCGGTCTTGCCGACGGATGTTCGTCTCCGCCAACCTGTCTACGAACTGTCTACTAACCCTTGGGTGACTAATGCGCGATCCGGTGGAAACCTACATGCAGCTCGTGCCGATGGTGGTCGAGCAGACCAACCGTGGCGAGCGGGCCTACGACATCTTCTCGCGCCTGCTCAAGGAGCGCATCATCTTCGTGACCGGACCGGTCGAGGACGGCATGTCGACGCTGGTCGTCGCGCAGCTTCTGTTTCTCGAAGCCGAGAATCCGAAGAAGGAAATCTCGATGTACATCAATTCGCCGGGCGGGGTGGTGACTTCGGGCCTTGCGATCTACGACACCATGCAGTTCATCCGTCCGCCGGTATCGACGCTTTGCACGGGGCAGGCGGCCTCGATGGGTTCGCTGCTGCTGGCCGCGGGCCACAAGGACATGCGCTTCTCGCTGCCGAATTCGCGCATCATGGTCCACCAGCCCTCCGGCGGCTTCCAGGGCCAGGCCACCGACATCATGCTGCACGCCCAGGAAATCCTGAACCTGAAGAAGCGGCTCAACGAGATCTACGTCAAGCACACCGGACAGACCTTCAAGGCGATCGAGGACGCGCTGGAGCGCGACAAGTTCCTGACCGCCGAGATGGCCCGCGACTTCGGTATTGTCGACAAGGTGATCGACAAGCGGTCGGAAGACCCCACGGCCAAGACCCCGTAGCGGGGCGCGCTGCCGGGAACCGCTGGTTGCGTCGCCATCCCCCGTCATTTGGGCTGGAAAGCGCCTTTACACCCCCGGCGGGGGTAAAAGTTCCGCTTTCGTGCTGGTCCGGCGGCGTGGCAATCGCGCAACGCCGGGCCGATTTCGACACTTTTGCCCGGTGCGGAAGCCGCAAATCACGGTATTGTCACGGATATCGGATGGCCGGCCGGTTAGCGAATTCTTGATAGTCGGGTGCGACCATGGTTGGCTAGGTCGAATAGGTTATGATCGCGGGGGATTCGAATTGGCCGCGATTCGCGCGGTATCGAGAGCATAGGGTCTTCTTTGGTACGGATTTTGCTCTATCTAGAACTCTGTGCCGGTAATTCCCGGAATGGGGCGATCGAGCGTACGGGATCGAACGGCGGACGGAGATAAGAATGAGTAAGGTCGGCACCAGCGACTCCAAGAACACGCTGTATTGCTCGTTCTGCGGCAAGAGCCAGCACGAAGTCCGCAAACTGATCGCGGGCCCCACGGTATTCATCTGCGACGAATGCGTCGAACTGTGCATGGATATCATTCGCGAGGAGAACAAATCCTCGCTGGTGAAGTCGCGCGACGGCATTCCGACCCCGAAGGAAATCTGCAAGGTCCTCGACGACTACGTGATCGGCCAGAGCCACGCCAAGAAGGTGCTCTCGGTCGCCGTGCACAATCACTACAAGCGGCTCAATCATCAGACCAAGCACAACGACGTCGAACTGGCGAAGTCCAACATCCTGCTGATCGGACCGACCGGATCGGGCAAGACGCTGCTGGCGCAAACGCTGGCGCGGATTCTCGACGTGCCGTTCACGATGGCGGATGCCACCACGCTGACCGAGGCCGGCTATGTCGGCGAGGACGTCGAGAACATCATCCTGAAGCTGTTGCAGTCGGCCGACTACAATGTCGAGCGCGCGCAGCGCGGCATCGTCTATATCGACGAGATCGACAAGATCAGCCGCAAATCCGACAACCCGTCGATCACCCGCGACGTCTCGGGCGAGGGCGTGCAGCAGGCCTTGTTGAAGATCATGGAAGGCACCGTGGCTTCGGTTCCTCCGCAGGGCGGCCGCAAGCATCCGCAGCAGGAGTTCCTGCAGGTCGACACCACCAACATCCTGTTCATCTGCGGCGGCGCGTTCTCAGGGCTCGAGAAGATCATTTCGGCGCGCGGCCGTTCGACCTCGATCGGCTTTGCCGCCCAGGTGCTGGCGCCGGAAGATCGCCGCACCGGCGAAATCTTCCGCCATGTCGAGCCTGAGGATTTGCTGAAATACGGCCTGATCCCGGAATTCGTCGGCCGCCTGCCGGTGGTCGCGACGCTGGAAGATCTGGACGAGGTTTCGCTGAAGAAGATCTTGACCGATCCGAAGAACGCGCTGGTCAAGCAATATCAGCGGCTGTTCGAGATGGAGAATATCGAGCTGACCTTCGCCGACGAGGCGCTTGGCGCGGTCGCCCGCAAGGCGATCGAGCGCAAGACCGGCGCGCGCGGCTTGCGTTCGATTCTCGAAAGCATCCTGCTGGAGACCATGTTCGATCTTCCGGGCCTGGAAGGCGTCGAAGAGGTCGTGATCTCGCGCGAAGTGGTGGAGGGCACGGCTCGCCCGCTCTACATCTACGCCGACCGTTCCGACCGCGCCGTCGAAAGTAGCGCCAGCGCCTGATCGTCGCGGTCGCCGGCGAACTTTGCGCGCATTTGTTCCGGCTGCCGGGCCTTCCGGCGGCCATGCTGGCGTAGCTTGTCCGTTAGCGTTTAGCCCCGACTGGCGGCCCTTTCTCAACGACTTGACACCCACATGGTCGATAGCCACCTAATGCTGTCGGCAGCGAAAATCCCACGCTGAGATTCGCTGCAACACGATCCGCGAAAGTACGGCAGACGCCATACGATCCCGGAGCATTAGGCACCTTGTGGCGGTTGCGCACAAAGCGGACTGCGTGCAAGGGGGCACAACAAAAGGAAAAGGCCATGACGACCCCCAAACCCCGGCCATCTATCGTTCACGGCGAAAGCCATTCTTATCCGGTGCTGCCGCTGCGCGACATCGTCGTTTTCCCGCACATGATCGTGCCGCTGTTCGTCGGCCGCGAGAAATCGATCCGCGCGCTCGAAGAAGTGATGAAGAATGACGCCCTGATCATGCTGGCGACGCAGAAGAATGCGTCGGACGACGATCCGACCCCGGATTCGATCTACGAAACCGGCACGCTCGCCAGCGTCCTGCAGCTGCTCAAATTGCCCGACGGCACCGTCAAGGTGCTGGTGGAGGGGCTTGAGCGCGCCCGCGTGCAAAAATACACGCCCCGGACCGAATATTACGAAGCCACCGCGATTGCGCTGGCCGACACCGACGCTACCTCCGTCGAGGCCGAAGCGCTGTCGCGCTCGGTGGTGTCGGATTTCGAAAGCTATGTGAAGCTCAACAAGAAGATCTCGGCCGAAGTCGTCGGCGTGGTGCAGGCGATCACTGATTTCGCCAAGCTCGGCGACACCGTGGCTTCGCATCTGGCCGTCAAGATCGCCGACCGCCAGGCGATCCTGGAGACGCTGTCGGTGACCGCGCGCCTTGAGAAGGTGCTCGGGCTGATGGAGAGCGAGATCTCGGTGCTGCAGGTCGAAAAGCGCATCCGCTCGCGCGTCAAGCGCCAGATGGAGAAGACCCAGCGCGAATATTATCTCAACGAGCAGATGAAGGCGATCCAGAAGGAGCTCGGCGACGACGAAGGCCGCGACGAGCTGGCCGATCTGGAAGAGAAGATTGCCAAGACCAAGCTCTCCAAGGAAGCGCGCGAGAAGGCACAGCACGAGCTGAAGAAGCTGCGCCAGATGTCGCCGATGTCCGCGGAAGCCACCGTCGTGCGCAATTATCTCGACTGGCTGCTCTCGATCCCGTGGAACAAGAAGTCCAAGGTCAAGAAGGATCTGGTCGCAGCCCAAGCGGTGCTCGACAACGACCACTATGGGCTTGAGAAGGTCAAGGACCGCATCGTCGAGTATCTCGCCGTGCAGTCGCGCGCCAACAAGCTGACCGGACCGATCCTGTGTCTGGTCGGGCCTCCTGGCGTCGGCAAGACCTCGCTCGGCAAGTCGATCGCGAGGGCGACGGGACGCGAATTCGTTCGCGTGTCGCTCGGCGGCGTGCGCGACGAAGCCGAGATCCGTGGTCATCGCCGCACCTATATCGGCTCGATGCCCGGCAAGATCATCCAGTCGATGCGCAAGGCGAAGACCTCCAATCCGCTGTTCCTGCTGGACGAGATCGACAAGATGGGCGCCGACTTCCGCGGCGATCCGTCATCGGCATTGCTGGAGGTCCTCGACCCCGAGCAGAACTCGAGCTTCAACGACCACTATCTCGAGGTCGACTACGATCTGTCCAACGTGATGTTCATCACCACCGCGAATACGCTGAATATTCCGGGGCCGCTGATGGACCGCATGGAGATCATCCGGATCGCCGGCTACACCGAGAACGAGAAGGTCGAGATCGCGCGCAAGCATCTGATCCCGAACGCGATCTCTAAGCACGGCCTGGATTCCAAGGAATGGTCGATCGACGACGACGCGCTGCTGCTGATGATTCGGCGCTACACCCGCGAAGCGGGCGTGCGCAATCTCGAGCGTGAGCTTTCGACACTGGCCCGCAAGGCGGTGAAGGAGCTGATGATCTCGAAGAAGAAGTCGGTCAAGGTCACCGAGAAGTCGATCGAGGAATTCCTCGGCGTGCCGAAGTATCGTTACGGCGAGATCGAGAGCGAACCGCAGATCGGCATTGTTACGGGCCTTGCCTGGACCGATGTCGGCGGCGAGCTGCTCACGATCGAAGGCGTCATGATGCCCGGCAAGGGCAAGATGACCGTCACGGGCAATCTGCGCGACGTGATGAAGGAGTCGATTTCGGCGGCGGCGTCCTACGTTCGCTCGCGCGCCGTCGGCTTCGGCATCGAGCCGCCTTTGTTCGACAAGCGCGATATCCACGTCCACGTGCCCGAGGGGGCGACCCCAAAGGACGGACCTTCGGCGGGGGTCGCGATGGCCACTGCGATCGTCTCGGTCATGACCGGCATTCCGGTCCGCCACGACGTCGCCATGACCGGCGAAATCACCTTGCGGGGCAGGGTGCTTCCGATCGGTGGCTTGAAGGAGAAGCTGCTGGCGGCCGCGCGCGGCGGCATCAAGACGGTGCTGATCCCCGAGGACAACGCCAAGGATCTCACGGAGATTTCCGATGCGATCAAGGGCGGGATGAACATCATCCCGGTGGCCCGGCTCGACGACGTCGTCTCCAAGGCGCTGGTGCGCCCGCCGGTGCCGATCGTCTGGGAAGAGGACACCAAGGTGGTGGTCAAGCCGGAAGCCGGCGACGAAGCTCCCGGTGGCCTGACGGCGCACTGAACGAGCCCATGACAAAATGAATAGAACGGCGCCTTCGGGCGCCGTTTTTTTGTGGGTATCGGGTTCGGGTAGCCACGGGAGGGAGCGGGCCGGCCCGGCGATTGAGGGACTGCCATCTTGCACCGGAGGGGTGCCTGAGGCTAAACACGCAAGCGAGGGCGGCTAGCTCAGCTGGTTAGAGCATCTCGTTTACACCGAGAGGGTCGGGAGTTCGAATCTCTCGCCGCCTACCAGCCTTGGCCCGACGGATTTGGCCGCCGAGGGGCTGCGATGAGCCATCGAATCCTCGTCTTTTACGGCTCCTATCGTTCCGACCGGATGGGCATCCGCCTCGCCGAATTCGTGGTTGAGCGGTTACGGCGCCGGGGCAATGCCGTCGAACTGATCGACGCCAAGGCGGTCAACCTTCCGATGCTCGACCGGATGTACAAGGAATATCCGAGCGGAGAAGCCCCCGAGCCGCTGCAGCGGTTGGCCGGCAAGATTCGAGATGCGGATGGCTTCGTATTCGTCACCGGCGAATATAATTGGGGTGTCCAGCCCGGACTGAAGAACCTGACGGATCATTTTCTGGAGGAATGGTTCTGGCGTCCCGTTGCGATCGCGAGCTATTCGGCAGGACGTTTCTCCGGCGCACGGGCCGCAACCGCCTGGCACGGCACTCTCTCCGAGATGGGGATGGTCGTGACGTCAAGCACGATTGCCGTTGGTCCGATTGGTCAGACCCTCTCGGCTGATGGTGCGCCGACGGGTGCAAGCGGCGAAGCTCTCGAACGGGCGTTTCCGCGCTTTGCCGACGATCTGATGTGGTGGGTAGAAGCGGCAAAGATGCAGCGACAACGCAAGGCGCCGCCGTTTTGATCGACTAACCGCCCTGATTCCGGTGGCCCGGCACGGCACCCGCCTCACCCCCAAATCCACAGGCGTGGCCGTGTCCAGGACCGATCATGATGGCCCGCCCCATCAGCGCGCCATTCCTGTGGTTGTCCCCGTTCCTGTGGTCGTCCCTGAGGGACCCTCGGCTGGCGGTGGGGTTCCGTCTCGCACCGTCGACCCCGGTGTTCCGCTCGGTCCGGGATTAGGCGCAAGATGGGTCGTGTTCCATGGTCCCCATGTGACGACAGCCATCGCCAGAACGAACGCTACAGCGATAGCGACGAACCTTCGAAAGCTGCCTTCCCAATCCTGACTATCCCGCATGCGGCTCTCCACGTTGGTTCTGGTAATCCTGACTTCAAGCTGTCTTGGTGAACATCGTCAGGACGCCGTCGGCGACGTTGATGGCAACGACGTGCGACGAATTCAGGCCCTTGGCCTTGAGGGCGGCCGCCACCTGCGGGTTCGCGTCAATGGACTTGCGCAGGGACTGCATGTCTTCGTCGCTTGTCTGTGAGACGATGTCATTGACCTTCGAGCGCACCGCCGGTTTGAGGTCCTTGACGTCGACGATCTGGATGCTGCGTATGACGGCACTGGACTGGTCAGGCGGCGTCTGTGCCTCCGGTTGCGAGGGTGCTGTGCCCTGTGCCTGCACGAAAGCTGGCGTCCCGAGGGAGAGCGCCGCAATAATGACGGATGCCGTAAAGATGCGCATGGTCACTCCTTTCCAGGTTGAAAAACCAAAAAAATCCTATCCGCGAAATTTGGTCAGGGTCTGATTCTGATGTGGCCATTACGTGAAACCAATGCGACGGAACAGCGGAGGCACCGGAACTATGGAGATTCACGCGCGCCGATCCCTGCTGTTTGGCTTTCACGAGACGCCGCGCGCGCCCTGAATATGCTTGGTGAATATGCGGACGACGTAGCCTTTGATGCGCGGGGCTTCATCGTACAAGTCGGAGGCTATTCGTTCGATCGTGCCGCGATGGGTCACAAACTGCGCTTGCCGGGCGATGCTTGGCGTACCCTTTGTTTGTGCCAGTTCATCCATCGCGGCATCGCTGATCTGGCATTGGATCGTTTCACCGTCGTTCACCATCGAAAAGGCGAACGCCAACCGCTCGTTGTCGTGTCCGACAATTTGGCCACGCGTCAGCGGCATGGAAATCCCCGTCCGTTTGAAGCTATAATGCGTCGTCCTGTCGCTTCTGTCGAACAAACCGGGATGCTCAATGGGCGGTTACACCAAAAAAGAGAGGGCGAGAATAACCGCCGGAGCAGTCGCCGCCGTCGTCATTGTGGGTTGGCTCGTCGTGCTCGGCATCGTTCTCTTGTCGGTGCGCTGATGTGTAATCTCTATTCGGTCACCGCCGACCAGGCCGCTATGCCTTGTTCCGCCCCAACGTCGGTAACCTGCCGCCGATACCGGCCGTATTCACAGATTTTCCGGCTCCGGTGCGCAACGCTGGTGCCGAGCGGGAATTGACGATGATGCGCCGGTGGCATGCCGCCGACGCCGAGATTCGGTTGGCTGCCAGTCGCTCGATGCACTGGCACGGAAGCGCGCGACGGCGAGGCCGCATGTCCGAGACGAGTCAAACTGAGAAGAACTTAATGCGAGCATAAGTTTTCCGCCGTTCCGCCGATAGCGGACCAGGCCGGGATGTGTTAGGCAAGGCCGCCTGACTAAATTGCAAAACATCTGCAATAAGCGGCACAGGGAGGAATATGTGATGCGTTATACGGCTCTTGCGGCGATGGCGGTGTTCGGCATTTCAACGACTGCCGCTCTCGCGTTGGACTCAAGCGTTACCATGACCTCGTCCATGTCAACGGACGCGCTATGGAAAAAAGTAGGCGACTTTTGCGGGATCGCTTCATGGCATCCGGCGATTGAAAAATGTGTCCTCAGTGCGGATGGCAAGCAGCGCACGCTCTCGTTAAAGGGCGGCGGTACGATCGTTGAGGCGTTGGAAAACTGGGACAATGCCAATCACAGCTATAAGTACACAATCCTGTCTGGCCCGTTGCCGGTCGCAAACTATCACTCGACCATCACCGTGACGGGAGACGCCAAGGGTTCAGCCTTGAAATGGACCGGCACTTATGATGCGAAAGGCGCGCCCGACGCCGATGCCAAAAAAGCCATCGATGGCGTTTATGAGGCCGGTGCCAAGGCGCTAACCGGTAGCTGATCTCCCCAAACGGTCGGCAGATGACGCCCGCAAAACTTCTTTGAACCCAGACAAGAGACCGCCTCGCGGCGGTCTTTTTGTCGTCTACGATGGATCGCGGCTGGAAACGCGCGTTCGAAGCGCCGAACATGGGCGAACGGGATCTCGCTCAATTTTATGCGAGCCCATGGATTTTGAGAATTTCGCGTGAAATAATAAACTCGCGTCACGGCTGGCGGTGATGTCCGGCCTTTGAGTACGAGCCAACTTCAAACTGTATGCACACGCACCGAACCGGCACCGGTTGAACGGACCCGACCGATAAACACTAAGCGCGGGAGAGAGTCATGAAGCGGACTACATTCTCAGCGATTTTGATCATTGCAGCGGTGGTCGCCGTCTTCCTGGGCGGCAGGGCCATTTCCGCGCAGGATAAATACACTGTGCAAGTCCCGGGCGGGCTCGCCTTCGCTGACTTCAGAGGATACGAAGGCTGGCAAGTCATTGCCATCAGTGAGAACGGCGGCAAGATCGCTGTGATCATGGGGAATCCCGCAATGATCGACGCCTTTAAGGAGGGCGTGCCGACAACGGCAAGCCTTTCCCGGACGGCGCCAGGATGGCGAAAATCCACTGGATCCCGAAAAAGCAAGAGTCCTACCCCGGTCAGCCAATGGTGCCGGGGGCCCAGCATGACGTCGATTTCATGGTGAAGGACAGCAAGAGGTTCGCCGACGGCGGCGGATGGGGATATGCCGAGTTCGAGTACGACGCGGCATCCGATACGTTCAGGCCCGGCACTTTGGATGACAAGCCGCCACAGGCGAACGATGCCAAGTGCGGGGTGGCCTGCCACACGATAGCGCAGAAAAGAGATTACGTTTTCACGGAGTACGCGCACCGGTGAACAACGAACAGGATTGTCATCGTCCGCCCGCTGCCTCCACCACCACAGGCATCGACCTGGACGAAGTGAAAGCCTGATGGGAGAAGGTCATGAATAATGGCGGCAATGATTGCCAACGCATCTCACGCCGTGTGGCGCTCTCCGGCGCCGCGCTTGCACTCGGCACGGCGGCAATCGCTACGGCGGTCTCGCAAGCGGCAGCGCAGCAGAAGATCAGCCAGGCGGACGCCAAATATCAGGGTACGCCGAAGGGCGATCAGCACTGCGACGGCTGCCTCAACTTCCAACCGCCGAACGCGTGCAAATTCGTTCAAGGCGACGTCAGCCCGAGCGGCTGGTGCCAGCTGTTTACCCCGAAGAGCTAGTCCGGCGTCCGACGTTGTGGTTGATCGCGCGGAACAGGCCGATGTCGCGGCCTGGTCGGTCGTGGTGCTCCAGAAGTTTCACACAGCAACGTGCATTAGGGCGTGACGTGGACGACGTTGCGGGTGCGATAATCGTGCGGAGCGCCGCCGCTAAGCGATTGCGTGCTGATGTATTCAAAGTAATCGTCACCTGCGACATTTTCCGCGCGGTAGGCCAATTCCGAGATAGAGGCCGAGCCAAACTTGCCGAGTTTCGGTCGAACCGTGATCTTCATGGAAACCAGACTCATGCCTAAAACACCGTACCTCTTGATCACGCAAACGCTGTTTCTCGGAAGGCTGAACTCGCGATAGCCCAGGGAATTGCCCAATACGCAAGGTGCCGCCTGGGCGATTGTCGCTGAGGCCAACGTTACGATCAAAATAATGGACAACCTGATCATCATCGATCCCCCGCAATGGAAGTGCCGGCGTCGCATCATCCGCTTCCGCCGCCCCGTCTGCAACAATCGCTGGGGGAGCGGCAGCTATTTCGCAGGAACCGTCATCGGCTTGCCCTTGTCGACGATGTGCACGGTCAGCAGCTTCAGCGGCTTGTCTCCGACCACCTTGTAACCGGCATGGGGCACGTCGCGGACGTTGATCCCGGCTTGTCCGGACGGACGCGCGAGCTCTTTGCCGTCAGGAAATTGCAAGCTCGCGCCATCCAATACGTAAACCGCTTCCTCGCCGGGGTGGGTATGTTGCTCGATGCTGCTGCCCGGCGGCACTTCAAGAACGGCGATGATGATCTCCATGTTGGTGCCGGTCAGATCGCCCCGCTTCAACTCGATTCGGTTGGTCTGGGCGAGCGCCGTGGATATCATCGAAAGAAAGAGAACGGTTGCCAGGCGAAACATTGATAGCCTCCCATTGTTTTCGGTTCCGAGGGTGCACCGGCGACGTCGGCCGCATCGAGCAGTTTCGCGCGCCGGGCCTCCGCCTTCAAATGGAAATTTGGACGCCCATCCGCGCGCTTTCGGCACAGCTTGCCGCTCGATCTGTCCCTCCCACCATCACGCAAATGACACTTTATGTTTTCAGGGCGTTATCGGTATAGTTTGACGCTTTCGCCGCCTGCCAGCCTTCGCCCCTCTTGGGGCTGCGGCTCGGCAAGCCAGCCTATGCGAAGGCGGGCCGACAGAAAGTTTCCACCCATGGACGCACCCACAGGCCACGATCAAAACGCCGACCAGATCGCGTACTGGAACGGACCGGGCGGCCAGCGCTGGGCGGATCGGCAGCAGTCGCAGGACGTCCTGCTCCAGCCGGTCGCGGACCTCCTGATCGAGCGCGCGCAAGCCAGAGCCGGCGAGCGCATCATCGACGTCGGTTGCGGCAGCGGTGCCGTCGCCATCGCGCTGGCGAAACAGGTCGGCCCGGGTGGACATGTGATGGGGATCGACATTTCCGGGCCGATGCTGGCCCGCGCCCGTCAAACCGCGTCGGCGGGACTGCCGGTCGATTTCGTGCTGGCGGATGCCACCGTCTATCCGTTCGAGCCTGCGAGTCTTGATCTTCTGGTCTCGCGCTTCGGCGTGATGTTCTTTGCCGATCCAGCACTTTCCTTCGGCAATCTGCACAGGGCGTTGAAGCCGTCGGGCCGGCTGGCTTTCGCCTGCTGGCGCGAGCCGCGCCAAAATCCGTTCTTCATGGTGGCGCTGCAGGCGGTGTACCAACACGTGCCAAAACTGCCGCCGCAGGGGCCGGAAGATCCCGGCCCGTTCTCGTTCGCATCCGAAGCGCGCGTCCATCGCATCCTCGGCGAGGCCGGATTCAAGGCGATCGCGATGGAGCCGTGCGATCTCGCGCTCGATGTCGCGATCGGGCAGGGCCTCGATGCGGCGATCGAAAGCGCGCTGTCGATCGGACCGGCCGCCCGCGCGCTGGCCGAGCAGCCGCCGGAGGTGGTCGCCGCCGCCACCCGGTCGATCCGCGAGGCGCTGACGCCTCTGGTCAGGGGCCAGTCGGTGCCGTTGGACGCCGCGATCTGGATCGTGACCGCGTCAGCCTCATAAGGCGCTCGCGCGAAAAAAGCGAATTGTTGAGCGAATTCAATTTGATTCCACCAGTCCAGTCCTGTTCGCGAAAATAAATCTGTTTTGGTCCGACCCAAATCACTTTTAGAATCCGCGCCATCCCGCCCACCAGAGGGGCGTACGCGTCGTCACGAACGTCGGGCGGGAGGCGGTGGACGCGGCAACGTCGACAGACGAATGACGTTGGCTGCGGACGGTGAAGTCGTGTGGTCCTGACGCCCCGACGCTGGCGTCAAGTTCTCGAGAAGCAAGCTTCTTGGGGATGATGGTGGCAAAACAGCCCGGTCACCAGGGAGAGCGCGAAGTAAGCCGTAAACCACCGCGCGGGGAAAGCCGGAGTGACTCCGGTTGAACCTGTGGTCCTACCCCCGTGCTTTTTTTGCACGGGACCCATGGGTGCAATCGGCACCCGGCTTTCCCTGCGCCCTCTGTTTTTGGGCGGATGGTTCTCGCAAAGCTCGGGTGCGTCGCACCGCGAGATCGTGGTGGCACGTTCGTCATTGCCGCGTTCGTCATTGCGAGGAGCGAAGCGACGAAGCAATCCATTGTCTGACTTTATGCGGTCAGATGGATTGCTTCGCTTCGCTCGCAATGACGGGCTTGCGTCAATACCCACCGGCCGTCATCGTCCGCGAAAGCGGACGATCCAGTATTCCAGAGGCATCAGTGATGGATTCGATAGGCCGCGGCGTACTGGATACCCCGCATGCGCGGGGTATGACGGCTTGGTCTGACGCTCGCAATGACGACGAGAAACGCTTTGCGTGCGCGCCATTTGAAAATCGAATCGGAAACCTGCACCCGGCGCCGCTGCCGGCAAACGCCTCAGGCCCGCTCTTCCCAGATCGCGGCGAGGTGGACGATGGTCTGTACGGCTTTCTCCATGTCCTGCACGCTCACCCATTCCAGCCGCGAATGGAAGGCGTGCTCGCCGGCGAAAATGTTGGGGCAGGGCAGTCCCATGAACGACAGCCGCGAACCATCAGTGCCGCCGCGGATCGCGGTCTTCACCGGGTTGAGGCCGGCGCGGCGGATCGCCTCCATCGCGTTGTCGATGATTTCGGGATGACGATCGATCACCTGCTTCATGTTGCGGTATTGCGGCTTGATCTGAAGCCGATAGCTCGATCGCGGAAAGTCCCGCATCACCTCCTGGACGATGGTCTCCAGCAGCGCCTCTTTCTCCCGCAATCCCGCATCGGTGAAATCGCGCACGATGAAGCCGAGCGTGGTCTTTTCCAGCGCCCCCGAAATAGCGATCGGATGCAGAAAGCCCTGCCGGCCTTCGGTGGTCTCGGGCGAGCAGGTGGTTTTGGGCAGGCGGTCGACGATGGCGGCGGCGATCTTGATGGCGTGCTCCATCTTGCCCTTGGCAAAGCCGGGATGGGTGCTGACGCCTTCGATGGTGATGGTGACGCCATCGGCGGAGAAGGTTTCGTCCTCGATATTCCCCGCGGTTTCGCCGTCGATCGTGTAGGCGAAATCGGCGCCGAGCTTCTTCAGGTCCGCTCTGTCGACGCCGCGGCCGATCTCCTCGTCGGGGGTGAACAGGATCTTGATCACGCCGTGTTTGATCTGCGGGTTCGCAACCAGGAACTGGGCCGCGTCCATGATTTCGGCCATGCCCGCCTTGTTGTCGGCGCCGAGCAGCGTGGTGCCGTCCGCGGTGATGATGTCGTTGCCGATCTGATCGGCGAGCGCGGGATGGTCCGCGGCACGGATGATCTGCGAGGGGTCGGCCGGCAGCACGATGTCGCCGCCGCGGTAATTCCTCACGATCTGCGGCTTGACGTTGCTGCCGGTGCAGTCGGGCGAGGTGTCCATATGCGAGCAGAAGCAAATCACCGGAACCCGTTTGGCGGTATTGGCCGGGATCGTCGCGTAGACATAGCCATGTTGGTCGAGATCGGCGTCGGACAGCCCGATCGCCTGCAGCTCGCGCGCGAGCAGGCGGCCCAGATCCTTTTGCTTTTCGGTGGAGGGGCAGGTCGGCGAGGCCGGGTCCGACTGGGTATCGATCGCCACGTAGCGCAAAAAGCGCTCGGTCACGGTATGCGTGAACCTAAAGGGTGAACTCACAGTGAAACCACGAATGGGTCAGGGAAAAACGACGGTGGAAGCGTCATTCCGGGGGGCCGCGTATGCCGCGCCGGAATGACGCCAGATCCTGTGGTGAAGTCTTGATTAGAGGTCTGGAGGTCGTGAGCGGAAAACGTGCCTTGTCAGACGGCTTCCTTCAGCTCCTTGGCCGCGCGGAAGGCGACCTTCTTGCTGGCCTTGATGTGGATCGCTTCACCGGTGGCCGGGTTGCGGCCCATGCGGGCGGCGCGCTTGCGCACCTGCAGGATGCCGAGGCCGACGATGCGGATGCGCTCGCCCTTCTTCAGGTGCTTGGTGATGCGGCCGACCAGGTCGTTCAGAATCTCTTCTGCCTTCTTCTTGGACAATTCCTGGTCCTCGGCGATTGCCGCCGCGAGATGCTTGAGCGTGACGGTGGTCGGGGTCGCTGCCTTCTTCGCCATATTTGGCCCTCCTCGTTGTTGATGGCTTAGGAACCTAAGACGTATCAGGCCTTAAACGATTCGGTAGCAACATGCCTACGCTGTTTTGCCCGTAAATAGCCTATTTTTTGCATCGACATCGCGAAAAGGCCTGACTTACAGCGGGATTCGCAACAACCTTGACTTGGATAGGTCGCCCCTTTAAGTCCTCACTCCTGTGCGGATCAGTCCCTGATTTCGACATCCGCGGGAGTAGCTCAGTTGGTTAGAGCGCCGCCCTGTCACGGCGGAGGCCGCGGGTTCGAGTCCCGTCTCTCGCGCCATCATTTCAATGGCTTAACAGCCCAAAATGACAAAGGCCGCCCCGGCAGGCGGCCTTATTCCGCATCGTCAACGTGTTGGGACCTAGCGAACCATCGAGGTATTAGAGCTGGTCACCGTCATCGGTTTGCCCGCCTTGATCACGTGGGCGGTCTGGGCGTAATCCGAGCCGGTTCGGGCCGAGATGGCTAGGCCAGCTACCGTGATGCCGGCCACAAGGGCGACCACCACGATCTTCAGGTGGGTTGCACGGTCCGCCGAGTGAATTGAATGGTTCATGGAGGCCTCCTGGCGTCTTTGCCGCCGCGTCATTGGTGAGTGGTTTACCCCCCATTTGTTTCCGGCCGGTTTCGCGGGTTCCCCAAAATGGTTTCGTCGCCGCCCCCGGAGGATTATCCCGCGGTTGGCGGGCATCGGCGTCACTCGCCATGAAATTCGGGCAAAGCAACTTGCAAGGCTGCGGGCAGCCTGTTCCGGAAGAGGGCCGGCGCGGCAATGCGGTCCGCACCTCTCCGGGCATAAGAGGCTCACATTTGCCCAGCGTCTGGGCGCCTCGTTGCCCGCCTCGCCGGGTTGTCCCGTCTCGCTTGGGATCGGGCCAAACCGTCAAGATAGCTTGTCTTGCGCCCCCTGTTGCGCTGCGCTAAGCCACGCAACAACTTCAGTTGACGAATCTGCCGTCGTCCACCGACCGCAGGAAAAGGCCCCGCCGATGACCGGCATCTTGCAAAACTATCTTCCACTCGTGGTGTTTATCGGGGTCGCCAGCCTGATCGGCCTGGCGCTGCTGATTGCACCCTTCCTCGTGGCCTTCCAGCAGCCCGACCCGGAAAAGCTGTCGGCGTACGAGTGCGGATTCAACGCATTTGACGACGCCCGCATGAAGTTCGACGTCCGGTTCTATCTGGTGGCGATCCTTTTTATCATCTTCGATCTGGAAGTGGCATTCCTGTTTCCCTGGGCGGTAGCGTTCGGCAAGCTAGGGGCGACCGGCTTCTGGTCCATGATCGTTTTCCTTGCCGTCCTCACCGTCGGCTTTGCCTATGAATGGAAGAAAGGCGCGCTCGAATGGGATTGAGCCCCGCTCTCGCAACGCCAGGCTTCGGACCGGCGGTCGCTCCCGCCGCAACCGGAATCATTGATCCTTCCACCGGCAGGCCGGTCGGGGCCAACGACCCGTATTTTCTCGAGGTCAACCACGAGCTGTCCGACAAGGGCTTCTTCGTCGCCGCCGCCGACGACCTGATCGTGTGGGCGCGTACGGGATCGCTGATGTGGATGACATTCGGCCTGGCATGTTGCGCGGTCGAGATGATGCAGATGTCGATGCCGCGCTATGATTGCGAGCGGTTTGGCTTTGCCCCGCGCGGCTCGCCGCGGCAATCCGACGTCATGATCGTCGCGGGCACGCTGACCAACAAGATGGCGCCGGCGCTGCGCAAGGTCTACGACCAGATGCCGGAACCGCGTTACGTGATCTCGATGGGATCATGCGCCAATGGCGGCGGCTACTATCACTATTCCTATTCGGTGGTGCGCGGCTGCGACCGCATCGTGCCCGTCGACATCTACGTGCCAGGCTGCCCGCCGACGGCGGAAGCGCTGCTTTACGGCGTCATGCTTCTGCAAAAGAAGATCCGGCGCACCGGTACCATCGAACGCTAGGGTTTTTGGAATGGACGACGGCAGGCTCGACGCCCTGGGACAGACGATTGTTAGCGCGCTTCCGGGTGCGGCGACCGGTCATTCGATCGCGTTCGGGCAGCTCACGGTCACCGTACAGGTCGACAAGATCGTTGATGTCGTAAAATTCCTGCGTGACGATCCCGGCTGCCGCTTCGTCAACTTCACCGATGTTACCGCGGTCGACTATCCCGGCCGCGAGAAGCGCTTCGACGTGGTCTATCACCTGCTGTCTCCAACGCTGAATGCGCGCATCCGGTTGCGCGCCGAAGCCGATGAGACCACCCAGGTGCCCTCGATCATCGAGGTGTTTCCCGGAGCCGACTGGTTCGAGCGGGAATGCTACGACCTTTACGGCGTGATCTTCACCGGCCACCCGGACATGCGGCGGCTGTTGACCGATTACGGCTTCGATGGCCATCCGCTGCGCAAGGATTTTCCGCTCACCGGTTTCGTCGAGGTGCGCTACGACGACCAGGAGAAGAGGGTGCTTTACGAGCCCGTCCGCCTCAATCAGGAATTCCGCAAGTTCGATTTTCTCTCGCCATGGGAAGGCGCGGATTATCCGGTCCTGCCCGGGGATGAGAAGGCGGCGCCGAAAGGCTGATCATGACCGAAGCAGCAGCACTGCGTAACTTCACCATCAATTTCGGCCCGCAGCATCCGGCCGCGCATGGCGTGCTGCGTCTGGTGCTGGAGCTCGACGGCGAAGTCGTTGCCCGCGTCGATCCGCATATCGGCCTGCTTCATCGCGGCACCGAAAAGCTGATCGAGCAGAAGACCTATTTGCAGGCGATCCCGTATTTCGACCGGCTCGACTATGTCGCGCCGATGAATCAGGAGCATGCGTTCTGCCTGGCGGCGGAAAAGTTGCTTGGAATTGAAGTGCCGCGCCGCGGCCAGCTGATCCGGGTCTTGTACTGCGAGATCGGCCGTATCCTGTCGCATCTTCTCAACGTCACCACGCAGGCGTTGGACGTCGGCGCGCTGACCCCGCCGCTGTGGGGCTTTGAAGAGCGCGAAAAGCTGATGGTGTTTTACGAGCGCGCCTCCGGCTCGCGCATGCATGCGGCCTATTTTCGGATTGGCGGCGTGCACCAGGATCTGCCGCCGAAGCTGATCGACGATATCGAGGCATGGTGCGATCCGTTCCTCGGCGTGGTCGATGATCTCGAAACGCTGCTCACCGGCAACCGCATCTTCAAGCAGCGCAACGTCGATATCGGCGTGGTCTCGCTGCAGCAGGCCTGGGAATGGGGCTTTTCGGGCGTGATGGTGCGTGGCTCCGGAGCCGCCTGGGACCTGCGCAAGGCGCAGCCTTATGAATGCTACGCCGAGATGGATTTCGACATTCCGATCGGCAAGAACGGCGATTGCTACGACCGCTACTGCATCCGCATGGAAGAAATGCGCCAGTCCGTCCGTATCATGAGGCAGTGCATCACCAAGCTGCGCGCGGCCGACGGGCAGGGACCCGTCGTGGTGGAGGACCACAAGATTGTTCCGCCGCGCCGTGGCGAGATGAAGCGCTCGATGGAAGCGCTGATCCACCACTTCAAGCTTTATACCGAGGGCTTTCACGTGCCGGACGGCGAAGTCTACGTCGCGGTCGAGGCGCCGAAGGGTGAGTTCGGCGTCTATCTGGTCGCCGACGGCAGCAACAAGCCCTACAAGTGCAAGATCCGCGCGCCCGGGTTCGCGCATTTGCAGGCGATGGATTTCATCTGCAGGGGCCATCTGCTGGCCGACGTCTCGGCGATTTTGGGTTCGCTCGACATCGTGTTTGGAGAGGTCGATCGGTGATCGTGCAGTCGCCCATCCATTTTGACCGGGCTTCGGGGTCTCTGGAGGGAGCCAACCTTTGGGAACGGACGGCCGCGCTGGCACTGGCGACAGGCTCGAAAATATCGTCGCATTTTTCGCATCGCGGCTACATCGGTTGCGCCAATCTGCTGCGCAAGACGCTGCCCGAGCGCAACATTGCGATCAAGCTCAACGCGGATGCGATCTTTGAATTTCCCTATGGCGATGGCTACTGGAGCAAACTGCTCGACCGTTCGTACAGTTACGAAGACGAGCTGGAATTGTTGTTTCGCCATTCCGCCGACATTGACTACACGTTGCTCGATTGCGGCGCCAATTATGGCTACTGGTCGGTGCTGGTGACGAGCCGGCCATTCGGCTCGCACAGGGCGATCGCGATCGAGCCGTCGTCACAGAATTTTCCCAAGCTTGCCAACAACGCCAGGGTCAACGGAAACCGCTTCGAACTGATGAAATGCGCGATCGGCGCTGCACGGGGTACTGCGCGGCTGTCGGGAACCAAGCACGAGGCATTCAGCATTGCCGGCAACGCGGGTGGCGGCAGCGAGGAGGTGCCGGTCATTGCGCTCGATAACCTCATCGACGACGGCAAGGTTTCTGCTGACGGAAAATACCTGATCAAGCTCGACGTCGAGGGCGTCGAAATCGAAGCCATCAAGGGTGGCACGCGGCTGTTGCAGGCCGACAGCGTGATCATGTGCGAAGAGCACGGCAACGATCCCGATCACACGGTATCGCGCTATATCCTTGATCAGACGCCGCTCAATCTTATTGTCTACGATCCCCGCTCCAATCGGCTGGAAACGGTGACCGAACTTTCGATCCTCGACCGCATCAAGGTTTCATCCCACGTCGGCTATAACGTGTTCGGCACCGCAAGTGCATTCTGGCAAAATCGAATTAATGCCCTGAACGCCAACGCCGCGCGCCGCATGCAATGAGAGACTGAACATAATGTCCGTCCGCCGCCTCGCGCCCAAGGAACTTCAGCCCGCGACCTTCACGTTTTCGCCGGAAAATCTCGCTTGGGCGAAGGAGCAGATCGCTAAATATCCTGAAGGCCGCCAGGCCTCCGCAGTCATCCCGATCCTGTGGCGCGTCCAGGAACAGCATGATGGGTGGGTTTCGGAAGCGGCGATCCGGGCGGTCGCGGATTTGCTCGGCATGCCCTACATTCGCGCGCTGGAGATCGCGACGTTCTACACCATGTTCCAGCTGCAGCCGGTCGGCAAGAAGGCGCACGTCCAGGTCTGCGGCACGACGCCGTGCCGCCTGCGCGGCGCGGCGGACCTGATCGAGGTGTGCCAGAGCCGCATCCACCATGATCCCTTTCAGTTGTCCAAGGATGGCGATTTCAGCTGGGAAGAAGTCGAGTGTCTCGGCGCCTGCGTGAATGCTCCGATGGTGCTGATCTGGAAGGATACCTATGAGGATCTGACCAAGGAAAGCTTCGGCAAGGTGCTCGACGGCTTTGCGTCCGGCAAGCCGCCGAAGCCGGGGCCGCAGGTCAACCGTCAGTTCTCTGCTCCGGTGGGCGGTCCGACCACGTTGAAGGAAACCACATGAAGCGCGACCATGGCTTGCAGGCGGCCGGGCCAGGGAGTGTCCGAGCGATGAAAAACTGGCGCTATATGGCTTTGCACGCCGCGGCCGCGGCCGCGTTTATTTTCCTGCTGCAGCGCTACGCACTGAGTGCGACGCTTGAATCAAGCCTGTTGTGGGCGCTGACTTTTGGCGGATGCGCAGCCGGCCTCGCCTACATGCAGTCCAATCGCTGACCTCTTAGGAAGCTTCAAGTCATGCTCGACGATAAGGACCGCATCTTCAAGAACCTTTACGGCTTCCAGGACTGGGGCCTCGAAGGTGCGCGCCGCCGCGGCGCCTGGGACGGCACCAAGGCGATCATCGACAAGGGCCGCGACTGGATCATCAACGAGATGAAGGCGTCGGGCCTGCGCGGCCGCGGCGGGGCCGGTTTTCCGACCGGCCTGAAATGGTCGTTCATGCCGAAGGAATCGACCGACGGCAGGCCGAGCTATCTCGTGGTCAATGCCGACGAGTCCGAGCCTGGCACCTGCAAGGACCGCGAGATCATGCGGCACGATCCGCATCTTCTGGTCGAGGGTTGTCTGATCGCGAGCTTCGCGATGGGCGCGCATGCCTGCTACATCTACGTGCGCGGCGAATTCATCCGCGAGCGCGAGCACCTGCAGGCCGCGGTCGATCAGGCCTATGCCGCGAAGCTGATCGGCAAGGACAACAGCAACGGCTGGCCGTTTGACCTCTATGTCACGCATGGCGCCGGCGCCTATATTTGCGGCGAAGAGACGGCGCTGCTGGAAAGCCTCGAAGGCAAGAAGGGCATGCCGCGGCTGAAGCCGCCGTTCCCGGCCAACGTCGGTCTCTATGGCTGCCCGACGACCGTCAACAACGTCGAGTCGATCGCGGTCGCGCCGGATATCTTGCGGCGGGGAGCGGCGTGGTTCGCCGGTATCGGCCGGCCCAACAATGTCGGCACCAAACTGTTTTGCATCTCCGGCCATGTCGAGCGTCCCTGCAATGTCGAAGAGGCGATGGGGATTCCATTCCGGGAGTTGATCGAACGCCATTGCGGCGGCATCCGCGGCGGCTGGGATAATCTCAAGGCGGTGATCCCCGGCGGCTCCTCGGTGCGGATGGTGCCGGCGGACCAGATCATCGATACGCCGATGGATTTCGACAGCCTCGGCAAATTGCGCTCGGGTCTTGGCACTGCCGCCGTCATCGTCATGGACAAGTCGACCGACCTGATCCGGGCGATCGCGCGCATCTCGTATTTCTACAAGCACGAGAGCTGCGGCCAGTGCACGCCCTGCCGCGAGGGCACAGGGTGGATGTGGCGGGTGCTGACCCGGATGGCCGAAGGCCGCGCCCACAAGCGCGAAATCGACATGCTGCTGGAGGTGACCAAGCAGGTCGAGGGCCACACCATCTGCGCGCTGGGTGACGCCGCCGCCTGGCCGATCCAGGGCCTGATCGCGCATTTCCGCCACGAGATCGAAGAACGCATCGACGAATATTCGCGCAAGGCCGATATCGACGATGCCGGCATCCTCGATCCCGCGCACATGGTCGCGGCGGAGTGATGTTGATGTCGCAACCGAGCGTTTTCTGGTGGCAGAGATACGGCACGCTGGCGCAGATGGCGCAGGCGACCGTGGCGCTGCTCGGTTTTGTTGCGATCCTGTTCCAGATCAACGAAATCCGCAGCAGCAATCGCGCCGCCAGCGCGCGACAGGCGTTTTTGGGCTACACCGATCTGGCGTTCAAGAATCCGAAATTCTCGGTTCCGGATTATGACACGATCAAGGCCGGCGGCGGCGACGCGCTGGCGCAATACGAAAGCTTTGTTTCCTACTTCCTCTATGCCTGCGAGGAAGCGACCGCTGCATTTGCCGACCGGCGCGAGTGGCTGGCATCGTGCGATTACGACCTGAAGCCGCATCTGCCGTTTCTGTGCGAGAAGAACAAGGCTGAGCCCGCCTATCTCGCGACCTACAGCAGCGTGACCCAGGAATGGGTGAAGACGTCCATGAAGACCGCCAGCGTGACGCCGCCTGACTGCAAGCTCGGAAAGACTTGAGACCGCTATGACCAAACTCATCGTCGATGGCAAAGAGATCGATGTTCCCGCTGATTTCACGCTGCTGCAGGCCTGTGAGGCCGCGGGCGCGGAAATTCCGCGCTTCTGCTACCACGAGCGCCTGTCGATCGCCGGCAATTGCCGGATGTGCCTCGTTGAGGTCAAGGGCGGCCCGAAGCCGGTGGCGAGCTGCGCCTGGGGCGTTCGCGATTGCCGTCCCGGTCCCAAGGGCGAGCCGCCGGAAATCTCGACCCGTTCGCCGATGGTGAAGAAGGCCCGCGAAGGCGTGATGGAATTCCTGCTGATCAACCATCCCCTGGATTGCCCGATCTGCGACCAGGGCGGGGAGTGCGACCTGCAGGATCAGGCGATGGGCTATGGCGTCGACACCTCGCGCTTCGCCGAGAACAAGCGCGCGGTCGAGGACAAATATCTGGGCGCACTGGTCAAGACCTCTATGAACCGCTGCATCCAGTGCACGCGTTGCGTCCGCTTCGCCGCTGAAGTCTGCGGTGTCCCCGAGATGGGCGCCACCGGGCGCGGCGAGGACATGGAAATCACCACCTATCTCGAAACTGCGCTGACCTCGGAATTGCAGGGCAACCTCGTCGACATTTGCCCGGTGGGCGCGCTGACCTCGAAACCCTACGCTTTCGCGGCGCGGCCCTGGGAGCTTGGCAAGACCCAGTCGATCGACGTGATGGACGGCGTCGGCTCGGCGATCCGCGTCGACACCCGCGGCCGCGAGGTGATGCGCATTCTGCCGCGCGTCAACGAGGCGGTGAACGAGGAATGGATTTCCGACAAGACCCGCCACATCGTCGATGGCCTGCGCACGCAGCGGCTCGACCGTCCCTACATCAGGGAGAACGGCCAGCTCCGCGCGGCGTCTTGGTCGGAAGCTTTCGCGGCGATCGCGGCCAAGACGGGTCGCATCGACGGCAAGCGGATCGGAGCGATCGCGGGCGATCTTGCCGCCGTGGAGGAGATGTTTGCACTGAAGGAACTGCTGGCGAAATGCGGCTCCGTCAATCTCGCGGTACAGGGCGGCGACGCCTTTGATCCCAAAGCCGGGCGCGCCTCCTACATTTTCAATCCGGCCATTGCCGGGATCGACCAGGCCGACGCGCTTCTGATCGTGGGTTCGAACCCGCGCAAGGAAGCAGCAGTTCTCAACGCGCGCATCCGCAAGCGCTGGCGCTCAGGCCAGCTCAAGATCGGCGTGATCGGCGCCAAGGCCGATCTCACCTATACTTACGACTATCTCGGCGCCGGCACGGATTCGCTCGGCGATCTCGCCGCCGGCAAGCATTCCTTCGCCGATGTGCTGAAGAACGCGAAGAACCCGATCGTGCTGGTCGGCGCCGGTGCGGCCGCGCGGCACGACGGGCGTGCGGTTTTGGCGCTGGCGGCCAAGCTGGCGCTGGATGTCGGTGCGGTGAAGGACGGCTGGAACGGCTTTGCGGTTCTGCAGGATACGGCCTCGCGTGTCGGCGGGCTCGATATCGGCTTTAGCGCAGGCGCAGGTGGCCTGAGCACCGTGGAGATGACAACGTTCGGCACGCTCGACGTTTTGTTTCTGCTCGGCGCCGATGAGGTCAAGGTGCCGGACGGCACCTTCGTGGTCTATATCGGCACCCACGGCGATCGTGGCGCGCACCGCGCCGATGTCATCCTGCCGGGTGCGGCCTATACCGAGAAATCCGGTATTTTCGTCAACACCGAGGGTCGGGTGCAGATGGCCAACCGCGCCGGATTTCCTCCGGGCGAGGCGCGTGAGGACTGGGCGATTATCCGGGCGCTGTCGGATGTTCTCGGCAAGAAGCTGCCCTACGATTCGCTTCCCGCGCTGCGGCAGGCGATCTTCAAGGCCACGCCGCATTTGATGCGGCTCGACCAGATCGAGGCTGGCAACGCTGCCGACATCAAGGCGCTCGGCGGCAAGGGTGGCAAGGTGGAGAAGGCGCCGTTCAAGGCTTCCGTTGACGATTTTTACCTGACCAACCCGATCGCGCGGGCGTCTGCGGTCATGGCGGAATGCTCCCGCCTGGCCTCCGGCAAGATGCTGACGGCAGCGGAGTGAACTGATGGCCGAATTCTGGACCAGTACATTGTGGCCGCTGATCATCATGATCGCCGAGAGTCTGTTATTGCTCGTGGTGCTGCTGATCGCGATCGCCTACATCCTGCTTGCCGACCGCAAGATCTGGGCCGCGGTGCATATCCGGCGCGGACCCAACGTCGTTGGTCCCTGGGGCCTGTTCCAATCCTTCGCGGACTTTTTGAAATTCCTGCTGAAGGAGCCGATCATTCCCTCCGGCGCCAACAAGGGCGTGTTCCTGCTGGCGCCGCTGGTGAGTTGCGTGCTGCCGCTGGCAGCCTGGGCCGTGATCCCGACCAATCTGGGCTGGGTGATCGCCGATATCAATGTCGGCATCCTCTACATCCTGGCGATCTCGTCGCTGTCGATCTACGGCATCATCATGGCCGGCTGGTCGTCGAATTCGAAATATCCCTTCCTCGCCGCGCTTCGCTCGGCGGCGCAAATGGTGAGTTACGAAGTCTCGATCGGTTTTGTCATTATCACCGTCTTGCTGTGCGCGGGATCGCTCAACTTGTCGGCGGTGGTCGAGGCGCAAGGCAGCCGAGGGCTCGCGAACCTGATCGGCTTGCCCTGGCTGACGGTGTTGAACTGGTATTTCCTGCCGCTGTTCCCGATGTTCGTGATCTTTTATGTCTCAGCGCTGGCGGAAACCAATCGTCCGCCGTTCGATCTGGTCGAGGCCGAATCCGAACTGGTCGCAGGCTTCATGGTAGAATACGGATCGACCCCGTATCTGTTGTTCATGCTCGGCGAGTATGTCGCGATCTGCACGATGTGTGCTATGGCGACGATCCTGTTTCTGGGCGGCTGGCTGCCGCCGGTCGCGCTGCCGCCGTTCACCTGGGTGCCCGGCGTGATCTGGTTCTCGCTCAAGCTGTTTTTCATGTTCTTCCTGTTTGCGATGGCGAAGGTAATCGTGCCGCGCTACCGCTACGATCAATTGATGCGGCTTGGCTGGAAGGTATTCCTGCCGTTATCGCTGGCGATGGTGGTCGTCGTCGCCGGCGTGCTGCAGTTCGCGGGGATCGCGCCGAAATGAGGTCGCTATGAGTGTGAATATCAACGCCACCGCCCGCTCGCTCCTGCTGTCCGAATTCGTATCGGCATTCTTTCTCGCCATGCGCTATTTCTTCAAGCCGAAGCCGACGCTGAACTATCCGTTCGAGAAGGGACCAATCTCGCCGCGCTTTCGCGGCGAGCACGCGCTACGCCGTTATCCCAATGGCGAGGAACGCTGCATCGCCTGCAAGCTGTGCGAGGCGATTTGCCCGGCCCAGGCGATCACCATCGAGGCCGGACCGCGCCGCAACGACGGCACCCGGCGCACCGTGCGCTACGACATCGACATGGTGAAATGCATCTATTGCGGCCTGTGCCAGGAGGCATGCCCGGTCGATGCCATCGTCGAGGGCCCGAACTTCGAGTTCGCGACCGAGACGCGCGAGGAACTCTATTATGACAAGGCGAAACTTCTCGCCAATGGTGACCGCTGGGAGCGCGAGATTGCGAAGTCAATTGAACTCGACGCGCCGTACCGGTGAGGTGAGGGCATGATCCTTCCAGCGCTGTTCTTCTATTTGTTCGCCGGCATCTGCGTTGCCTCGGCGGTGATGGTGATTGTGTCGCGCAATCCCGTGCACTCGGTGCTGTTCCTGATCCTGGCGTTCGTCAATGCCTCGGGCCTGTTCGTGCTGATGGGGGCCGAATTCCTGGCGATGATCCTGGTCGTGGTCTATGTCGGCGCGGTCGCGGTGCTGTTTCTGTTCGTGATCATGATGCTCGATGTCGATTTCACCGAACTGCGCGAGGGCTTTCTGGAATATTTGCCGGTTGGCCTGGTGATCGGCGCGATATTCCTTGCCGAATTGTTGCTGGTCGGGGGCGGCTGGATCATCAATCCCAATGTCGCCAAATCGATCACGTCCGCGATCCCGGCCAATGTCAGCAACACCGAGGCGCTCGGCCTCGTGCTCTATACCAAGTACATCCACTATTTCCAGATCGCCGGGATGGTGCTGCTGGTCGCGATGATCGGCGCCATCGTGCTGACGCTGCGCCGCAAGGCCAGCGTCAAGCGGCAGGATATTAATGTGCAGAACGCGCGGACGCCGGAACTGGCCATGAGCGTGCGCAAGGTGGCGTCCGGGCAGGGCCTGCTGGATGCGGACGCGGCGGAGTGGGTGCAATGACGATCGGTCTCGGGCACTATCTCTCGGTCGGCGCCATCCTGTTCACGCTGGGGATTCTCGGCATCTTCCTCAACCGCAAGAACATCATCGTCATCCTGATGTCGATCGAGCTGATCCTGCTCGCCGTCAATATCAACCTGGTGGCGTTTTCGACATTCCTCGGCGACATCGTCGGCCAGGTCTTCGCGCTGCTCGTTCTCACGGTTGCGGCCGCCGAGGCGGCGATCGGTCTGGCGGTGCTGGTGGTGTACTACCGCAACCGCGGCTCGATCGCGGTTGAAGACGTCAATCTGATGAAGGGTTAACGCGCCAAATGATTCAGGCAATCGTCTTTCTGCCGCTGATCGGCGCGGTCCTCGCGGGGCTGATTTCGATCTTCGGCGCACACGCACGCAATCCAAGCGGCGACACGGTCGAGCACCATGACGATGCGGATGGCGCGGCTGCCCATGCCTCGGATGCCCATATCTCGGATGACCACGCCGACGATCACGGTCACGACGACCATCACGCGGTCGAGCCGGCGGCGGCGGGTTCGCGCGCGGCCGAATGGATTACGACGTTGCCGTTGCTGGTCGCGGCGGGATTGTCCTGGTTCGCCCTGGTCGATGTCGGCTTCATGCATCACGACGTCAGGATCGCGCTGTTCCCGTGGATCAATTCGGGCGACCTGCAGGTCGCGTGGGCGCTGCGGGTGGACACGCTGACCGCCGTGATGCTGGTCGTGGTCAATACCGTTTCGTCGCTCGTCCACCTCTATTCGATCGGTTACATGGATGAGGACCCGAACCGGCCGCGCTTCTTCAGCTATCTGTCGCTGTTCACCTTCGCGATGCTGATGCTGGTGACGGCCGACAATCTGGTGCAGCTGTTCTTCGGCTGGGAGGGCGTTGGTCTCGCAAGCTACCTGCTGATCGGATTCTGGTACCAGAAGCCGTCGGCGAACGCCGCGGCGATCAAAGCCTTTGTCGTCAATCGCGTCGGCGATTTTGGTTTCGCGCTGGGCATTTTTGCGATCTTCATGCTGATCGGGTCTACCGACTTCGAGACGATCTTCGCCGGCGCGCCGGGCCTGACCGGCAAGACCATCGATTTCTTCGGCTGGCACGCCGATGCGCTGACGCTGACATGCCTGTTGCTGTTCATGGGCGCGATGGGTAAATCGGCTCAGTTCCTGCTGCACACCTGGCTGCCCGACGCCATGGAAGGCCCGACGCCGGTCTCGGCGCTGATCCACGCCGCGACCATGGTCACGGCCGGCGTGTTCATGGTGGCACGGCTGTCGCCGCTGTTCGAGCTCGCGCCCAATGCGCAAGCCGTCGTGATGTTCTTCGGCGCGACCACGGCGTTCTTTGCGGCGACCGTGGGTCTCGTCCAGAACGACATCAAGCGCATCGTCGCCTATTCGACCTGCTCGCAGCTCGGCTACATGTTCGTGGCGATGGGGGCGGGGGCTTACTCCGTCGGCATGTTCCATCTGTTCACGCATGCCTTTTTCAAGGCGCTATTGTTCCTGGGCTCGGGCTCGGTGATCTACGCGATGCATCACGAGCAGGATATCCGCAACATGGGCGGCTTGAAGGACCGGATCCCCTTCACCTATATCGTGATGGTGATCGGCACGCTGGCGCTGACCGGATTTCCGCTCACCGCGGGCTACTTCTCCAAGGACGCCATCATCGAATCCGCGTTCGCCTCGCACAATCCGTTCGCGCTCTATGGCTTCCTGATGACGGTGGTCGCTGCCGGCCTGACCTCGTTCTACTCATGGCGCCTGATCTTCAAGACCTTCCATGGCGAGCCGCACGATCAGGAGCACTATGAGGCCGCGCACGAAGCGCCGCTGTCGATGCTGATTCCGATCGGTATCCTTGCCGTCGGATCGATTTTCGCGGGTTTCCCGTTCAAGGAGTTGTTCGCGGGCCACGCCGTGGAAGAGTTCTTCCGCGAGTCCGTGAAAATGAACCCGCACATCATCGAGGACATGCACCACATTCCCGAAACCATCGCGTTCCTGCCGACCGTGATGATGGCGCTCGGCTTTGTGGTGTCGTGGCTGTTCTATATCCGCCGGCCATATCTGCCGGTCGAACTCGCCAGACAGCAGCCGCTGCTCTACAAGTTCCTGCTCAACAAGTGGTATTTCGACGAGCTCTACGATCTGATCTTCGTTCGCCCGGCCAAATGGCTCGGACGTTTCCTCTGGAAGGTCGGCGACGGTTACATCATCGACGGCTTCGGCCCGGACGGCGTGTCGGCGCGGGTGCTCGACGTCACCCGCAACGTCGTGAAGCTGCAGACCGGCTATCTCTACCACTACGCGTTCGCGATGCTGATCGGGGTTGCCGGATTGATTACCTGGTTCATGTTCGGCTTGGGAGGCCAGTGATGACTACCTGGCCCATTCTTTCCGTCGTTACCTTCCTCCCGGTGGTCGGCACGTTCCTGATCTATATCAGCCGGGGCGACGATGAAGCCGCGCGGCGCAATGCGCGCTGGATCGCGCTGTGGACCACGCTGATCACCTTCGGCGTGTCGCTGATCCTGGTCTGGCGCTTCGATGCGGGGCAACCGGACTTCCAGTTCGTCGAGAAGGCGTCGTGGCTCGCCAGCGGCATCACCTATCACATGGGTGTCGACGGCATTTCGCTGCCGTTCGTGATCCTGACCACCGCCTTGATGCCGTTCTGCATCGTCGCGAGCTGGAAATCGGTGACAATGCGGGTGCGCGAATACATGATGGCGTTCCTGCTGCTGGAAACGCTGATGGTCGGCACGTTCTGCGCGCTCGACCTCGTGCTGTTCTACCTGTTCTTCGAGGGCGGCCTGATCCCGATGTTCCTGATCATCGGCGTCTGGGGCGGACCGCGCCGGGTCTATGCATCCTTCAAGTTCTTCCTCTACACGCTGCTCGGCTCGGTCTTGATGCTGCTCGCCATCATGGCGCTGTACTGGAACGCCGGCACCACCGACATCCCGGCCCTGATGCACACGGCCGTGCCGCGGTCCTTGCAGACCTGGGCCTGGCTGGCGTTCTTCGCCTCCTTTGCGGTGAAGATGCCGATGTGGCCGGTGCACACCTGGCTGCCGGATGCGCATGTCGAGGCGCCCACTGCCGGCTCGGTGATCTTGGCCTCGATCCTGCTGAAGATGGGCGGCTACGGCTTTCTGCGCTTCTCGCTGCCGATGTTTCCGCTGGCGTCGCACGATTTCGCGCCGCTGATCTTCTCGCTCTCGACCATTGCCATCGTCTACACCTCGCTGGTGGCGCTGATGCAGGAAGACATCAAGAAGCTGATCGCCTATTCGTCGGTGGCCCACATGGGCTTCGTCACCATGGGGATTTTCGCCGGAACCACGCAAGGCGTCGCCGGCGGCGTGTTCCAGATGATCTCGCACGGCATCGTGGCGGGCGCGCTGTTCCTCTGCGTCGGCATTGTCTACGACCGCCTGCATACCCGCGAGATCGCCGCCTATGGCGGCCTGGTCAACCGCATGCCGCTCTACGCGCTGGTGTTCATGGTCTTCACCATGGCCAATGTCGGTCTGCCCGGCACCTCCGGCTTCGTCGGCGAATTCATGACGCTGATCGGCACCTTCAAGGTGTCGATCCCGACCGCGACAGTCGCCACGCTGGGGGTCATCCTGTCGGCATGCTACGCCCTCTGGCTCTATCGCAAGGTGATATTCGGCGACCTGGTCAAGCCGTCGCTGGCAAGCATCAAGGATCTCACTTTCCGCGAGAGCCTGACGCTGATGCCGCTGGTGGCTCTCACCATCCTGTTCGGATTTTACCCGAAGCCGGTCCTCGACATGTCGGCGGCGTCGGTGCAGCAACTCGTTACCAATTACAGCCAAGCGGTGACTGCCATGAAGGCAGCCGCGCTGCTGCAGTGAACGCAGCAGGTCAGGACAACACGCCATGAGCTTTGAGAGTGCAGGATATCAGTTGCTGCCCGTGCTGCCGGAGCTGGTGCTGGCCGGGGGCGCCATGGTGCTGCTGATGCTGGGCGCCTATCGCGGGACCCAGACGACCGGCCTCGTCACGGGCCTTGCGATCTGCCTGCTGGTCGCGACCGGTGTGCTGGAATTGTTGCTGCCGGCCGGCAAACTCACCACCTTCGGCGGCAGTTTCATCGTCGACGACTTTGCCCGGTTTCTGAAAATCCTGGCCCTGGTCGGCTCGGCCGCGACGCTGATACTTTCGGTGGAATTTCTCGCTGATCCATCCCGGCGCATCTTCGAATACGCGATTCTGGTGCTGCTTTCGACGCTCGGCATGATGGTGCTGATCTCGGCCGGCGACCTGATCATGCTCTATCTCGGGCTGGAACTGATGAGCCTTGCGCTCTACGTGGTCGCGGCAAGCAATCGCGACAACGCGAAATCGACCGAGGCCGGCCTGAAATATTTTGTGCTTGGTGCGTTGTCCTCGGGCATGTTGCTCTACGGCGCTTCGCTGATCTACGGCTTCACCGGCACCGTCGGCTTCGCGGGTATCGCCGCGGCGGTGAAAACCGGCAGCATCGGCATCGTATTCGGTCTGGTGTTCCTGCTGGCCGGGCTTTGCTTCAAGATTTCGGCGGTGCCGTTCCATATGTGGACGCCCGATGTCTATGAGGGCGCACCGACGCCGGTCACCGCGTTCTTTGCCTCGGCGCCCAAGGTCGCAGCTCTGGCGGTGTTCACCCGCGTGGCATTGACCGCATTCCCCGGCATCGTCCCGCAATGGCAGCAGATCGTGGTGTTCGTTTCGATCGCCTCGATGGCGCTGGGAGCGTTCGCGGCGATCGGGCAAAAGAACATCAAGCGGCTGATGGCCTATTCGTCGATCGGCCACATGGGTTTCGCGCTGGTTGGGCTCGCCGCCGGGACCGCCGAGGGCGCCCAGGGCGTGCTGATCTATATCTCGATCTATGTGGCGATGACGCTCGGCAGCTTTGCGGTGATCATCACCATGAAGCGCAACGGCCAGCATTTCGAGAATATCAGCGATTTCGCGGGGCTTTCGCGCACCAATCCACTGTTGGCATTCTTCTTCGCGATGCTGCTGTTTTCGCTGGCGGGGGTTCCGCCGCTGGCGGGCTTCTTCGCCAAATGGTACGTGTTCGTCGCGGCGATCAAGGCCGGCTTGTTCACGCTGGCCGTCGTCGGCGTGCTCGCCAGCGTAGTCGGCGCCTATTACTATCTCACCATCATCAAGGTGATGTATTTCGACGAGCCGCTGGCCAAGCTGGATCCGATGCGCCTGGAGTTGCGTACGGTGCTGGCGGTCGCAGGCCTCTTCAACATCTTCTTCTTCGTCTATCCGGGGCCGCTGGTCAGCGTGGCGACAGCGGCGGCAAAGTCGCTGTTTTAGACCATCGCTGCGAGCGCATCGGGGTAATCCATCAGCCTTACGCAGAACTAACTGGATTGCTTCGTCGCTACGCTCCGCGTAATGACGCTAAGCACGAGCCATTTCACGACTGCATATCGAACTTCCCGAACCTTACGGATCGCACTCTAGATGGCATTCACGCTCGGTCATCGAGCCATATCCGCGGGCTACAGGCTCGCTGCCTTCGACCATGTCGGGTCGACCAACGCGGAGGCCTTATCGCGCGCCCGCGATGGCGAGCGCGGGCCGATGTGGTTTGTGACCTCCGAGCAAACCGCCGGGCGCGGACGAAGGCATCGCCCATGGATCGCGCCGCGCGGTAACCTTGCCAGCAGCATCCTCGAAACGGTCGACGCGTCGCCCGCGGTCGCGGCGACGCTCGGCTTCGCCGCGGGGCTTGCACTGGAAGCCGCGCTGCAAAAAATCAGCATCGAAGCGTCGCAAAGATCGGCGGGATCGGACGATATGAAGTTTTCGCTGAAATGGCCCAACGACGTGCTGGCGGGGCAACGCAAGCTCGCCGGCATCCTGCTGGAAGCGGAATCCGTGCCGGGCGCGGGCCTGGCCGTCGTGGTCGGCATCGGCACCAACGTCGTCGCCGCTCCGGAGGGCACGCCGACGCCCGCGACCTCGCTGGCAGCACTCGGTGTCCATATCGGCGCGGAAGAGTTGTTCGCAACCTTGTCGGATAGCTGGACGGAATTTCGCGCCATCTGGGACCAGGGACACGGCTTTGGCGAGATCCGGCGGCGCTGGCTGGAGCGCGCGGCCGGGCTGGGACAGCGGGTCGCCGTCCAGGCCGGCGGTGCGACGGTGGAGGGCACTTTCGACACCATCGATGACACCGGTTGCATGATGGTCAGGACGTTCAGCGGCGAGCGGGTTCCGATCTCGGCGGGCGATGTCTATTTCGGCTCGACCGCCTCCGTGGGAGCGGCCTGATGGCGCGACCGGACGAACTGACCTTTGCGCCGCTCGGCGGTGTCGGCGAGATCGGCATGAACCTGTCGATCTACGGCGTCGGCAACCGCCATCAGCGTTCCTGGCTCGCGGTCGATCTCGGCGTGTCCTTTGGCAACGAGGAGCATCTGCCCGGCATCGATACCATCATGCCGGACATCCGCTTTCTCGAAAAAGAACGGAAGAACCTGATTGGTCTGGTGTTGACGCACGCGCATGAAGACCATTTCGGCGCCATCATCGACCTCTGGCCCAAGCTGAAATGCCCGATTTATGCGACCAAGTTCAGCGCCGCGCTGTTCGAGGCTAAATGCGCTTCCGAGCGCAATCCGCCGAAGATCCCGGTCACCGTGGTGCCGTCGGGCGGCCGGATCGATCTCGGGCCGTTCAATGTCGAGTTCATTCCGGTGGCGCATTCGATTCCTGAATCGCATGCGCTGGCGATCCATACATCGGCGGGCACCGTTCTGCATACCGGCGACTGGAAGATCGATCCAACCCCGATCATCGGCCCCCCGACCGACGAGCGGCGGTTGCGCGAGCTCGGCGACGCCGGGGTGCTGGCGCTGATCGGCGATTCCACCAACGCCGTGCGGGAAGGGCGCTCGCCCTCGGAAACCGAAGTCGCAAGGACCATCACCGAACTGGTGAAGGCGGCGAAAGGCCGGGTCGCTGTGACCACATTTGCTTCCAACGTCGCGCGGCTGCGCGCGGTCGCGGATGCTGCGCGCGCCTGCGGGCGCGAGGTGGTGGTGGTCGGCCGCGCCATGGAACGCGTGGTGCAGGTGGCGCGGGAAACCGGCCATCTCGATGGCGTGCAGAAATTCCGCGGCGCTGATCTCTACGGTCATTTCCCCCCGGACAAGGTGCTGGCGCTGTGCACGGGAAGCCAGGGCGAGCCGCGCGCGGCGCTGTCGCGGATCGCCAATGACGATCACCCGCAGGTGACGCTCAACAAGGGCGACTGCGTGATCTTCTCCTCGCGCACCATTCCCGGCAACGAGAAGGCGGTAGGCGCCATCATCAACGGTCTGATCACACAGGGCGTCGAGGTCATTACCGACCGCACCGATCTGGTCCATGTCTCCGGCCATCCGCGCCGCGACGAATTGCGCGACATGATCGCCTGGGTGCGTCCGCAACTGTTGATCCCCGTCCATGGCGAAGCGCTGCATCTGTTCGAGCACGCCAAGCTGGCGCGGGCCGCCGGCGTGCCGAAGGTTCTGATCTGCCGCAACGGCGACCTGGTCAGGTTGGGACCGGGCGATCCCGGAATTGTCGAGCAACTACCGTCGGGGCGGCTCTACAAGGATGGCTCCATTCTGGAGGATTCCAAATCGCGCGCCGTGGTCGAGCGGCGTAAATTGGCCTTCGCCGGCTGCGCCTTCGTCGCGGTCGCAGTGACCGACAAAGGCGAACTGGCCGACGATCCCGAAGTCGATCTGGTCGGAATCCCCGAGAAGAATACCGCAGGCGAGATCATCGACGAAATCGTGTTCGATGTCGTGGTGTCGACCGTGGAGGGGCTGCCGAGGGCACGGCGCCGCGATCCGGACGCCATGGCGGAATCGGTGCGCCGGGCGGTACGCGCCACGATCAGCGAGCACTGGGGCAAGAAGCCGCTGTGCTACGTTCACGTGCTGACGGTCTAGCGGGTGTCTTGATCCAGACGCCGGCTTTTGCGATCGGATCACGCGCAAGCTATAAAGGTAAGGCGGAGGACGGGCATGATGGGGCGGCTCAATCACGTGGCGATCGCGGTCAGGGACGCCGAGAAGGCCGCCAGGATCTATGGCGCGGCGTTTGGCGCCGATATCTCCGCAGCGGTGCCGTTGCCCGAGCACGGCGTCACGACCGTGTTCGTGACCTTGCCCAACACCAAGATCGAATTCATCCAGCCGCTCGGCGAAACCTCGCCGATCGCCAAATTCCTCGAGCGCAATGCCGATGGCGGCATCCATCACATCTGTTACGATGTGCCCGACATCATCGCGGCGCGTGATACCTTGATCAAGGAGGGCGCGCGGGTGCTCGGCGACGGCGTTCCCAGGATCGGCGCCCACGGAAAGCCGGTGCTGTTTCTGCACCCCAAGGACTTTTCCGGTGCGCTGGTCGAAATCGAGCAGGCCTGAACCGCGATGGCGTACACCATCTCAACCGGGTTTGCGATCTACTTCGTGCTGTGGTGGGTCGTGCTGTTCGTGACGCTTCCGTTCGGCGTGCGCAGCCAGCACGAGGACGGCGAGGGTGCGCCTGGCACCGATCCCGGCGCGCCGATCGCGACCAAGATGGGCCGCAAGCTGATCTGGACGACCGTGCTATCGGCGATCATTTTTGCCGCAGGCTTGATCGCCTATCACGCGGGTTTCCTCAATATCGAGCGGCTGTCGAAGCTGATGGGAATGCCGTTCTGATGACTTGACCGGTGCGTGTCCTGCAAGAGCATGCCTTGGAGGTTGGGGAGAGGGAAATGACGTTTCAACGGACCATTGTCGGGCTGCTGGTTCTGACCATCGCGGGCCTTGCGGTGTCTTTTTACGCGCTTTGGAAAACCAACGCCCAGCTGCAGACGATGAAGGCATTCATCGAAGGCTATGTCTTTGCGGAAGCGGTCGCGGCTTGCGAAATGGCGCCGAGCACGACGCCGTTCAAATGGAACGGCGGGACGAAAACCGCGGTGATCGGCTTGAACGCCGTCAAGCTCGACAAGTACAGGATCGTTTCGAGCTATACGCTGCTCGCCGACGGCGTCTATTGCGATTTCGACCCGATCAAGAAGAAAGCCGACATCGGGTCGAATTTCCTCGAGCGGGAATGACGTCCGTCCGCAGGGGAGATCGAAACCCGCAAGCCTGCATCTTCCGAAACGCCCGTACATCCCGAACAAGACGCAGCAAAAAAAGAGCAGGGCTTCTGGCCCTGCTCTAAAAATTGTGTCGACCCTATTTTCCCGTAAATTTGGATTTGATCTTGATTGACGGGGCGACGCTGCTTGTGCGCGTCAGGGCTCCTCCCGAGACTTGGACCACCAGACTTCGACCTTGCGATCAGCCTGAGATCGAATTCGTAGACCAAAATTTTCGTCTTGTCATCAATTTCAGCAACGATTGTTCAAAATTCGAGCAACTTCTGAAATGAATGGAATTTCCGCATGACCGGTCACCAGCCGAACGGGCTCCCGCCGTCGGGTATGGGAGTAGGGTCTGAAGGGCAGGAGAAAGGGTGGGAGCGGCTTTACCCCGGGGGGCTCCCTTCCGACGCGGGGAACGCATCAATTTGGAGGGCCGTGACGCGGCTTAAGTCAATGAACATGCGCAGCCATGTCGGTTGCCGGGGTCATGATGCCGATCATCCCGACGATGACAATGACTCCGAGCCCGAGGGCAATTTCGACCAGCGCGCCGCGAACGAGCCGCTGAACGTTCCGAGCGCCGCGGTCAATTCCAACCTCGCCGCAAAGTCGCGGCAGCAGATATTGGCGGTTGATCGCGGCCAGACCGACCATCGCTGCGAACAGCGTCATCTTGAGCAGCAGCCATCGGCCGTAGCGTGTGTCGATCAGGTTTTCTGGCCCGCCAACCAATAACGATGCATTGAGTGTTCCACTCACGAGCAAGATGCCGACAGCCAGGATGCCGAGATTGGAAAAGCGACCGGTAACGATACACGCCGCTGTAACCCAGCTCTCCTCGCGGAACCGGCGCAGATAGGCGAGCAGCAACGCAAGCGGAATGAGGCCCCCAAGCCAGAGACCGGCCGCGATCAAATGCAGGAAGTCCGCGGCAAGATGGATGCTTCTTTCGAACCCCAGACCTTCCTGGCCGTGTCCCGCAAAGGCCAGGGAGCCGAGATAGGCGCTTGCCAGCAAAGTAGCCAGAGCTCCTTGCCACATGGGTAGGGCGTTGTCCGCTGCCGGTCGCGTCAGCAGGCACACCGCCAGCGCGAAGCCGAGTAACAGTCGCAACTGCCAGGCGAAGCCAAACTGGGTTCGCGACAGCACGACCCAGATCGTGCCATCGGCAACGACCTCGTCGAACGGTTTGCCGGTGATCCGGGCGGACAACAAACACAACCACGCCAGGGCCGATACGATCGACAAGGCCAGGCCGATCCACAAGAGTTTGACGGTGCGGTCGCTGAAGCAAGACCTGGTCGCCGGCAGCCGCAAATCCCCCATCCGCAAGACCGGCGAGGCGATCAACAGATCGAAGAAGACGATGCCAGCGACCATCAACGACGAAATGAAGTGAATATCCCGCACGGCGGCCAGCGGATTGATCAAAACGTCCTCCACGTCGGGCAACATTCGATGCTGCGGCATGACCGAACCCGAACGCAGCGGGTCGGCCATCGCACCTCATCGCGCCTCTTCGGCCGCATCGGCTTCACGGTCCGACATGAAAGCTGAAGTTGCCCTCGCTCGTGTGGGTATCGACCGACAGAACCTGCCAGTGAACCCGGTACGTCCCCGGCGGCAGTTGCTTCAGCCCGACACGCATAACGCTGGCGCTGATCCTCGGCTTGCCCAGATCCACGCGCGCGCCGCTGGCATCGCTTACTTCGACGGAGCTGAATGCCGGCTCCAGATTCTGGTTATAGGAAAGCACGAGCTCCCGCGGCGCGGTGGCCACGGTGGCTCCGACGCGCGGTTCAGCATGCTCGAGAAAGGCATGAGCCCTGGCGGCGGTGCCCGCCATGATGGTGAGCAGGGCCGATATCGCAAAGGTCAGGGTTCGCATGGTTGCTGCCTCAAAAGGTCAATTTGCGGGAAGCGGTCGAGGTGGCGCCGAACAGGGGCTGTCCAAGGGTGGTCGGGAACATGTCGTCGAGATACAGATGCAATTGGCCGAGAACGCCGACCCCGGTGCCGCTGGCGCGGTTGATCGGTATCATCGCCTCCAGGCCGACCTGGAAATAGCTTCCGATAAAGATCACGCCGGGGCTGATCGTTCCAGTCGTGGTGTAGGGATTGCCGAAATTATTCGCGACCGGCGTCGTGAAACTCGCTTCGACGATCGGAATCAGGTGATTGAAGAAATCCGGAAGTTGAAGATCAATGACTTCGGTTCTCAGGTAGGGCAGGCTGTATTGCAACGACGCCCCGTAGACCAATTGCTGCGGAATAAAAACACTCTGGGTGAAGTCGAACGAGTTGGTCGGAATTTGATAGCCGACCTGTCCGGTTACGGCGAATGGACGTATCCAGGAAACGCTGTCAGGCAAATCGCCGAAACCTTTGCCGAAATAGAGCGTCGGGGTAACCTGGCTATAGGTGGTGGCCAACCCGGAGCCGGTTGAGCCGGTGTGGCCCCAATCGACGATGAGCCCGGCCAGCAACGCCAACTCGTGCGACCGGTCCTTCAACACCTGGTACTGGAACGCGGTTTCGAGATTTTGAAATCCCGTCGTCAGCGTGCCGTCGGCCTGGCGAATTTGTGTCCAGTTTTGACCAACCGAAACGCCGAAGTTTTCGGTGATCCGCTTTGAAATCTCGCCCGAAATATCCCACTCGGTGGCCGGCGGCATGTCCCCGGTCCTGGACCACGAAACGGTTGGCAGTGACATTTCGTCGGCGACGCAGGGATCGTCGGTGGCTAGCGTCGCTGGAAAAAAACGGGCGCCAACGAAGCAGTGCGCGAGCGCGTCAGAAGTGAACGCCAATGCGATGAAACTCGCCAGCGCAAAGGAAAGCAGCGTGTGTCGCGACATCAGGATTGCTCCGGTCAGAAAGCGTGAGAAATTGCGGGCAGCCCTTTCAGGCTGCGTTGCATCACGCGCTGAGCGGTGGACCCCTGGGGCGTGCGACCGAGTATCGCGCGAACGAAGATAGACGCAGCGGGCTGGCTGATTGCCGAACCTTGCTGACTTCCGGGTGAACATGCGCGACGGCTACCGGGCGCGGAGCATCCAGAAGGTGAAATGCTCCGGCAAAACAGAGTGAACAATGATCTTCGGCCGGGTGTTTGGACTGGTCGGCCGGCGCGATCGGGCTGCCGTCGGTCGCATGCAGGCAGAGTTGCGATAAGGAAAGCTCGTCAAGGGTGGAGGCATTGGCGGGCTGTGTACCCACCACCGCCAGCAACAAGGGTTGCATCACCAGCGCATAGATCACCGCCGCGCCGACCAGCCTTCGCCAGAATCGCCGCAGTCCCAAGCCAGCGTGACTTTGCCCGGTTCTCATGTTCACGAGCTTATGTTGACATCCAAATCAAGATTCAATTCAAGTTCCCGGCATGCCATGCGGCAACAAGAGACCCGGCAACTCGCTTGGTCGATAGATCGGTAGAGATCGAGGGTTTCGCCTTTTGACGGCATCTAACCCGCTTGCCAGTATAGTTGGTCGGGTGCGGGTGGCAACCCTGATCGCGGCGCGCCATTGTCGGGTCACCGAGGGTCGGCCCGCGCGGTCGCAGCGCCGGCTCGACAATTTCCTGCCAGAGAACTAAACGCAGTGAGCGGCGTATCATCACGTCGGCAAGAATGAAGGTCTCGATGGGATTTACGAGCGAGAACGGCGGGACAGGAAGATCATCCATGAAACAAATCATTCGCGGACTTGTTGGCTTAGGTCTTCTCGCCGTCCTGTTCGCCACCCCGGCGCGCGCCGAGGAGGTCAAGGCCGGCGATCTCGTGATCAGCCAGGCCTGGAGCCGCGCGACGCCGGGTGGCGCCAAGGTCGGCGGCGGCTATCTGACCATCGAGAACAAGGGCTCGGCGCCGGATCGGCTGCTCGGCGGCTCGGCGGACGTCGCCGACAAGATTCAGGTCCACGAAATGGCGATGAACAACGGCGTGATGACCATGCGCCCGCTCGACAAGGGTCTCGTGATCGAGCCCGGCAAGACGGTCAAGCTTGCGCCCGGCGGCTATCATCTGATGCTGTTCGACCTCAGGAACCCGCTGAAGCAGGGCGACAAGCTGCCGGTCACGCTTGAGTTCGAAAAGGCCGGCAAGGTGACACTCTCCCTCGACGTGCAAGGCGTCGGCGCGCAAGGACCCGCAGCTGCGGATGGCTCCGGCGGAAAAATGGAGATGAAGAAGATGCCCGATCACTCCGGCATGAAGATGTGAGACTCGAAGGTTGCAGCGCCGAGGATTTCGAAAGCCCGCCGCTGACCTATGAGCGCCGATGCCCTGAAGGGCTTCCGATGCCGCTGGAAGACGCTTTTGACGCCCCGGCGCGCCCATTAGGTCGGTAACGTCACTCCGGGCTCCGGCGGCGACCGCTTTTGCGCCTTATTCGCGCGGTCAAACCGATCGACAAAACGGCCAGGAAATCCGCTTGGCTAGCGGCCTTTTGCCGATCCCCGCCCTTGTGTTTTCGTACCCGATCCGGTTTCACTGCTGGCTTCCCGTGCCTGACCGATTCTTCTGGTGTGCCCATGCGATTGTCGCGGTTCTTTCTGCCCATCCTCAAAGAGAATCCGAAAGAGGCCGAAATCGTCTCGCATCGGCTGATGCTGCGCGCGGGCATGATGCGGCAGGAGGCGGCGGGCATCTATGCCTGGCTGCCGCTGGGCTTGCGGGTGTTGAAGAAGATCGAGCAGATCGTCCGCGAGGAGCAAAACCGCGCCGGCGCCCTGGAGCTTCTGATGCCGACGCTGCAGCTCGCCGATCTCTGGCGCGAGAGCGGCCGTTACGACGCCTACGGCCCCGAGATGCTGCGCATCACCGACCGCCACAAGCGCGAACTGCTTTACGGGCCGACCAATGAGGAAATGATCACCGAAATTTTCCGCGCCTATGTCAAATCCTACAAGAGCCTGCCGCTCAATCTCTACCACATCCAGTGGAAGTTCCGCGATGAGCAGCGGCCGCGTTTCGGCGTGATGCGCGGGCGCGAATTCCTGATGAAGGATGCCTATTCCTTCGATATCGACGAGGCCGCGGCGCGGCGCGCCTACAACCGGATGTTCGTCGCCTATTTGCGCACCTTCGCGCGGATGGGATTGAAGGCGATCCCGATGCGCGCGGAGACCGGCCCGATCGGCGGCGATCTCAGCCACGAGTTCATCGTGCTGGCGGAGACCGGCGAGTCCGCGGTCTATTGCGACAGCGACGTGCTCAACCTGCCGGTGCCGGGCGAGGAGATCGACTACGAGGGCGATCTGACCCCGATCATCAAGCAGTGGACCTCGGTCTATGCCGCCACCGAGGACGTCCACGACGCCGCGCGCTTCGACCGTGAGGTGCCGGCCGAGAAGAGGGTGCACACACGGGGTATTGAAGTCGGCCAGATCTTCTATTTCGGCACCAAATATTCCGACACCATGAAGGCCCTGGTCGCGGGCGCCGATGGCGCCGAGGTTGCCATTCATGGCGGCTCCTACGGCGTCGGCGTCTCGCGTCTGGTCGGCGCCATCATCGAGGCCTGCCATGACGACGCCGGCATCAAATGGCCGGAAGCGGTCGCCCCGTTCAAGGCCGTCATCCTGAACTTGAAACAGGGCTCGCAAGACACCGACGCGGCGTGCGAACAGCTCTATCGCGATCTCGCGGCCAGGGGTGTCGAGGTGCTTTACGACGACACCGACCAGCGCGCCGGCGCCAAATTCGCCGCCGCCGATCTGATCGGCATTCCCTGGCAAATCCTTGTCGGCCCCAAGGGTCTTGCCGAAGGCAAGCTCGAGCTGAAGCGGCGCAGCGACGGATCGCGCGAGAATCTGAGCCCGGCGGACGTGCTGGCACGGCTGACCGAGTGAACGAATTATCCACCGCAGGCATCCGGATATCGGTCACCGCGGCTACAATTAGCCCGAATCGTGTGAAAATCGGACTATGGATGAAGCCATGAGCGAGCCAATTCGGACCCCACCTTTCGCGCCCTTCGAGTGGCTGCTGTCGGGACGCTATTTGCGGGCACGTCGCAAGGAGGGCTTCATTTCCGTCATCGCCGGATTCTCGTTTCTGGGCATCATGCTCGGCGTCGCCACGCTGATCATCGTGATGGCCGTCATGAACGGCTTCCGCAAGGAATTGCTGGACAAGATTCTCGGCCTCAACGGCCATCTGTTGGTGCAGCCGCTGGAATCGCCGCTGACCGACTGGAAGGACGTCGCCGACCGCATCAACCAAGTCGCCGGCATCAGGCTCGCGGCGCCGGTGGTGGACGGGCAGGCGCTGGCGTCCTCGCCGTTCAATGCCTCCGGTGTCCTGGTGCGCGGGATCCGTGCCGACGATCTGAATAACCTCACCTCGATCGCCAAGAACATCAAGCAGGGCACGCTCGAGGGCTTCGACGACGGGGAGGGCGTCGCGATCGGCCGCCGGCTCGCCGATACGCTGTCGCTGCACGCCGGCGACAACATCACGCTGGTGCAGCCGCGAGGTCCGGCGACCCCGATGGGCACCATGCCGCGCATCAAACCTTACAAGGTGTCGGCGGTGTTCGAGATCGGCATGTCGGAATATGACGCCAGCTTCGTGTTCATGCCGCTTGCCCAAGCGCAAGGTTTTTTCAGCCGCAACAATGACGTGTCCTCGATCGAGGTGTTCACCAACAATCCCGACAAGATCGACGCCTTCCGCAAGAGCGTGACTGAGGCGGCGGGCCGGCCGGTGTTCCTGGTCGACTGGCGGCAGCGCAATTCGACCTTCTTCAACGCGCTTCAGGTCGAGCGCAACGTGATGTTCCTGATCCTCACCATGATCGTGCTGGTCGCGGCGCTCAATATCGTCTCCGGCCTGATCATGCTGGTGAAGGACAAGGGCAGCGATATCGCGATCCTGCGCACCATGGGGGCCTCGCAAGGATCGATCATGCGGGTGTTCCTGATCACGGGGGCGGCGATCGGCGTGGTCGGCACGCTCACCGGATTTCTGGTCGGCATGCTGATCTGCCTGAATATCGAATCGATCCGGCAATTCTTGTCATGGCTCACCAACACCGAGCTGTTTTCGCCGGAGCTTTACTTTCTTTCCAAGCTGCCGGCCGAGATCGATTTCGGCGAAACCAGCGCGGTCGTGATCATGGCGCTGACATTGTCCTTCCTCGCTACGCTCTATCCCTCGTGGCGTGCTGCCCGCCTCGACCCTGTCGAAGCGCTGCGGTACGAGTGAGGGGCAGATGGAGCAGGAGGCGGAAGATGTACCGGTCGTCTATCTCCACGAGATAAAGCGCCAGTACACGCAAGGGGAGACGACGCTGACCATCCTCAACGGCGCCAAGCTGGCGCTGTGGGCGGGACAGTCGGTGGCGCTGGTGGCGCCATCGGGCGCCGGCAAGTCGACGCTGCTGCATATCGCGGGCCTGCTCGAGAGCCCCGACGACGGCGAAGTCTATGTCGGGGGAGCGCCGACCTCGGGCCTGTCTGATGTCGAACGAACCCAGATCCGCCGTACCGATATCGGCTTCGTCTATCAGTCACACCGGCTGCTGCCGGAGTTCACGGCACTCGAAAACGTCATGCTGCCGCAGATGATCCGTGGCCTCAAGCGGTCCGAGACCGTCAAACGCGCCACCGAAATCCTGGCCTATCTCGGGCTCGGCGACCGGATCAAGCACCGGCCGGCGGAACTGTCGGGTGGCGAGCAGCAGCGGGTCGCGATCGCGCGCGCGGTCGCCAATGCGCCACGGGTGTTGTTCGCCGATGAGCCGACCGGCAATCTCGATCCGAATACCGCCGATCATGTGTTCAATGCGCTAATGCAACTGGTGAGGGCGACGCGGGTGGCGATGCTGATCGCTACCCACAACATGGAACTGGCGGGCCGGATGGACCGGCGGGTGTCGCTGGTGGACGGCGAGGTCGTTGAACTGGATTAGCGCGACACACCAGGCAGGCGGGGGGGCCGGGTTCCGGAACCGGCTCAGCGAAATCGGCCGGTTTTGATCCGCCTCAAGGCGTTCTTCTGAAGTGGCGATAGCTTACCACTATGTTCGAAGTGGTGATCAGAAATCACAGCCCGATCAAGTGGGAGTGGCAGCTGCACGACCATGACGGCAACGTCCTGTTGCGCGGGTTGGAAAAGACCCGCGCGGCCGCCAAGTACAAAGGTGAGCGCGCCCTGTTCCAGCTCTTGTTGATCCGGCCGACCTCTGACCAGCCAGACCGCCCTGGCTAACCAGCCGGCCGGTGATCTCGGCGATGGCGTGGAATTGAGGCGGCGGATCATTTGGATGTGACGACGCCCAGGCTGGCCAACCGGCGACCGCTGACGCATATTCGGAAAATGAAAAAGTCCGACGTCACCTGTCCGAAATGCCACGCCGGCTACCGCCGGATTGAGCTCGCCTCAAGGCCCGGAACCAAGGGTGAATTCCGCTGCCTGCTCTGCGATCAGGTACTTGAGGTTTTCGACGGCTCAACCGAGGTGGCCATCCGCCTCACGGTTCAGCCCGAAAAGACGTTCGAATGATTTCCAAATAACGCGCACGCAGAAGTCAAAGCCCCGAGCCTCGGCCGGGGCTTTTTTGGACCTCCGTGGCTTCTCGGCAAAGGCGTACCGCCAGTGGGGGCCGAACCCAGTGGCCGCCAATCAGCCAGCCAGCCAAGGTGATCCCAAGAGGTTTTTTCACGGATTATTTTCCAAACTCACTCAATTCCCGCGTCGGCTCGTGGGTCAGTTTGATTGCGGGAGGCGGACGGGCTGGAAAATGGACGACTCGCGGGGCATATTGCAGGGATGGCCAGTGGCATTTGGACGACCGAACATTTCGACTGCCCCAATTGCGGGATGCCCTACACCGTGACGAAGGAGGAGCATCCGGACAAGCATACCGGCAGCTTCAACTGCCAGATTTGCGGGGTCGAGGTCCACGCCTGGTCCGGCGACTATGATTTCTTCAATTGGAAGACCGACAAGGCGAGCCCGCCCGTCTTTGGGAAAAAGAAGTAACGGACGGCCCCGGACCGCCGCTGGGGAGCCCAACCCACTCGCCAGGTCGATCATCGATTAAGCCGCAAGAGGGACCGCAGTCGCGCCTCCCATCCCGCGAAATTAGCCAAGAGGTTTTCGCGGGTCATTTTTCAGAGCCGACCCACGCCCCGCCCTTGGGTAGTGGATCAGTTTGATTGCGGCTTCCGGGCTGGAAACCGACTGATTCGGGGCGCATATTCCGAACATGGCAGAATTTGTAGAATGGCTCACCGGAACGCATAAATGCGAATGCGGAGCAAAATACAAAGTCACCGTGACCGATGTATCCCCGGATTGCGTGAACTGTGAAAAATGCGGCGTCCTGATGGACCACCCGTCTAACAAGAGCCTTCTGGCTTATGAGCGCATACCGGGGGACAATGACCCATTCCAAGCGCCCTAGGCTTACCTGCCGGTTCCCGTTGGAAGCGAGTCCCGTTAACCAAGCGATTTATTTCGGGGCCGTTTTTCAGAACCGACCTACGACCCGCCCTTGACCTAAGAACAAAAACGGAACAATGTTCCTGTTATGTTCATATAGCAGGAGGCGGACATGTTGAAGGTTTTCGTGGAAGAGGCGGCGGCGCTGGCGTCGATTGCGCTGTTTGTCGGGATGATCGCGGTCTGGGCGCAATTGATCCCCCAGCTCTGAAGGCGCCAGCCAGATCGGGCGGCAGCGCCTTGGGGAAAAGCGGGACGGCGGCCGGCGATGGCGCCTTCCGCGTGGACACATCGCAGCCAAGGCTTCACCATTGGCGCGCGCGAGTCGGCCCTTGAGGGCGGCCTGACGCTCCCTCAAGCTCCAGTGATTGCTCGCCTCGATGTTGTCAAAGCCCGCGGTACCTCCGTCCAACGCCGGATTTATCCATCTCCACGTCCATTCGGCCTATTCGCTGCTGAAGGGATCGATCAAGATCGCCAAGCTCGCTGAGCTGGCGAAAGCCGACCGCCAGCCGGCGCTGGCGCTGACCGACACCGACAACATGTTCGGCGCGCTGGAATTCTCCGACAAGATGGCCGGCTACGGTATCCAGCCGATCATCGGCTGCGAACTCGCGGTTGATTTTGGCGATCAGGACCCCAGCGCGCGCAATGCACTGGCGGCGGCGCCTGCTCGCATTGTGCTGCTGGCGGCGCGCGAGCGGGGCTACCGCAGCCTGATGCGGCTCAACTCCCGCGCCTTCCTCGAAACGCCGATCCATCAGAGCCCGCACATCAAGTTCGAGTGGCTGCAAGGCGACGCCGAGGATCTGATCGCGCTGACCGGCGGCCCCGACGGGCCGGTCTCGCTGGCGATCGGCGCCGATCAGGCGGCGCTGGCGGCAACGCGGTGTGACCGGCTGGCGGAGCTGTTCGGTGACCGGCTTTATATCGAGTTGCAGCGCCACGGCATCGAGAAGGAGCGCCGCGTCGAGGCCGCGCTGATCGATCTGGCCTACGCCAAGGGATTTCCCGTCGTCGCGACCAATGAGCCCTACTTCGCGACATCGGACGATTACGAAGCCCACGACGCGCTGCTCTGTATCGCCGGCGGACGGCTGATCGCCGAGACCGATCGCAATCAGCTCACGCCCGATCACCGCTTCAAGACTCGCGCCGAGATGGCCGTGCTGTTCGCCGATATTCCGGAGGCGCTGGCCTCCACCGTCGAGATTGCCGAGCGCTGCGCGTTCCGCCCGGTGACGCGCAAGCCGATCCTGCCGCGCTTCACGGTTGGCGCGGGCACCAACGCCGCGGACGCGGAAAGTGACGAGGCGGCGGAATTGCGCCGCCAGGCCGGGGAGGGCCTTGGCTACCGGCTCGGCGTTCACGGGCTTTCGCAAGGCACTTCCGAGGAGGATTATCGCGCCCGGCTCGCCTTCGAGCTCGATGTCATCACCCGCATGAATTATGCGGGCTATTTCCTGATCGTGGCGGACTTCATCAAATGGGCCAAGGCCGAGGGCATTCCGGTCGGTCCGGGCCGCGGCTCCGGCGCCGGCTCGCTGGTCGCCTACGCGCTGACCATCACCGATCTCGATCCGATCCGGTTCGGCCTGTTGTTCGAGCGCTTTCTCAATCCGGAACGCGTGTCGATGCCCGACTTCGACATCGATTTCTGCCAGGACCGGCGCGGCGAGGTGATCGACTACGTGCAGCAGCGCTACGGCCGCGATCAGGTCGCGCAGATCATCACCTTCGGCACGCTGCAGGCGAGGGGCGTGCTGCGCGATGTCGGGCGCGTGCTGCAGATGCCCTATGGGCAGGTCGACAAGCTGACCAAGCTCGTGCCGCAAAATCCCGCCGCCCCCGTGACGCTGGCGGCCGCGATCGCCAGCGAGCCGAAGTTGCAGGCGTTTCGCGACGAGGACCCGGTGGTGGCGCGCGCCTTCGACATCGCGCAGCGCCTGGAGGGCCTGACCCGCCATGCCTCGACCCACGCCGCGGGGATCGTGATCGGCGACCGGCCGCTCAGCGAGCTGGTGCCGCTCTACCGCGATCCGAAGTCCGACATGCCGGTCACCCAGTTCAACATGAAATGGGTCGAGCCCGCGGGCCTCGTCAAATTCGACTTCCTCGGCCTCAAGACGCTGACGGTGCTTGATGTCGCCGTGAAACTGCTCAAGCAGCGTGGCGTCGATGTCGATCTCGCGACTCTGCCGCTCGACGATGCCGCCAGTTACCAGATGCTCGCGCGCGGCGATGTGGTCGGCGTGTTCCAGGTTGAAAGTCAGGGCATGCGGCGCGCGCTGGTCGACATGCGGCCCGACCGCTTCGAAGACATTATTGCGCTGGTCGCGCTGTATCGTCCCGGCCCGATGGCGAACATTCCGACCTATTGCGCCCGCAAGCATGGCGATGAGGAGCCGGAATATCTGCATCCGATGCTCGAGCCGATCCTGAAGGAAACGTTCGGCGTCATCATCTACCAGGAACAGGTGATGCAGATCGCGCAGGTGATGGCCGGTTATTCGCTCGGCGAAGCCGATCTGTTGCGGCGCGCGATGGGCAAGAAGATCCGCTCGGAGATGGAGAAGCAGCGCGCGGGCTTCATTGAAGGTGCGGTCAAGAATGGCGTGCCGAAGGGCCAGGCCGACACGATTTTCGAGCTGCTGGCAAAATTCGCCGATTACGGTTTCAACAAGAGCCACGCCGCGGCCTATGCGCTGGTGTCGTATCAGACCGCCTATATGAAGGCGCACTACCCGGTCGAATTCCTGGCGGCGTCGATGACGCTCGACCTCAACAATACCGACAAGCTCAGCGAGTTTCGCGCCGAGGCGCAACGGCTCGGGATCAAGGTCGAGGCGCCCTCGGTCAATCGTTCCGGCGCCACGTTCGAGGTCGCCGACGGCACCATCTACTACGCGCTGGCCGCGCTGAAGGGCGTCGGCCAGCAAGCCGTCGAGCTGATCGTGGAGGCACGCCGCGACGGGCTGTTCACTTCACTGGCTGATTTCGCTGCCCGCGTTAATCCGCGCGCGATCAACAAACGCGTCATCGAGAGCCTGGCGGCGGCCGGCGCGTTCGACGGGCTCGATTCCAATCGGGCGCGGGTCTTTGCGGGCTCGGAGGCGATCCTCGCGGCCTGCCAGCGCGGCCACGAGGCCGCGACCGTCGGGCAAAACGACATGTTCGGCGGGGCTGCCGACGCGCCGACCATCATGCTGCCGCAGGTCGAGCCCTGGTTGCCGGCCGATCGGCTGCGGCGAGAATATGACGCCATCGGTTTCTTTCTGTCCGGCCATCCGCTCGATGATTATGCGACCGTACTGAAGCGCCTGAGGGTGCAGTCCTGGGCGGAATTCTCCCGCGCGGTCAAAACCGGCGCCACCGCCGGCAAGGTTGCCGCCACCGTGGTGTCGCGCATGGAGCGGCGGACCAAGACCGGCAACAAGATGGGGATCATCGGGCTGTCGGACCCGACCGGCCATTTCGAGGCCGTGCTGTTTTCAGAAGGGCTCGCGCAGTATCGCGACGTGCTGGAACCGGGTGCAGCCGTGCTGTTGCAGCTCGGCGCCGAGCTGCAGGGCGAGGATGTCCGCGCCAGGGTGTTGCACGCCGAGCCGCTCGATGACGCCGCCGCCAAGACCCAGAAGGGGCTGCGCATCTTTGTCCGCGATACCAAACCGCTTGAATCCATCGCCAAACGGCTGCAGATTCCCGAGCCGGCGCCGCAAAGTGCCGCGGTCCGTGGTCCCCAGGCCAAGCCGGCCGCGGTGGCGGGAGCCGACGGCGATGTCTCGCTGGTCCTGATGCTCGACCTCGAAACCGAGGTGGAAATGAAGCTGCCGGGCCGCTTCAGGGTCTCGCCGCAGATTGCGGGCGCGATCAAGGCGGTGTCAGGCGTGGTGGACGTGCAGACACTGTAACGGCAGGGAGGAGTCTCGGATGTGCGAGATGTGCCGCCGAAATTCGATTCAAAGCTTCGAGCCTTCGCGGCGCAGCCTGCTTGCTGCCGCGGCCTCGACGATGGGGCTGTTGTTGGCGAATGCGGCCGGCGCCAAGGAGATCAAGCCGCCGCCGAAGCCCCAGAACGTACTGACGCCGGCGGCGTCCCTCGAACGTCTGCTGAAGGGAAATGCGCGCTATGTTGAGGGCGTGTCGCTGCGTCACGATTTCAGACATGAGCGGGAGGCGCTGGCCGGAGGCCAGAATCCCTATGCCGCCGTATTGAGCTGCGCCGATTCGCGCATCGCACCCGAATACGCCTTCGATAGCGGCCGCGGCGATCTCTTTGTTTGCCGCGTGGCAGGCAACTTCGCCAACACTGAAACGATCGCCAGCATGGAATATGCCGTCGCCGTGCTGGGGACGCCTCTGATTGTTGTCCTGGGTCACGATAGTTGCGGCGCGGTCAGTGCGGCGATCAAATCGCTCAAGGACGGCACCACTTTGCCCGGACGCATGCCTTCGCTGGTCAGCGGCGTCGCGCCCGCGGTCAATGCGGTATCGCAGCAGGGCGGTGACACGCTCGGCAACGCCATCCGGCAGAATGTGATCGACAACGTTACCAGGCTCAACTCGGCGACGCCGATTCTGAGCGCGGCGGTTGAGCAGGGCAAGCTCAAGGTGGCGGGCGGCATCTATCGGCTCGGGGATGGCAGGGTCGATATGGTCGCCTGAGGCGCGGATTTGGGTCTCAGGCCGGGTTTTCGGCTCTACCGGCCCGAAAGCGCCAAAACCGGCCCAATTTCCTTGCTTCTCGCAAAAATCCAGCTATATACCGCGCCATCTCACACGGAAACATGGCTCAAAAGGCCGTCCGGTGGCAGCCGGGCCATAAGGCTCGTCTGCTCACACGTTTCCGGAGGAACCAACCGGAGAACTGAACTATGGCGCTACCCGATTTCTCTATGCGTCAGCTGCTTGAAGCTGGCGTCCACTTTGGCCACCAATCGCACCGCTGGAATCCGAAGATGGCGGATTACATTTTCGGTGCCCGCAACAACATCCACATCATCGACCTCGCCCAGACCGTGCCGCTGTTGCATCGCGCGCTCCAGGCGGTCAGCGATACCGTCGCCAAGGGCGGCCGTATCCTGTTTGTCGGCACCAAGCGGCAGGCGCAGGACGGCGTCGCCGAAGCCGCCAAGCGCTCGGCGCAGTATTTCGTCAATTCGCGCTGGCTTGGCGGAACCCTGACCAACTGGAAGACGATTTCCGGATCGATCAAGCGGCTGCGGCATCTCGATGAGGTGCTCAATTCCGGCGATGCCAATGCCTACACCAAGAAGGAGCGGCTGACGCTGCAGCGCGAGCGCGACAAGCTCGACCGGTCGCTCGGCGGCATCAAGGACATGGGCGGTCTGCCCGACATGATCTTTGTGATCGACACCAACAAGGAAGACATCGCGATCCAGGAAGCCCAGCGGCTCAATATTCCGGTCGCCGCGATCGTCGACACCAACTCGGACCCGAAGGGCATTACCTATGTCGTGCCCGGCAATGACGACGCCGGCCGCGCCATCACGCTGTATTGCGATCTGATCGCCCGCGCGGTGATCGATGGCATTTCACGTGCGCAGGGTGATTCCGGCATCGATGTCGGCGCATCCGCCCATCCCGTTCGCGAGGAAATTCCGACGGCGCCGCAGCCGACCGGCTTCCAGGGACTTGCCGGGCCGCGCGGCGCGGCCGACGATCTCAAGAAGCTCACCGGCGTGTCCGGTGCGATCGAGAAGAAGTTCAACGATCTCGGTATTTTCCACTATTGGCAGCTGGCCGAACTCGACCACGACACCGCGCACAAGATAGGCGAAGAGGTCGGGCTTCCGAGCCGGGCCGATGGCTGGGTCGCCCAGGCCAAGGCGATGACCGCAGAAGCGGAATAGCGAAGTGCTGGCCGGAACAACCCGGCCAACAAATTCCAATTTACGACATGACTGATGGTGGATCGGCGGCGAGGCGGCAAAGCCGCGCCGCTACCGCCCTGACAGGCAGAGGACGTGCAACGATGGCGACAATCACAGCGGCGATGGTCAAGGACCTGCGCGAGACCACCGGCGTAGGCATGATGGACTGCAAGCAGGCGCTGTCCGAGACCAACGGCGACATGCAGGCGGCGATCGACTGGCTGCGCAAGAAGGGCCTGTCGAAGGCGGCGAAGAAGGCCGGCCGGGTCGCGGCGGAGGGCCTGATCGGCGCGCTGACCGCCGGCGGCAAGGGCGTCGTCGTGGAGGTCAATTCCGAAACCGACTTCGTCGCGCGCAATGGCCAGTTCCAGGGACTGGTCAAGATGATCGCGCAGGTCGCGCTTGACGTCGGCACCGACGTCGAAAAGATCAAGGCCGCCAAAATCGGCAACGTGACCGTGGAAACGGCGATTGCGGACGCCATCGCTACCATCGGTGAAAATATGACGCTGCGCCGCGCGGCCTCTCTCGAAGTCGGCAAGGGCGTGGTGTCGAGCTACGTGCACAATGCGGTGGTCGAAGGCGCCGGCAAGATGGGCGTGATCGTGGCGCTTGAATCGGCCGGCAAGACCGACGAACTGGCCACGCTCGGCAAGCAGATTGCGATGCATGTCGCGGCCACCAACCCGCAGGCGCTGGATCCGGCCGGGCTTGATCCGGCCGCCGTCAAGCGCGAGAAGGACGTGCTCGCCGACAAATACCGTCAGCAGGGCAAGCCCGAGAACGTGATCGAAAAGATCGTCGAGTCCGGCCTGAAGACCTACTACAAGGAAGTTTGCCTGCTCGAGCAGGCCTCGATCCATGCCGAGCACGGTGGCAAGTCGGTCGCGCAGGCCCTGAAAGAAGCTGAGGGTAAGGTTGGCGCGCCGATCAAGGTGACCGGATTTTTGCGCTATGCTCTGGGCGAGGGAATCGAGCGGCAGGAAACCGATTTCGCCGCCGAAGTCGCGGCGGTTAGCGGTCAGAAATAACCGCCCGAACAGTGCTTGCGGCCTGTTTGCGCCGCAAGCTGCCGGGCGGGCTAGGGAAAGCGATGCGCAATGGCTGAGCCGGTCTATCGTCGCGTGGTGATCAAGCTTTCCGGCGAATATTTTGCCGGCCCGCACGCATCCGGCATGGACCAGCCAACCATCGACCGGGTCGCCGGCGACCTGATCGCGGCCAGGCAATTGGGCGTCGAAATCGCCGTCGTCGTCGGCGGCGGCAATTTGGTTCGTGGCGTGGAAGTATCCTCGCGCGGTGTCTCCCGCCCGACCGGCGACACCATGGGCATGCTCGCCACCGTGATGAACTGCCTTGCGCTCGAGGCGGCCATCGAGCGCCGCGGGGCGCCCGCGCGCACGCTGTCGGCGTTCGTCATGCCTCAAATCTCGGAACTGTTCACCCGAAGTGCGACGCACAAATATCTCGCCGAGGGCCGAATCGTGCTGCTTGGCGGGGGAACCGGCAATCCGTTCTTCACCACCGATACCACGGCGGTGTTGCGGGCAGCCGAAATCGGCGCGCAGGCGGTGCTGAAGGCCACCAACGTCGACGGCATCTACAGCGCCGATCCCAAAAAGGACCCGTCCGCCAAGCGATTTGACCGCCTGAGCCATTCCGAGGCGATCGCAGGCAGCTACAAGGTGATGGATGCCACCGCATTCGCGCTTGCCCGCGAGACGTCGCTGCCTATCATCGTGTTTTCGATCGCCGAGCCGGGCTCGATCGGCGCAATTCTGCGCGGCACCGGCCACGGCACCGTCGTCGCGGGCTGACGGGCCGGCGAAGCGCCGAGCGTGCGGAGGGCTGGCGGCCTCGACGAGCGGTTTTCAAGAGGAGAGAGCGTTATGCCCACGGGTAGTTTCGACATCAACGAATTGAAGCGCCGCATGCAGGGCGCCACGCAGTCTCTCAAGCACGAACTGGGCGGTTTGCGGACCGGCCGCGCCGCCGCATCGATGCTGGAGCCGGTGCAGGTCGATGCCTATGGTACGCATATGCCGCTCAATCAGCTTGCGACCGTCAGCGTGCCCGAGCCGCGGCTTATTTCGGTGCAGGTATGGGACAAATCGATGGTCAAGGCCGTGGAGAAGGCGATCGTCGATTCCAACCTCGGCTTGAGCCCTGCCACCGAAGGGCAGGTGCTCCGCTTGAGAATCCCCGAGCTCAATGAGGATCGCCGCAAGGAATTGGTCAAAGTCGCGCACAAATACGCCGAGGCCGCCCGCGTCGCGGTCAGGCATGTCCGGCGCGATGGCCTCGATACGATCAAGAAGCTTGAGAAGAATCACGAGATTTCCGAGGACGATCAGGAGCGCCTGGCCAATGATGTGCAGAAGGCGACCGACGGGTCGATTTCGGAGATCGATCAGTTGCTTGCGGCCAAGGAAAAGGAAATCCTCACCGTTTAGGCCATGTTTTTGTTTGAGCATGATCTGTTCGGAAAACCGGTTCGCGCTGTGCGCTAAAGCGGCCCTCCGGGTCATGCTCTGAAGGATTGATCGATGTCGAACGTCGCTGCCCCTGCAACGGAAGGACCGGATCGAGCGGACCATCCGTTGCATGTGGCGATTATCATGGACGGGAACGGACGCTGGGCGGCCGCCCGCGGTTTGCCGCGCGCGGAAGGTCATCGCCGCGGCGTCGAGGCGCTGCGCAAGGTCGTTCGCGCCGCAAGCGAACTCGGCATTCTTTACCTGACGATTTTCTCCTTCAGCGCGGAAAACTGGTCGCGCCCGGCGACCGAAATCGGCGACCTGTTCGGCCTGCTGCGGCGTTTCATCCGCAACGACCTGGCGACGCTGCATCGCGACGGCGTCCGGGTCCGCGTGATCGGCGAACGCGAGGGATTGGAGCCGGATATCTGCGCGCTTCTGAAAGAGGCCGAAGACCTGACGCGGGATAACAATCGCCTCAACCTCGTGGTCGCCTTCAACTACGGATCCCGCCAGGAAATCGCGCATGCGGCGCAGCGGCTAGCGCGCGAGGTCGCCGATGGAAAACGTGATCCCTCGTCGATCGATGCCGACACGCTCGGTCAATACCTGGACGCACCCGATATTCCCGATCCTGATCTGATCATTCGCACCAGCGGCGAGCAGCGGCTGTCGAATTTCCTGATGTGGCAGGCGGCCTACAGCGAACTCGTATTTGTACCGGTCCACTGGCCGGATTTCGACAAGGCTGCGCTGGAAGGCGCAATTGCGGAATACGCCAGGCGGGAACGCCGTTTCGGCGGTCTGGCCGCGAAAACCGGATCGTGACAAAAGGCGAAGCCGCGCCTGCGGCCACCGCGGAGCAGGGTGCGCGTAATCTTTTGGTGCGCGTCGCCGCCGCGCTGGTGCTGGCCCCGCTTGCGATCGCCGCCGCCTATGCCGGCGGATGGCTTTGGGGTTTCCTCGTCACGTTCGCCGCGGTCGGTCTGTATGTCGAATGGCTGACGGTCGTGGACGCCCGCACTCCGCGCCTGATGGCCGTCGGCATCGCGACGCTTTTCGGCGCCGCCGCGTCGCTTGAAATCGGGCAGATCGGAGCGACTTGTGTCATGGTCGCGATCGGCATCGTGGGTGCTGCGTTGCTGTCACCTTATCGCAGCGGCTGGGCTGCGCTTGGCGGTTGCTATGCGTTCGTGGCGCTCGTCGCCTCGATCGCGGTGCGCTTCGATCCAGTATGGGGGTTTACCGCGCTGATGTTCGTCCTGCTGATTGTCTGGGTGACCGACATCGGCGGCTATTTCGCAGGCCGGGGCATCGGCGGCCCAAAACTGTGGCCCCGGGTCAGTCCCAAGAAGACCTGGGCCGGCGCTATCGGCGGTTTTGCGGCGAGTGTCGCGGTCGCCGCCGGATTCGCCGCTTTCGGCCTCGGCAAAACCGGCCCCATTCTGCTGCTGGGAGCCCTTCTCTCGATTGCATCCCAGTTCGGCGATCTGTTCGAATCGGCCGTCAAACGCCGATTCGGCGTCAAGGACTCCAGCCACATCATTCCCGGGCATGGCGGGTTGCTCGATCGTCTCGACGGTTTCGTCGCCGCCATCATGCTGGCGGCGATTTTCGGATTTTTGCGGGGCGGCGTGGATGGCGTCGGCCGCGGTCTTATGGTTTGGTGAGGTCATGAGCGCAGTTCCCTTGCGTAATAACAAAGCCGCGGCACCTGCCATCCGCTCCGTGACCGTGCTGGGCGCCACCGGCTCGATCGGCGACAGCACGATGGATTTGCTGCGGGCTTCGCGCGACCGCTACCAAGTCGAAGCATTGACGGCCAATACCAATGTGCAGGGGCTGGCCAAGCTGGCGAAGGAGTTCGGCGCGCGCTTTGCGGCCGTGGCAGATCCGGATCGTCTCACCGAGCTGAAGGATGCGCTGGCCGGCACGCGCACCGAATGCGGCGCGGGCGAAAGCGCGGTCATTGAGGCAGCGGCCCGTCCGGCGGATTGGGTCATGGCGGCGGTCAGCGGTGCTGCCGGGTTGAAACCCGCGCTCGCGGCGGTTGATCGCGGCGCCACCGTCGCGCTTGCCAACAAGGAGTGCCTTGTCTGCGCCGGCGACTTGTTCATGCAGCGCGCCGCCAAGGCCGGGGCATGCATTCTGCCGGCCGACTCCGAACATAACGCGCTGTTCCAGGCGCTGGGCTCGGGAAACCGGGAAGAACTGGTCCGCGTCATCATCACCGCATCGGGCGGACCGTTCCGGACCTGGGCCAGCGCCGATATCGAGCAGGCGACGCTGGCGCAGGCCCTGAAACACCCGAACTGGAGCATGGGACAAAAGATCACCATCGACTCCGCATCGATGATGAACAAGGGACTCGAAGTGATCGAAGCGGCGTGCCTGTTTGCACTGGCGCCGGAGGAGATCGACGTTTTGGTCCACCCGCAATCGATCATCCACGGGATGGTCGAGTTCTCGGATCGATCTGTGGTTGCGCAACTGGGCGCGCCAGACATGCGCACGCCGATCGCGCATTGCCTTGGATGGCCCGATCGTATCGTCGGGCCGGCGGCGAAGCTCGATCTCGCCAAGATCGGGCAGCTGACCTTCGAGGCGCCGGATTTTGATCGCTTCCCGGCGCTTCGGCTCGCTTATGATGCGCTGCGGGCCGGCCGCGGCACGACCACGGTCTATAATGCGGCTAACGAGGTGGCGGTGGCGGCCTTTATTGCCGGGAAGATCAGATTTGGTGCCATTGCGCGGCTTGTCGAAGCCACGATGGAGGCCTGGATGCGTTCCGGCAATCTGGCGCCGTTGACCTCGGCGGACGATGCCATCGCCGTTGACCATAATGCGCGAAATAAAGCGGTCACCCTATTGCCTCAAATTGCCTTAAAGGCATCCTAGAGGGTTGGGGGCAGAGCCGTTGGCTCTGGTTAAGGGGAATCGGATGTCCGAGTTTTTTCTACATAGTTTCAATGTGTTAAGCCATGGCTTGGTTGGTTACATCGTTCCCTTCTTGTTCGTGCTTACCATCGTCGTCTTCTTCCACGAGCTTGGCCACTTCCTGATTGCCCGCTGGGCGGGCGTCAAAGTGTTAACTTTCTCGCTGGGCTTCGGGCCGGAACTTGTCGGTTTCAACGACCGGCACGGTACGCGATGGAAGATTTCGGCAGTCCCGCTCGGTGGTTATGTCAAGTTCTTCGGCGACGACAGCGAGGCTTCGACGCCGTCATCCGAAACCCTCCACAACATGACCGAGGAAGAACGCGCGGGCAGTTTCCATCACAAGAAAGTTGGGCCGCGCGCAGCGATCGTGGCGGCCGGTCCGATTGCCAATTTCCTTCTGGCTATCGTGATCTTTACCTTCCTCTTCACATTTTTCGGCAAGCCGAGCACGACAGCGCGAGTCGACAAGGTAGAGGCTGGCAGCGCGGCGGCGGCGGCCGGGTTTGAGGTCGGCGACATCGTCACGGCCATCGACGGTCAAGCAATCGGAAGTTTCTCCGACATGCAGCGAATCGTCAGCGTTCGGGCCGGTGAGCAACTTGCGTTCACTATCAAACGCGGCGACGCGATTCTGCAGTTGCATGGCACGCCGGAACGCAAGGAAGTGAAAGACCCGTTCGGCAATGCCCATCGGCTTGGCGTGCTGGGCATTACCCGCCAGACCGCGGCCGGTGACGTGACCACCGAGCGGGTGGACCCGGCGACCGCGCTCTGGCTCGGCGTCAAGGAAACCTGGTTCGTGGTTGACCGGACGCTGGCGTATATCGGCGGTGTTTTTACGGGGCGGGAAGCGGCCGATCAGGTCGGAGGTCCGCTCCGGATCGCCCAGATTTCAGGTCAAGTCGCCACCATCGGTCTTGCCGCGCTGGTGCAGCTGGCCGCGGTTCTCTCGATCTCGATAGGATTGCTAAACCTGTTTCCGGTACCACTGCTCGATGGCGGTCATCTTTTGTTCTATGCGGTCGAAGCCGTGCGCGGGCGCCCCTTGTCGGAAAGGGCGCAGGAGATGGGGTTCCGGATCGGATTGGGGTTGGTGCTGATGCTGATGGTGTTTGCCACCTACAATGACATCCTGCACCTGGCCGCATCGTGACGCGGCTTTTTTATGACGTGGCCGATCGGCAACGTCTTGGAATGAAAATGAAATCGCGCCTCGACATAAGGTTTGCCGGCTTGGCAAAATTGGCTACAAGCTGGTCAACCGTGGGGATTCTGCCGGTTCGCGGGGGTGCGGGCCAGCATTGGAATGATAAGGGCGCTTGGCGCATGAATGTTGGAATGCGGGTACGGGGAGGCCTGTTGGCCGCCCTGGTTATGTTCGCGATGCCGGTTGCCGCCATGCTGGCGGCTGGGCTCGCGTCCTCGTCGGCTCTCGCCCAGACCCTCGATTCGATTCAGGTCGAGGGCAACCGGCGGGTCGAAGTCGCGACCATCCGCTCCTACTTCAAGGCAGGTCCCGGCGGGCGCCTGGACCAGGGTCATATCGATGACGGTCTCAAGGCACTGATCGAGACCGGCCTGTTCCAGGATGTGAGGATCAATCAGGCAGGCGGCCGCCTGGTGGTGACGGTGGTCGAAAACCCCGTGATCGGCCGCGTTGCCTTCGAGGGCAACAAGAAGGTCAAGGACGAACAGCTGACCTCGGAAATTCAATCCAAGCCGCGCGGCACGCTGTCGCGTCCCGTGGTTCAGTCCGACGCCCAACGTATCGCCGAAATCTATCGCCACGCAGGCCGTTATGACGTGACCGTGGTTCCGGAAATCATCGAGCAGCCGAACAATCGCGTCGACCTGGTCTTCACGATTACCGAGGGCGTGAAAACCGGCATCAATTCGATCGAGTTCGTCGGCAACACCACCTATTCGTCGTATCGCCTGAAGGACGTCATCAAGACGCGCGAATCGAATCTACTGAGCTTCCTGGGCGGTAGCGACGTCTATGATCCGGACCGAATCGAGGCTGATCGCGATCTGATTCGCCGCTATTATTTGAAACACGGTTTCGCTGATGTGCAGGTGATAGCCGCGCTGACGGAGTACGATCCACAGCGCAAGGGCTTCCTGGTGACCTTCAAGATCGAGGAGGGCCAGCAGTACCGGGTCGCCTCGGTCAATTTCCAGTCCAGCATCGGCGCGCTCGACGGCAACGCGCTCAGCCGTTTCTCGCGTGTTTCCGTCGGGTCGCTCTATAACGCCGAGGCGCTGGAAAAGTCCGTCGAGGAAATGCAGATCGAAGCCTCGCGGCGGGGGTTCGCCTTTGCGGTCGTGCGCCCGCGCGGTGATCGCAATTTCGAAGCGCATACCGTCTCGATCGTCTACGCTATCGATGAGGGTCCGCGGACCTACATCGAGCGCATCAACGTGCGCGGCAATACCCGTACGCGAGACTACGTGATCCGCCGCGAATTCGATCTTGCCGAGGGTGATGCGTACAACCGTGCGCTGGTGGACCGCGCCGAACGCCGCCTGAAGAATCTCGATTTCTTCAAGAGCGTGAAAATCACCACCGAACCGGGATCAGCGAGCGATCGTATCGTTCTCAATGTCGAACTCGAGGAGAAATCCACCGGCGACTTCTCGGTATCCGGCGGTTATTCGACCACGGACGGCCCGCTCGCCGAGGTCAGCATTTCCGAGCGTAATTTGCTTGGCCGCGGCCTCTATGGCAAGGCGTCGGTGACCTACGGTCAGTACGCCCGCGGCCTCTCGCTGTCGTTTGTCGAACCCTATCTGCTCGATTACCGGGTAGCGCTGGGCCTTGACACCTACTATCGCGAGCAGCTTCCCAATAGTTTCATTTCGTATGGCACCAAGACCATCGGCTTCAGTCCGAGAATCGGACTGACGCTGCGTGAAGATCTCAGCTTGCAGCTGCGCTATTCGATCTATGAGCAGGAAATCTCGCTGCCGAGCTATCTGGCCAACTGTAACAACAACCCCTCGAACGGCTTGCTGGCCTTCAATCCGTCCCCGGCTTGGGTGGCGGTAAATGGTGCTCCAGCTGCGACGGCACTTGGCGCGGTCGACCTCACCGGCATGGGTCTTTGGTGTTACGCCGATGGCGAAGCATCGCTGCCGGTCCGCAAGGAGCTGGCCAACGGCAGAACGTTGACATCGGCGGTTGGCTATTCGCTGGATTACAACACGCTGGATAACAACAAGAACCCGACCGATGGTCTGCTTGTTGATTTCAGGCAGGACTTCGCCGGCGTTGGCGGCGACGTGACCTATCTGAAATCCGCGATGGATGCGAAATACTACGCGCCGCTGGTTGCCGATATCGTCGGGCTGATCCACTTGCAGGGTGGCATTCTCACCCCGGTCGGCAGCAACGGTATCCGCATGCTCGATCAGTTCCAAATGGGACCGAACCTCGTCCGCGGCTTTGCTCCGAACGGCATCGGCCCTCGTGACATCAATCCTTACGGTACGCAGGATGCGCTCGGCGGCACCAAATATTGGGGCTCGTCTCTGGAAATGCAGATGCCGTTCTGGTTCCTGCCGAAGGAAATTGGTTTGAAGGGCGCCGTCTATGCCGACGCGGGCGGCCTGTATGATTACCAGGGGCCGACGGCCTGGGCTGCGACGGGCGAAGTCAATGTGCCCGGCTGTATCCCGCCAACGAACAATCCGAAACTGGCTCCTGCGCCCGGGACTTGTCTGGGACTGCAGTATGACCCCCAAAATCTCGTCCGCACCTCGGTCGGTGTCGGCTTGATCTGGCAGTCGCCGTTCGGCCCCCTGCGCTTCGATTATGCGATCCCGATTACGAAGGGTCCTCACGACGTCGTGCAGCAATTCAAGTTTGGCGGCGGGACGTCGTTCTAAAGCGTTTTCGAGCGAAGTGGGTACCGGTTCGCGTGAAGAAAACGGATCAAGACACGGAGAGAGCCTGGTCCTGATTCTTCAGAACCATGCCCTGAATTCGATCACCGGCCGGACCGCGACGGGTGGAATGGCGCAGCCGACTTTTTTTGAACAACCTCCTTCGTCGACGCTGGCAGAGATCGCCGCGCTGACGAAGGCGCATCTGGCCGATGCGTCGCGCGGCGGCCTGCAGATCAGGGGGCTGGCCTCGCTCGACGAAGCCGGCCCGATGCACCTGACGTTTTTCGACAACCTGAAATATGCCGATCAGCTGGCTTCGACGAAGGCCGGCGCGTGTCTGGTCAGTAAACGCTTCGAAGCCAGGGTCCCGCCTGATGTCGCGGTCTTGCGTGTGGATCAACCGTTCCGCGAGTTCGTCAAGGTCGCGCGCAAGTTCCACGGCGAGGCGCTGCGTCCCCAATCCTGGGTCGGCAATACCCGCATCGCGCCCTCTGCGGTCATCGATCCGACGGCGCACCTGGAAGACGGCGTGATTGTCGATCCACTCGCCGTCATCGGCCCGCACGTGGCCATCGGTGCCGGGACGATCGTCGGCGCGGGTGCGTTGATCGCTGCCAATGTCCGGATCGGGAGGGACTGCAACGTCGGGGCTCGATCCGCCATTCAATGTGCCCTGATCGGCAACAATGTTCTCATCCATCCCGGCTGCAGCATCGGGCAGGATGGCTATGGGTTCGTTTTCTTTGGCCCGGAGGGTCATTTGAAGGTCCCGCAAACCGGCCGCGTCCTGATCCAGAACGACGTGGAGATCGGGGCAGGGACGACCATCGACCGCGGCAGTCTGCGTGACACCGTGATCGGCGAGGGTACGAAAATCGACAACCAGGTTCAGATCGGCCACAATGTGACGATTGGAAGACACTGTCTGCTGGCGGCCCAGATCGGTTTGGCCGGCAGTTTGACGATTGGCGACTATGTGGCGCTGGGTGCCAAGGTTGGGATCAACAATCATCTTCACATCGGCGACGGAGCCCAGGTCACGGCGATGAGTGCCGTCAAGGATGATATTCCGGCCGGCGGCCGCTGGGGTGGCCACTTCGCCAAGCCGACGAAGCAGTGGTTCCGGGAGATCGTTGCGGTGGAGCGCCTGGTGCGCGATAGCGCAGCCGATCCGAACGGTGAGGGGCGGAAGTAATGGAGGAGGCATCGGTCAGGTTTGAGCTTGTGGATATCAACGAGATCCTCAAGACGCTTCCGCATCGCTATCCGATGCTGCTGATTGATCGGGTGATCAAGATCCGGAGCGATTACAGCGGCATTGGCATCAAGAACGTCACCTTCAACGAGCCGCCGTTTCTCGGACATTTTCCCGACCGTCCGGTTTATCCGGGCGTGATGATGATCGAAGCCATGGCGCAGACCGCCGGTGTCATCGGAATCAAATCGGTCGAGGGCACCCAGAAGCCGCGCGCGGTTTACTTTCTGACCATCGACAAGTGCAAGTTCCGCAAGCCCGTGATGCCCGGCGATACCATCGAATACCACATGCGCAGCATCGGCCGCCGCAAGGCGATGTGGTGGTTTCACGGCGACGCCAGGGTCAACGGGGTGACCGTCGCCGAAGCCGACGTTGGTGCGATGCTGACGGACTGACGAAGCGTGACGGTTGCGCGCGATCGCCCCGATGCCCGCGCCAGGAGCCGCGCGGCTATCGGCTGCAATCGACACGACGGAAATTCTATGTTCTAATTTCCGCATCGGGCTTGGAAGCATCACATGCGTACCGCGATGACAGTGGCCGTTTGGGCGGCGCTCATGGTTCCCCTGACTGTCCGCGCGGAAGCCGGCAAGACCTGCATATCCACGGCGACAGAGGCGCTGCCGCGCATCACCGGGCTCGTTGTCAAGAAGTCGCGAACCCGTCCGGTACCGGCAGCGATTTTGGCGTCCTGGAAGGGCCAGTCGCGGCCCGTCATCATCGACGTGGATACCGAGGCGTTGGGCGAGGCGCAAACCTATTCCTATATGTGCGTGGTCACGCAGGGGTCTGCGTTCGTGCAGCGCACGATGAATTAGAACGTTTTCGAGCGAAGCATGCCCTCGGACTTGATCCGGGGGGGTGGGTGCCGGTTCGCGTAAAGAAAACGCGTCAAGACAAAAGACCAGTCGACCGGCTTGCAGCCGGCCGGGGCGATCGGCAGCCCGGGGACAATCCTTCAGTCTTCGCCTTTGAGCGGCGCGCCCACCGTCTTGCGAATTTCGCCGATGGCAATGAACGTGAGCACGGCAAGGATGGTAAGCCCTATCATCATCGCGCTACCCCATAAAATCTCTTGGGCATGATTGTAGGGACGCTGCCGACGATTTTCGCGCTCAATTGGTGCTCAAGCGTCTCGAAGTTTGAGCATGGCCAGGCCCAAGCAATGGGCATCGGCAGCGCCTTCTTGAACCCGACCGGCCCGTTTGGCCGTGACAAGACCCGAACCATTTCCCGCACCAGGCTCGCCCGGTGCGTTGGGTCCGGGACCGCAGCACGCGGATGGAAGGTAACCAGACGTCACTGGACAGTCCCGGCAGCCCGCGCTAACCACTGAAAAATCAAACGATTTACCCCCGACCCCAGCAGCGATACGAGACCCTTCGATGAGTACGATCGATCCCACCGCGCGGATTGAGGATGGCGCTGTGATCGGCGAGGGCACGTCGATTGGTCCCTATTGCATCATCGGCCGCCACGCCGTGGTCGGCGCCAACTGCAAGCTGGTCGGGCATGTCCATGTCACGGCGCAAACCACCATCGGCGCCGGCTGCACGATCTACCCCTTCGTCTCGCTGGGGACGCCGCCGCAATCCCTGAGTTACCGCGGCGAACTTACCAAGCTTGAGATCGGCGAGGGCTGCACCATCAGGGAATCGGTCACCATGAACGCCGGGACCGTGGCCGGTGGCGGCATCACCCGCGTCGGCGACCGCGGCTATTTCATGAACTGCAGCCATGTCGGTCACGATAGCCAGGTCGGCAACGATGTGATCTTCGCGACCTCCGCCACGCTTGGAGGTCACTGCGAGATCGGCGATTTTGTTTTCATAGGCGGGTTGTCCGCGGTGCACCAGTTCACGCGGATCGGGCCGCAGGTGATGGTTGGCGGCGTCTGCGGCGTTCGCGGCGACGTGATTCCGTTCGGCCTCGTCAACGGTCAGTACGCGCGTCTCGAAGGCCTCAATATCGTCGGCATGAAACGCCGCAAATTCACGCGCGAGCGGCTTGCCACACTGCGGTCGTTCTATCAAAAGCTGTTTCACGGCCCCGGCATGTTTGCCGAGAGGCTGAGCGAGGTGCAGGCTCTGGCCTGCACGGATCCTGCGATCGCGGAAATCCTGACCTTCATCGGCGACGGCAAGCATCGTGCATTGTGCCTTCCCGATGGCCAGCGCGACAAACATTGATCACGGGGCCGCCGGAGCCATGACATCAACGGCTTCAGGGATTTCGTCGCCGGTTGGATTGATCGCGGGAGGTGGCGTCATGCCATTCGCGGTCGCCAATTCGCTGACGGCCCGTGGCATCGATTCCGTTGTATTCGCCCTGAAAGGCGCTTGCGATCCCCTCGCGGCGGAGCCTTTTCGCCATCACTGGATATCGGTCGGTCAGCTCGGCAGGGCGGAAAGGCTGTTTCGCGCGGAGAACTGCCGGGATCTGGTTTTCATCGGCACACTCGTGCGGCCCGCGCTGTCGGAAATTCGGCTCGACTGGGGAACGCTTCGCGCTCTCTGGCGTGTGTGGGCGGCTTTCCGCGGCGGCGACGACCATCTGCTGTCCGGGATAGGCCGCATTCTCGAACAGGACGGCTTCCGGATGGTGGGAATCAAGGATGTCGCGCCGGAGCTGCTGATGCCGGAGGGGTGTGTCACCCGGAAGGCGCCGGACGAAAACGCTGCGGCTGACATCGCCAAGGGGCGTGACGTGCTGCGCGCGCTCAGCCCCTTCGACATCGGTCAGGCCGTCATCGTGATCGACGGCCACGTGGTCGGGGTAGAGGACATCGAAGGTACCGACGGATTGCTGGCGCGCGTTGCGCGCTTGCGCGCAGAAGGTCGCATTCGCGCCAAGACCGCGCGCGGCGTTTTGGTGAAGGCCCCCAAGAGCGGACAGGACTTGCGTTTCGACTTGCCGACGATGGGACCGCGAACGGTCGAGGGCGCGGCGGCGGCCTCGCTTGCCGGAATTGCGATCGTCGCCGGCAATACCATTGTCGTCGAGCCACAGACCATGATCGAGGTTGCGGATGCCGCGGGTGTTTTCGTAACCGGTTTGCCCGCGTGATGGCGGTGCGGGCGAGCAATGTTGCGCGGAAATTCTTCCTGATCGCGACGGAGGAATCGGGCGACCGGCTTGGCGCCCATCTGATGAAGGTGTTGCGTCAGCGCCTTGGCGACGCCGTGCGTTTCGAGGGCGTCGGCGGCCAGTCGATGGCCCGCGAGGGACTGGTATCGCTGTTTCCGATCGAAGATCTGTCGATCATAGGCCTCGCAGCGGTCATCAAGCAGTTGCCGAAGGTGCTGCGCCTCATCCGGGAAACCGCCGCCGCGGCGATCCGCGCGCAGCCCGACATTCTCGTGATCATCGACAGTCCCGATTTTACCCATCGGGTGGCGAGGCGCGTTCGGGCGCGCGACCCCTCGATCCCGATCATCGACTACGTCTCGCCCTCGGTCTGGGCCTGGCGGCCGGGCAGGGCACGCGCGATGTGCGCCTATGTCGATCACGTCCTTGCCTTGCTGCCATTCGAGCCGGAGGAATATCGAAAGCTACAGGGGCCCCTCTGCAGCTATGTCGGCCATCCCTTGACCGAGCAGCTTTCAACGCTCCGGCCGGGTGCCGAAGAGCAAAAGCGCCGGGATGCAGCGCCGCCGGTCCTCCTGGTGCTGCCGGGAAGTCGCCGCAGCGAGATCAGGCACCACATGGCGGTGTTCGGCGAGACCTTGGACCGGCTGCAGGCCGAAGGCGTGGCCTTTGAACCGATCCTGCCCACCATGCCGCATTTGCAGGAGGCAGTGACCGAAGCCTTGAAGGGCTGGAAAGTGGTGCCGCGGGTCGTGATCGGCGAGCAGGAAAAGCGCGCGGCGTTCCGGATTGCCCACGCCGCCCTTGCCAAATCCGGCACCGTGACGCTCGAGCTTGCGCTCGCGGGCGTGCCGATGGTGACGGCCTACAAGGCCGGCGCCCTCGAAGCGCGGATCGTCCGCAGCCTGCTCCAGGTGAACTCGGTCATTCTGGCCAATCTCGTGATCGGCGAAAATGTCGTGCCTGAGTTCATCCAGCAGAACTGCACGCCGGAAAAGCTGGCGCCTGCGCTGAGCGAAACTCTCACCGACTCAAGCCTGCGGCGGCGCCAACTGGCGGCCTTTGCAAAGCTCGACGACATCATGTCGACAGGGAACGTGTCGCCGAGCGTGCGCGCGGCCGACATCGTTCTGGCGACGCTGCGAAAAGTGCGAAGCCTGAATTAGTCAGGCCATGAACTGCCGCATTGTGCGCGGCCGGACCGACGTCAGCTACGCAAACGTGCCGCGTCGCAGTCGAGTGGCCGCTACAGGAAGCACAAGTGTAATCAGATAGTACAGGTAAACGTCGAATTTGTAGTACCCATCGGGGGACTGAGAAGTTTCACGATGAGAAGATAGTCGCATACGATCGCGATGGCGCTCCATGCGATGCCCAGTAGTATCGATTTGCCTATCGAATCAACCCGACACCACTTCCACAGAACGACGCAGGTCAGCCCGATACCGATTGGCATGACGAACCAGCCAATGAGAGCCGGGGGTACGAGGGCATAAAAGACGAAGCCTAGCAGATAGCCCGCAAGCCACAGCGAGAAGCCCCAGCCGAGCACGTCACGTTTGATAAAGCTGCTCATGCCGATAAGCCCTCAGGCTGTCGTCCGACACAAAGATTAGTTCGCGTTCGAACCAGTCCATTGCGTTAGATCAAGACTTTCGGCTGCAACCCGGGCTTTCGTACCGCGAGGACGCTACGGATAGCATCCTCCTTTCGAGACTTCGACTTACTTGCGGCTGTCGATGGCGACGTAATCGCGACGCGTGACACCGGTATAGAGCTGCCGCGGACGGCCGATCTTCTGCTGCGGATCCTCGATCATTTCGCTCCATTGGCTGATCCAGCCGACGGTGCGGGCGACCGCGAACAGCACGGTGAACATCGAGGTCGGGAAGCCCATCGCCTTCAGCGTGATACCCGAATAGAAGTCGACGTTCGGATAGAGCTTGCGGTCGATGAAATATTGATCGCTCAGCGCGATCTTTTCCAGTTCCATCGCGACTTTCAGCATCGGGTCGTCGCCATGGCCGGTCTCCGCCAGCACCGCGTGACACATCTTCTGCATGATCTTGGCGCGTGGATCGTAGTTCTTGTACACGCGGTGACCGAAGCCCATCAGGCGGACTTCGCTGTTCTTGTCTTTCACCCGCTTGATGAAATCGGGGATCTTGTCGACGGTGCCGATGTCGGCGAGCATCGCCAGCGCGGCCTCGTTGGCGCCGCCATGCGCCGGACCCCACAGGCAGGCGATGCCGGCAGCGATACAGGCAAACGGGTTGGCGCCGGAAGAACCGGCGATGCGCACCGTCGACGTCGATGCATTCTGTTCGTGGTCGGCGTGCAGGATGAAGATCTTGTCCAGTGCATCGGCAAGAACCGGATTGATCTTGTATTCCTCGCAGGGCACCGCGAAGCACATGTTCAGGAAGTTTTCGGCGAAGGAGAGCGAGTTCTTCGGATAGATGAAGGGCTGGCCGATGGTGTATTTGAACGCCATCGCAGCCAAGGTCGGGATCTTCGCGATCATGCGCATCGACGCGATCATGCGCTGCTGGGGATCGGTGATGTCGGTGGAGTCGTGGTAGAACGCCGCCAGCGCGCCGACCGACGCCACCATCACCGCCATCGGATGGGCGTCACGCCGAAAGCCCTGGAAGAACCGCGCCATCTGCTCGTGAACCATGGTGTGCAGAATCACGCGCCGGTCGAAATCCGCCTTTTGCGCCTTGGTCGGCAGTTCGCCGTAAAGCAGCAGATAGCAGGTTTCCAGGAAGTCGCCGTTTTCGGCAAGCTGTTCGATCGGATAGCCCCGGTATTCCAGGATGCCGGCGTCGCCATCGATGTAGGTGATCTTTGACTGGCAGCTGCCAGTGGAGGTGAATCCGGGGTCATAGGTGAACATCCCGGACTGCGCGTAAAGTTTGGCGATGTCGATGACATCTGGCCCAACGGTGCCGCTCAAGATCGGGAAATCGTAGGTCTTGTTGCCTACCGTCAGTGTTGCGGTCTTGCTGTGGGATGTTGCGTCCATCGTGAAGTCCCCGATGAGATCGTTGCGAAAGCCGGCCATCGCGTGCGCCATGCCGACAGGTTGGCGAGGGAAGCCGGGTTCTTCTAAAGACACCGGCTAGATGGGTAGCTTATTGCAGTGTGCGCTGCAAGATGGCGGCGGCGAGGCCTCACGCAGGGCTCTGATCGCCGAGCCGGGCGAGGCATTCCTGCCGCCCGAGCACCGCCAGGACGTCAAATATCCCCGGCGAAGTGGTCCGTCCGGTCAGGGCGGCACGAAGCGGCTGGGCGACCGCGCCAAGCTTGAGGCCGTTCTGATCGGCGAATGCACGCATCGCCGCTTCGGTGGTCTCCGCGGTCCAGACCATGACCGCCTCGAGGGCTACGCGAAGCCGGCCGATCAGCGCGCGGTTTTCCGCCGTCAGCAAGGCGGCCGCCTTGGGGTCGATCTCGAGTGGCCTGTCGGCAAAAATGAAGTAGGCGCTGTCGATCAGCTCGATCAGCGTTTTGGCGCGCTCCTTCAGGCTCGGCATGGCCTGCAGCAATTGCGAACGCGTGGTGTCGTTGAGCTTGGCCTTGAGATCGGCGCCGTTGGGGACGTAGACAAGTACCCCCTCGAACATGTTCACAAGGGATTGATCGTCGGAGTGACGGATGTAGTGGCCGTTGAGGTTTTCCAGCTTGGCGAAATCGAAGCGCGCCGCCGAGCGGCCGATGCCTGACAGGTCGAACGCGGCGATCATTTCTTCGGTGGAAAATACCTCCTGGTCGCCGTGGCTCCATCCGAGCCTGACCAGGTAATTGCGCAGCGCCGCCGGCAAATAGCCCATCGCCCGATAGGCATCCACGCCCAGCGCGCCATGGCGCTTGCTGAGTTTCGATCCGTCGGGGCCATGGATCAGGGGAATATGGGACATGCTGGGGATGCCCCAGCCGAGCGCATCGTAGATCTGCTTCTGGCGCGCGGCATTGATCAGATGATCGTCGCCGCGAATGACGTGCGTGACGCCCATGTCGTGGTCGTCGACCACCACCGCAAGCATGTAGGTCGGATTGCCGTCACCGCGCAGCAGCACGAGATCGTCGAGGTTTTCGTTCTGCCAGACCACGCGACCCTGAACCTGGTCCTCGATCACGGTCTCGCCGGTCTGGAGCGCCCGGAGCCGGATCGTGGGCTTCATGCCCGGTGGAGCTTCGGAAGGGTCGCGGTCGCGCCACAGGCCGTCGTAGAGGCGTGTACGGCCCTCGGCGCGGGCCTTCTCTCGCATCGCCGTGAGTTCCTCCGGCGTGGCGTAGCAGCGATAGGCCTTGCCGCTGGCCAGCAAGGTTTCCGCAACCTCGCGGTGGCGTGCAGCGCGGGTGAACTGGTAAATGACCTCGCCGTCCCAATCGAGTTCGAGCCACCGCAGTCCGTCCAGGATGGCGGCGATGGCCGGTTCGGTCGACCGCTCCCGATCGGTGTCCTCGATACGCAGCAGCATCTTGCCGCCGCGTTTTTTGGCGTAGAGCCAGTTGAACAGCGCGGTGCGGGCTCCCCCGATATGGAGAAAGCCGGTCGGCGAGGGGGCAAAGCGGGTGACGACGGAATCGGTCATTACAGGAGTGGTTGCGAACAAAGGGGGCATGCGGGAAGCGCGCTGGTGTATAGCAGGAACCGTTAATAACTAAAGCCTTCCGTGGAGCCGGCGGATTTGGCAGAACGTCGGCAGATTCCCGAGCAGGAACCCATAATGACAGTAGAAACGGTGGCGGCAGAGGCAGGGCGCGATTTCATTCGCGACATCGTCCAGGCCGACCTGGACGCCAAGCGGCACAGCACGATCGTGACCCGGTTTCCGCCGGAGCCGAACGGCTATCTGCATATCGGGCACGCCAAGTCGATCGCGCTCAATTTCGGCATCGCGCAGGAATTCGGCGGCCGCTGCCACCTGCGGTTCGACGACACCAATCCGACCAGGGAAGAGCAGGAATATATCGATTCCATCCAGGCCGACGTGCACTGGCTCGGCTACGACTGGGGCAAATATCTGTTCTACGCGTCGGATTATTTCGAGCGGCTCTACGACTGGGCGGAGGGCCTGATCCGCGCCGGGCTCGCCTATGTCGACGACCAGACCCAGGAAGAGATCAGGCTTGCGCGTGGCACGCTGACCGAGCCCGGGAACAACAGCCCGTTCCGCGACCGCCCGGTGGAGGAAAACCTCGATCTGTTTCGCCGCATGAAGGCCGGCGAGTTTCCGAACGGCGCGCGGGTGCTGCGCGCCAGGATCGACATGGCGTCCGGCAATATCAATCTGCGCGACCCCGTGCTGTACCGTATCCTGCACGCCACCCATCCGCGCACCGGCGACAAATGGTCGATCTATCCGAGCTATGATTACGCCCATGGCCAGTCGGATGCGATCGAGGGCATTACGCATTCGATCTGCACGCTGGAATTCGAGGACCACCGGCCGCTCTACGACTGGTTCCTCGACAAGCTGCCGGTGCCGTCAAAGCCCCATCAGTACGAATTCGCGCGCCTCAATCTCACCTATACGCTGCTCTCGAAGCGCGTGCTCACCCAGTTGGTGCGTGACGGCCATGTCGCCGGCTGGGACGACCCGCGGATGCCGACGATCGCCGGATTGAAGCGGCGCGGGGTGCCTCCGGCGGCGGTCCGGGAGTTTGTCAAGCGCATCGGCGTCGCCAAGGCCAACAGCGTCGTCGATGTCGGCATGCTGGAATTCTGCATTCGCGAGGAGCTCAACCGGACGTCACAGCGCCGCATGGCGGTGCTGCGGCCGCTCAAGGTGGTGATCGAGAATTATCCGGAAGGGCAGGTCGAGGAGCTCGACGCCATCAACCATCCGGACGATCCCAGCGCCGGCTCCCGCCGCATCGCGTTCGGCCGCGAGCTCTACATCGAGCGCGATGATTTCATGGAAAATCCGCCGAAGAAGTTTTTCCGGCTCTCGCCGGGTACCGAAGTGCGGCTGCGATACGCCTATTTTGTTACCTGCCGCGAGGCGGTGAAGAATGCCGCCGGCGAGGTGATCGAGCTGCGCTGCACCTACGATCCCGCAACCCGCGGCGGTAACGCGCCTGACGGCCGCAAGGTCAAGGCGACCATGCATTGGCTGCCGGCGGCACAGTCGAAGCCGGCGGAGGTCCGCATTTACAATCCGCTGTTTGCCAAACCCAATCCGGACGCCGCCAATTTTGTCGCCGATCTCAATCCGCAGTCGCTGGAAATTCTCAAGGACGCCCGGATCGAACCTGCGCTCGCCGAAGCCGGTTCAAGCGACGTCATACAGTTCGAGCGGCAAGGCTATTTTATGCGCGACAGGGATTCGACGGCTGATGCGCCGGTGTTCAACCGGACCATCGGCCTGCGCGATACCTTTGCCAAGGAAGTCGGCAAGACCTGACGCCCGGCGGCGGAGACAGCCGGCAATGTCGCTAGCGATCTGGCTCGCCAGCCTCGGGACTGGGTTTGAGTCCGAGCCCTGAAAGCCGGGCGCGTAGCGATTGTTCCGCAAGCCTGTCCTTGGCCTTCTCTTCGACCAGCAAGTTGATGAATGCCAGTCGCTTTGGTTCATCGTCTGCTTCCGCCAGCAATCGGCGATAGCGATCGAAATTATATCCCGCGTCCGAATGACTCATGGCCGCCCCTCGACGCTCAATCCACCGGCGGAGAGTGTCGCGCAACAGGCGTCGGCATGCAAGGCTGCGGCGTCAACGATGTGCGCTGCGCCGCATTCTGCGCGGCGGTTGAGCCATTCGCGCCGCCGGGAGTTCCGGATCATTCCAGGCGCTCGCGAATTTCGTCGCGCATCTTTTCGCGAAAAGCTTCCCTGCGGGCCGGTCGTTCCTTCTCGTCGACATCCCACCGGTCGAAAATGTTGAAATTCTCCAGGATCGGATGGCGGTCGCTCGCCATCGCCAGAATGTGAAGGAGTTTGTCCGCCGGTCCGCTCGGGCCGGTCACTTCCCATCTGCGGATGGTGTCGGCGCCATCGCCCGGCGCCAGGCCGCAGAGCTTTGCCATGTCGGCGGCCGACAAAGGCCGGCCGATCGCGTCACCGAGATCCTGGCGAAGTTGTTTCAGTTCCGGGCCTGTCACGGGGGCTGTTCCTGGTCTTTGGGGGCCGTCGAAGTTGCGGCACGAAGAGGGATTCGACGCCGCGGGATGCGGCTTTTAGCAGAATAGTGCGTTGGCGCGATGCGTTTCGCTAAACAGCCCGTGGCAAACCTGATTTGGTTTGCACGGGAATGGTGGTTTTCCCGAGGATTCTGCATCCGTTCGGCTTTTGCCCGCGTGACACGTCAGGGTAGCTTGGTGTTCCGGTATGTAGGCGTAGGGTGAACCGGATGGCAGAACGGGGCAGGGCTCCGGGCCGGACGCAAGGTATTGCGGGAACCTGGCCGCCGCGGAGCGCGGCGCAGGCCGGTGGTTTTGCGCCATCCGGCTTTGGCGCGTGGTCGCGCCTCCTCGACAGGCTGCGCGAGTGGGTTAGCGCCGAAGCGGGCGCCGGTCGCCTGTTGCCCTGGGTGCCGATCGCCTTCGGTACCGGCATTGCGTTCTATTTCGCGGCCGATCATGAGCCGGTCCTGCCAGTTGCCGCCGTCACCGCGGCCGGGCTTTGCGCGGTGGCGTACTTGCTGCGGCGGCAAAGCATTTTTCCGATCGCGGTGATGGTCGCGGCCATGGCTGCGGGTTTCGCAACGGCGACCTGGAAGACGGCTAGGATCGCGCATGGTGTGCTGGCGAGGCCGGCCTATTCGGTGTCGCTTTCGGGCTTTGTCGAGACCCGTGACATTCGCGAACGCACCGACCGGTTCGTGTTGCGCGTCACACGGATGGATGGTCCGCGCCTGAAAACAGAGCTAAAAACCGAGTTGGAGCGCGTCCGGCTGTCGGTGCGCAAGGGTACGGCGCCCGCGGTCGGCAGCTTTGTCGAATTGAAGGCGCGGCTGCAGCCGCCACTCGCCCCGCTGCGGCCGGGCAGCTACGATTTTGGCCGGGACATGTTCTTTCAGGGCATCGGCGCCTCCGGCTTTGTCATGGGCGCGATCAAGACCGTCGAGCCGCCGGTCAAAGGCGGCCTATCCCTGCGTTACGCCGCGTTCATGCAGGACCTGCGCGACGCGATCGACGCGCGGATTCGGACGACCTTGGACGGCGACAAGCGCGCCATCGCGACCGCTCTTCTGACCGGCCGGCGCGATGCGATCACGACGCCGGTCAACGATGCGATGTTCATCTCCGGCCTCGGCCACGTGCTGTCGATTTCGGGGTAGCATGTAGTGCTTTGCGTCAGCACTATTCAGGAAGCATCACCATCCACAGTTTTCATGGGCTTTTTGAAAAAGGCACGTGACGGATTCCGTCGCGAATGTTCTCCTTAATTCACTGCTTCGCGTCCCAGACGCTTCCCATGGCAGAGAGGATTGCTTCCCATGAGACCCCAGATTGTCCGTCTCGACACCGCCCGCTTCACTGCCGGAAACGTCGAAAAGCTGACGCTACCGGCTGGCAAAACCGACCACATCGAGTGGGATCCGGAGCTCCCCGGGTTCGGCGTCAGGTTGCGCTCGGGAAGCTCGTTCTATGTCGTGCAGTACCGGATCGGCAGCAAGCAGCGGCGGGAGAGCCTCGGCGACATCCGCAAAACCGACCTGGAACAGGCCCGCAAGAATGCCAGGATAAGGTTTGCACAGATCGAACTCGGGATCGATCCGAGAGCCGAACGCGACAAGCTTGAGGCGTCGCAGAAGGCCGACGGGCTGACATTCAAGGTACTCGTCGAAGATTACCTGACGGCCAGGAAAGGGAAGCAGCGGGCCAGCACACACAACGCGGCCATACGGTATTTCGATAAGCATTGGGCCCCCCTGCACCGGCGCGCGGTCCATACCATCGATCGCGCCACCGTCGCCGCACTGCTTCGCGACATCACCCGGGATCACGGCCGGACCTCGGCGGCCCGGGCGAGGGGAAACCTGTCCGCCCTGTTCGCCTGGGCCATGCGGGAGGGCGTTGTAGCCACAAATCCGGTGATCGGCACGAATGATCCTGCCGAGGGCATCCAGCCTCGGGATCGTGTTTTAGCCCCGGAGGAACTCAAGGCCATCTGGAAACAGTGCCAGGACGACGACTTCGGCCGAATTATCCGTCTGTTGCTGTTGACGGCCTGCCGCCGCGAAGAGATCGGTGGCTTACGCTGGTCTGAACTCGACCTGGAAACTGGAAAACTGCTGCTTCCGAAGGAAAGGACGAAACCCGGGCGTCCGCTGGCGCTGACATTGCCCGAATGTGCTCGATCGATCCTGAAAGCAGCACCGCGGCGCGCTGGCCGTGATCTGGTGTTCGGTGGCGGGAAAGCCGGTTTCAGCGCGTGGAGCTACTGCACACTCTCGTTCAACTGCCAAGTTGCCGCGGCGAACGGCGGTCGCGCGCTGGCGCCTTGGCGCATCCATGACCTGCGTAGGACGGTTCGGACGGGATTGAGCAAGATTGGGATCAAGCCGCATGTCGCGGAACTGGTTCTCAATCACACCGGCCACAAAGCAGGGATCGGCGGCGTCTACGATCACTATGATTACGAACCTGAAATCGCCGAAGCATTGGCAAGGTGGGAAGTTCATCTTCTCTCGATCGTCGAGCTATGAGCGCGACCCAAGCAGTGGGTGAGTTTTAATGGGGCGCCCGCCGTCAAAGTTCGTCACCGATCCAGGCAACGCGCTCAAGCCGGAACGCAAGCGCGAAGATTTTTTCACGCGCGCAGAGCTTGTCGCTCTCGAACAATCATGGCTCCAAAATAATTCCGGCGCTGGAAAGGAGGCGTTTTACCGTTGGTACGCGGAAACGTATTTCGGGATTGCACCCCCAAAAATTGGCCGGGATGAAATGGAGCGGGTGAGGCAGCTATTCCGAGATGCGAAGGTTCGTGCCCGCAAGGAAGGTTGGTTAGAAGGCTAGAAGGTCGAGTTATTTTACGGTGATTGCGACGTGCGATCCGAATACTCCTGACGCAAGGAAAGCGCAGGAGACTTCAAATGAATTACCCACTCGACTTGACTGACCAATCCGCGCTGCACGGAAGGCGCATCGACGATGACCGTGTGTTATCATTTATTGAGTGGTGCGAGCTTAACGGGTTCTCACGCAGCACCGGACAGCGGATCATTGGTGCAGGCAAGGGTCCTCGATTTATTCAGCTTTCCGAAAAGCGCAAAGGCGTCACCGTCGGCGAGAACCGTCGCTGGCAGGAATCGCGCGTGATTGAGACTGCCGCATAGCAGAACGCCGCCGTTCCCCGGCCAGGGAGCGAGCGGCGCTTTTTGCATCCGATTTGCGATCACCGACCAAAGAGATCACGACTATGGACATACTGCCGAACAGTCCGATTTGCAAGCCTACGCGCTACCGCCTTCCGGACCGGCGAGCCTCGCAGAACATCGCATTCGAGCGCGACAATCTAAAATATCACATGACGGTCGGCCTTTATCCAGATGGCCGCATCGGCGAGGTGTTCTTAAACGCCGAACACGTAAATTCGCTGCTCGACGTGCTGGCGCATGACGGTGCGATACTTGCCAGCCTCGCCCTGCAATTTGGTTGCCCGCTCGAAACGATCAGGCACGCGCTGAAACGCGATGGCCAGGGCATTGCAGCGAGTCCGATCGGCGCCGCGCTGGATTTGATCGAGGCCAGCGAATGACCGATATTTCCGCGGTCCTCGACGATGACGATGAGATTTGCGAAATTCTCAGCCCCGAGGAAATCGCCGAAGAAATTGAGCGCCTGATCTATCTGCGGGCGTGTGATTTGGTTCAGCAATGGGAGCTCGCTGACCCCCGCGATTGCTGGCGCTATACCGGGGAACAACGACCGCGCACGATTGAACCGGCACCCACCGGGGCGCAACCCTATCGCACGCCGCAGGCAACAATTGACGCGTTTTGGTATGTCGCCAGCCTTGACGATCCCGGCTATCTCAAACGCTGGCTTGCCGAACATCCGCGCGACGTGGTGGCCCTTCAAAAACTTTGGGAGGCCAAACATGCTCGCTCGTGATGAAGGTCGCGCGGTCTTTGCGGCCGTCACCAGGCCGATTCCGCAAGAAACGCTTCAAGACGAAATTCCGCCGCACACCGAGATTCCGCCCAGCAATGACGGCGAGCCAATTTTCGAGCCGTTGAACGGCGCCGGCACCGCCGGGACCCCGCCAAAAATCGAAATAGCAACCTTGCCGCCGCTCACGTTGGACGAATGGCGCAATCGCGATTTGCCGGACCCTGATTTCATCATGGGGCATTGGCTGACCACTACCAGCCGCGTTTTGTTGACCGCGGCAACCGGCCTTGGAAAGACCAATTTCGGCTTGGCGCTGGGCATGCGGATTGCAGCCGGCGAAGATTTCTTGCACTGGCGAGCGCACCGGCCCGCCCGCGTGCTCTACATCGATGGCGAAATGTCCCGCCGCCTGCTCAGGGAGAGAGTGCTCGACGAAGAAAAGCGGATAGGCATCACGCCCGAAGCATTCTTCGCGCTCAGTCATGAGGATATCCCGAGTTTCAAGCCGCTGAACACGATCGAGGGCCAGGCGTGGATGAATGCCTTCATCGAAAAGGTCGGTGGCGTGGATCTGGTTATCCCCGACAACATCATGAGCCTGACCACCGGCGATCAGAAGGATTCCGAGCCATGGCAGCAGACCATTCCATGGGCCTTGTCGCTGACAAAGCGGCAGATCGGGCAAATCTGGGTCCATCACACCGGCCACGATGAAACCCGCTCCTATGGCGACAAGACGCGGGAATGGCAGATGGACACGGTTGTCCACCTCGACGCGGCTAAACGCGACGACAGCGACGTGTCTTTTTCGATGCAGTTCAGGAAGGCCCGCGAGCGCACGCCGGCAACCCGGTTCGACTTTCAGGACGTCAAGGTCGCGCTGGTTAACGACCGCTGGGAGCATGAACTCACCCAAACCCAGCGCCCCGATAAAATCTCGCCCCAGGCATCCAGGGCCCTCGACGCGCTCCGCAATGTCATTGCCGGCGACCAAGCGGTTTTGTCGACGGGTGGCCGTCGCTCCGCCGGCCGCGAAGCATGGATGGCCGAACTTGCCTTGCTCGGAATGGTCGATCTCGAGCAGAAGGCCCATAGCGCCCGCACGTTGTTCCTGCGATGGCGCCGGGAGCTCGTCGCGGCGTTCCGGATTGGCTGCGAAGGGGATTGGTCATGGCCGATATGACCCACCGCGCAACAGCCGCAACAGCGCCGCAACAGTGCAAAAAACGACTGTTGCAAACATCCCCTTGCAACAGTCGCGCAACAGCGAGGTGCGCAACAAGCGCAACAGCGCTGCAACACCGATGCAACAAGGCGCAACAGTCGCGCAACAGCGTCATTTTTGGCCCGCGCAACAGCGCAACACGCCTCTATAGAGGTGGCGAAACTGTTGCGCCCCTCTCGCCTCGCGCGCGCATCCACCTATTTCCCGCACTCCGCTGCGTCGCTTTGGGCTCCTCCGCTGCGCGCTCGCAGTCCCCGTGCCACTTCACAACCACCGCAATCGCCTGCCGGCCAAGCCATCGAGGAGGTTGGAATAGACCTCATCACCCGATCATGCGTGTTGATATTCAACAGCGAGCAGTTCAGACG
>NZ_SSNA01000082.1 GCF_004799445.1 Bradyrhizobium sp.
GACCGCAATGACCACCACATGCGCGTCGGTGGTTCCGATATCATTCTGAATCAAGAGCCGGCCGTTCGACCGGGTCGCCATGGTATCGAGACCGGGATGGTTGAATTTCAGGGCGCGGGTCTCGTTGAGCCCCTGCATGAAACTTTCCACCGGCGTCCGGTCCTCGGGGTGCAAACCGAACACATGGGCGCCGCTCACGATCTCCTCGGAGCACTCTGCGGCCAGCCGGTTGAGTGCCTTGTGCAGGTCCATCACCAGCCGGTGCAGGCTATCGGCGCCGTCCTCCGTCACGCCGGTCAACTTCGCGACGCGCGCGATTTCGATTTCACCGGCGGCCTCAAGCAAACCGGCGGCGCGGATCGCGGTGAGCCGCGCTGTCATGGTTTCGCCCTCGGCCGATTGGCCGGCGCTCACCGCGCGGATCATCGTCGCCGCGTCGTCGCCGATTTCCTTCATCAGCCTGGCGAGATTGGGCGCGGCCATTCGTCCGTTGCCGGCGAGATGGGCGCCGCCGATCAGGGTTGCGAGCGCGGCGGGCGCTACGCCGGCGGCGCGGCATTCGACGTGCAAATCGGTGGCAGGGCGGTCGGGCTCCCGGGCATGATGGACGGCGGCCTGCAGCGCGCTCATGCGAACCTTGATCCGGTCGTTGGCAGCTAGTCCCTCCGCTACCAGCGATGGCAGGAGGATCTCTGCCTGTCCGAGCTGCTCGATAATCTGGGATTTCATGATCTGCCAACCAATGAGGGTGATACGCATATGCCCTGCATTGGCGACAGTTTCATTGCGCCAGATCATTCACGAGAATGTCATATTTCCGCGGCGCCACGGAGGTTCAGGTGCCGGTCCGCGTCTGTCTTCGACGATTTCGCTGCGCAACGGTGGAATGGCGAGATGTCGACCGCGCTGTTTCCGGGTGCTAGACGACCGCGCCTGCATCCCTGCCATAGGGCCACATCCAATTGCGAATTTCCGGCATGTCTTCGCCGTGCTCCCGCACATAGCGCGAATGCTCGATCAAGGCGTCGCGGAATTGCTGTTTGATACGGGCCGCGGCGATATTCAGTCCGGGAACGCGCTCGATCACCTCGATCGCCAGATGAAACCGGTCGAGTTTGTTCAGGACGACCATATCGAACGGCGTCGTCGTCGTGCCTTCTTCCGCGAAGCCGCGCACGTGCATCCCGGCGTGGTTGGTGCGGCTATAGGTCAGGCGATGGATCAAATAGGGATAGCCATGATAGGCAAAGATCACCGGCCGGTCGCATGTGAACATCCCGTCAAAATCGCGATCGCTGATGCCGTGCGGATGCTGGCTGTTCGGCTGCAGCGTCATCAGGTCGACCACATTGACAACCCGGATCCGAAGATCGGGCAGCGATTTGCGCAGCAAATCCACCGCGGCGAGCGTCTCCAGCGTCGGAACGTCGCCGGCACAGGCCATCACCACATCCGGCTCGAGGCCTTCGGTTTCGGTCCCGGCCCATGGCCAGATTCCAATGCCGGCATCGCAATGCGTTGCCGCTTGCTGCATGGTCAGCCATTGCGGCGCGGGCTGTTTGCCGGCGACGATGACGTTGATGCGGTCATAGGTCCGCAAACAATGGTCCGCGATCCACAGCAGCGTGTTGGCGTCCGGCGGAAAATACACCCGGACAATGTCGGCCTTCTTGTTGGCGACAAGATCGACGAAGCCGGGATCCTGATGGCTGAAGCCGTTGTGGTCCTGCCGCCAGACATGGGAGGTCAGGAGATAGTTGAGCGAGGCGATCGGGCGTCGCCAGGGCAGGCCACGTGAAACCTTCAACCACTTGGCGTGCTGGTTGAACATGGAATCCACGATGTGGATGAAGGCTTCGTAGCACGAGAAGAAGCCGTGCCTCCCGGTGAGCAGATATCCTTCGAGCCAGCCCTGGCAGAGGTGTTCGCTCAAGACCTCCATCACCCGGCCATCTTGCGCCAAATGAACGTCATAGGGTTCGATCCGCTCCATCCAGACCCGTTCGGTGACTTCGAACACGGCATCGAGCCGGTTTGAGGCGGTCTCGTCCGGTCCCATCAACCGGAAATTACGCGTCTCGGCGTTCATCCGCATGACGTCGCGCAGAAATTGTCCCATCAGGCGCGTTGCTTCGGCCTCACTGCCGCCGGGGCGGGGGACATCGACGGCGTGGTCGTGAAAGTCCGGCAGTTTGAGTTCGCGTTTCAGTAATCCACCATTGGCGTGCGGATTGGCGCCCATTCGCCGCTCGCCGTCGGGTGCCAGGGCCTGCAGTTCGGCCAGCAACCGGCCGTTTTTGTCGAACAGCGCATCGGGCTGATAGCTGCGCATCCACTGCTCGAGCAACTCAAGATGTCCGGCATTGCCGCGAGGGTTGGCGATCGGCACCTGGTGCGCGCGCCAGAAGCCTTCAACCTTCAGGCCATCGACTTCCTTCGGGCCGGTCCAGCCCTTGGGGCTGCGCAGCACGATCATTGGCCATTTTGGGCGGTCGCTGTTCTTGCGTCCGTCGCGCGCGGCTTGCTGGATGGTGCGGATGCGCTGCAGCGCGGTCTCCAGCGAGTCGGCCATCAGCCGATGCATCAGCCGGGGCTCGCTGCCTTCGACGAACAGCGGTTCATGGCCGTAGCCGGTGAAGAGATGGCGGATCTCATCGTCGCTCATTCGGCCGAGCACGGTGGGATTGGCGATCTTGTAGCCGTTGAGATGAAGGATCGGCAGCACCGCGCCATCGTGCGCGGGATTGAGAAATTTGTTGGAATGCCAGGACGCCGCGAGCGGGCCGGTCTCAGCTTCGCCGTCACCCACGACGCAGGCGACGATCAGGTCGGGATTGTCGAAAGCCGCGCCATAGGCGTGCACCAGCGCGTAGCCGAGTTCGCCGCCTTCGTGAATTGATCCCGGTGTTTCCGGCGCGGCGTGGCTGGGAATGCCGCCGGGGAACGAGAATTGACGGAACAATTTGCGCAGACCGTCGGTGTCGCGGCTGATGTCCGGATAAATCTCGCTGTAGCTGCCTTCGAGATAGGTGTTGGCTACCATCCCCGGGCCGCCGTGGCCGGGTCCGCAAATATAAATGACGTTCAGATCGGATGCGCGAATGGCGCGGTTGAGATGGGCGTAGACAAAATTGAGCCCCGGCGTGGTTCCCCAATGCCCCAACAGCCGCGGCTTGATGTGTTCCGGCCGCAGCGGCTCGTGGAGCAGGGGGTTGTCGAGCAGGTAGATCTGACCGACCGACAGGTAATTCGCGGCGCGCCAGTACTGATCGAGCAAATCCAGCTCACGGTCGTCCGCCGAACATTCATTGGTGCTTGGGGCTTGCATGGTGGCATTCCAGCGTTGGCCGTGGGCAACAAAATCGCCGGCCAATCGATCCATTTTCGAGGCGAGGATAGCGAGGGAATGTGTAGAGAAGGCGTCGGCAAGCTGTCCGGCCTCAAGGAGCGCATCCGACCACCGCAAACCCGCCCCAGCGTTGATCCTTGCGCAACGAAGCTGTGGATTGCTGGGTGGCCAGCCCGGTTTGCCCACCCCTCCGCAGAATGTTGTTCTTGATTTGTTCTCATGGCGTGCTATGTTCTGATCCATGAGCCGAGCATCCTCAAATGCCCTCAAGCACCCGCCGGTCACGGCGCCCTCCGAGCCGGCGGGTGCGCTTTCTCCTTTTCCCGAGTTGGCGGTGGCGATCGAGCGCGGGCGGCGGCGCGGCCGCGGCGCCCAGTCCAATGACAGCGGCCGTTTCGAGACCGAGGCGCGCGTCGCGTTCGACGACGGCTGGCAGAGCCTCGACGAACTGCCGCCGTTCAAGACCACCGTCGCCCTCGATACCGCGCGCAAAGTCATCACCCGCAATGAGTCTCCCGATATCGGCTTCGATCGTTCGATCAACCCCTACCGGGGCTGCGAGCATGGCTGCGTCTACTGCTTCGCGCGGCCGACGCATGCTTATCTCGGCCTGTCGCCCGGGCTCGATTTCGAATCGAAGCTGTTCGCCAAGCCCGACGCGCCGCAGCTTCTGGAAAAGGAGCTGGCGGCGCAGGATTACGAACCGCGCATGATCGCGATCGGGACCAACACCGATCCGTACCAGCCGATTGAGCGCGAGCGGAAGATCATGCGCGGCATTCTGGAAGTGCTGGATCGCACCTCGCATCCGGTAGGCATCGTGACAAAATCGGCGCTGGTGGTTCGCGACATCGATATTCTGGCGCGGATGGCGAAACGCAATCTCGTCAAGGTGGCGCTGTCGGTCACGACGCTCGATGCGGGACTTGCCCGCACCATGGAACCGCGGGCCTCGACCCCGGCGCGGCGGCTCGCGGCGCTGCGACAATTGTCGGACGCGGGAATTCCGACCACGGTGATGGTCGCGCCGGTGATCCCCGCGCTAAATGATATGGAAATAGAGCGTATTCTCGACGCGGCGGCCCATGCCGGGGTCAAGGAAGCCAGCTACGTGCTGCTGCGGCTGCCGCTGGAAGTACGTGACCTCTTTCGCGAATGGCTGATGGCCAATTATCCCGATCGCTATCGCCACATCTTTACCCTGATCCGCGACATGCGCGGCGGGCGCGACTATGATTCGCAATGGGGAGCGCGCATGAAAGGCACCGGGCCGATGGCCTGGATGATCGGACGAAGGTTCGAAATTGCCTGCGAAAAGCTCGGGCTCAACAAGCGGCGTTCGAAATTGACGACGGAGCATTTTGCTCGGCCGAAACGCAGCGGGCAGCAATTGAGCCTGTTCTAGAGGGCGTGAGAGGTCCAATGGATGATAACGCCCCCGAGCCGGTCGCTCGACTGACCATGGTGACGCTCGGCGTCAGCAACATGCGCGCCAGTATCGCGTTTTACGAGGCGCTCGGCTTTATGAGGAGATTCAAGGCCACGGGCGAGGTCGTCGCGTTCTTCGACACCGGCGGCACCGCGATCGGACTTTTTCCCTGGGATCAGCTGGCGAAAGACGTCACCCTGCCCGAGAGCCCGCGGCCGCAGGCGTTTCGCGGGATGACGTTGGCGTGGAACTGCCGCACCAGGGAAGAGGTCGACAGGGTTCTGGATTTCGCTGTCTCAAAAGGCGCCTCGCTGTTGAAACCTGCGCATGAGACGGACTATGGCGGCTATTCCGGATATTTTGCCGATCCGGACAACCATCCCTGGGAAGTCGTGGTCGCCCCGGGAATTGATGTGGGCGAGGATCGAAGGGTTCATTTGCCGGACTAGGGATTGAATAGCGGGAATTGCGCGTGATTCCCGGTTGCGCCGCGTGCCGGGCTTGCGCACGATCCCGGCATGATTCGGGACAAGTCCGGGAACAAGTCAAACAAGCCCGCCAAGGGCGTGATCGCGGTTGCGTCGCCGAGCTTTCGCCGCGAGCGCGCGCTGATCAAGCGCGGCATATGGCCGGTGGCCGGCTGCGACGAGGCCGGGCGCGGCCCGCTGGCGGGTCCGGTGGTGGCCGCAGCCGTCGTGCTCGATCCGAAGCGGATTCCCAAAGGCATCGACGATTCCAAGCGGCTGACCGCGGAACGCCGCGAGGAGCTGTTCGAGGAAATCTGCGCGACCGCATCGTTTGCGGTGACCTTCGCCTCGCCGGCGCGGATCGATCGCGACAATATCCTGCGCGCGTCGCTGTGGGCGCTTGAACGTGCGGTCAACGCGCTGCCGGACATGCCGCAGCATGTCTTCGTCGACGGCCGCGACCGGCTCGATACGGCCTGCGACTGCGAAGCCGTGATCGGCGGCGATGGGCTGGTGGTCTCGATCGCCGCGGCGTCGATCATCGCCAAAGTGACCCGCGACCGCCTGATGTGCGCGCTGGCGCAGGATTGCCCGGGCTACGGTTTCGAATCCCACAAGGGCTACGGCGTGCCGGAGCATCTCGAGGCGCTCGACCGGCTCGGTCCGACCGTGCATCATCGCCGCCTGTTTGCGCCGGTCGTCGCCGCGCGGGAAAAACATCAGCCGTGGACGGTCAAACGCGAACCGGATCTGTTCGTGCCGGAAGGACCTTTGGCGACCGGGATTTCTGCCTCAGTCTGACGCAGTTGCCTCAGCGGCTGACGCGCTCTATCACAAGTCCGAGATCGAATAGGCCGACGTGCGGGGCCGGCTCCAGGTTTTTCGGACGTTTCATGCGTTTCACATCCCTGATTATCGAATTGATCCGCGCTCGGCCGCGGTTGGTAGTCTGGCTTGTGGTGTTGCTTCAGGCGGCGCTGTGGCTGCTGATACCGGTGCTGTTGTATCGCAGCCCTCCCGGCGATCTGGCCACCGTGCTCGCCTATGGCCGGGAATACCAGGTGGGAACCGAACTCGGTCCGCCGCTCGCGTTCTGGCTCGCCGATATCGCGTTTCGCGCCGCGGGCAATCACCTGTTCGGCGTCTATCTGCTGGCGCAGCTTTGCGCGGTTGCGACGTTCTGGACGTTGTTTCTGCTGGCGCGCGCCGTTGTCGGTGGCCAACAGGCGGTGCTGGCGGTGCTCCTGACCATGACGGTCGTGGCGTTCAGTTCGCCCGGCGTCGAGTTCGGCCCGCTCGTGCTGGCGCGCCCGCTCTGGGCGCTGCTGCTGTTGCATTCCTGGAAACTCATCGGCCAGAACCGGCGCAATGCGTGGTTTGCATGGTCCATCGAAGCCGGACTCTTGCTGCTAACAACCTCTGCGGCGATCGGCCTGCTGGCGCTGGTGGCCGGATTTGCGCTTGCGACCGCGCGCGGACGGCGCATGCTGATGTCGTTCGATCCGCTGTTCGCCCTGCTGGTGATCGTCGTACTGGCGTTGCCTTATATCGTCTGGCTGATTCGCGCCGATACGCTTGTCTTGCCGAACTGGCCGGCCTTGGCGGATTTGAGCGGGCGGGCGCTGCACTGGGCCGGACTGCTCGGCGGCCTGTTGTTCGCAATAGCCGGCATCGTCATATTGATCGCGCTGAATTCCGGCTGGTTCAGCCGCAACCCGGAAGAGGCGCCAATCATTTTTCGGCCACCGGTCGATCCGCTGGCGCGCGATTTTGTCTATTTCTTCGCGATCGGCCCCGCGCTGGCGGCAAGCCTGATTTCCGGCCTGTTCGATCTCGACCGCGTCGTCGGCGGGGTGGGCATCGCGCTCTTGATGTCGGGGCTGGCGACGATTGTCGCGGCCGGCGATCTGATTCCTCTGCGCCGCCAGCGGGTCCTGCGTTCGGTCTGGGCGGCCGCCATCTTGGCCCCCGCGGTCGCAGTCATCGCGACCACGCTGTTTCTGCCCTGGACCGGAAGCGGCGAGGTGGCGACGTCGTTGCCCGCGACCGCGATCGCGTATTTTTTTGATGACAGCTTCGAGCGGCGGACCAACCAGCGGCTCCGCGCGGTGAGCGGCGACGCCCAGCTTGCGACGCTGATCACGTTGAGCCCCACGCGTCCCCATCTGTTTCTTGCCGCGACGCCGGAACGGACGCCATGGTTGAATTTCGCCAAATTCAAGGAAACCGGCGGTGTCGTGGTCTGGCGCGCATTGGACACGGCCGGCACGCCGCCGGCCGAGATCGCGCGGCAGTTTCCCGGCCTGGTGCCCGAGGTGCCGCGGGCGTTCGAGTGGCTGGTGAATGGACGACAGCCGCTGCTTCGGATCGGCTGGGCCATCGTGCGGCCGAGGGCGCCGTGAGAACATCGGCGTGCCCCGGACGCTGCGCAGCGCGCCACAGTTGCGGCGTGGTGCGCTGCTGATCCGGGGTCCATCTTGTTGAATGCTCGTGGGTCCCGGTTCTGCGGAGCAGCGTAAAGGACGCTGCACCGCGCCCGGGACACGAGACGCTCACGATGCGGGACTTTTTCGCTCTTCCAGCGCTTTCGCGATCGCGCGCAAGTCCTGCCAGGCCATGCGCTTGTAGGACGGCGAGCGCAACAGATAGGCCGGATGGAACGTGGCGATCGCGCGGATCACGCGGGTGCCGGTGTCGTAATCGAACCAGCGCCCGCGGGTTTTCATGATGCCTTCGCGCGTCAACAGCAGGGTTTGGGTGGAGGGATTGCCGAGCGTCACCAGCACATCCGGATTGACCAGTTCGATCTGCCGCTGGATGAACGGCAGGCAGATCTGCGTCTCTTGCGGCGTCGGCGTGCGGTTGCCCGGCGGTCGCCATGGAATGACATTGGCGATGTAGGCTCTGCTGCGGTCGAGCCCGATCGCCGCCATCATCCGGTCCAGCAGCTTGCCGGAGCGCCCGACGAAAGGCAGTCCCTCGATGTCTTCCTCGCGCCCGGGCGCCTCGCCGACGAACATGATGCGGGCGTGCGGGTTACCGTCGGCGAACACCAGGCGCGTCGCGGTGGCTTTGAGCGCACAGCCGTCGAAATTCTCGAGCAGGCCGCGCAGCACCTCCAGCGAAGGTGCGGTCCGCGCCGCTCCCCGCGCCGACGCGATGGCGGCCTCCGGCGCCGGCGCTGCTTCGGCGCGGACAGCCGGGATCGCGGCTGGTACGGTCCTGACCGACCGCGCAGGGGTCATTTCGCTGGACGCAGGGGCGGTGTCGGGATCCGATAGCCGGTTGACCGGTTCCTCGGTCAGCGCACAGTCGACCCCGGCCCCCAGATAAAAGGCCAGCAATTGCTGGACGGTAGGCGCGGGATCAGGCGTCATGAAACGATATCACAGGCATTCCCGCAATCTAGGCCGGATCGCGCTGCAACGAAACGCCTCAAGCGGCATTTCCATGTTGTTCTTCCCGCAAAAATCGGAAACAAACGGCCCGTGGACGATCTCTATAAGCTTTCTCAACCGGCCCTGAGACCAGATCATGAGCACCGAAGAACTGCCGCCGCGCGAATCCATGGAATTCGATGTCGTGATCGTCGGCGCCGGGCCGTCGGGCCTCGCCGCGGCGATCCGGCTGAAGCAGCTTAATGCCGATCTCACCGTGGTGGTGGTCGAGAAGGGCTCCGAGGTCGGCGCTCATATTCTATCGGGCGCGGTGATCGATCCGGTAGCGCTCGATCAACTGGTTCCGGACTGGCGCGAGGACGCCGATTGCCCGCTCAAGACGCAGGTCAGCGAAGACCGGTTCTATTGGAACACGGCGAGCGCCGCGATCCGGTTGCCGAACATCATGATGCCGCCACTGATGAGCAACCATCACTGCTATATCGGCTCGCTCGGCCAGCTGTGTCGCTGGCTGGCGCGCAAGGCGGAGGCGCTCGGCGTCGAGATCTATCCGGGCTTTGCCGCGGCGGAGGTGCTCTACGACGACAAGGGCGCGGTGCGCGGCATCGCGACCGGCGACATGGGGGTTGCCAAGGATGGCTCGCACAAATCGTCCTACACGCGCGGCATGGAACTGCTCGGCAAATACACGCTGTTCGCCGAGGGCGCCCGCGGCAGCCTTACCAAGCAGCTGATCGCGAAATTCTCGCTCGACGCCGGCTGCGAACCGCCGAAATTCGGCATCGGCCTCAAGGAGGTCTGGCAGATCGACCCGGCCAGGCACCGCAAAGGTCTGATCCAGCACGCGTTCGGCTGGCCGTTGAACAATTCAACCGGCGGCGGCTCGTTCCTCTACCATTACGACGACAATCTGGTGGCGGTCGGCTTCGTCGTGCACCTCAATTACGACGATCCGTATCTGTCGCCGTTCGATGAGTTTCAGCGCTTCAAAACCCATCCCGCGATCCGCACCTTGTTCGAAGGCGGCAAGCGGCTCGCCTATGGCGCGCGCGCCATCACCGAGGGCGGCTATCAGTCGGTGCCGCGCCTGACCTTTGCGGGCGGCGCGCTGATCGGCTGCGCGGCGGGTCTTGTCAACGTGCCGCGCATCAAGGGCGTGCACAACGCGGTGGGTAGCGGCATGCTGGCTGCCGAACACGTCCATGCCGCGCTCGGCGCCGGCCGCGCCAACGATGAAGTGGTCGACTACGAAAATAGTTGGCGCAATTCGCAGGTCGGCAAGGATCTCTATCCGGTTCGCAACGCCAAACCGCTGTGGTCGAAATTCGGCACCATGCTCGGCGTCGCGCTCGGCGGTATCGACATGTGGTGCAACACGTTCGGTTTCTCGCTGTTCGGAACCCAATCGCACGCCAAGCCCGACCGCAAGACGCTCGATCCGGCGAAGGCGCACACGCCGATCGCGCCGCCGAAGCCGGACGGCAAACTCACTTTCGACCGGCTGTCGTCAGTGTTCCTCTCCAACACCAATCACGAAGAGGACCAGCCGGTTCATCTGAAGGTCGCCGACATGAACCTGCAGAAGACCTCCGAGCACGACATCTATGCCGGCCCGTCCAACCGTTACTGCCCGGCCGGCGTCTACGAGTGGGTCGAGGAGGCCACCGGGCCACGGTTCCAGATCAACGCCCAGAACTGCGTCCATTGCAAAACCTGCGACGTGAAGGATCCGAACGGCAACATCACCTGGGTTCCGCCGGAGGGCGGCGGCGGACCCAATTATGAGGCGATGTGACCACGATTGCGTGACCACGTTCGGCCGGTCGGCCACGATACCGCCATGTTGGAAGCGCTTTCAGGCGGTATTGGAGGCGACCGGGCCGTTCCCACCAATCGATTTGCCAGCCCGTATCCTTGCGGTTGAACGCTAAAAGCGGCATTGTCGCATGGCTTGATGCCGCCTGCCGGGTTTGCATTCGAGACTGATCACAAGATCCTGCCGTAAATCCTTGAGCTGAAGGCGAACCGTGATGTTTTCCATTCGATTCAATCGCTGGACGATTGCCGCTATTGCCTTCACTGCGCTGGTGCTGCCCGGCTCGGTTTCGGCGCAGACGCCCGAGCATCCCGCCGACAACTCCGCGCAATTCCCCTCCAGCCACGATCTGAAAATGCTGACGATGTCGGGCAGCTATCTGGCCGCCCGTCACGCCAGCGTCGAGCGCGACGCCAGTGCGGCGGCGGCCTTCTATCGCTCGGCGCTTCGCATCGATCCGAAGAATAATGAATTGCTCGATCGCGCGTTCATTTCCTCGCTGGCGGACGGCGATATCGACGAGGCCGTGAAGCTTGCCGACCGCATTCTGACGGTCGACAAATCCAATCGCGTTGCCCGCCTTGTCATCGGCGTGCGCGATCTGAAGCAGAAGAAATACGCGAGCGCACAGACCAATATCAACCAGTCGATACGCGGGCCGATCACGGATCTGGTCGCCACGCTGCTGTCGGGCTGGGCCAGTTACGGCGCCGGCGACAGCAAATCGGCCGTCGCCAACATCGACAAGCTGACCGGTCCGGAATGGTACCCGATCTTCAAGGACCTGCATTCCGGCATGATCCTGGAACTGGCCGGCAAGGAAAAGGACGCCGGCGTCCGCCTGGAGCGGGCCTACAAGCTCGAGGACTCCATGCTGCGCGTGGCCGACGACTATGCGCGCTGGCTGTCGCGCAACAAGGACGACGCGTCGGCGACGGCGGTCTATGAGGCCTTCGACAAGAAGCTCCCGCGGCATCCGCTGGTACTGGAAGGCCTGCGCGAGACCAGGGCCGGCAAGAAGCTGCCGCCGCTGGTCGATTCGGCGCAGACCGGCGCCGCCG
>NZ_SSNA01000083.1 GCF_004799445.1 Bradyrhizobium sp.
TGCCACGAACGGGGCGACCGGACCTACTGGAGCGGCAGTACGCATGAAGTCCGCAACGTGGCCTGCACCAATTGCCACACCATCATGCGGAGCGTGTCGCAGAAATTCCAGCTCAAGACGGTTTACGAGCCCGAGACCTGCTTCCAGTGCCACAAGGACCGGCGTGCGCAAATGGCGCGCTCGTCGCACATGCCGCTGCGCGAAGGCAAGATGGTCTGCTCCGACTGCCATCAGCCGCACGGCACGGCGAATGAGGCGCTGCTGCGGACCGCTACCATCAATGAGACTTGCTACAAGTGTCATGCCGAAAAGCGCGGACCGTTCCTGTTCGAACACACGCCGGTTCGGGAAAATTGCCTGAACTGTCACGACGCGCACGGCTCGATCAACGAGTTCCTGCTGAAGGTTTCGCGGCCACGGCTTTGCACGCAGTGCCACGGGTTTGGCCATGCTCCGAGTGCCGGGCCCAACAGTTATCAGATCATGGGACGCGCCTGTAACAACTGCCACACGCAGGTTCATGGCACCAACAGCCCGTCAGGAGCGCTCCTCCACCGGTAAAGCCGACCGTACTGAACGAACGAACCACCGACTACCGTTCGACTCGAAACTAACGCCCACTGGGGGGCTAAAATGAAACCGCGATCTGGCGTACTTCTTACCTGCGCAACTGGGGCCCTCTTGATCGGCATGGCGCCGATGCAAGGTGCACTTGCGGCCGATGCCGACATCGCGCTCAAGGCGCCGCCGCCGGCGGTCGAACTCCCCTGGTGGACGCATGGCTTTGTGGAGCTCGGCGGCCGCGGCTTCCTCAACGATCCGACCTACGGCGGACACATCGTCAACGGCCAGGGCAGTCTCGCGAAGTTCTACGAATACCGCGATCTGAGGCCGGGGCCGTTTGGCGACTTCAACGTTGCCACCGGGAGCCGGAATGGCCTCTATGAAATCGACGCCTGGGGCTTCAACCCTGGTTACAGGGATCAGGCCTATAACGCCTATTTGTCAAAGGCCGGCGAACAGTATTTGAACCTGGAGTGGGACCAGACCCCCCACGTCTACAGCACCAGTTCCAGTACCCTGTTCAATACAAACGGCAACGCGCTGACGCTGGCCAATCCGAATATCGGCCACCAGATGTTTACCCAGGGTGGGGCGGGCTGGCCGACGGTCTTCAATACGCCGGCTGGAGTCACTGCCTTCAATACCAAGGCGGCCGCCGTCAGCACCATCATCAATCAGAATGTGCACCCCACCGATATCGGAATTTTGCGCGATACGGCGTCGGTCGATTATCGCTACACGCCGACCGACAACTGGGACATCAAAGCCAACTACTCCAACATGCGGAGAACCGGAAGTCAGGTCGACAGCGTTCTCTTCACGGCCACGAACACCGGCTCTCGTGTTGATGTCGCCAAGCCGGTCTCGGACAGGACCCAGAACTTCGGCGTGAATGGCGAGTACATCGGCACGTCCGCGTGGGGACAGAAGTTCAACGCGATGGTCGGCTATAACGGCTCCGTCTACACGGACGACTTCTCCGGCTACACGGTCCAGAATCCGTTCTGTGACACCGGATTCACCGGCGCATGTGCGGGAGCGGGAACAACTGCGACGGCTCCCCTTGCGCAGATGTCGACACCGCCCAGCAACCAGATGAACGGGATCACCGGTACCTTCGGCGCGGATTTGCCGGTCAACAGCCGCTACATGGGAACGGTTTCTTACAGCGGGATGCGGCAGAACGATCAGTTTCTGCCGTTCACGATCAACCCGGGCGTGAACCTCTTCCCCAACGCGGTATGGAATCCGGTAACCCAAAAATTCACGACCACCGGTACGGGGGTCCCCGGGAATTCACTTGCCTCACTTCCGGCGCAGAGCCTGAACGGGTCGATCAACACGCTGCTGATCAACAACGTCGTCACCACCCAGGTCACCTCGGATCTGAAAACGAAAGTCAGCTACCGCTATTACGATTACGACAACCAGACGCCACAGTTACAAATCAGCGACTGGATCATCGCGGACGCCACCTCGGCGAAAACGACCACGAATAGCTACGCCCCGGTGAATCCGCTGATGGTCGGCTATATCAAGCAGAACGGTGCGGCCGAGGCGACCTATCGACCGGTCAATTCGGTCAATCTCGGCGCCTCCTATGGTGTGGAGCACTACGATTTTACACGCTTCGACGCCGCTGCCACGACTGAAAACACCGTCAAGTTCTACGCGGACTGGAAACCCGCCAGCTGGGTCACGGCTCGGGCAAGCGCGTCCTATGGCGAACGCCGTGCAGGCGATTACGACTATCTCGGCAATGTCGGCATGTTCCAATGGCCGGTGCCGAACAAGAATTTCGGGCAGCCGGGAACAACCGTGTTGACCCCGTTCCCCAACTCCACCAACTACTCGGAGGCCTATCGGCAGTTCTATCTCGACGATCGCAACCGCAGCCAGGCCAAATTCCAGATCGATATCGATGTGATTCGCAATTTCACGGTCACGCCGACGATCAACATCCGTAACGACGGGTTTCTCCTGACCCAGAACGAGCTCGGTCTGACCAAGGACAATTCAACGGCCGTCGGGGTCGAGCTGGCCTATGCCACCACGCCCGACCTCAGGTTCCTGTTCTCGTATATGAATGAGCAGCGCAACCAGCAGCAACTCGTGTCGAGTACGAACCTTGCCCCGTATACGGCCGCTACGTCGTATATCTGTCCCAACACCAGCCCGAATGGGATCGGCGTCACCGCCACATATAACTGCCAATCCTATTCCTCGAGCATCAGCGACAGGGTGAATACCTTCATCTTCGGCGTGAACTATGCCGTCATTCCGCAGCGGGTTGAACTGGGTCTGAACTACACCCTGTCGATGGGCAAGAATTCTTCTCCGCTATTCATGCAGGATGGAACCGGACCGGTCATTTCAAACGCGCTCGGAAACAATATCGCGGCCGGACAATTCCCGGATGTTACGACGACCTTCCAGCGACTGGAGGCGAATGCGAAGTACACACTCGATCCGGACCTGGTCCACAGTCTGGGCTGGACGGGTGGCGTCTCGCTCAAGCTTCGTTACGCCTGGGAGCGCAACAGCGTGACCAACTGGAACACCGACTTGATGCAGCCCTATATGTACCAGACCCTGATGCAGTCACAGGTCGCCTTCTATCAGGCCTTGGCGGGGAACAATCCCAACTATAACGTCCATATGCTCGGCGGCACGATCGCCTGGGCCTGGTAGGTTCCGCCATCGGCAAGGCGGGATCACGATGCACTGCTTGGCGCGGCGCCCGATCGGCGCGCCATTGACCAACGTCTGATTTAGGTCAAGGCTGGCTTCTGCCCACTTGGTATCCAGACCGCAGGTCCTGCAAACAGGGCTGCCCCAGGCAGCCCCTCAGTAAAGTAACTTGATGATTCTCTGGCCTATTTTGACATTGATGACGGCAGGCGCCGTCATCGCTGTTTGGTGGCCGCTGGCGCGGCGGCAGAAGTCTGTCCGCTCGGGCAGCGATATTGAAGTCTATCGCGACCAGCTGGACGAGATTAACCGCGACGAGACGGCCAGCCTGATCGGCAACGTCGAGGCTGAGGCGGCTCGGATCGAAGTTTCACGCCGCCTGATCGCGGCAGCAGAGACCGCGAAGGCCGCAACCGTGGTCGCGGCGCCCGGCCCGGCGCGGGGCTACCGCCGTGCGACGCTCGCCGCCGCCATCGTGCTGTTGCCGCTCGGCGCCGGCGCCATCTATTTGTCGGTGGGATCGCCGAATTTCGTTCCGGTTTCGATGAACGCGGAAGCCAACGGGCAACCGCTTCCGGAGGGGATCGAGCAGACCGTCGCCGAGGTCGAGAAATATCTCGAGGCCAATCCCAAGAACGGCAAGGGCTGGGAGTTGCTGGCGCCCGTCTATCTCCGTCTCGGACGCTTCGACGATGCGGTCACGGCGCGGCGCAACGCGCTGGAGATATTCGGTCCGGACGCCGCGCGGTTGGGCGATCTCGGTGAAGCTATCACAGTGGCGTCCAATGGCGTGGTGACCGCGGAGGCCAAAGAACTGTTCCAGCGCGCCAACGCCGCTGATCCCCAAGATGTGATGGCGCAATATTATCTCGGGCTCAACGCCAAGCAGGAAGGCCGCCGGGATGAGGCCGTGCGGCGATGGACCGCCCTGATCTCGGGCGCAGGTGAGGGCGCCGAATGGCTGCCGATGGTCAGGAATGCGCTGGCGCAGGTCGACGAGAAGGGCCCGTCAGTCGTTGCCGGCGCCCAGCCGGCCGTTGCAGCACCTGCCGATCACAGTGACGGCGCCATCGAGGCGATGGTCGCGCGGCTGGCCGAGCGTTTGAAAACCAATGGTTCCGATGTCCCCGGCTGGATCCAGCTGGTGCGCTCCTATCGGGCGCTGGGAAAGACCGAGAAGGCCAAGGCGGCGATCGCCGAGGCGCAGGCCGCGCTGGCCAGCGATCAGGAAGCGCTGCAACGTCTGGGGCAGGGTCTTCAGGGGTTGGAAACCGAAGCCGTTTCCGATGCCGCCGGTCGCGGCGCAAACGGACCGGCGCCATCGGCGGCCAACGTCGCGACGCCGGGTCCGAACGCGAGCCAGGTCGCCGCCGCCGCGCAGATGGCGCCGGCCGATCGCAACGGCATGATCGAGAGCATGGTTTCGCGGCTTGCCCAGCGCATGGCGGAGAACGGCTCCGACGTTGACGGATGGCTGCGCCTGATCAAGGCCTATTCGGTGCTCGGCGAACGCGACAAGGCGCTGGCCGCCGCTGCCAGTGCCCGCGGCGCGCTCGCTGGCAACAGCGACAATCTGCGCCGCATCGGCGAGCTGACCAAAGAACTCGGACTGGAAGGCTCATGACACGGAAACAGCGGCGTCTCATCCTGATCGGCTCAAGCCTCGGCGTGCTCGCCTTCGCGGTGGCGCTGATCCTCGGCTCGCTGCGCGAATCGATTGTGTTTTTCAATTCGCCGACCGACATCGCCGAGAACAAGGCCGCGCCGGGCAAGCGGGTTCGCCTCGGCGGCATGGTGAAGATGGGCAGCCTGGAACGCGGCGACAATCTGCAGGTCCGCTTTGAGGTCACCGACGGCAACAAGGACATTCCGGTCAGCTTCCAGGGTATCGTGCCCGACCTGTTCCGCGAAGGGCAGGGCGTCATCGCCGAGGGGCACGTCGAGCCGGGCGGGACCTTCAAGGCCGAAACCGTGCTCGCCAAGCACGACGAAAATTACATGCCGCGCGAGGTCGTCGAGACCCTGAAGAAACAGGGTCACTGGCAGGAGACCTCGGCGCCAAACGCAGTTGCGGCCAAGGGAACTGCAAAGTGAATCTAAAGTGAATCTGGAGCTATCGCCATGATCGCCGAACTCGGTCAATACGCGCTGATTCTCGCGCTCGCGCTGGCGCTGATCCAGTCGTGGTCGCCCGTGATGGGCGCGCGCAAGGGCGATATGGCGCTGATGAAGCTCGCCGACTCGACGGCGCTGGCGCAATTTGCCTTCGTCGCGCTGGCTTTCGGCGCGCTCACCTTCTGCTACGTGACCTCGGATTTCTCGGTCGCCAATGTGTTCGAGAATTCGCACTCCCAGATGCCGCTGATCTACAAGTTCACCAGCGTCTGGGGCAACCATGAAGGCTCCATGCTGCTGTGGGTGCTGATCCTCGCCATCTTTGGCGCATTGGTGGCGGTGTTCGGCGTCAATCTGCCGGGGAGCCTCAAGGCCAATGTGCTGGCGGTACAGTCCTGGATCGCGTCCGCGTTCTACCTTTTCATTCTCTTCACCTCGAATCCGTTCCGGCGGCTGGCCGAGGTGCCGGTCGAGGGCCGCGATCTCAACCCGATCCTGCAGGATTTCGGTCTCGCGGTGCATCCGCCGATGCTCTATCTCGGCTATGTCGGCTTCTCCATTGCCTTCTCCTTCGCCGTGGCGGCCCTGATCGAAGGCCGCATCGATGCGGCGTGGGCGCGCTGGGTGCGGCCGTGGACGCTGCTCGCCTGGATGTGCCTGACGCTCGGCATCGCGATGGGCTCCTATTGGGCCTATTACGAACTCGGCTGGGGCGGCTTCTGGTTCTGGGATCCGGTCGAGAACGCTTCCCTGATGCCCTGGCTTGCCGGCACGGCGCTGTTGCATTCGGCGGTGGTGATGGAGAAACGCAATTCGCTCAAGGTGTGGACCATCCTGCTGGCCATCCTCACCTTCTCGCTGTCGCTGATCGGCACTTTCCTGGTGCGCTCGGGTGTGTTGACCTCGGTCCATACCTTCTCGAACGATCCCGCGCGCGGCCTTTTCATCCTGATAATCCTGATTGTGTTCATCGGCGGCAGCCTGTCGCTGTTTGCCTGGCGCGCGCCGCTGCTCAAGCAGGGCGGCCTGTTCGCGCCGATCTCGCGCGAAGCCGCGCTGGTGTTTAACAACCTGTTTCTGGCAACCGCCTGCGCCACCGTGTTCGTCGGAACGCTCTATCCGCTGGTGCTTGAGATGCTCACCGGCGACAAGATTTCGGTCGGTGCGCCGTTCTTCAATCTTACCTTCGGGCCGCTGTTCGTGCCGTTGCTGGTGGCGGTGCCGTTCGGGCCTCTCTTGGCCTGGAAGCGCGGCGATCTCTACGGGGTGGCGCAGCGCCTGCTCGCGGCGTGCGCCATCGCGATGGTTGGCCTTGCGGCGACCTTCGCGTTCGAAGGCACCAAGGCGGTGTTCGCGCCGTTCGGAATTGGACTGGCCCTGTTCGTGATGGCGGGCGCCGTCACCGATATCGCCGAACGCCTCGACCTGCGCAGCATGTCGCTCGAAATCATCGGGCGGCGCGCGGCCGGATTGCCGCGCTCGGCCTGGGGAACGGCGGTCGCGCATTTTGCGCTCGGCATCACGCTGCTCGGCCTTGTTTTCGCAACCAATTGGGGCAGCGAGCGCATCATCGCGCTGAAGCCGACGCAAACGGTTTCCATCAGCGGCTACGATCTCACTTTTGACGGCATGACGAGCCGCAACGGCTCGAACTACCGCGAAACCGCCGCACGCTTCACCGTGCGCAAGGGCGGCGCGGTGATCGGCGTCATGGAGCCGTCGAAGCGTGTGTTTCCGTCGCGCGACGGCATGTCGACCACCGAGGCCGCGCTGCTGACGCGCGGCGTCAGCCAGCTTTATCTCTCGCTCGGCGACAGCAACGCCGACGGCTCGATCGCGCTGCGGCTGTACCACAAGCCGCTGGTGCTGCTGATCTGGCTCGGCGCGCTGGTGATGGCGCTGGGCGGCGCGCTGTCGCTGTCGGACCGCAGATTGCGGATCGGCGCGCCGAAGCCGGCGTCGCGGATGCTGGCGCAGCCGGCGGAATGATTTTCTCCCCGACCGGGGTGGTTGCGCCGCGGCCAGGCGTGGCCCGGCTTGAAGGACGTCGAATGGTCTGGAGCGTTCGTTTTCTTCTGGTGATATTGGCGCTTCTCGGCGCCACGCCGCTTCATGCCGTGCAGGTCGACGAAATTCTGCCCGATCCCGCACTGGAGTCCCGCGCCCGCGACATCTCGGGCGAACTGCGCTGCATGGTGTGCCAGAACCAGTCGATCGACGATTCCGAGGCGCCGCTGGCGCGCGACCTGCGCCTGTTGGTGCGCGAGCGGCTCAAGGCCGGCGACAGTGACACCCAGGTGGTGGATTTCATGGTGGCCCGCTATGGCGAGTTCGTGCTGCTGAAACCCCGGGTGAACTGGCATACGGCGATCCTGTGGGCAGCGCCATTGACGATATTGTTCATCGGCTTGTTTGCGATCGGCTTTTCGGTGCTGCGCCGATCCGCCGGTACCCCGCTGCCCGAGGTTGCACAGCTCAGCGAAGGCGAGCGGCGGAAGCTGAACGCCATCCAGCGGTCGCAACCGGATGAGGCCTAGAGCATGATCCGGGAAAGTGGGCAGCGGTTTTCCGAAAAGATCGTGCTCAAACAAAAAGATAGAGCGAGATGACGATTCAACGAAAAGTCATCTCGCTCCAGGCGGCGAACCTGATTCCTGATCTGGATCAAGGCAATGGTTCCGGATCTCGGTTCTAGTAATGGGATGAAGCGGCGGACAGGCCTGTCAGAGGATCCTGGGGGACAGCAAGCATGATGGACTACAACGTCTTTTTCGATTCGGCCTTGAACCAGCTTCGGGACGAGCGCCGCTACCGGGTTTTTGCCGATCTTGAGCGTCTGGCAGGCCGATTTCCGCATGCAATCTGGCATTCGCCGGATGGCCCGAAGGACGTGGTGATCTGGTGCTCGAACGATTACCTCGGCATGGCGCAGCATCCGAAGGTGGTGGGGGCGATGGTCGAGACCGCCGCGCGGATGGGCACCGGAGCTGGCGGCACGCGCAATATCGCCGGCACCAACCATCCGCTGATCGAGCTCGAGCGCGAACTTGCCACCCTGCACGGCAAGCAGGCCGCGCTGGTCTTTACCTCGGGTTACGTCTCGAACGAGACCGGCATTTCCACGATCGCCAAGCTGTTGCCGAACTGCCTGCTGCTCTCCGACGCGCTCAACCACAATTCCATGATCGAGGGCGTGCGCAAATCCGGCTCCGAAAAGCAGGTGTGGCGCCACAACGATATGGCGCATCTCGAGCAATTGCTGCGCGAGGCGGACGCCGGGCGGCCGAAACTGATCCTGTGCGAGAGCCTGTACTCGATGGACGGCGACGTCGCGCCGCTGCATCGCATCTGCGATCTCGCCGAGCGCTACGGCGCGTTGACCTATGTCGATGAGGTTCACGCCGTCGGCATGTATGGGCCGCATGGCGGTGGCATCGCCGAGCGGGACGGCGCCATGGGGCGTATCGACATCATCGAAGGCACCCTGGCCAAGGCCTTCGGCTGTCTCGGCGGCTATATTGCCGCTAATGCAAATCTGATCGACGCCGTGCGTTCCTATGCGCCGGGCTTTATCTTCACCACCGCGCTGCCGCCGGCGGTCTGCGCCGCGGCAACGGCGGCGATCCGGCATCTGAAGTCGTCGCAGTGGGAGCGTGATCGCCACCAGGACCGGGCCGCGCGCCTGAAGCTTGTGCTCAACGCCGCGCGGCTTCCGGTGATGCAGAGCGACACCCACATCGTTCCGCTGCATGTCGGCGACCCCGAGAAATGCAAGATGGCGTGCGACCTGCTGCTGTCGGAACACGGCATCTATATCCAGCCGATCAACTATCCGACGGTGCCCCGGGGCATGGAGCGGCTGCGGATCACGCCGTCGCCCTATCACGACGACGCCTTGATCGACCGCCTCGCCGAAGCCCTGGTGGATGTCTGGGATCAGCTGAAGCTGCCGCGACAGCCGCGGGTTCTCGCCGCGGAATAATCCCGTTTGATGCGACAGCTTGGGCGGGCGCTACTGCGCCAGCACCTTTTTCAATCTCGACCTTGAGCACGCAGGGTTCGTTGGCTTGCACCCGTTGTCGAAGGTTCGCTCATCTCATGTCCGTTGTGCTGCGCGCGGAGCGCCTGACGACGCCGCCGGCTTCGAGCTCGCGCAGATGTCGCTGCTGGCGGCGATAGTCGACCGTGATCCAGCCGATCAGCATCAGCACGACCACTGTCACAAGCAAATAGGACGTCACGATGAAGGCCGCGTAGGGGCCGAGGTCCGATATCATTTCTTGATCCGGTCCAGTTCGGCACCGGCCACGAGATACTGCAAGGTGTGAATGTTGCACACTTCGCGGGCCCGCAGCATCGGCTTTCGGGCCTGCTCGTCATTGCGCTTTGCCAGCGCATCCTCGCCAGCGAACAGCGACAGATTGCATTCGCGGCCGCGTCCCATGGTTCCGTGGCTCGAGGCGGCCGAGACCTCCTCCAGCCTTATCTGGCCCAGGAAAAACGCAATCAGCGTTCCCGGCCACTGCTTCAGGTTGACCTTGCCGGCAAGCTTTCCGAGTTCTTCGGCATCATTGCGGCCCGCCCGCGCATGGGCGATGTGCAGCCAGGCCAGTTGGTAGGGAAGCCACAACACGTCGTCGGCCCGCGAACTCGCCCCCAGCGCCAGCGCCTTGTCGAAGTCGGCGGCGGCGGCATCATAACGGGCAGCCAGGAATTCGGCGTAACCGCGTTCGTTGTAGATATCCCAGGGGTCGAGGTTGGCGTCCCGGACATCGCTGGCCAGGGCCGCGCCGCAGTCCGCGATGGCCTCGTCATAGGCGCCCTTGGCACGCTCGCTTGCCGCTCGCTGCACCAGGGTCGAAGGCGTAGAATTGAGTTTCAATGCCGCAGTGAAATCGGCGATCGCCAGATCGAATTGCTGGTTCATGTGGTAGTTTTGCCCGCGGTCGATGCGAAGGCTTGCGTCGTCGGGCTTCACGCCGAGCACGACCGAGAAGTCGGCGATCGCGTTGTCGCGCAGGCGATGCCCGTCGTCGTGCCGGTCGAAGGCGTCGGCGATCAGGCTCTTGGCCGAATATTCCCGTCCACGGCCGATACGGGCGCTGAGTTGATCGTCGGCCGAGAGGTCGCCGGCGGCCAGCGCCTGGGTAAACAGCTGGATGGCTTCGTCGCTGCTGCCCTTTTCAGCCGCCGCGGTGGCGGCCTTGAGGTCAGTCACGCCGGCCGCCTGGACGTGGGTGACGAACAGGACCATGCAAATGGCCCAGGGAATCGATCTAACCATCATCCAATGAAATCCCTGCATTTGCGACTTGAGGCCGGGCCGCTTATAGCGCGCCAATCGGCAACTTGCGATCATTTCAACGCTAGGGTCGAAGGCGGGAAAAAGCTCAACGACACAAGGATTACTCTTGCTCGACGAGCAAAAAAAATCGCGCCTGCGTAGTCACTTATCGGCATAGCGGCGAACGGTTGTTGGAAATTTCCCCTCCGCGCGCCGAAACGTAAACAATTTATGAATTTATTTTAGACATTCGCGCGAAACATGGCAGCGGCTCGGCATTTTGAATCTACCAGCAAATTCAAAAGCTTGCGATTTCGCACGAAACTGGCAGACCGAATTGACGAGCGCCAAGTTGTTTTTGCCGGCACCCGCAGTGAATCATTTTCGTTGCGGGAAACAAGGCGCAATATACTTCTCTTCAAGAAGGCGGTTTCGAATCGCTTTTAGAGGCGGCCCTTCAGGGTACCAAATCCGACAAAGCTGCCGGTTCGCGCGCAATGCTGTTTTGCGCCACGGAAGAGGTATGTCCTATGCGACTCCAAAAAAGCAAAGCGTCTCGGGAGCGCCGCGATTCCGCAGGGCGTGCCCGGTCATTCGTCAAGAATTTCGCAGAGACTTGCAAGGATTTGGGCGTAATTGTCGGAACCTTATGCGCTGCTTTTGAACTTCTCGTCAGAATATCGACTACTCTTTTTTAGGTGAGCGCGGGCGTGTTCGTCACATTTTCACGAACTTTCGTGGCCAGCAGCCAGTGCGTGCGGGGCAACCCGATCCGGGTCAAAATGTGTCTCACGGCAATCCAGCTCAGGACGGCGATGGCCAGACCCGCGATCACGTCCGAAAAATAGTGGCTGCCGTCCACCGGCGTTGCCGCGATCATCGCAAGATTGAGCAGGGCGGCGATCCAGCCAACATATCTGACCGGCCACAGCGCGAAAGCAAACAGAAGCCCGAGCGCGGCATGCAGGCTCGGGAAGCTGATGATGCCTTCCGCGCCCTCCGCCACCAGTTGCCGAAGGGTGCCGTCGCGCAACCCGAAGAACGCCGGAAGCGGCAAATCCCGCGTGATCGGGACGATGGCGGGAGAATCCAGCGCGGACAGATGCAAATAGCCCCAAACGCCTTGCGCCGGCATGACCGCTGAAATGGCGATGGTAACAAGCGTCAACAGTATAAAGCTCAGAATAAAAATGCGCAGTCGCAAGGCATGTCCGGCGACACCCAGAACAATGACAACGGCGGTTGTCTGCACCGCAAAACTGGCATAGGCAGCCGCCAGGATCGCATGCAGCAACGGCACGGTGTTCATGATCGCAAGCCACGCCATCCACTCCAGGCCGAGACGATGGTCCAGGGCGGCAAGGCTACTATCCCACAGCGGAAATGCCGCGCTCGCGCCGAGGTACGACAGCGGGGCGCCAACCGCGGCAAACGCAATAATTTGCGCCGCGCTCATCAGCGCGTCCGCAAGAGGCGTGTCTTTTCTGATCGCCGAATAAAACCAGCTCGCCGATATCAGCACGGCCACAGCGAGAGCGGCTTTCCGGAACGAAGCCCATTCGATCTGGAAAGGTCCAAGCGCCGACGAGATCAACACGGCCCCCGCCACGCCCGCGATGACGATCCAGATCGCACGATCCGCGTGCTTGAGTTTGTCAGAACCTGTGTCCATCATCGAAGTGTCCGATTGACCGAATGGGAGCCGCTTATTGCCCGCGATAAAGCGGCCTCGGCCCTCTCGACGCCTTGACCGCGCGGTCACCCTAACCGCCTAAAATTGCACCTCCGTTAATTCATCGCGTAAACACTGCGGAGAGGCCTTTCGGGCGAGGCCGTCTCGCTCGACGATCGCCGCCCAAGGGGCACCAAGCTGGAAAATAAGGCCGCCAACGCGGCGCCGCAGACACCGGCGCATCGCAAAACTTGTCAAGAATGGGTTGGATTTTATCGGTCATGGCTCTATTGCGTGGTGTGGCCCGAGTCGATGTGCAGTCGCCGGGGGATAGCTTTGATCCGGCGGTCCGATGACATGGTTTCCTCCGATTGGCAGGTCATGACGGCCTGGGCGCGCGCTGGCTCGGATCGGTCCGTGGCGATGGTGGTCTTCGCGCTGCTGGCCGCCGCCTCGCTTCTGCCCGTGCTGCTGACGCCGATTCCGGCGATGGTCGATTTTCCCAATCACCTCGCCCGCATGTATCTTCTGAGCCAGAACGGCACGCCCGATGCCAACCCGTATTACGAGGTGGCCTGGGCGCTCTATCCCAATCTGGCGATGGATTTGCTGGTGCCGCAGATGGCGCGGCTGATCAGCGTCGAAAACGCCACCCGGCTGTTTCTGCTCTTGAGCCAATTGTTGATCGTCGGCGGCGCGCTCGGGCTCGAACGGGTCGTGAAGGGGCGGGTCCATCTCGCCGGCTTCGCGGCGCTGATGTTTCTTTACTGCCTGCCGTTTAGCTGGGGCTTTGTGAATTTCGAATTCGGTCTCGGCCTCACGCTCTGGGGCATCGCCGCCTATCTGATGGTGGCGGAGCGCGCATGGCCGCTGCGTTTCGTCGTCAACGCGGTTTTCGTCGCCGCGCTGTTTGCGGCGCATTTCTTTTCGCTGGGCGTCTATGGCGCGACGCTCGGGTGCTATGAGCTGTGGCACGCCCACAACCGGAAAGTGCCGTACCGTGACGCCGCCTTGCGGCTCGTGGTGCTCGCCGCGCCGGCGCTGGCGCTGTTCTGGGTCATGCGATGGACCGCCGGATCGATCGGAAGCGAGGGCACGACCTGGCTGTTTGAATTCAAGCCGCTCTGGCTGTTTCGCATCATGAACGGCTACAATTTGACAGTGTCGGCGGCCACTGCGCTGGCGCTGGTCGCGTTGCTGCATCTCGCGGCCAGACGCGGCGTTCTGAAGCTCGAACCGGCCGGGATCTGGCTCGCGATCGGCTTTGCCCTTCTATATCTTGCGATCCCGTCGAAGCTTTTCGGCACCTCGTTTGTCGACCTGCGGGTGATCCCGGCGGCGGCCCTGATCATTCCGGCGTTCTGCTCGCTGTCGCTGCCCAGCCGGCGGTGGACCATGGCGGCGCTCGCCGCGGTCAGCGCCATCACGCTCGCCAATCTCACTGTGGTGTATGCGGTCTGGCTACCTTATCGCGCGGACTATGCGGCCATCATCGCGTCGTTCGACAAGATCGAGCGCGGTTCGCTGCTGCTGGTCGGCAGCAGCGGCGAGGGCGAAGATCCGCCGTTCAACGACCTCACGCAATATCCCATGTTTTATGCTCCGACGCTGGCGGTGCACTACGCCAACGCCTTTGTGCCGAACGTGTTCACCGAGGTGGGCAAGCAGCCGGTGCAGCCGCGCGCCGCCGTCCGCGGTCTCGCCATCCCCTATGGCGGGCCGGTGCCGGTCCGGGTGCTTGCCGCGATCGCGGCGGGCCAAACGCTCTCCGGCATCCCGCCTTTCATCCGCGCCTGGCAGCGCGACTACGACTATCTCTATGTGCTCGGTCCGGGCACGGTGAACCCGCTGCCGGACCTGCTGGAGGAATTGGACAGGTCCGCGCGCTTTGTTCTCTACAAGATCCGCCGCACGCCCTAGTTCAGGGCTGTGCCAGCCGACGATCCTCCGCGTCTGCGAGCGCCGCACGATCGGCCAGAATCAGGCCATCCGGCTGTCGATCCCATCGCGCCTGAAACCGGCCAAACCGCCCGAAAAGGGCCCCTCCTTAACGGTTGCGGCAAGGCCGCCTTAACTATCGGCGGTCTAGACTCCGGCCCATTCAACGGAGTGGAACCTCTCAAATGGCGGCCGATTCCAAGCCGATCAGCTACAGCATCGTGATTCCGGTGTTCAACGAGGAAGCCGTGCTGCCGGTGCTGCTGCACCGGCTCGATCTGCTGCTCGCCCGGCTTTCCGAGCCGGCGGAGGCGATCCTCGTCGATGACGGCAGCAGCGATTCCGGCCCCCTGGTGCTGCAGGCGCTCGCCAAGCGCGACCCGCGCTTCCGCTATATCGGCCTGTCGCGCAATTTCGGCCACCAGGTCGCTATCACCGCCGGCATGGACGCGGCGCAAGGCCAGGCGATCGTCGTCATGGATGCCGATCTGCAGGACCCGCCCGAGATCGTCGAGCAGTTGATCGCCAAGTGGCAGGAAGGCTACGACGTCGTCTATGCGCGCCGCCTGACGCGCGCCGGCGAAAGCCGGTTCAAGCGCGCCACCGCCCATTTGTTCTATCGGCTGCTCGACAGCATATCCTCGGTCGGCATCCCGGCCGACGTCGGCGACTTCCGCCTCATCGACCGCAAGGTGCTCGACGCGCTGCGCCAGATGCCGGAGCAGGACCGCTTCGTGCGCGGCATGATCGCCTGGCTCGGCTTCCGTCAGACCGAAGTGACTTTCCATCGCCTCGAGCGCGCCGCCGGCGAAACCAAATATCCGCTGTTCAAGATGGCGCGGCTGGCGCTCAACGCGGCGCTCGGCTTTTCCGACGCGCCGTTGCGGCTGGCGGTCTGGTGTGGGCTCGTGGTGTCGGGCCTGGCGCTGCTCTATGGCGGCTGGGTGCTGATATTGTGGATGAGCAACGACAGCCATCTGGTCGCCGGCTGGTCCTCGACGATCGTCATCGTGTCGCTGCTATGTGGGATGAACATGCTGATGACCGGCATCGTCGGACTTTATGTCGGCCGCATCCATGCCGAGGTGAAGCGCCGCCCGCTCTATGTGGTGCAGAAGCGGCTCGGCTTCGAGCGCGAGCAGGCCGTGCCCGCGCGCCCTTCGATCCACGCCGTGCACGAATAAGCGAGCCCGCATGACCGAGCTGTTCGACAGCTACCGCAGCAACTACCGCGACGTGGTCCAGTCCTCGATCGACTTCTCCGGCCTGCCGCACAGTTTCTTCATGCGCGCCAAGGCCGACCTGCTGCGCGACCTGATCGCGCGGCGGCTCGGGCCGGAAAAGCCCGCCATGCTCGATGTCGGCTGCGGCGTCGGCAGTTTTCATCCCCTGTTGCGCGGTATGGTCGGCCGCCTCAGCGGCATCGACGTTTCCTCGGCCAGCATCGCGCAGGCGCGCGCCGACAACCGCGACGTCGACTACCAGGGTTTCGACGGCAGCAGCTTTCCGTTCGACGACGCCGGCTTCGATCTGGTGACCGCGATCTGCGTGCTGCACCACGTCGCCCCCGCCCAATGGCAGCATTTCATCAACGAGATGCGGCGCGTATTGCGGCCCGGGGGACTGATCTGCGTCATCGAGCACAATCCGCTCAATCCGCTGACCCGGCTTGCCGTGTCGCGCTGCGAATTCGACCGCGACGCGGTCTTGCTCGGCGCCGGCAAGGCGCGGAAACTGCTGGCGGCCGGCGGCTTGCACGAGATCGGCGCGCGCTATTTCCTGCTGTTGCCCTGGGAGGCGAAGCCCGCGCGTGTCGTGGAAGGCGCTCTGAGCAACGTGCCGCTCGGCGCGCAATACGCCGTTTTCGGCACCGCCTGAGCTATTTCTTCGGCGCATCCCGCCGTTTGTGCACCACCGCCACGTCGTCGCTGTAGACGCGCTGCCAGTCCGGCAGGCGGTCGAGCAGCGCCACCGCCGGCGTGTCCGCCTCAAGCAGCGTCGCGCCGAATTTGTACTGGTCGAGCAGTTCGAGGAAATCGCGCAGGTCGGCCAGCGACACGTCGCGATTGTAGCGCACGATGAATGGGCCGCCGAACAATTCGCCGCGACCGTCGATGAAAGTGGGAATGCCGGCGAAGATCAGATAGCCGCCGAACGAATAATCGTTGAGCACGGGCCCCGCCCCGGCGAGACCCGCATTGGCCACGGCCGCCGCCGGCGTGTTGTGCGGCGGCGGGCGCAGGTCGCGCACCAGCAGCAGTCCGGTTGCAACGATCATCGCGGCCACGGCCGCCAGGTTGACGCCGCGCGCCGGGCCGGCCGGTTCGTCCTCGGCCCGCGCGCCAAACTGCCGCGCCAGCGGCGCCGCCAGATAGAGCGGCGCCAGCATGGCCAGCAGGTCCGCATGGCGCACCTGCGACAATGCAAAATGTATCAGACCGAGCAGCACCAGCGCCCGCACCACCGGCAGCGTCACCCCGCGCGACAGCGCGAAGATGCCTGCCAGCAACAGCAACTCGAAGGCGCCGACATGGCTGAAATCCTGCGGCCGCCATTCCGAGATCCAGCCGAGCGCGGGGCCGAGGCCGAGCGTCTTGAGCGGCATCAGCAGCGAGTCCGGCCCGTAGGGCGTCAGGCAGCATGCGGCGACCGCCAGGGCTGTGAACGGCAGCCAGCGCAGCAGCACGCGCGGCCATTCGCTGCGCTTCTCGTCGAGCAGCGCCTCGAGCACGGCCGGCCCGATCAGCCCGAGCGCGAGCACCACGCTGCCGTGCAGATTGGCCCACAGCACCAGCAGCGGCAGCGCCCAATAGGGTGGCGGCGCACGCCGGTCCATGCAGCGCACCAGTGCGGCCGCCCACGCCACCATGATCGGCAGCGTCAGCACGTGCGGCCGCGCCAGAATATGCGGCGCCAGCAGTATCATCGCCGCGATGACCATGAGCAGCGCCGGTGTCGGCGCAAGCTCGCGCAGCAGGAAGCGGGTCAATAGACCGACGGCGAGCGCAACCGCCGCCGCCGCCAGCGCCACCACGCCGGCCCAGCCGGAAAGCGCATAGACCGCCGCGTAGATGACTTCCGACAGCCATTCGAAAGTGATCCAGGGCGCACCATGCATGGAAAAGGAGAACGGGTCGCTCGCCGGCACCGCGCCGTGTGCCATGATCCAGCGCCCGACCGCGATATGAGAATAGCTGTCCGGATCGTTCAGCAGCCGCGGCCCGAGCGCCAGCAGCAGGACATAGACGCCCGCGCCCGCCAGCCAGGGCAGCGCCGCACGCGCCGGGAACGGTTTAGCCGTGCTGCGGATGACCTCATCGCTCATGATGGGCGAAGGTAAGGCGGCAGCGTTAATTCTCCTTTACCGTTGGCCGCGTCCGGTCAACCGCGGTTCACGATGGCGCCCATTCGCTACCGGCGAGCGCCGAGCGAGATTTGAATGGCTTCAGGCGCCTGGCAGCCGTGGTGAGTTGAATAGATGACGATCCGGTTCGCCAGCCGGGACAAAACGTCCTTCAGCAGCCGCGAAGCCTGGCCGGAATCCAGGTGCTCGACGGGCTCATCAAGCAGAACAACCGGGCTTTCGCTGAGAAGGGCGCGGGCAAGGTTTAGCCGCTGCGCTTCGCCGAGGGACAGCATGTCCTGGCTGATCCAGGCACCAAGACCACCCGCAGCTTCAATTCGATCCTTGAGCTCGACGGTTGCGAGCGCCCGCCAGCATTCTGTTTCCGAAGCGTCGGGCGCGAACAGGTTCTCGCGAATGGTATCGGAAAGGATGGCTGCATCGTGCAGGCACAGATGCGACACGGCCCGGCGATAGGCGCCGAGCATCACAACATTATCGCCAATGAACTGGCCATGATTGTCCGCGCCGATCCAGCCGGCGATCTGCTTGAGCAGGGTCGTCTTGCCGGATCCGCTTGCGCCGACCAGGGCGGTGGGGCGTCCGGCCTGGAAGGTCAGGTTCAGTGCGCCACCGAGGCAGCGGCCGTCCGGCGTCTGTCGCGGGACGTTCTTCAGCGTGAGTGTCTGCAGCACAACTGGAGCCGGCGACGACGCAACGTCTCCGCCCGGCACCGTCCAGTCCTTGAGGCTCTCGCGGGCGGCATTTTCCCGCACCCGCCCCAGCACGATGCGCGAGACGCCCTGTGCCGTTTCCCCCAGGGCAAGCCAGCCAAACGCGAGAAAAGCCGGAACAAGAAGCGAGCCGCCGCGATAGCCGGCATGCCACGCTGCGAGCAGAATACTGAGCGCGGCAAGCGGGCTGGCAAGGCCGGCCATCATATCGAGCACGGCAAGCGCGCGGCGTTGAGCGATCCGGCTGGCTTCGGCTTCATTGAAGCGAGCAAAGGCGTTTGCCAGAATGGTGGCGAAGGCTCGCTCGGCCTGTAGCGGGACGACCGAACCCAGCGCCGCCCCGAGCCGCCGCCCGGCGGCTCGCTGCGATAATCTTGCCACGGTCCAAAATTGGGCTACCCGCGGCAATGCCCGACGCAGCGTCACCACCACGGCAACCGACACGACTGCGATCGGCCCGAGGGCGAATGGTGTCAGCACCGCGGTCGCGCCGATCAAGGCGGCGAGTCCGGCCATCAGCACCACCGCCGGCATGCCCACGCGCAAGCGTGCGTAATCGACGTCTTCCACGTCCTCCATGTAATCGGACAGCCGGTCCTGGTTGCCAAGCTGCCAGCTCGCGGCGCGGGCTGAGGGCGCCCGCGCCATCGCGGTGAAGAGCCGCGCGCGGCGGCTCACCTGGTCGAGCAGGGCGGCGCGATGCCCCACGACGCGCTCGCCGTATTTTCCGGCGGTTTTGCTCAGCGCGAACAGCCGCACGAAGGCCGCCGGCGTATGAAAATTGAAAACCAGCGCGGCCGGTCCCAGTCCGGCCAGCGCAACCGCACCGAGGAACCAGACCGAGATGCCGGTCAGCAGGATGCCGGAAGCTGCCGCTGCGACGGCAAACAGCAGGGCCAGCCGCCACGGCGATTTCCCGCGCGCCGGCGCGGGGGAGAGCGTCGCTGCGACGCTGGAGGTGACGGCATGAAGGCTCATGCGGCAAAAGCCTTCCGGTTTTGCCGTTGCGGAAGCAGGACGTGATGACGGCTGGCCGCTTCGATCAGCTCCTCGTCGTGGGTCGCGACGACGACCAGACGCTGCCCGGCCACGTCCGTCAGCACCCGCCGCACCAGCCTGGCGGTCTGGGGATCGAGCTTGGCCGTCGGCTCGTCGGCGAGAACCACGCCAGCGGACAGCAGCATTCGGGCAATCCCGATGCGCATGCGCTGACCGCCGGACAGATTGCTTCCACCTTCCGCAACAGGTGCGTCGAGCCCGCCCGGCAGCAGCCTTTCATCGAGCAACCCGACGCGTTCGGCCGCGCGCTGCACCGCGGCGCGGTCAAGGGCGCCACGATTCCACGCGATGGCGTCGGCGAGCGTTCCCGCCGGTACGTAAGTCTCGGTCGATATCCAGTCGCATCCGGCCGCCATCACTTGCGGCAGGGAAGCAACGTCGCACGATGGCGTCTCGATTCCGGCCAGCATGCGGAGCAGGGTCGACTTTCCGGATCCACTTGGCCCTGAAACGACGACGAGGCCGAAGGAAGGCAGCTCGGTCACGTCACCGGCGCCTTGGGGAACGAACGGCTTCGCCGGACCATTCCCGTCACAGCTTGATGCGGCGTCGGGCTGATCGAAAAACCAGTCCAGCTCCTTGGCCGCGGCCTGTCCCTCGGCCTTGACGTGATACAGCTCGGCATACCGCCGGAACGGCACGAAAAATTCCGCGGAGATGATGAGGATGAACAGGGTTTGCCAGAGCGCCAGGCCGGAAAAGCCCGGGACGTGCACGAGCCCAAGATGGCCTAGCCCGAGGAACACCGCGAGAACGGCGATGGCGAGGGCGGAGAAAAAATCGATGATCCCGGCATTCAGGAACGCCACCTTGAGTACGCCCATCGTGCTGTCCGCGTAAACGTTCATCCGTCGTTCGATCTTGCCGCGTTCGCGGGACAGAGCGTGATTGGCGAGGACGGTCGGCAGCGTGCGGATGCGGTCGGAAAATTGTGCGGCGAGGCGGCCGAAGGCCTTCTCCTGGACCTCGGCCTTGCCGCGGATCACGCTGCCGAGCATCACAAAGAAGACGACCATCACGGGGATGGCGAGGAGCAGCGTGAGCGCCGCTTCCCATGACAGCAAGGTGAGCGCTGCGGCGACGAGCAAAGGGGCGATACCGAGCAGGGATTTCGCGGCGCTGTGGCTGATCACGAGGCTGGCGAGTGCAGGAGGGTGACGCTGCAGGCCGGCGATGAGCGCCCCGGCGGGTTTGGTGCGGATGTGAGCGGGCGACATTCCGGAGAGGGTATCCTGAATGGCAGCGCGGAGCCGATCGACCAGCTCGGCCTCGCTGCCTGCCGCCCGAAGATCGGCGAAAAGTCCGGCAGCGCCCGACAGAACGAGGCCGGCAAGCGCGAAAATCAACTCAGCCATGCCGAATGTGCCGTCCTCGATCAGGCGGCCGGCGAAAGCCGCCAGCGACCCGGCAAAGAAAATGCGAAACAGCGTTCGCGCGATTTGCCAATAGAGTGTCGCGCGAAACCCCGCCGCGCCGATGTTGCGGGCCAGATCCAGCGCGGCGCTACTCTGAACTGAGGCTTCGCGGGAACGTCGCGCGGGCGGTCGGACCCCGCCGTGGCCGGTCGGCTGTGCATCCTTCATCATTCGCAATTTATTGATTGATCTTGGGGGATGTCCGTTGATCTCCCTCAATGTTGGGCCGGCTCGCCAAGGCTAGCTGACTGCGACGTTTGAAAAGGGACCTGACATGACCAATCCCCTGCTCGTGGAACTGTCGCGGCTGCAATTCGCGCTGACGGCGATGTACCACTTCCTGTTCGTGCCGCTGACGCTGGGATTGTCCGTTCTCGTGGCGATGATGGAGACCGTCTATGTCATGACACGCCGGGCCATCTGGCGCGACATGACCAAGTTCTGGGGCCTGCTGTTCGGCATCAACTTCGCCCTGGGTGTCGCCACCGGCCTCACCATGGAATTCGAATTCGGCATGAATTGGGCTTTCTACTCGCATTATGTCGGCGACATTTTCGGTGCGCCGCTGGCGATTGAAGGGTTGATGGCCTTCTTCCTGGAAGCGACCTTCATCGGCCTCTTCTTCTTCGGCTGGGACAAAATGTCCCCGCGCGCGCACCTTGCCGTGACCTGGCTGGTGGCGCTGGGCAGCAATCTGTCAGCGCTGTGGATCTTGATCGCCAACGGCTGGATGCAGAATCCGGTCGGTGCGGTCTTCAATCCCGATACCATGCGAATGGAAGTGACCGACTTCGTGTCGGTCCTGTTCAATCCGACCGCCCAGGCCAAGTTCGTGCACACCGTGTCGGCAGGGTATGTCTGCGGGGCAGCCTTCGTGCTGGGCATTTCGGCGTTCTACATTCTGCGCGGCCGCAACGTGCAGCTTGCCAAAAGGTCGTTCGTGATCGCATCGGCGTTCGGTGTCGCGGCCGCCCTGTCTGTCATCGTGCTGGGTGACGAAAGCGGATACACCATCACCGACAACCAGAAGATGAAGCTCGCCGCCATGGAGGCGATGTGGCAGACGGAACCGGCGCCGGCCGGTTTCACCGCATTCGGCATTCCGGACATGCAGACGCGCACGACGCGCTATGCCATCGAGATTCCGTGGGTGATGGGGCTGATCGGCACCCGTTCGATCGACCAGCAAATCCCCGGGATCTTCGATCTCGTGAACAAGGCCGAAGCCAATATCCGCAACGGCCTCGTCGCCTACGACGCCCTGCAAAAGCTCAAGAAGAACCATGCGGACCCCGCCGCCCGCGCCGTCTTCGACAAGGCTCGCGGCGATCTCGGCTATGCCCTGCTGTTGAAGCGCTATGTCGAAAATCCGCTCCTGGCGACACCCGGGCAGATCCACGATGCGGCCTGGTCGACCGTGCCGAGCGTCCCGTCGATCTTTTTCGCATTCCGCTTCATGGTGCTGTTCGGCTTCGCGCTGCTCGCTGTATTCGTGGTATCGCTTTGGTACACGATGCGGGAAACAACGGCGCCGCGCTGGCTGTTCCGGCTCGCGCTCTGGGCCATGCCATTGCCCTGGCTCGCCGCGGAATTGGGCTGGTTCGTTGCCGAGTTCGGACGCCAGCCCTGGATCATCGACGGTGTGCTGCCGACTTTTCTCGCAACTTCGGAACTCGGTATCTCCGATCTGGTGCTGACGATCGTCGGCTTCACTGCGGTCTACGGTGTCCTTGCCGTCATCGAAGTCAGGCTGATGTTGCAAGCGATCAAAAAGGGTCCGGACGCCGTGATAGGCGAGGCCGGCCCTTTCGGGGACTTCGCCCGACAGCCGGCTGAGTGATCCCCACATCCTGGTCAAGGAAACACGGTCATGATCCATACTCTGTTCGACTACACCACGCTCCGCCTGATCTGGTGGATACTGCTCGGTGTTCTTCTCATCGGCTTCGCCGTCACCGACGGATTTGACATGGGGGTTGGCGCGCTGCTGCCCTTCGTGGCCAAGACCGACACCGAGCGGCGTGTCGCCATCAACACCATCGGTCCCGTGTGGGAAGGCAACCAGGTCTGGTTCATTCTCGGTGGCGGGGCGATTTTCGCGGCTTGGCCGGCGCTCTACGCACTAAGCTTCTCGGGCTTCTATCTCGCGATGTTTTTGGTGCTGTTCGCGCTGATCCTGCGGCCGGTCGGCTTCAAGTACCGCTCGAAGCGCGACGGCGTGGCGTGGCGCCGAAATTGGGATTGGGCGCTGTTCGTCGGCGGTGCCGTGCCGGCGCTGATCCTCGGCGTCGCGGTCGGCAATGCATTGCAGGGCGTGCCTTTCCATTTCACCGACGATCTCCGTCCGATTTATGAGGGCACGCTGTTCGGCCTGCTGAATCCGCTGGCGCTCTATTGCGGGCTGGTGTCGCTCTCCATGCTCGTCATGCACGGCGCGGCCTGGCTTACTTTCAAGGCGGACGGCCCGGTCGCCGATCGGGCCGCGTCAATTGGGACGAAGGCGGCGCTGATTGCCGCGGTTCTGTTCGCGGGCGGCGGCGTTCTGGTCTGGTTTGGCGCATTCGGCGGCTACCAGGTGACGAGCCCGATCGTGTGGGACGGCCCCTCCAATCCGCTCGGCAAAACGGTCGTGATCAATCCGGCCGCGTGGCTGCAGAACTTCCGCACCACGCCATGGCTCGGCATTGTGCCGCTGCTTGGGGTGGTCGCGCCGTTGCTGGCTGCGGCAGGTTTCCGCGCCCGCCGGGCAGGCCTGACTTTCCTCGCCTCCAAGCTCGGAGTCGCCTGCATCATTGCGACGGTTGGCCTGTCGATGTTTCCCGTCATCCTGCCGTCGAGCACGCACGCCGGCGATTCGCTCACCGTTTTCGATGCCTCATCGAGTCAGGCGACGCTGCGCAATATGCTGATCGCGACCGTGATCTTCCTGCCGATCGTACTCGCCTACACCGCCTGGGTGTACAAGGTGTTGTGGGGCAAGGTCAGCGCAACCACCATTGAGAATGCCGGATCGTCGGCCTACTAAGCGAGCGAGAGCGAGACGAAACAATGTGGTATTTTGCCTGGATACTCGGCCTCGGACTTGCCGCCACCGTCGGCATTCTCAACGCGCTCTGGTATGAGCTGCGCACCGTCCGCGAAAAAGACGAGGTGACGGCGCCTCCGGTGCCGACACCCTGATCTGGTAACGGCAGGGCCGTCGGCGGTCACCGAAACGCGGCAACTTCGGCCCTCAGATCCTTGCCATGATGGCGCGCTTGAGCTTCGCGATACGGGCTTCGTCGCGTTTGTAGAACGTCCATTGCTTGACCCGTTTGGAATTCAGCAATCCGGCCTGCGACAGGATCTTGAGGTGCTCGCTGATCGTCGGCTGGGTCACCCCGAGCTTCTCGGCGATCAGCACGCCGCAGACGCCGTCGGCAACGAGGTCGCCGTCGACCTGCGCCCGGAAATGATCCTTCGGATGCTTCAGCCACTCCAGGATCAGCAGCCGCCGATCGCTGGCGAGCGCGCGCAAGGCCATGTTGACGTCGTCGTCATCGTTAGGCATATTGCCAATTAGCCAAAGAACTAATTCATGTCAACGCCCCTCGCTCGGGGTGGAGCGGAAATATCCGGGGGGTCCGATGTCGAGCGTGTCCGATACGGTCAACCAGCAGCACATCAGCCGCTGCGAGCAGCTTATCCGGCCGTACATCCGGCGCACGCCGGTGATCACGATCGACGGCGCCGATGTCGGTCTCAAGTCGGGCAACCTTTGTTTGAAGCTGGAGCTTTTTCAGCACTCCGGTTGCTTCAAGGTCCGTGGCGCTTTCACAAACCTCTTGACCCGCAAGGTGCCGGCGGCAGGCGTGGTCGCGGCCTCGGGGGGCAACCACGGCGCGGCGGTCGCCTATGCGGCCATGATGCTCAAGGTGCCCGCCAAGATCTTCGTTCCCAGCATTTCCTCCCCAGCCAAGGTGCAGCGTATCCGCGACTACGGTGCCGACCTCGTCATCGAAGGGGACCGCTACGCCGATGCGCTTGCCGCGAGCGAGGCGTGGGTCCAGAAAACCGGGGCGATGCCGGTGCACGCCTTCGACCAGGACGAGACCATGCTCGGGCAGGGGACGATCGGCATCGAGCTCGACGAACAGGCCCCGGAAATCGACACGCTCTTGGTGTCGGTCGGTGGCGGTGGCCTGATCGCGGGAATTGCCGCGTGGTATGCGAGCCGTATCAAAGTCGTCGGCGTCGAGCCGTTCGCCGCCCCGACGCTGACCAAGGCACTGGAGGCCGGTCATCCCGTCGATGCCGAAGCCGGAGGTTTGGCGGCGGATTCGCTGGCGCCGCGCCGGGTCGGCGACCGGGTTTTTCCAATCGCCAAAAGCCATGTGCATCGTGTCGTGCGCGTTGCCGACGACGCGATTTTGGCGGCCCAGAAGCGGCTCTGGCAGGTGTTGCGGGTGGTCGCGGAGCCGGGAGGCGCGGCGGCGCTCTCGGCCCTGTTATGCGGCGCCTATCAGCCCATGAGCGGAGAACGGGTCGCCGTCATTATTTGTGGCGGCAATACGACCGCGGTCGATTTCGACCGCTGACATCAGCGATATCGGGTTTTATGAACGATTTCGGGCGATTGTGGGCGCCAGCAATCAATGGCGCTTAGGCCCCGGATTGTCAGGCGGCGCGCACCGAATCGAGGAACTTGCCGACCTCAAGCTTGAGGCGGTTGCTCTCGACCGACAGCGACTGCGCCGCCGAGAGAACCTGCGATGAGGCCGAACCGGTTTCGCTGGCGCCGCGCTGCACCTCAGTGATATTGGCGCTGACTTGCGACGTGCCTTGGGCGGCATGCTGGATGTTGCGTGAAATCTCCTGCGTCGCCGCGCCCTGCTCTTCCACCGCGGCCGCAATGGTCGCGGAGATCTCCGACATCCGGCCGATGGTATTGCCGATCTCCTTGATCGCGCCCACCGAGTCCTGCGTTGCCGCCTGGATTCCGGTGATCTGCAGACCGATCTCGCCGGTCGCTTTGGCGGTCTGCTCGGCTAGCGCCTTGACTTCGGACGCCACCACCGCAAAGCCCCGACCGGATTCACCGGCCCGCGCCGCCTCGATCGTGGCGTTCAGCGCCAACAGATTGGTCTGGCCAGCGATGGTGTTGATCAGTTCGACGACGTCGCCGATACGTGCAGCAGCCTTCGACAATTCACCGACGCGGTCATTGGTCTTCTGCGCCTGACCCACCGCCTCAGCGGCAACTCGGGACGATTCCTGGACCTGACGGCTGATCTCGTTGACCGACGAAGTCAGCTCCTCGCTGGCAGCGGCCACCGATTCCACGTTGGTGGAAGCTTCTTCCGACGCGGCCGCGACCGTGATCGCCAGTCCCTGCGACCGCTGGGCGCTTGCCGTCAGTGTATTGGCGGACGCTTCCAGCTCGGTCGCCGCCGACGACACCGTCTCGACGATTTCACCGACCGCGCCTTCGAATGCATCGGCGAGCTTGTTCATGTCCGCCTTGCGCAGCAGGGCCGCCCGCCTTTCGGTCGCCTTCAATTCCTCGCGGTCGAAGCGCACGATGGCCTGCACCGTTTGCAGATTGCGCAGCGCCTCCCCGATTTCATCGTCGCGTTCGACAACAATGCGGCTATCAAACTTGGCTTGGGTGATGTGCAACATCGTATCGTTCAGGCCCTTAAGGGGCCGGACAATGGCACCGATGGTTTGCCTGCTGAGGAATCCGCCCAATAGCAGACCCGTGGCGAGGATGGCGGCGGCAATCCCGATCACGACGATGTATTGGCGCGCGGCCGCGTCGTATTCCGCCTTGGCTTCCTTGACCTGAATCGCTACCAGCTTGTCGAGATCCTGCTTGGCCGAACCGAACGCCTCGCTCGCCTTGCCGGCCAGAAGCACGGCAGCTTCGTCATATTTCCGATCGGCAAGCAGTGCGAGCGCCGGCCGGATGGCGTTCTCGACATAGTTCTTGCGCGTTGAAACGAAGCTGTCGGCGACGCCCTTCTCCTCGGGCGTGAGATAGGTTGCCATATACTCGCTCCAGGTCTTTGAGATGACCGCGATATTGGTAGCGATCTTGCCTGCGACGTCACCGACCGGCTTGCCGGTGCGGCCGTTGGTGATGGCGTCGTACTGCACGATGGTATTGTTGGCCATGCGGTCGTTGATCTCGAACAGCTGCGCCAGCGGCACCGCGCGGTCCTCGTAGATCGATTTCATCCGGGTGTTGCTCTCGCGCGTTGCCAGGATGCCGGTCAAGCCGATGGTCAGCATGAACAGCCCCAGGATCGCAACCAGCGTGATCAACCGTGCATTCAGGGTGCGGGTAAAGACCGCGAGGGCATCCAGCGGCGAGCGGCGGCGAATGATGCCGGCATCGATTTTGTAGCCGTGCGCCTTTTTCGCGCGCAGTGCCGCGTAGACCTGTTCGGCTTCCGCGCGCTGATCGGCGGGCAATTTGGTCCGGATCGACGTAAAGCCGGTGATCTGGCCGTTCTCCCGGATCGGGGATGCGGTCGCCAACACCCAGTAGAAATCGCCGTTCTTGCGGCGGTTTTTCACGGCACCAACCCACGGCTTGCCGGCCTTCAAGGTATCCCAGAGATTCTCGAACGCTTCCGGCGGCATGTCCGGATGACGGATGATGTTGTGCGGTTGGCCCATTAGCTCGGCTTCGGTGAAGCCCGACGCCTGGACAAAGTCGTCGTTGAAATGGGTCAGCCGCCCCTTGGGGTCCGTCCTCGAAACGATGAGCGTGGCATCGGTGATCGGATATTCGACGGTCGTCACAGGAAGGTTGCTGCGCATTGGCTGTTCCCGGTCAGGGTTGCATTGCAATTGCGACTGCTGCACGCGACTCGATGTAGCCGTGTCCAAGCCTTCAGGAAGGGTTAACGCCAAAATTACCAGTTCCCGTTAATTTTCCGGCCCGTGGGACTACGGTGCAAAGCGCGGTTGCGGGTCGATCAAACGACTACCCGCACCATGGCCGAAGGCGGCGGAGAGCCCGGCTCGGCAACCACGTCCTGGTCGTAAAGGGTTTGCGCCGACAACACGTCCCGCGCCAAGCCGAAGCAGGCATCGTGCGACGGCTGCCGGAATCTGACGTTTTATGGCGCAATTGGGCGATTGTGGCGGCTTCGGCCGGCCGATTCTGCGCGAAAGGGCCAGCAATCAATGGCGCTTTGGCGCCGGATGGCCTAAAGCACAGCCAACTTCACTCAAATCCGCCACCCTCGCGACCGCGGCATCTGCCGGGCACGCAGCTTCGACGCGTTCGGTTCGAGGCCCGTCCCAACTTCCGTCGCCCAACACCAACCAAGGTCCGCCATCCCGTGACATTCCCGACCACACATCCGCCGCTCGCCCGAGCCCTGGCGGAGCGCAATTACGATTCTCCGACGCCGGTGCAGACCGCCGTGCTTGCGGACGCGGCCGTCGACCGCGACCTCTTGGTTTCGGCGCAAACCGGCTCGGGCAAAACCGTCGCGTATGGGCTGGCCGTTGCGAGTAATCTTCTGGCGGGAGCCGAGCGGTTCGAGCCGGCTGCCGCGCCGCTCGCCCTGATCGTCGCGCCAACCCGCGAACTCGCGCTTCAGGTGCATCGCGAACTGGCATGGCTCTATCAATATGCGGGCGCGCGCGTGGTTTCCTGCGTCGGCGGCATGGATCCGCGCCGCGAACAGCGCGAGCTTGCCGCGGGCGCCCACATCGTGGTCGGCACGCCGGGGCGGCTGTGCGATCATTTGCGGCGCGGCCGTCTCGACGTCTCGGAATTGAAGGCTGTCGTGCTCGACGAGGCCGACGAGATGCTCGATCTGGGTTTTCGCGAGGATATGGAATTTATCCTCAAGACCACGCCAGACACCCGCCGCACCCTGCTGTTCTCGGCGACCCTGCCGCGCGGCATCGTCGCCCTGGCCAAGCAATATCAACGACAGGCCTTTCGCATCGAAGTCGCCGGCGACGAGGGCGGCCACGCCGATATCGAGTACCGGACCATCAGGATCGCTCCCGCCGATGTCGAGCACGCCGTGGTCAATGTGCTGCGGTTTTTCGAATCGCCGAGCGCGCTGGTGTTCTGCAACACCAGACATGCGGTGCGGCATTTGCAGGCGACGCTTCTGGAGCGCGGCTTCTCGGTGGTCGCGCTGTCGGGAGAATTGACGCAGAACGAGCGAACCCAGGCGCTGCAGGCCCTGCGGGACGGGCGTGCGCGCGTCTGCGTGGCCACCGACGTGGCGGCGCGCGGCATCGATCTACCCAACCTCGACCTCGTCATTCACGCCGAACTGCCCAATGACGCCGAGGTCATGCAGCATCGCTCCGGCCGCACCGGCCGCGCCGGCCGCAAGGGCGTCAGCGTCCTGCTGGTGCCTTCGGCGAAAAAGCGCCGCGCGGAACTGCTGCTGAATCTCGCCGGCATCGATGCCATCCCGGGCACCGCGCCCACCGCGGATGAAATTCGCAAGCTCGATCAGGAGCGCATGCTGAAGGACGCCCTGTTCACGGAGGAGACCACCGCCGACGATCTGATCCTGGCGCGGGCCCTGCTCGCCGAGCGCTCGCCCGAGGATATTGCCGCGGCGCTGGCCCGGCTTTATCGCGCGCGGCTTCCCTCGCCCGAGGACATTCTCGATCCCGGCCAGGGCGCTGGCCGATCCCGCGACGATCGTGGCCGGGAAAAAGACGGCCGAACCTCGCGCGGCGACGATCGCGCCAGCGGACCGCGGTCGAAGCCGGGAAAACCATCGCCGCGTCACGTCATGGCGGAGGGCAGCGTGTGGTTTCGCGCCGCCATCGGCCGGAAGAAGAACGCGGAGGCGCGCTGGCTGTTGCCGATGATCTGCCGCCGTGGCGGCATCGACAAGCATGACATCGGCGCCATCCGCATTCTCGACACCACCACCGAGTTCGAAATTTCCGAACGGGTCGCGGACGCCTTCGCCGTCAAGATCCGGCGTCCCGACAAGGAAGACAACATTCGTATCGAGCCGCTGGCGGATGCTCCCCAGGGCCAGTCGCCGCAGGAAAAGCGGCCGCACGCGCCCCGGCATGACAGCGATGAAACCGGCCGCGGCGCCGCTCACAACGACCGGTCGCGCGAGGGGCGCGGACCGCGGCAACACGGCAAACCCCACGGCGAAAGCGGGCCGGGATTTGGCCAGGAAGCGAATTACAGCAAGAAAAAGCGGCACCCGGACAAGCCCGCCCATGCCGGAAAACCGCGGCCCGCCGGCGCGTCTGCCGCGAAGCCGGCGTTCGGAAACAAGGCAAAGCAGGAGAATCGCCGCGGCTGAGGCTTGGGAACGGCGCGATCGGCACCCCGCGATCGCTGCCGATCGCGTGCTTCCAGGAAAGAGCCGTTCTGAAAAGAATTACAAAACCCGTGGAACCTTTCGCCCCGGCGCGAATAGGCCTCGGCCCCGATAGGGCTCGGAGCGGCCGCTTTAGCCGTGGTGCCCGCAAAAAAGCCGCGGTTCTCGCGCAATCGACCAGCTAACGTGCTGGATTCACTGGGGAGATGCCGTGTTCCACTCAAGCGACGAGACCGGCGCCCGGATCGGTGCGCTGCAGAGCGCGATTTTCAACAGTGCCAACTTTTCCAGCATCGCCACCGATGCCAAGGGCGT
>NZ_SSNA01000084.1 GCF_004799445.1 Bradyrhizobium sp.
GCCAGCAAAGAGATATGAACGCCCGCGGGCAAAGTAGGCCAAGGCGGATTTCGGATTGAGCCGGATCGCCTCATCGTAGTCGGCGATAGCGCGCTCGAAGTCACCCTTGTAGCTGAAGACGTCACCTCGACCGACGAAGGCCTTGCCGGATTTTGGATCAAGCCGGATCGCCTCATTGTAGTCGGCGCTGGCGCGGTCGAGGTCGCCCTTGGCGCGATAAGCGACACCTCGACCGTTGAAGGCGCTGGTATCTTCGGGATCGATCCGGATCGCCTCACTGTAGTCGGCGATGGCGCGGTCGTTGTCGCCTTTGTCGCTGTAGGCGTAACCTCGATGGTTGAAGGCCTTGGCGCGTTTGGGATCGATCCGGATCGCCTCATTGTAGTCGGCAATGGCGCGGTCGTTATCGCCCTTGTCGTGGTAGGCGCTGCCTCGATTGTCGAAGGCCATGGCAGATGTGGGATCGAGCCGGATCGCCTCACTGTAGTCGGCGATGGCACGGTCGTTGTCGCCCTTGTCGCTGAAGGCGATACCCCGACCGAGGAAGGCCTTGGCGTGTTTGGGATCGAGCCGGATCGCCTCATTGTAGTCGGCGATGGCGCGGTCGTTGTTGCCCTTGTCGTGGTAGGCGCTACCTCGATTTTGGAAGGCCATGGCGAATTTGGGATCGAGCCGGATTGCCGCATTGTAGTCGGCGATGGCGCGATCGTTGTCGCCCTTGTCGTTGAAGGCGTTACCTCGATTGGTGAAGGCCATGGCGAATTTTGGATCGATTCGGATCGCCTCATTGTAGTCGGCGATGGCGCGGTCGTTGTCGCCCTGTTCGTTATAAGCGGCACCGCGATTGTTGAAGGCCATGGCCAATTTGGGATCGAGCCGGATCGCCTCATTCAAGTCGGCGATGGCGCGGTCGATGTCGCCCTGTTCGTGATAAGCGGCAGCTCGATTGCTATAGAAAGCCGCCAGATAGCGTCCTTTCCATTTCCCCGAATTGATGCTCTGCGAACAGTCAATGATCGCAGCCTCGGGGTCTCGCGGACTATCACAGTCGGCGGCGGCTGAATAATTCAGGAATATCATAGCGGCAAAAAGCGCGCTGCAAAATCTCCAATCCGCGGGGCTCACGCAATCTCCTTGAGCGAACTTTGGTATCCTGAATATGTATCCGCATTTGCTGTTCTGGTTCACATTCGACTGGACAGGATCACTTACCAAGATGTTCTGCTGAGGGTACATAACTTGGCACTAATGAAAGAGGCCGCCTCATGCCGGCTGTGTAAAAAACGCGGATTGAGGTTGGCAGGCGTAGCAGTTGCCGCGGGGGAAGCAGGTTCGAAATGAAAGAGCCAAGTAGCCCGCATGCGCGCAGCGACATGCGGCAACCATAGCCAGACCCCGGATATCGCTTCGCTCATCCGGACCTACGCTCGCCTTATTCGGTGACGGGGCGAAGGATCAGCTTCTGTACCCGCCAATTGGCCGTTTCGGCGGCATAGATCAAATTTTCCGACGGGCACGCGAGCCCATGGGCACCGGAGAATTCCTTCAACTCGCGTCCGGATTTGCCGATCACCCCCAGCACCTTGCCGTCGAGCGCGACCTTGAAGATGCGTCCCGGGAAGGTCGTTTCGCCGACGAACATCACCTGGTTGGGTCCCGGCGTGATGCAGATCGAATTGGGCGCACCGATCACCTGGGTGAGGCGGTCGCCGGTCGGCGTGGCGCCGTAGACGGCGCGCGTGGTCGTATCCGGCGGCGCCGTGATCGCGAACATCCGCAGGAACTTGCCGTCGGTATCAAACACCTGGATGCGGTGGTTGGTGCGGTCGCCCACATAGACGTTGTCGTTGTTGTCGATTGCGATGGCGTGAGGCAAGTGGAACTGGCCCGGCTCGGTGCCCGGCTCGCCCCATGACTTCACCCATTTGCCATGCATGTCGTACTTGGCGACCCGCGAATTGATATAGCCGTCGCTGATGTAGGTGTTGCCCTTGGAGTCCCAGGCGACATCGGTCGGCTCGCGGAACAGGCCGTCGACCGGCGGCAGCGGTGGATTGAGGTGTTCCCACGGCCTGGTTTCGGCCTCGGCGGATTCTTTGCGACGGCCGAACACCCACTGTACGCGGCCGGCTGGATTAAACTTGACGATCATGTCCGAGCCCTTGTCGATTGCCCATATGTTGTCGTCTTTGTCGATGCGCACGCTGTGGGCGAAGGCCCAGGCGTAGAGGCCCTTGCCGATCTCGCGGACGAAATCGCCCTCCTCCGTGAATTCGAGAAGCTGCGCGGCGGTCGGCGCATAGGCCGGACCGCTGGCGCTGTTCGAGCGCGTGAACACGAAGACGTGGCCCTTGGAGTTCACGGCCACTCCGGGCACCTCGCCAAAATTCATGCCGTCCGGCAGCTTCGGGAAATCCGCCACGGAATCGAAGGGGATACGCGGAACGCTCTGCTGGGCGAGACACGGCGTTGCCATCAGCACCAAGCCTGCGATCAATAGCGCTTTCATGGAAACTCCTCCCTGTTTTCGATCGGGCACGCGGCCTAGCTTTCTACTCTATCACAACAGCCAAGTAGCCCGCATGAGCGCAGCGACATGCGGGAACCATAGCCAGACCCCGGATATCGCTTCGCTCATCCGGGCTACGCTCGCTCATTTCGAGGCTGCGATTCAGTTTAACCGTCATTGCGAGCCAACGGGTCGCACGAACGTGCGCCCGTTGACAAGCTCCGCGAAGCAATCCATGGAGCTAAGGATGGATTGCTTCGTCGCTGCGCTCCCTTGCGCAAACGCTTCGCGTTTGCCGCAGGCAATGACGGAAAATCAGCTTGTTGGCGGCTCCCGCTCCCGCTCCACCGCCTGCCAGCCGATATCGCGGCGACAAAAACCTTCCGGCCAGCGAATCCGGTCGACCGCCGCATAAGCGCGCGCCTGCGCTTCCGCGACGGTCTTGCCCGACGCGCAGACGTTCAGCACACGACCGCCATTGGCAAGAATGTTGCCGTCCTTCGCGACCGTGCCGGCGTGGAAGATTTCGACGCCCTCGACCTTGCCGGCCTCATCGAGCCCCTCGATGCGGCTGCCCCTGGCGTAGTCGCCGGGATAGCCCTTCGCCGCCATCACCACCGTCAGCGCGGGTTCTACGAACCAGCGCAGATCGAAATTCTTCAACTGGCCGTCGCAGGACGCCAGCATGGCGGGCACGATGTCCGACATCATCCGCAGCATCAGCACCTGGCATTCGGGATCGCCGAAACGGACATTGTATTCGAACAGTTTTGGCCCGTGCTCGGTCAGCATGACGCCGGCGTAGAGCACGCCGCGAAACGGCGTGCCGCGCGCCTTCATGCCGGCGACGGTCGGCAAGATGATCTTCGCCATGATCTCGGCGTGAATGTCGGGAGTCACGAACGGCGTCGGCGAGTAGGCGCCCATGCCGCCGGTGTTCGGCCCCTGGTCATGATCGAACACCCGCTTGTGGTCCTGCGCCGAAGCCAGTGCGATCGCGGTCTCGCCGTCGGACAGTGCAAAGAAGCTGATCTCGCGGCCGGCGAGATATTCCTCGATCACCACCTCCGCACCGGCCTGGCCGAACGCACCATCGAACATCATGGCGATGGCGGCTTCCGCCTCGGCAAGGGTCATGGCGACCACCACGCCCTTGCCCGCCGCCAGGCCGTCGGCCTTGACCACGATCGGCGCGCCCTGCTTGCGAACATAGGCCCGCGCGTCGGCCGCATTGGTAAAACGGCCATAGGCGCCGGTCGGGATGCCGAATTCGGTACAGAGCGCCTTGGTGAATCCCTTGGAGCCTTCAAGCCGCGCCGCCTGTTGGCTCGGGCCGAAGGCCTTGATGCCGGCAGAAGCGAGATCGTCGACGATCCCGGCGGCGAGCGGCGTTTCCGGACCGACCACGACAAGCTCGACCGCGTTCTCTCGGCAAAAATCGATCACCGCGGCATGGTCGGCGATGTCGAGCGCCACGCATTCGGCTTCCCGCGCGATACCGGCATTGCCCGGCGCGCACCACAGTTTGGTCAGCAGCGGAGACGCCGCGATCTTCCACGCTAAAGCGTGTTCGCGGCCGCCGGAACCGAGCAGAAGAATGTGCATGGAATGCAGCCAGAGCGAGGGTTGGGACGAATTTCGGTCGCACGAATCTCCCTCCGCCTGCAAGAGGTAAGCTGACCAAACGCCGTCATTCCGGGCGACGCGCAACCGAACTCGGGTTTGCCCGAGTTCGGCAATATCGTTGTCCAAGTCGGCAATAGCCGACTTGGATGCGCGCCGATCCGGAATCTCGAGGTTGCCTTGCGCGGGTACTCGGCCTGAGATTCTCCGATGTGCAATTGCACATCGTAGTTCGCTCGCGCTGCGAGCGCCCCGGAATGACGGCGATTAGTCGCCGCTCCCCGAGGCCGCGATGATCTCCTGCAGGGTCGCGACATGGCGGGCGAATGCGCCGCGCCCGACCGCCGTGGCGGTCACCGTGGTCTGCGGCCGCTTGCCGACAAAAGCCTTGTCGACCCCGACATAGCCGGCTTTCGACAGCGTCTCGATATGGGCGCCGAGATTGCCGTCGGTGGCGCCGGTCAGTTTTTTCAGCCGGGAGAACTCCAGTCCCGCACCGGCCGGCAGCGCGTTCAGCGCCGCCATGATCTTCAGCCGCAGCGGCTGGTGGATGATGTCGTCGAGCTCGGCCATCGGTCAGCTCCGGCGCATCCAGAGGCCGCCCAGGATCAGCCCGCCGCCGTTGACGGCGGCCATCCACAACAGAAAGGCGGCGCCGGTGACGAAGAAATAGCCGATCAGCGTCAGCACAGTGATGCCAAGTCCGATGGCGATAAAGGCGCGACCGAACCACAAGCCGGCCAGGCAGTAGAGAAACATGAAGTAGATCGGCCAGAACGCTCCCATCTCGCGCGGCCCGAAATGGCCGAACACCGTGCTGCACAGCAAGCCAAAGGCGAAGAACAGCAGGAAGGCTATCGCCATCCGAACGTCGAAGCCGGGGCCACCGGCTCCGGGAAACTGGAACACGCTCACGACAATCGACCCCACCGCGCCGATCGCATTGACGCCGATCCAGATGTAGCTGCCGAAATGCGGCCAGGCGAAAGTCGCGAGGTTGCCGGCCAACACCAGGACGCCCCACAGGATCATCATCAGGCTGGCAATATCGTAGGTCCGCGACTGCCGGACCCGTTCGACAATCCGCTCGATGTCACTCAATGCCTGCGCGGCATCCCGGGGATCGATGCCGGTCATGATCCGGCTCCCGCCTTGGCGACGTTCTCCGCAACTGCGGCGACGGCGCGCGGGTTGCCGACAATGCCCATGTGGTCGACGCCGTCGATCAGCTTGACTTCGACCGACGGCGCGACCGCGTGCACGGCGTCGGCATATTTGTCCGCGATCATCAATTCGTCATCGGCGCCCGAGATCAGCGCGAGCGGCATGGTCGCGGCGGCGAAATCGGCCTGGTAGCCGCGGGTGGCAAAATTGCGCATCAAGCGGTACGAATAGGTCGGGGCGAGGATCCGTTCGGAATTCGGCGGCACCGCGAAGGCCAGCGTCGGCAGCGCCTCGCAGCATTCGATGCCGAGCCGGTGCAGGGCCGCCAGCGCCAGGAAGCGCGGAATGTCGGGGCTGGCCCAGCCGCCGGAACCCGGCCGGTTGGTCGGCGCATCGTAGCCGAGATAGGGCGCGAGCAGCACGGTGCGCGTAAACAGCTTCTGGATCGGCGAACTCGCCACCCGAAGCGCAAAGCCGCCGCCCGCGGAGTGACCAAGCAGCGTCAGTGGCTGGCTGGGTGCGGTCTTGCGCACGACGGCGACGAGATCCTCGAGATCGTTTTCGAGCTGGCCGAGATAGCCGATGTCGCCACGCGTGCCGGAGCCACCATGCCCACGAATGTCGGGCGCGTAGGTTTCGACGCCCCGCGCCGCCAAAGCGTCGGCCAAGGCGTGGACGGCGATGCTTGATCCCGACGAGCCGTGCACGAGAATGGCGATCTTGTCGCTCGCCGGTCCCCGCGCTGGATAATGCCGGTACGCCAGATTGGTGCCGTCGCGGGCGAAAAAGCGCTCGAGGTCCGGCATGCTGGAGCGATCAACGGCGCGAGCCGCCTGCGAGACCGAGGACAATTCGGGCAGGCGAGCCAGCGGCGTCGCCAGCATCGCGGCGAGCACAAGGGTTGCCAGGCCCAGGAGGCTCAAGCCCCCTCGCAGCAGTCTCAGCGGGAACCAAACCATCCATTTCAGCATGATCTTGCCTCCGAATTTACTATTACAGATTACTCTGTAAAACAGAGCAATTGGAAATGCAAGGTCTGGATTGGCGGTTGGATACGAAAATCCCTAACTTGGGCGCCTACCCGAAAGAGCCGAATCGAGATGCCCCCAGCGGAAACCCTGATCAACGCGCCGGAATTCACGGTGTCCGAGCTGTCTTCCGCCCTGAAGCGGACGGTGGAGGATGCCTACGGCCATGTCCGGGTGCGCGGCGAAATCACCGGCTTCCGCGGGCCGCACTCCTCCGGGCACTGCTATTTCGCGCTCAAGGACGAGGGCGCCAAGATCGAGGCGGTGATCTGGAAGGGCGTCCACGGCCGGATGCGCTTCAAGCCGCAGGAAGGCCTTGAGGTCATCGCCACCGGCAAGCTCACGACCTATCCCGGCTCGTCGAAATACCAGATCGTCATTGAAGCGCTGGAGCCCGCCGGGATCGGCGCGCTGATGGCGCTGATGGAAGAGCGCAAACGCAAGCTCGGCGCCGAAGGGCTGTTCGACGAGGCACGCAAGCAACTGCTGCCATGGCTGCCGGAGGTGATCGGCGTCGTCACCTCGCCGACCGGGGCGGTGATCCGCGACATCCTGCATCGGCTGCAAGACCGCTTTCCGCGCCGTGTGCTGGTGTGGCCGGTGCGGGTCCAGGGCGAAGGCTCGGCCGAACAGATCGCAGCGGCGATCCGCGGCTTCAACGCGCTGCCGGAAGAAGGCCCGATCCCGCGACCCGATCTTCTGATCGTCGCACGCGGCGGCGGCTCGCTGGAAGACCTCTGGTCGTTCAACGAGGAAATCGTGGTCCGCGCCGCCGCCGAAAGCATGATCCCGCTGATCTCGGCGGTCGGCCACGAGACCGACATCACGCTGATCGATTTTGCCGCCGACAAACGCGCGCCGACGCCGACCGCCGCCGCGGAAATGGCGGTCCCGGTGCGTAGCGAGCTGTTCGTCGAGGTCGCCAGCCTGGCGCGGCGGACCATGCTGTGCTGGCAGCGCGGCCATGAATCCCGCCGCAACGAGTTGCGCGCCGCCGTGCGCGCGCTGCCCGCCGCCGGCGAACTCCTGGCGATCCCGCGGCAGCGGCTGGATGGCGCCACCGCCGCCCTGCCCCGCGGCCTGAAGGCCAATACCCACGCCCATTTCCGCCGCTTCGCGGGCGTCAGCGCCCGATTAACAATGCGGGTGCTGCGCGCGCAGTTGGCGCAGGCCCAGCACCGGCTGACCGCCTCCGGCGAACGGATGGCGCATTCGGCGCGAAGCCTGTTGCGAAATCGCCGGGATCGCTTTGCTGGACTGGCGATCCGGCTGAAGGCCTCGAAGCTCTCCAACGCGCAGGCGCAGCGCCAGATCATCGCGCGCGACCGTGAACGCACGCTTCGATTGGCCGAGCGGGCGCGCCGCGCGCTCGCCACCTCGACCCAGCGGCTGGCCGCGCGAGTCGCCCATAGCGGTCAATTGCTCGGCGCGCTGTCGTATCGCGGCGTACTGGCGCGCGGTTTTGCCCTGGTGCGCGACGCCGAGGGCCACGCGGTGCACGCCGCAGCCGGCATCGGCCCCGGGGTGCGGCTCAGCCTGGAATTCGCCGACGGACGGGTTGGAGCGACCGCAGATAGCGATCGGCCGGCGGCGACGGCAATGTCAGCAAAGCCGGCTGCCGGCGAGCCGAAGCCGGCCGCGCCCAAGCGCGTCGCCAAACCGGTCGGCCAGGGAAGCTTGTTCTAGGCTACTTCTTCACCCTCCCCTGGAGGGGGAGGGTCGGCGCGCATCGCGCGAAGCAAGATGCGCGACGGGGTGGGGTGATCCATCCGCGAGCGAGACGCTGACACACCGACGAGGACGAGAGACCTTCACCCCACCCCGCCGCTCATTGCATTCGCGTCGACCCAGAGAGCGAGCTTCGCTCGTCTCGCCCCCTCCAGGGGAGGGTAAGTGGCTGCATTCGGGCTCTCTACCGCGCCAGCCATTCCGCGACGCGCTTTTGCGAATCGGCGCGCGCTTCGGCGTCGGTGCCGAGGTGGCCCTTTTCGGGGTCGGTCGCTTCAGCGGTTGGGTCAATCGCGTGAAGCGGCAAATTGGCGCGGTCGAAGTCGTGATAGGCGCTGGGATAGACCACGATCCGCGCCAGCGCGCTGCGCCCGTGCGCGCCATCGATCATCTGACGACAGGCGGGCGGCGAACTGACGTCGTCCTTGGCGCCGATCAGCACCAGGGTCGGAACGCGCGCGCTCCATCCAAGCCCGGACGAAAGGCGGCAATCCGGATAGAACGCGATCGCCGAGCGGAAATCCGGCTCGACATTGCGCGACGCCAATTGCGGACGCACCGCCCACAACAGCGCGCTCGCGCCGTTGGCCCAGCCCAACAGGCTGATGCGATCATGCGCGGCCCAGGGCTGTTGCAGCAGCCATTGCCGCGCCGCCAGGATGTCGGTCACCCGCTCGCGCCGGGCCAGCACGCGGCGTTCCTTGACGTGGCATTGCGGGCCGAGTTCGCGCGACCCGTAGCTGTCCGGAAACAAAACGGCTTTGCCGTCTTTGAAGAGTTGCTCCGCCCAATCGCGATAGCGCGGCTGGACCGGCTCGGAATGGCCGCCCAATCCGCCGCATCCGTGCAGCGCGATCACGACCGGAAACGGACCATCCCCGTCGGGCTTGTAAAGCTGCGCGCGCAATACCGCGCTGCCCGAGGGAATCTCGACCGGGTGCGGAACGGGCAACGGCGCCGCATCCGCCGCAAATGCCACGGCAAATAGTGCCAGGAAGATAATGGCCGCCAGAGAGCGCATCGCGTTTTGCCGGGTCATGGTGGCGCTGGGACAACAGCGATCCATTCTCGGCAAGGCTAGCATGCGGCAAAGACCGCAATTCATCACAAATCGGTGGGTTTGACTGGCGGACAGCCCGGCCTATTTATGCTAGGTTGCATATGGAAACATCTGGCCCGGCCCAACCGCCGGGAACGATCGGAGAACCTAACCGTGCTGAACAAATTCGGCCCCTCGGGCGGCGAAGCACAACTGCAATATCTGGATGGCGATTTCCGCGTGATCTCGCCGGGAACCTATGTGCGCTGCGCGGTGACCGAGGCGCGGATACCGCTCGACGAGCTGAAATACTGGAGCGTCGATCTGCAGGAGGCCTATGCGCTGCCGAGCGCGGTGCTGCAGCGGCATTTTCCCGCCGCGCTGAAGACCTGAGCAGGGTGGACAAAGGCGCGCCTGCGCTGTGGCCACCAACTTCGGCACGTCATGGGGTGGGCAAAGCCAACGGGCGCGCATTCGCGCGACCCGTTGGCTTTGCCCACCCTACTTCTGAAATTTCTTCTCGCGCGCCCTGAATAGCCGCTCCGATACCAGCTTCCTCACGTCTGCGGCGTTCTCGAATTGAAGTGTTACCGCGAACGGCACGATTTCCTGCGCCCAACCTGGAAGCCCCTTGAGGCTACGCAGCCGCGCCATGTCCTTTTCCGTCGTCACCAGTGTCAGTGCGTCGCGTCTGGCTTGCATGATCAGGGTTTCGATCTCGCCTTGCGAAAATTGGTGATGATCGGCGAAGGCCCGCTCCAGGACAACCTCGACGCCGCTGGCGCGCAGCGTCCTGAAAAACCTGGCGGGATCGCCGATCCCGGCAAAGGCCAGCACGCGCTTGCCGCGAAGCGATGCTACCGATGCGTCGTCGGCCTTCAGATGCGCCGGCATGACCTGCTTGCCCCGCCCCGCGACTGCGGCAGCAACCTTCGCGGCCGCGGCGCCGTCGCCGATCACGATCAGTGCATCGGTACGGTCGATCTGCGGCGGCAGCGGCGCGCGCAAGGGGCCGGCGGGAAACACGCAGGCATTGCCGAGGCCGCGGCGAGCGTCGATCACGATCAGCGAAGCATCCTTGGCGATCGCCGGATTCTGAAAGCCATCGTCCATCACGATCACGGTGGCGCCCTGCGAGCGCGCCAATGCGACGCCATCGACACGATCGCGCGCGACTGCGACCGGAACCGTCCGCGCCAGCATCAGCGGCTCGTCGCCGACGTCCGCCGCCGCGTGGCGATCCCGATCGACCATCACCGGCCCGCGCAATCGTCCGCCATAGCCGCGGCTGAGCACGACCGGGGTCTCGCCGAGTTCGCGCAGCAGCCTGGCCAGTGCCAGCACCGTCGGGGTCTTGCCGGCGCCGCCGACATGATAGTTGCCGACACAAAATACGGGAATGCCGGCGTCAAACCCGTTACGCTGCAATCGATGGCCTGCGATCACGCCATAGACGGCAGCGAGCGGCATCAGCAATCGCGACATCCATGATGATGGCCGGTACCAGAACGCCGGCTCATGCATCCGACGCCCCCATTTCGATGCGCAACTGCAACAGATAGGGCTCAAGCGCAGCCAGCGTGCGATCGAGCGCGCCGCCGAGTTGCGAGACCACCCGCTCGGCGGCCGCGACCGACAGATTGCGCGCCGCGGGATCGGCCAGCAACTTGCCCAGCTGCTTTACCAGCGCTTCCTGGGTGTCGGCCCGCTTGGCGCCGCCGGCATTGTCGAGCGCCTCGTAGACGTCGGCAAAATTGAAAACATGAGGTCCGTGAACAATCGACGCGCCCAGCTTGACCGCCTCGATCGGATTCTGCCCGCCATGTTCGACCAGCGATCCTCCCATGAACACGATCGGCGACAGCCGATAGAACAGCCCCAGCTCGCCCATGGTGTCCGCGACATAGATGTCGGTGGCCGCGGTCGGCAGTTCCTCGCGCGAACGCAGGCCGACATGCAGACCGGCGGCGGCAATCGTGCGGGCGATCGCTTCGCCGCGACCGGGATGGCGCGGCACGATCACGGTCAGCAGCGTTGGAAAAAATCCAGCAAGGGTGCGGTGGACCTCAAGCAATATCTCTTCTTCGCCGGGATGCGTCGACGCCGCCACGATCACCGGGCGACCGCGCGTCACCGACATCAACCGTTCCAGTTTGGCGAAATCGGCAGGCGGTGCCGGAACATCCAGTTTCAGATTGCCCGTGGTGACGACGTTGCGGCTGCCCAGCGCGGTAAAGCGCTCCGCATCGATCCGCGATTGCGCCAGGCAGACGTCGAACCGGCCAAGCAGCGCCGAGATCGTGCCGCTCACCCGGCGCCAGCGCGGAAACGAGCGATGCGACATCCGGCCGTTGATCAGCACCATCGGCAGGCGCCGCGCCGCGCTCGACAGGATCAGATTCGGCCACAGATCGGACTCGATGAACAGCGCAAGGCTTGGCCGCCAGTGATCGAGAAAACGCTCGACGTAGCGCGGCGAATCGTAAGGCACATATTGATGGATGATGTCGGCGGGAAACCGCTTGGCGACGATCGCCGCCGAGGTCACCGTGCCCGAGGTCACGAGGATGCGAATATTCAGCGCGCGCAATTTCTCGATCAGGGCCGCGGCGGCCAGCACTTCGCCGACGCTCGCACCGTGAATCCACACCAGCGGGCCATGCGGCCGGATATCCCGGCTCATGCCGCGGCGCTCGCCGACGCGCGCGGGATCCTCCTTGCCCTGTTTCAGCCGCCGCTTGATCAGCGCCGGCGCCAGCGGCGCGGCCGCGGCGGACAGCCGCTGATAGACGCGGAGCGTCATCGGCAAGGGGTTAGCCATGCCCCGCCTCTTCCGGACGGCCGACTTGCGCATAAGCGCGCGCTGTCACGTCGTTCAGTGTCGCTTCCAGCCGCACGCGCAGTTCTTCCATCGTCTCGGCACTGGCGTCGGGTGGAACCATGATGATTTCGCCTCCCACCAGCGCCCCTCGCCCGAATGGCAGATTGATCGTGGTGCGATCCCAGTTTTTCAGGCGCAGAAAGCGGCTGGTCGCCATCGCGAACGGCATGATCGGCCGCCCCGATTCGCGCGCCAGCATCATGATGCCGAGTCCGGCTACTCGCGAACGCTTCGGCACGTCGGCGGTCAGCGCGACGTTATAACCCTGTTCAAGCGCCCGCACCATCTCCTTGAAGGCGCCGACGCCGCCCTTGCGGTGAAACGCCGAGCCATGATCCCCGGAGCCGCGGATGGTGCCGATGCCAAGCCGCTCGGCGGCGATCGCGTTGAATTCGCCGTCGCGATGCCGCGAGATCAGCACCTTGCCGCGATGGCTTTCCTTGGTCTTGATAAACGGGGTCATGAAATGCTGGCCATGCCAGAACGCCAAAATCGCCGGCATCTGCGGCTCGACGATGTCATAGACCTCGGGCGGATCGAAACTGAACCTGTTGGTCAGCCAGACCAGCCGCAAGAACTCGGCCGCGAGAATACCCACAGCGCGCTGGAGCCAGCTGCTGCGCAGCACATCGCGAATCAATTTCTTCAACGGGCAGGCTTCGCGTCGTGACTAGGATCGAGCAGCCGGTGGAGATGGACGATGAAATAACGCATGTGGGCGTTGTCCACGGTCTGCTGCGCCTTCGCCTTCCAGGCCGTGTACGCGGCCGCATAGTTGGGGAAGACGCCGACGAATTCCACCTGGGCGAGATCCTTGAACGTCGTCTGTTCAAGGTTGGTCAGTTCACCTCCGATGACGAGATGGAGCAACTGCAGCGGGGCACTATCTGGCATGATCTCTTTTCCTAATGCGGTGCCGGTCGAACAAAGTTTCCGGCACTCACCGGGGAGCGCTCATGGCAAGGGGCGAGCCCGAAAATGCTCGACAATGCTTGCATGACGATCGCGTCCCGCTGCCACCAGCACCCCGTGCGTCACCTCCCTGCAATTATACAGGATGGTGTCCCCCGAAAGCGCGGTCATGTTACCATTCGCTTCCTGCACGATCAAATCGGCCGCGGCAAGGTCCCAGTCGCGGCTTTGACCGCCGGCAAAGGCCGCATCGAGCCTTCCCTGGGCAACCCGGCACAGCCGAAGCGCCAATGATCCGATTCGGGGATGGAGGATAATCTCACCGGTTGAGCGGTTGAGCCGCTCGACCAGCGGCTTCGGGCCGGCAACGCGAGAAAAGTCGAGCTCCGCACCGGACGCCGCATGAACCGGCAGGCCATTGAGCAATGAGCCCTGGCCACGCTCGGCGAAGAAAAATTCCTCGCTGGCCGGCGCGAACACCGCCGCCAACAACGGCCGTGTGCCCTCGACCAGCGCCACGCTAACGCACCAATCTTCGCGGCCGGCGAGATAACCGCGGGTGCCGTCGATCGGATCGACAATCCAGACCAGCGGTTTGCCGAGACGTATCTCGTCGTCGGCGCTCTCCTCCGACAGCCAGCCATAGCCCGGCGTCGCCGATCGCAGCCTGTCCGCGATCAGGTCATTGACCGCGATGTCGGCCTCCGACACCGGTGACGAGGCGCCCTTGGTCCAGTTTTTCAGTTCGGTGCGAAACAACGACAGCGCCAGCGCGCCGGCCTCCCGCACCGTCTCCTTCAGCAAAACGGCATCGCGCGCCAATATCCCGTCATGCACGCTAGCGTCCGCCAAGCGTCAATCCCTCGATCCGCAGCGTCGGCGCATTGACGCCGTAACGAAATGTCAGGTCGTTGGCCGGCACCAGCGATTTGAATATTTCGAGAAGATGACCCGCGATCGTCACCTCGCTCACGGCATAGGTAATCTCGCCGTTCTCAATCCAGAAGCCCGACGCCCCGCGGCTGTAGTCGCCGGTCACGCCATTGACGCCGGAGCCGATCAGGTCGGTGACGTAGAATCCCTGGCGAATATCGGAGATCAGCTCGGCCGGGGTCGGCTCGCCGGCCTCGAGATGAAGGTTATACGATCCCGGCGAGGGCGACGACGATACGCCGCGGTGGGCGTGACCGGTCGTGACCAGCCCGAGTTCGCGCGCGGTCGCGCAATCCAGCAGCCATGAGGTCAGAACGCCCTGATCGACGATCGCGAGCTTTTTGACCTTGACGCCCTCGGCGTCGAACGTCTGCGACCGCAGCCCCCGCACCCGCAACGGATCATCGATGATGCGGATATTCTTTGCGAACAGCTGCTCGCCGAGACGGTCCTTCAGGAAAGAGGTCTTGCGCGCGATCGAGGCGCCATTGATCGCGCCGACGAGGTGGCCGACCAGCGAGCCGGACACGCGGGGATCGAACACGACAGGCACCTTGCAGGTCTCGACCTTGCGCGGATTGGCACGCGCAACCGTGCGCTCGCCGGCGGTGCGGCCGACGCTTTCGGGTGAGGCGAGATCGGAGGCATGCGGCGCGGTGGTGTAGTCATAATCGCGTTCCATCGCGGTGCCGTCGCCCGATATCGCGGTCATCGAGATGCCCTGGCTCGAACGCAAATAGGAGCCATGAAAGCCGGTGCTGGTCACCAGCACCATGCCGCCGATGCCGGTCGAGGCCGAGGCGCCGCCGGACTTGGTCACGCCCTTGACCGCGAGCGCGGCCGCTTCGGCCTCGCAGGCGCGGCGTTCGAGTTCAGCCGTTGTTGGAATATGGGGGTCGAGCAGATCGAGATTGGGGAAATCGCGCGCCAGAAGTGCCGGGTCGGCGAGACCGACATATTTGTCGTCGGGCGCGACCCGCGCCATCGCGACCGCGCGCTCCGCGAGCCTTGCGACGCCATCGCCGCTGATATCGTTGGTCGAGACCACCGCCTGGCGCTGTCCGACCAGCACGCGCAGTCCGACATCATCGCCTTCGGAGCGCTCGGATTCCTCGACGCGCCCGTCGCGCACCTCCACGCCCTGCGACACACCGCGCACCGCCACCGCGTCAGCGGCGTCAGCGCCGGCGCGCCTGGCGGCCTCGACGAGGCGTTGCGCCAGCGTGGTCAGGGCGGATTGATCGAACAGGTTGGAGGCAGCCGCGTCAGGCGAAAGCGGCGATGTGGTCGATGGTGAAGATATCACGAATAAAATCCCGAGGATTCAAGAGGGATTGGAGAGGTTGCGAATGCACCTCTGCTCTTACATCAGATGTGCCTGATTCACAGGGATTTCAAGCAATTTCACCGGGCAAGAACCAAAGATTTTCGCGTTCGCCGCAACCTCCCGTCAATCATGTGAGCCAAGCTCTTGTCAATCATGCGCAGCGATGCAGGGCGAGTGACGCCTGATTAACCAGCCTTTTTAAGCCAATTCGCAACGCGCTCTGGCATCGTCTCGCTATCGACCGGGAACATAATCCCGGCGGGGAGACAAAGCCGTGAGGCGTCAAACAGCAACAGGCGGGATCAATCCCGCCGGGTCGAGCCGCGCCTTGCGGCTCGACCCTCTCTCTCTGCCCGTCAGCTTCGATGCGCAGGACGTCCGCGCAGATGGCGGCGTGCGCAGGATAGAACTTCACCGCGAACGCGTCGTGCTGCGCCGTGCCGTCCACGGCATGCGGATGGCGATCAACGTTCGCGTCAGCGATTTCCTCGGCATCGCGCTGCGCGGCATCGACGATGCCCAGATGCTGGTACTGGTTCACCGCGATCCGTCGCTGACGATCCCGCTCGGCGCAAGTTCCGACCGCGACGAGATTTCGGCGGCCTGGCAATTGTGGAGCGATATTTTTGCGCTTCCGCAATTGACCGAAGACAAGGCGTGCGAACCGGCGCCGCGGCGGCGGCGGCGCAACGCGATCAGGGCACGGCGTCCGAAATTCCTGGTGCGGCGGCGCGGCGGCGGCGCGCTCGATCCCGCCAATGTGCATCGCGACGAGCGCGAGATCATCGCGCGGAACTAACCGCCTATTCTCGAAACGGTCGTCATGTAGGGTGGGCAAAGCCAACGGGTCGCGCGAATGCGCGCCCGATGACAGGCTCAGCGTGCCTACCGATTCAATCCATCGAGATAAACTTGCCTCGACGAATAGGCCATGGACAGGCGTAAAAACGCCTTTGCCGACCCTACCCGCTGCTCGCCCGCATCACCGCATCCGCGAGCAGCCCCACAAACAGCAGCAGCCCGGCGTCGCGGTTGGACCTGAAGATGCGCAGGCACAGCGCGGGATCGCCGATCTTCAGGCGTCGAATTTGCCAGGCGAGATGCGCGGCGAACGCGGCAAGTCCGAGCCACGCCGGCAAACCGGCGCCGGCGAGCCACATCGCCAGGCCGATCAAGACCACCGCCAGCGCGTAGAAAACGATCAGCGCCTGATGGGTGTGCGCGCCGAACAGCCGCGCGGTCGATTTGACCCCGATCAGCGCGTCGTCGTCGGCGTCCTGATGCGCATAGATGGTATCGTAGCCGATCACCCAGGCGATCGAACCGGCATAGAGCAAAAGCGCCGCCGCCTCGATCCGCCCGAGGATGACGGCAAATCCCATCAGCGCGCCCCAGGAGAAGGCAAGGCCAAGCACGACCTGCGGCCACCAGGTGATGCGCTTCATGAACGGGTAGACCGCAACGATGACGAGCGAGGCGATGCCGGTCGCCACCGCGAAGCGGTTGAATTGCAGCAGCACCAGGAGCCCGATCAACGCCTGCGCGGCCAGGAAGACAAGCGCTTGCCGCACGCTGACCTGTCCGGCCGGTATCGGCCGCGACCGCGTGCGTTCCACCTTGGCGTCGAGATCACGATCGGTGATGTCGTTCCAGGTGCAACCGGCGCCGCGCATGGCAAAGGCGCCCACCAGGAACAGCGCAACGACGAGGGGCAATCGGCTGACGTCGCAGGTGACGCCGGCCGCGAGCGCCGCCGACCACCAGCACGGCATCAGCAACAGCCAGGATCCAATCGGCCGGTCGAGGCGGGCGAGCCGCAGGTAAGGCCGCGACCATGGCGGCGCCAGCGTATCGACCCAGTTGCCGGTCGCGTCCGCAACGCGCGCCGCAGTGCCGCTCATCCGAGGACGGTGTCCTGTTTCCGAAGTTCGTTCAGATCGGTGGCACCGATCATCGCGCGAGGGCGTTGCCGTTCAACGTATCGAACGTGCCGCCCTTCTTGCTGGCCGTGGCCACCGGGAGCGACGTCGCCGAACCCAGCACCTCGCTCAGGCTCGGACCTGTGGGTGCCTGCGTTTTCATCTGCTCGGCCACTGCACAGACCTTCTGCTGCATGGCCTCGGTGCCCTTGTGACCGCTCTTCAGCTGATCGCCGATCTGCTGCGGAATCCCGCATTTGGTCGCATGGGTTTCGATGTATTTGATCATCTTGATCTCGGACTGGGCGAAGTTTCCGATCAGCTTGCAAGCCTCAGCCGGAGGGGCATGCCGGTCGCTGGCGGCCTTGATCAGCTTGCCGCGTTTCTCTGCCTCATCGCGCAACGGCATGAATCCGTTCATGCAGTCATCCGGGGGACCCGCCTGGGTCGGAGGCGCGGCGAACGGTGAACTGGCAAAGGGAGTTGCGCCGGCAGCCGGAAACCCACCGGCCGCGGGGGCGGCGCCAAAGGAGGGCGCGGGCGCAGCGCCATTCACCGGCGGAAATGCCGGATCATTGGCCGCACCGGCCTTGCCCGGCAGCGGCGCCGGAAAGGCGCCTTGCGCAAAAGCCTGGCCGGCATGGAGCGTAACGATGGCCACGGCGAGTGGCACGATCAGGCGACGGATCATCAAAGCTATTCCCTCAGGCAAGGTCCAAAGGCCCCTAGCGTCTTCCCGATAGAAGAGCGACTCCGAGGGTACATTTTACGATTCCTGCCAGTCCTTAACAACCCGTGGAATTGGGCAACAGCGCGGCGTTGGGCCGCGCCGGACGGCCGATAATGGCGTAAATTCTCATCCTTTGGGCTAAAAGGCCCCAGGATCGGAACCTTGCCCATGCCCCAACTCGATTTTCGCAAGCCGCGGCTGTTTGTCGACGCCGCCCTGGCACCGGATGAAACCGTCACGCTCGCGCGTAGCCAGAGCAATTATCTCGGCAACGTGCTGCGGCTGTCCGCGGGCGAAACCATCCTGGTGTTCAATGGACGCGATGGCGAGTGGCAGGCTTCGATCGCCGGGGGCAAACGGCCCGATGGTCTGAAGATCGTCGCCCGGACCCGGCCGCAGGATCGCCTCCCTGACCTCGCTTACGTCTTCGCGCCGCTGAAACATGCCCGTCTCGACTACATGGTGCAGAAAGCGGTCGAGATGGGAGCATCGTCATTGCAGCCGGTTTTGACGCGCTTCACCCAGGTCTCGCGGGTTAACGGCGAACGGATGCGGGCCAATGTGATCGAGGCGGCCGAGCAATGCGGCATTTTGAGCATCGCCGGTGTCGCCGAGCCGGTGCCGCTCGATCGCTATCTGAGCGGACGCAACGGGCGGCGCCTGCTGGTCTTCTGCGACGAAGCCGCGGACGTCACAAATCCGCTGCAGGCGCTGCGAAGCGCGCAGGACGCCGCAGAGGGGATCGACATCCTGATCGGCCCCGAAGGCGGATTTGCCGAGGAGGAGCGCAGCCTCCTGCTGCGGCAGCCGCGAATTTTGCGGCTTTCGCTTGGACCGAGGATTCTGCGCGCCGACACCGCCGGCGTGGCGGCGCTGGCCCTGGTCCAGGCCGCGCTCGGGGACTGGACTGCCGACGGCGTGCCCGGATAGGTTCCGGCCTTAACCAATCCTCCTTGGCCCTTGTTAAGGCACTTGTATTAAGGCACTTGGCCGATCCCGGTCGAAACCCCGCCCGGGCCGTGCTAAGGGGCTGCGCCGACTAGCCCTTTAATGCCGCTTTCGGGATATTGGACTTCGAGATGACCCTGACCGCCGCCCCTCGTGCGACCGGATCCGCCGCATGGGCGGAGGCGCTGCTGTTGTCGTTCGCGCAGGCCGGCTACACGCTGGCCGAACCGGCGATCCTGCAGCCTGCCGACCCGTTTCTCGACCTCTCGGGGGAGGACATCCGCAAGAGCCTTTATCTGACCACCGACGCCGGCGGCGAGGAACTGTGTCTGCGCCCCGATCTCACCATTCCGGTCGCCCGGGATTATCTCGCCTCCAGCAACGCGGGGCAGCCCGCCGGGTTCAGCTATCTCGGACCGGTGTTCCGCTATCGCGGCGGCCGGCCCAGCGAGTTCCTGCAGGCCGGCATCGAATCTTTCGGCCGGCTGGATCGCCCGGCGGCGGATGCGGAAATGCTGGCGCTGGCGCTGGAGGCCACGGCCGCGTTCGGCTTGACCGAGGTGGAGATTCGCACCGGCGATGTCGCACTGTTCATCGCGCTGATCGATGCCCTCGATCTCTATCCGGTCTGGCGGCGGCGGCTGATCAAGGATTTCAACCGCAAGATCAGTCTGGAGCAGGATCTCGAGCGGTTGACGCTCGCAACCGGATCGACCCGCAACGAATATGAGGGCGTGCTCGCCGCGCTGGCCGGCTCCGATCGCAAGGCGGCGCTGGCGCTGGTGACCGATCTGATGTCGATCGCCGGCACCACCAATGTCGGCGGCCGCTCGGTTTCGGAGATCGCCGATCGCTTCCTCGAACAGTCGACCCTGAAGGGCGGCGCCCTGCCGCGTGACGCCCTCGATCTGATCAAGCGGTTCCTCGCAATCTCGGGCGACCCCGACGATTCGATCGCGCGATTGCGCGCGCTCGCCACCGACGCAAAACTCGACCTCACCGCCGCGATCGATGCGTTCGAAAGCCGCGTCGGCTTCATGGCCGCGCGCGGCATCAATACCGGTTCGACGCGCTTTTCGACTTCGTTCGGCCGCGGGCTGGACTATTACACCGGCTTCGAATTCGAGTTGCATGCCAGGGGCAGCGGCGTCGAGCCGCTGGTGGCGGGCGGCCGCTATGACGGGCTGATGACCCAGCTCGGCGCCAAAACCCCGATCCCCGCGGTCGGATTCTCGGTCTGGGTCGAGACCTTGACCCAGCTTGTCGGCAAGCCTGCCGCGAGCGGCATCGGCGGGAGCGCGTCATGACGGCGCCATTCGTTCTCGCGGTTCCGTCAAAGGGGCGTTTGCAGGAAAATGCCGAGGCATTCTTCACGCGTGCCGGACTTGCGCTGGCAAAGCCGCGCGGCGCCCGCGACTATCGCGGCACCATCACGGGGCTCGACCATGTCGAGATCGCCTATCTCTCGGCGAGCGAGATCGCCTCGCAACTGGCGCGCGGCACCGTCCATCTCGGCGTCACCGGCGAGGACCTGGTGCGCGAAAGCATTGTCGACGCCGACAGGCGCGTCTTGCTGATCGACAATCTCGGCTTTGGCAGTGCCAATGTCGTGGTTGCGGTCCCGCAGGCCTGGATCGATGTCCGGACCATGGCCGATCTCGACGACGTCACCACCGGCTTCCGCGCCCAGCATAACCGGCGGATGCGGGTGGCGACCAAATACATCAACCTGACCCGGACCTTCTTTGCCTCGCACGGCGTCGTCGACTACCGCATCGTCGAGAGCGCGGGTGCGACCGAAGGCGCGCCGGCGGTCGGCACCGCGGAGATGATCGTCGATATCACGACGACCGGCGCGACCCTTGCCGCCAACGGCCTCAAGGTGCTCGACGACGGCGTGATCCTGCGCAGCCAGGCCAATCTGGTGGCCTCGCGCGACGCCGACTGGTCGAACGAGGCGCGCGAGGCCGCACGCGTGATCCTGGATCATATCGCCGCCCGTGCCCGCGCCAGCAAATACCGGGAAGTCCGCACCCGCTTTGCCGGGTGCGACGCGGCGCTATTGGCCGAGGCCCATAACCGCTTCGGCGTGGTGTCGCCGTTCGGCGGGCCGACCTCTTCGGGAATGGTGACGCTGCACTGCCCGCCGGCGCAGCTTTACGCGCTCGGCAGCTTTCTTCGCGCCCGCGGCGCGGAGACGGTTTCGGTGGCGTCACTCGACTACGTGCTCGACCGCGACAATCCGCTGTTCGCCAGGCTCGAGGCATTCCTGCGGCGATAAGACAAAGCGCCGCGGCCGGTCCCCGTGGCGACAATTCACCGCGATTGCCATATGCTGTTTTTTCGGATGGTTGGAAGCTGATCGATGATGCTGGGTACGGATGTCTCGAGCCTGTCGACGACCGCGGCCAATGCTGCGGCGCAGGGGCTATCGATCGTGGTGCCCGTCTATAACGAGGCGGCCGGGCTTGCATTGCTGCACCAGCGGCTGGGCGGCCAGGCCAGCGCGCTGCGGGACCGATATGGCCTGGCGTGCGAGGTCGTCTATGTCGATGACGGCAGCAGCGACGCGACGCCAGCGATCGCGCGCGGACTTGCCGCCGACGCACTCGATGTTCAGGTAGTGTCGCTGTCGCGCAATTTCGGCAAGGAAGCAGCCCTGATGGCGGGACTGGACCATGCCCGGCGCGGTGCCGTCCTGTTCATGGACGGCGATGGTCAACATCCCCCTGACCTCGTCGAGAAGCTGGTCGGTCACTGGATCGATGACGGCTACGACGTGGTCTATACCGCCAAGGCCCATCGCGACAACGAACCGTTGCTGCGGCGGCTTGCCGTGCGCGGCTTCTACGCGCTGATCAATTGGGGCGCACGACAGAAGATTCCGGAGGATGCCGGCGACTTTCGCCTGCTGTCGCCGCGCGCGGCGGCGGCCCTGCGGCAGCTCCCCGAGCGCAATCGCTTTTTCAAGGGCCTGGCCAGCTGGATCGGCTTCCGCCAGGTCCGCGTCGACTATGAGCCCGCGGCCCGCGCGCACGGTATCACCACGTTCAGCGCCGGACGGCTGGTCGGGCTTTCGATCGAAGGGCTGACGTCGTTCTCGGTGGCGCCGCTGCGATTTGCCAGCCTGCTCGGGGTCCTGCTCGCAACAGGCGCCTTCCTGTTCGGTCTCTCGATCCTCTGGGAGACCTGGGTGGATGGAAAGTCGGTCCCCGGCTATCCCTCGCTGGTGGTCGGCCTGATGACCATTGGCGGCGTGCAGCTCATCATGATCGGCATCGTCGGCGAATATATCGGCAAGATCCTTTCAGAGCTGAAGGCGCGGCCGATCTATTTCGTCGCCGAGCACAGCGAGAAGCGCACCGAGGCGAAGGCAAAAGCCGATCTGGGAGCCGGCAAAAGGACCGCCGCCGAATGAACGATGCCGCCCAGTGGTCCGATTCCAACATTCGCCTCCCGTCTGTGGGGCACCTAGCGAATGTTGGAATCCTCAGGACTACTGGCAAATCATAATTGCTGGTGGAGCTTTGGATTTGACGTTCGCATCGAGGAATCGCGGCAAATGGTAGCGAACGTCAAATCCGCGCCACCAGTGCGCCGCATTTGGTTGTGCGCCGATGATTACGGTATCAGTCCCGGCGTCAACCACGCCATTCGCGACCTGATCGAGCGCGGCCGTCTCAATGCCACATCGGTCATGGTGGTCGGCCCGGCGATTGGCCGCGCCGAAGTGAGCGCGCTCAAAACCCTGGCTGCGAACAGTCCGCGCTGCGCCATCGGCCTGCACGTCACCTTGACGGCGCCTTTCCGGCCGCTGACGATGCACTTCAGGCCGATCGACGGCGGCATGTTCCTGCCATTTCCTGCCCTGCTGCGCGCCGGCCTGATGCGCAGGCTCGATCCCGAGCTCATCCACACCGAATTGATGGTGCAACTTTCGACCTTCGGCGAATTGTTCGGCCGAGCCCCGGACTTTGTCGACGGCCACCAGCATGCGCAGTTGTTTCCGGGCGTGCGTGACGCGTTTCTGGCGGCGGTAAATGAAGCTGCGCCAAACGCCTGGGTTCGCCAGGGCGGACGCAATCAACCTTTGACCCGGCGACTCGGCACGCCCAAGGCTTTGGTTCTCGACGTCCTGAGCGCGCAGTTTCGCCGCCGCGCCGCGCGCGCCAACATCGCATTCAACCCTGGATTCGCCGGCGCCTATGATTTTTCCGGACAGCCCGATTTCGGGGCCTTGATGCAACAATTTCTCGATGGTCTGCCCGATTCTGGCGTCATCATGTGTCACCCGGGGGTGGTGGATGATATCCTTGTCAGCCTCGATCCGCTGACGGTTCAGCGCGAACGCGAATACGCTTTTCTCGGCGGCGAGCATTTCCCGCCCCTGTTGGCCGCGAACAAGGTTACATTGGGCTGAAGCTCCCGGGAAAGCGCGGCGTATTTTCCGGCTTGCGATCAAACATTTGCGCACATTTCGCGCGCTGGCGCCGGTGGCCCCTTGTCGCCTACGGAAATTTAATTCCCGACAGCACTACTTGCGACACAAAAGGCGCCTACATCTGCCCCGCGCTGTGAGGCGAGGGAGAAGCTCCATGACACCGCAAGAACGCCAATTGGTTGACGATCTTTTCGACCGGCTTTCAAAAATGGAGAGCGCGCCGCGCGATCCGGATGCCACTGCCACGATCGCGCAAGGCTTGCGTACCGCGCCCAGCGCGGTTTACGCGCTGGTGCAAACGGTTCTGGTCCAGGACGAGGCGCTCAGGCGCGCCAACAGCCGCATCCAGGAACTGGAGGCGGCAACCGCCCCCGCGCAGGATCGCGCCGGCGGATTTCTCGATTCGATGCGCGATACCATTTTCGGACAAAATCAGTCGCGCGGCTCGGTGCCGAACGTCCGGCCTCCGGACATTGGCAGCCGTCCGGTGTGGAACAGCGGCCAGGTGATGCAGCAGGCGCAGTCTCCGGGACAGTATGATCAGGGTCCTTACGGGCAGCCCTACGGCGCACCGCAGGCGCCGATGGGCGGCGGCGGATCCTTTCTGGGAACGGCCGCAGCCGCCGCGGCCGGGGTAGTCGGTGGATCGCTGCTGCTCGGCAGCATCCGCTCGATGATGGGGGGCGGCCATCAAGCCTTCGGCAATATCCCGGCGACCGGTGACCGAGTCGCGAGCCAAAATCCGTGGACCGATCAATCCGGCAGCAGTCTCGCCCGCGACGCCGGAGTCAATGATATCGCCTCATCCGGCGATCGCGCCGATGACAGTTCGCGCACTGGGCTTTTTGATTCCGCCTCGAACGACGACGATCATGACGACATGGATCTCGATTCGGACGACTTCAGCGGTGACGGAGACAGCGACCTCGCCTGAGAGGCCCTTGGCCGCAACAAAGAACGGCCGTCCTCACCGGACGGCCGTTCTTCATTTTGATCCAGCCGTGGATCAGATGACGATGACCCGCGCGCCGACATTGACGCGGCCATAGAGGTCGATCACATCCTCGTTGCGCATCCGGATGCAGCCTGACGACACGTTGGTGCCGATGGTCCAGGGTTCGTTGGAGCCGTGAATGCGATAGAGCGAGGACCCGAGATACATCGCGCGGGCGCCGAGCGGATTTTGTGGACCGCCTTCCATGTGCCGCGGCAGATCAGGCCGCCGCACCAGCATTTCCGCAGGCGGCGTCCAGTCCGGCCATTCCTTCTTGGCGGAAATCTGCTTGACGCCCGACCAGGTGAAGCCGGGGCGGCCAACGCCGATACCATAACGCATCGCCTTGCCGTTGCCCTGCACCAGGTACAGGAACTTGTTGGGCGTATCGACGACGATCGTGCCGGCGTTCTCCCTGCCGTCATAGTCAACGAGCTGCTTCTCGAATTTCGGATCGAAAGCAGGATGCGCGGGTTCGCCCATTTCCGGCTGGCGCGCGGCTTGCTGCGGCTCCAGCGGACGCTGCGGTGGGAATGTCGGCTGCTGTTGATAGGGTTGCTGCCGATAGCGATCGCCTTGATTCTGGCCATCGCCGAACAGGAACTCGATGAAGCCGCCGCCCATATTGGCGCGTTCGGCCGAAGCCATTCGCATCGGCGCGGCAGGCCGCTCGGCGGATGGCGCGGCGTAGATCACGGTGGGTTCGGAGACAAACTCGGCCTCGTTCGCCACCGCCTGATGGAGGCCGGTGCTGAAAAAAGACGCGCCGGCAAGAAGTGCAAGATACTTTCTGTTGGACATCGACGTACTCTGTACTGTTTCGTCGTGGGAGCGCCGGAGCGGCGCCTCTGCACACCACCAGCTAAGACCAGAACCGCATCGGTTTGGTAAACAGAACCGCCGTTTCGATTCACCACGTCGTCAATTGCGCGCGGTTTTATCCGGTAGCGTTTATTTTCGGTGAACGCCGACAGCGCATGGTTAATCGTTGGTATGCGGCATTCGAGATGCGCTCCGCAATCGATTCCGCCGTGAACTCCATGTTAAATCGAGTCTGCTTTAAACGCGATGAGTGAAGCTCAAGGACAAAGAATCTCATGCCGATACATCGCAGACGTTTTCGTGTCGAAGAAGCCATTGTCGGCGACATGCCGTCGCTGCCGGAGTTTGACGGCGAGGTCGGTCCCATGCACCACGAGATCATGAGCGAATTGCGCGCGATCCGGGCCCAGATGGCCGCCCCTGACCATGGCACGGCCACGGCATCCACTGCGATCGGCGTGTCCGTCAGCAACGAAGTCGCCGAGACCCAGGCGCTGCTGGAAACCTATCGCGCCCAGATCGAGCAATGCGAGAAACTCAAGGTCGAACTCGATCTCATCTACGATGCCATCACCCGGACCAAGCGCGAAATCGCGGTGCTGCACGGCAAGAGTTTCAACGGCGAGGAAATGGCCAAGGTCAACGGCGAACTCGGCGCCGTGGTCGGCGGCACCGAAGAAGCCACGCAGCAGATTCTGGAAGCCGCGGAAGCGATCGATAACGCGGCGACCGCCCTGAGCAGGGTGACCTCGCCGGATCAGCAAAAGCTGCTCAGCGAGGAAATCCAGGAACGCGTCGTTTCCATCTTCGAGGCCTGCAATTTCCAGGACCTGACCGGTCAGCGCATCAAAAAAGTGATGACCACGATGAAGTTCATCGAAAACCACATCACCGTCATGATGGATATCTGGGGCGGCGTCGACGCCATCAAATCGCACGCCCCCCCGGTCGTCGACGCCCGCGAGGGCGACGCCAAGCTTTTGAACGGTCCGAAGCTCGACGGCGACGACGGTCATGCTTCTCAGAACGACATCGACGCGTTGTTCGATTGACGACGGTTTTCCCTGGCCAGTAAGACAAAACGCCGGCGCAAAGCCGGCGTTTTTGTTTTCGCGTCATTGCGAGCCAACGGGTCGCGCGAATGCGCGCCCGACGACAGGCTCCGCGAAGCAATCCACAGAGCCACAAAGAAAGTTGGATTGTTTCGTCGCTTGCGCTCCCTTGCGCAAACGCTCTGCGTTTGCCACAGGCAATGACGGTAACAGCCTAGTCAAATCAGATCAGGCGCGCGGCGCGCAGCGCACGTAGACCATGTTGCCGTAGCGGGTCGCCGCATCCTTGTCGATGAAGCGGGTGATCAAGACGCGCCCATCGAAGGAAACGATCTCGCGGTCCTGTTCACCCCCGGCCGGTCCGGGAGGACCGATATAATTCTTTCCGCTGGGGCTACCCTTGAGGCGCAATTCCTGGGGCGTCGCCTGATCCGCCAGATGCATGATGACGCCGCCGGTAGCGCCCGCTCCGATCACATAGGGCTGTTTGCACTGCGCCCGCGCCGCGGCTTCGGTGCGGGCGCGGTCATTGGGATTCTGGAATGACGCAAGGCCCCACCGGCCGACAATCTCGTCGGCGCGGATCGTGGCGGGCATTTCGGGCGCCGCGCTGGGCTCCGGCGGCGCCGAAGGCGATGACGAGAAGGACGGCAGGCTCATGCTCCCGCACCCACCCAGAAATATCGTGAGCACCGAGGCGATCCCCAGATTGGCAACCGTCCGCGCGCTACGTGACCCGACCATGTTCTCCCCCAAGCAAATCCGCGGCCCCACCCATCCCGCAGCCAAGCGCAAAACTCCTGCCGGAGCAATGACGTCCAGCCAATTACGCTGGCGCTCCGATTTGGTTTCCTTAAGCATGCTATATCCGCCTCACCAAGGCCTTAACCCCCCGATTGCTTGACAGGCTCGGCGTCAAGCCATATCCCCGACGCACAATTGGCACTCCGGGAGCGCGATTGCCAAGGATGCGAGCTGTTCGACCCTCGACGGCGTCGAATACGCCCGTGTTCCGATCCACTTTCGATGACAAACCCAACTCGAACACCAAGCCTTCAAAAGGAACCGTCATGGCTAAAACCAAATTTCGTCCGCTGCATGACCGTGTCGTGGTCAAACGTATCGACGCCGAGGCAAAGACCAAGGGCGGCATCATCATTCCCGACAGCGCCAAGGAAAAGCCCTCGCAAGGCGAGATCACGGCGGTCGGTCCGGGCGGCCGAGACGAAGCCGGCAAACTGATCCCGATCGACCTCAAGGTTGGCGACCGCGTGCTGTTCGGCAAATGGTCGGGCACCGAAGTCAAGCTCGACGGCGAGGAACTCCTGATCATGAAGGAGAGCGACATCATGGGTGTGCTCGTCTGAGCTCACAGCCGCTGCATACACCATAGTCGTCATGCCCGGGCTTAACCCGGGCATCCATCGTCCTCGGAAGAGTCTCGCGAAGGCAGATGGATTGCCGGGTCAAGCCCGGCAATGACGGTAGGCTTCGCGGAGATCGACCGCATCAAATCCATCAGGAGTAAATTCAAATGGCTGCCAAGGACGTCAAATTTTCCGGAGACGCGCGCGATCGCATGCTGCGCGGCGTCGATATTCTCGCCAATGCGGTCAAGGTGACGCTCGGTCCCAAGGGCCGCAACGTCGTCATCGAAAAGAGCTACGGCGCGCCGCGCATCACCAAGGACGGCGTCACCGTCGCCAAGGAAATCGAACTCGAGGACAAGTTCGAGAACATGGGCGCGCAGATGCTGCGCGAAGTCGCCTCCAAGACCAACGACACCGCCGGCGACGGCACCACCACCGCCACCGTGCTTGCCCAGGCGATCGTGCGGGAAGGCGCCAAATCGGTTGCCGCCGGCATGAATCCGATGGACTTGAAGCGCGGGATCGAGATTGCGGTGCACGCCGTGGTCAAGGACATCGAAAAACGCGCCAAGCCGGTCGCCTCATCCTCCGAAGTGGCCCAGATCGGCACCATCTCGTCCAATGGCGATGCTGCGATCGGCAAGATGATTGCGCAGGCGATGCAGAAGGTCGGCAATGAAGGCGTCATCACCGTCGAGGAAAACAAGTCGCTGGAGACCGAAGTCGACATCGTCGAGGGCATGAAATTCGACCGCGGTTATCTGTCGCCTTATTTCGTCACCAACGCCGAGAAGATGACCGCCGAGCTCGAGGACGTCTACGTGCTGCTGCACGAGAAGAAGCTGTCCGGCCTGCAGTCGATGCTGCCGGTGCTGGAAGCCGTGGTGCAGTCTGGCAAGCCGCTGTTGATCATCGCCGAAGACGTCGAGGGCGAGGCCCTGGCCACGCTGGTCGTCAACCGTCTGCGCGGCGGGTTGAAGGTCGCCGCCGTCAAGGCACCCGGCTTCGGCGATCGCCGCAAGGCGATGCTGGAAGACATCGCGATCCTGACCGGTGGCCAGTTGATCTCGGATGAACTGGGCATGAAGCTCGAAAGCGTCACGGTCAACATGCTCGGCCGCGCCCGCAAGGTCGTGATCGACAAGGAAAACACCACGATCGTCAGCGGCGCCGGCAAGAAAAAGGACATCGAATCCCGCGTCGGCCAGATCAAGGCGCAGATCGAGGAGACCACTTCGGACTACGACCGCGAGAAGCTGCAGGAGCGGCTTGCCAAGCTTGCCGGCGGCGTCGCGATCATTCGCGTCGGCGGCGCGACCGAGGTCGAGGTCAAGGAGAAGAAGGATCGCGTCGAGGACGCCCTCAACGCTACCCGCGCGGCCGTGCAGGAAGGCATCGTGCCGGGCGGCGGCGTGGCACTGCTGCGCGCCAAGAAGGCGGTCGGCCGCATCCACAACGAAAACCCCGACGTGCAGGCCGGCATTAATATCGTGCTGAAGGCGCTGGAAGCGCCGATCCGCCAGATCGTGGAAAACGCCGGTGTCGAAGGCTCGATCGTCGTCGGCAGGATCCTGGAGGAAAAATCCGAGACCTTCGGCTTCGACGCGCAGACCGAGGAATACGTCGATATGGTCGCCAAGGGGATCATCGACCCGGCCAAGGTGGTGCGCACCGCGCTGCAGGATGCGGCCTCCGTGGCGGCCCTCCTGGTGACGACCGAGGCCATGGTCGCCGAACTGCCGAAGGAATCGGCGGCGCCGATGCCCGGCGGCGGTGGCGGCATGGGTGGCATGGGCGGCTTCTAGACTATCCCTTCATCCGCCCAATCAATCGACGAAGGCCGCCTCCGGGCGGCCTTCTTTTTTGGCGATTTGTGCAGAGCTTTTGCTAGGAATGACCAGGTTCCGATTCACCCGTGGCCAATATAGCTCTACCCTGAAGCCCGATTCCATCCTTCCCCGGAAAAACTCATATGCGCGCCCTTTTGTTCTGTCTGGTCGGACTGATGACGGCCTCGACCGGTCTGGCCTACGGCCAGATGAAGCTCTCACCGAAAGCCGCGCCTGGCGCGAACGAAACCCGATACTTTACCGCCATCGATGGATTGATGGACAACAACGCCGACGTCATCCTCAAGGAAACCCGGCAGGGCAAGACCGTCACCGCGGCGGTGCTCGACGTCTGCTATCCCGTGGCAAAGGGCTCCGATCGCAAGGATCGCTTCGTCGTCAACCTTGCCGTCAACGGCCAAACCATGACCGGCACCACGCAGAGCGTCGGCGGCAAATTGCCGGTCACGGTGAAGCTTGTGCGCAAGCCGTCGGGCGACGGCTTCGAGTTCAAGGGCCAGATCAGCATCGGCCAGGCCGTGACCGAGGTCAATTCGAGCGACAATTCCGACATCAGCGAGAAGGAATTTCAGGACAATCAGACCACCGATGACGGCATCACCGCAGCGCCAAAGGATTTTACCGAAGTGTCTCCGGAATCGATCGGCGTGAGGGTAAAGCTCGATGCGGCTTCGGATTTCCTGAAGGGCCTGAAGGGACAGGATGTCGAGGTTTCCCTGAGCAGCCTCGCCGTTACCTGCGATGCGCTGCGGGCCGGCGAACAGACCATCAGCCTCAGCGCCGATCCGGATCGCGCCGCCGCGCTGATCGAGAAATTCAAGTCGTCGCCGGGGGTGGCGGCCGCCGGCTGGACCACCGGAGTGGTCGAGATGGAGCGCACCGTCCGTTTTCCGGCCGCCGAATGGCGCGACGGCGATCGGCTCAACAAGGACAAGCTCACGGCGAAGGTCTCCAGCGTTCTGGCCGTAACGCTCTCGGCAAAGCCGGCGGCCGCGGCATGGAGCACCAGCACCGGAAAGCTGAAACTAACGTTCAAGCGGCCGAGCCGGTCGTTCCCCGCGCTCGACCTCACCGAGATAATTGAAGTGACCGCGCTGGTGGCGCCGGACAAGCCCGGCGCGTCCGACCGGGTGATGCTGTGGATCGGCAATCCGGTGGTTTCAACCACGGACGAGGCTGCGGGCCCAAAACTCAATCTGGCCAACGATACCAGCGGCGACGAGGAAGGCGATCAACGGGACGACAATGGCTCCGTCGATGCGCTGGCTAGGGAATTCAGGGGACAACGCTGGGACGCCGACAAGTCGGCCTGGAAATAGCCGATTGATCCCGCGCCGTACGATCGCAAAATCCGATCGAGTGATCCGGAAAAAAGTGGCTTTCCGGTTGGGCCATGCCCGATCGGTCCGGCCCGAAACTTCAGTTGGTGTTGATTCGGAAACGCAGCGGCCTGGCTCCGATGAACGACACCAGATCGCCCCGCCGCTTCCAGGTTGCGGCCTCGCTCAGCGCCGCGACCAGTTCATCGTCAGCCTGCGCCCGCGCCGGCGGGCAGTCGCGGCCCTGTAGCGGACCGGGAACAAAAATCACGGTATTGCCCGCGACCGAAAACTGGCCCTTGCCGGCCTTGCACCACAATTCGAGCCTCGCCTCGCCGTTGTCGCCGATCTCGAGCGTCGGAATCCGCTTCGATCCGCCTTGAGGTGCCGCCTCCAGCGTCATCTCGAAGCCGAACGGAAATCCGTCATCGGCGCAGGCCGGAATCGCCGCGAAGGCCACCGCTGCCAGTGCTGCAGCAGCCGCGGCTTGCCTCAAAAAACCTGTCGCTGAAAACATCAAGTTCCCCGAACTATCCGGATATTCCCGGCCGCGCGCCGTTGTAATGGCCGAACGCGGCATTGACCAGATTGGCGGTCATACAAATTTCGCCTCGCAAAAAAATCCCCGCGTCGCGGGACGCGGGGATTTTATCGACGAGATCAGGCCGGTGTCCTACTTCAACACCATGGCCGTGAACGGATAGACATAGGCCTGCAGCATGACAAACAGGCCTACCAGACATGCCAGCGCGATCGAGTGTTTGAACACGAAGCGCAGAATCGTGCCTTCGTGTCCGTACCAGTTGGTGGCGGTGGAGGCGACAACGATCGACTGCGCGTCGATCATCTTGCCCATGACGCCGCCGGATGAGTTCGCCGCCCCCATCAGGACCGACGACAGGCCCAGTTGCTCCGAGGTGATCTTCTGCAGATTGCCGAACAGAATGTTCGACGCGGTATCCGATCCGGTCAGCGCCACGCCCAACCAGCCGAGCAGCGTGCCGAAGAACGGATAGAGCACGCCGGTCGCCGCAAACGCCAGACCAAGCGTTGCATCAACGCCGGACAGGCGCGTCAGCGTGCCGATCGCCAGCATCGCCGAGATCGTGATCAGCGAAATCGCGCACAGTTTGATGGTGCGGCCATACTCCGCGACCATCTTGGCCGGCGAGAATCCCATCAGGACACTGGAGATAATCGCCGCGATCAGCATACCCGTTCCGGTGAACGACAGGTAGGTGAACCCGAATACCGCACCCTCCGGCGTCGGCTTCGCCGCCACCGGCGGCACCTTGTTGATCATGTTGTGCAGATCGGGAACGGGGTAATTCCAGGTGAAGATCGAGTTGGCCCAGGTCTTGAACCAGCCGCTGCCCCAAATCAGCATCACGATGCAGACGATGATCCACGGCAGCAGGGCACTCCAAAGCTGTGCCTGGGTCAGCGGCGTCTTGTCCATCGGCTTGGCGGGCGCCATCGTCGCGGCGGATTCGTCATTGCCACGCAGCGCCGGCGACAGCCAAAGCTGCTTCGGCTGCCAAACCTTGAGGAACAGGATCAGGCAGCCCATCGAAATCAGCGAGGCGCCGATATCGACGATCCAGGGGTTGATATAGTTGGAGATCACGAACTGCGGAATCGCGAACGACAACCCGGTGACCAGCACCGCCGGCCAGACGTCCTTCATGCCCTTCCAGCCGGCGAACGCCCATACCACCCAGAACGGCACGATCAGCGAAAACACCGGCAACTGCCGCCCGACCATCGCGCCGAGAATATAGGGATCGAGACCGGTCACCGAAGCGAGACCCTGAATCGGGGTACCGAGCGCGCCGTAGGCAACCGGCGCGGTATTGGCGATCAGCGACAGGCCGGAGGCGGCGAGCGGCGAGAAACCGAGGCCGATCAGGACCGCACCGGTCACGGCAACCGGCGTGCCGAAGCCCGACGCGCCTTCGAAGAAGGCCCCGAACGAAAACGCGATCAGCAGCAATTGCAGGCGACGGTCTTCGGTCACACCACCGACGGCACGCTGCAACAGGTCGAAACGGCCGGTTGCGACCGTGATGCGGTAGAGGAAGATGACGTTCAAGACGATCCAGCCGATCGGGAAGAACCCGGCCACCACCCCGAGCAGCGTCGCGCGAATCGACATGCCTGCGGGCATCGTGAAGATGAAAATCGCAATCAGATTGGCGGCAATCAGCGCAATGATGGCGGCGATATGCGCCTTGACCTTGCCGCTTGCGATCAAAACCAGCAGCGTGACGACGGGTATCGCCGCGGCGATGGTCGAAAGCACCGTGTTGTTAAATGGATTGTAGACTTGATTCCACATTACGATTCCTCCCCACGCGCTTATTCGGCGCCCAGACCCGCGTGAACGGTCGGTGCGCCTGGCGCGATTGCCGGGGGTGTCTTTAGCAAAGCAAAGCGCGAAATCGAAGGCGAATTTGGCCGTGCCAAACCCGCTCACAAACACGCGACGTGCAAAGGCCCCCTGCCCCTCACCATTACCGGCATGCTAGAGTTGACTTCGAGGCCGGGACAAGCGAACGCAGACCGCAGCAATTACGACTTTAGTCTAGGCCCGCCGGATTCCCCCGCTTTTCAGGCCTTGCCGCCATCGTCCCGGAGACCGCAATCTGTGAACAACATCCGCTTGACGCCCGCGACCGTATGGCGGATCGCTGCTCCCTATTTCCGGTCGGAAGACAAATTCGCAGGCCGCCTGCTGCTGGCGTCGGTGATTGCCATCGAGCTGACCGTGGTCGGGATCAACGTTCTCCTGAACCAGTGGAACAACCGCTTTTATACCGCGCTGCAGGAGAAGAACTGGGACGGCTTCGTCAGGGAAATCGGCATCTTCTGCATCCTGGCCACGTGCTACATCGCGCTTGCCGTCTATCAGCTCTATCTCAATCAGTGGCTTCAGATTCGCTGGCGGCGCTGGCTGACCAGCCGCTATTTGGGCGAATGGCTGCACGACGCCAACCACTATCGCATGCAGCTTCAGGGCGATGCGGCCGACAATCCGGACCAGCGCATCACCGACGACGTGAAAATGTTCGTCGATCAAACGCTGAATATCTGCGTCGGCCTTTTGAGCGCGGCGGTGACGCTGGCGTCCTTCGTGGTCATCCTGTGGGGCCTGTCGGCTGAGGCGCCATTGACGATTTTCGGCAACGAGTTCGACATCCCCGGCTATCTGGTATGGGGGGCGCTGATCTACGCCGTGTTCGGAACCGGGCTGACGCACTGGATCGGCTCGCCCCTGGTGCAGCTTGATTTTCAACAGCAGCGCTACGAAGCCGACTTCCGCTTCAACCTCGTGCGGGTGCGCGAGAACTCCGAGCAGATCGCGCTGCTGCGGGGCGAGAGCGCCGAACGGGGGCGGCTGTCGGAGCGCTTTGGCCGCGTCGTCCAGAACTGGTACGCGATCATGAGCCGGACCAAACGGCTAACCGCATTTACCTCGAGCTACACCCAGGCCGCGGTGGTCTTCCCCTATATTCTGGTCGCGCCGGCCTATTTTGCCGACAAGATCCAGCTCGGCGGCATGATGCAGACCGCATCTGCGTTTTCCACCGTACAACAATCGCTGTCATTCTTCGTTTCGATCTATCGCGCGCTGGCCGAGTGGCGCGCGGTCATCGCGCGTCTCGACGGATTCGAGGCGGCAATCGCCGGCGCCACCGCGCTGACGACCGGCGCCGGTTCGATCGACGTCGTGGCTTCCACCGGCAGCGACAATATCGAGCTGCGGCAGCTTCTGGTCCGGCTGCCCAGCGGAACCCCGCTGGTTTCAGCCGATGGCTTCAGCATCCACAGCCATGAGCGCACCCTGGTCACCGGTCCGTCCGGCGCCGGCAAGTCGACCTTGTTCCGCGCCATCGCCGGCGTCTGGCCGTTCGGAACCGGCACGATCGCGATCCCGGCCAAGGCCACGCTGATGATGCTGCCGCAGCGGCCGTATTTTCCGGTCGGTTTGCTGCTGGCTGCGATCGTCTATCCTGCCGAAACCAACGCATACACCCCCGAACAGGTGGGGAATGCTCTCATCGCCGTGGGTCTGCCCAAGCTCGTATCGCGGTTAGAGGAGGAAGCGCATTGGAACCGAATGCTCTCGCTTGGCGAACAGCAGCGTCTTGGGCTGGCACGCGCGCTGTTGCACGCGCCGCAATATCTGTTCCTGGACGAAGCGACCGCGTCGCTCGATGAGGCCTCCGAAGCGGCGCTGTATCGTCTGCTGGCGGAGAAGTTGCCGGCAACGACAGTGGTCTCGATCGGCCACCGGAGCACGCTTGAGGCCTTCCACCAGCGCAACGTCGTGCTGGCCGATGCTGGCGATCGGTTTGAGCTGCAGGACCAGGATAAAGGCGGCAAGCCGTCATAACGGCTTACAGGCCAATCCGACCGCGGCGGCAGCCGTCGCGCGTTGGGCAGCCGGAACACCTCGCCAGTCAAGGCATCCGGTTCGCCGAAAAACAAAAGGGCGGCAGATTGTGCTGCCGCCCTTTCCGCAGTCTCAAGAGAACGATTACTTCAGATTGGTCATCGCGGTCAGGTCAGCCGAGAGCTTGACGATACCGGCCGCACCGCACCAGTTGGAACCTGCGCCGGCTGGATTGATCGATGTGACGTTGGTCGTTCCGGAAGCGTTGAAGGCACTGGTGAAGGCGTTGCAGTTACCCTTCGACAGGTCGGAGTCGGAATAGCGAAGATCGAGCGTGAACACCTTGTAGGTGAAGCCGATGCCGATGTTCCAGGTGTCATAGCTGGCGTAGGGGATGCCTCTCGCGAAGTTACCCAAGGCGCTGACGACGCCGTAAAATGCATCCGATGTACCGAGCCACTGCCGGCCGACCTCGGCGGACACATACATGCCGACGCCGCTGGTGCCGAAGGTGGTGCTCGGCGCGGTGTACTTGCCGGTAATCGACGCGTAATCGCCCCAGGCGCCGGAGTTCAGGAAATTCGGCGAGTAGTATTCGTTGACGCCGAACTGCCAGTTGTCGTTGATGGTGTAGTTAGCCTTGCCGTAGACTTCGACGAAGCTCACGTCCTTCTTCATCACGTTGCCGTTGGCAAGGAAGATCGTGCTCGTGCTGACCGGGCAAACATTGCCGCCGGGAAAGCCGCCCGTGAGGAAGTTGTCGGCGCAATTGCCGCCCGGATAGAGGTAACCCCAGACACCGAAATCGAACGCGAAAGCACCGAAGGTCGGTCGAATACCGCCGTAGACATCGACTTCAGCGGCAGCACGGTTCGCGAAGGAAATGCTCTCGACAGAGGTGCCGATATACAGCTGCAGGTCCTTGGTCACATTGTAGCGCGGCTCGAAATAGGCCGCGACCGAAGGGTTGTGATTGGACTGGGTGACTCCGCGGAAGATGTAGTCGCTCATGACGGCGCTGCCGAACGCGATATCCCAGGGATCGAACGGCGCCGGGGGTGGTGCTTTGACAGCCTTAAGGGGCATGTCCGCCGCAAAAGCCGAACCCGACATTGCCAACACCGCAGCAACCAGCACCATCTTCTTCATCAGGATCCCCAACGCATTTTCAAAGGTCCGTCCGGGTCTGGCCCCCCGAAAGACAGGGCGGCAGCCGACTGGGACCAAATTCATCAATCCGAGAGGCAATCTGGTACGGGTTGCCGGTTGCGGGAAGCAAAAAAGATGATCATCTGCATACGTTTTAGGCGTTATTGCAGTCACCAGAAGCTTTGTCCCGCAACTGTTGCAATCCAACAACAACTTTTGCGGAGTTTCGAATCGGCGCGGCAACTTTTCGGGGCTGCTCTTGCGGAGGATCCCCTGAGGGCCCGGTCGGCGACCGACAAGAGCGAATCAGCGGTCGTTCGCTCCCCGCACCTTTCCCTCGATTCACCCCAAGGGGAGCTCCCCAAAAAAAGGCCGCAGCGAGGAGCGCTGCGGCCTTCCAATGTGACCGGATCAGACCGGACGCGACTTGCTATTGGCTGTCGTCACCGCCGGAAGACGAGCTCGACGGATGCCCCCATGACGGCGCGGGACTTGAAGGAGCGTGACTTGGCGCAGCCGGACTTGGCGTGGCCCAACTCGGTGGCGATGCAGCCGGCGCGGGTGCCGGCGCTGCCGCGGGCGGCGGCGCCGGTTTGGGCGCGGCTGGCTTTGCTGGAGCTGCCTTTTTCGCCGGGCGCTTCTTGGCGCTGGCCTTCTTGGCCGACTTTTTCGGGGCCACCGCCTTGGACTTCTTGGCCGCTTTCTTCGCCGACTTCTTGGCCTTCTTGGCCGATTTTTTGGCCGATTTCTTTACCGATTTCTTGGCGGATTTCTTCGCAGACTTCTTGGCGGATTTTTTCTTCGCCGTCAGAAGCTTTTTGCCCTTCTTCGCTTTCTTGCCCTTTTTCTTTTTGCCTTTAGCCATCGTGGTCCTCCTGTTGCCGCTGAGCCGTGTCTATCGAGCGCTTCAAGTCGTCCGCTTTTTCGCGTCAGGCCAATCGATCAGTTCAACCCTGGCCGGGGACCGCCTGTCGCCCAATCGAGAAGCTCAATCGTGTGCACCACAGGAACTGACGTACCGCCGGCAATCTGCACCATGCATCCAATATTGCCCGCAGCAATCATGTCCGGCTTGACCATCGCAATATTGGCGACCTTCCGGTCACGCAATTTGTTCGCAATGTCAGGCTGGAGAATGTTGTACGTCCCCGCCGAACCGCAGCACAAATGGCTCTCGGGTACATCTTTCACCACGAATCCGTTCTTGGAAAGCAATTCTTTCGGGGCTTGTGTGATTTTCTGTCCGTGCTGCAGCGAACAGGCCGAGTGATAGGCGACGACGATGTCGCTGTGTTGCTGCGCCGGCTGCAGATCGAGGCCGCTGACATACTCGGTGATGTCCTTGGCCAGCGCCGAAACCTTGGCGGCGGCGGCAGCGAAATCCCGGTCCTCGCGCAGCATGAAACCATAATCCTTGATCACGGTGCCGCAGCCCGACGTCGTGATCAGGATGGCGTCGAGGCCACCACGCTCAGCCTCCGCGAGCCAGGCGGCAATGTTGGCGCGGGCCAACGCCAGCGCGGCGGCCTCGCGGCCGAGATGATGGGTCAGCGCACCGCAACATTGCTCATCCTTGACCAGCACGACCTCGATACCGTGACGCGTCAGCAGGTTGATCGCCGCCTGATTGATGCGCGGCGCCAGCACCTGTTGGGCGCAACCTTGCAGCAAGGCGACCCGTCCGCGCTTTTCGCCGATGGCCGGGAACACGCTGCCGCCGGCGGGTCCCGGCGCCGGCAGGCTGCGCGGCGCAAGCGCCAGCATCGCCCCGATCCGCCGCAGCAAGGTCGGCGTGCCCGATGCCGCCTTGGGGGCCGGCAGCAAGCCGATCAGCGGTCGGCCAAGCCGCGCCAGGATCATGCCGGCGCGAAATAAAACGGGTTGCGGCAGCACCAAAGCGAGCGTCGCACGCAACAACCGCTCGGTCAGCGGCCTCGTATAGTCCCGTTCGATCCTCACCCGCGCCTGATCGACCAAATGCATGTAGTTCACGCCCGACGGGCAGGTGGTCATGCAGGCGAGGCATGAGAGACAGCGGTCGATGTGCTTGACCACTTCCGCGGTAGGCGGCCGATCCTTTTCCAGCATCTCCTTGATGAGATAGATCCTGCCGCGCGGGCTATCGAGCTCGTCGCCGAGCAGCACGTAGGTCGGACAGGTCGCGGTACAAAATCCGCAGTGCACGCACGCGCGTAAGATCTTGTCCGCTTCGGCGATATCGGGATCGGCGAGCTGGGTGAGGCTGAATTCGGTCTTCATGCCGCGGACCCCCGTATCATCCGGCCGCGATTGAGGATGTTTTTCGGATCGAAGCCGTGGCGAACGCGCTCGCTCAAGGCAGCAACGCCGGCCTTTTGCGGATGGAACACATCGATATTGCGCCGCACTTCGTCGGATCCGCGCAGCAGCATCGCGTGGCCGCCGATGGCTTCGACCCGTGGCCGCACCAGTGCCACCTGGGCATCGGCCTTGGGCGGCAGCGCCGCCCAGATCAGGCCGCCGCCCCAATCGTAGATCACGTCGCCGCCGGTATCGCGCGCCAGGGCCTGGCCAAGGGCGCCGCCGGAGGCCGGCGGGCAGACGATCCGCCACACCGGCCACGCTCCGAGCGCGCCCTTGGCCGCAAACGGCCCGACGTCGCGAACGGAACTCCAGATCGCTGCCGAGGACGCATCCTGCAGAATTTCAGTCGTCCCGAACGGTGCGAGCAGCTTGGCCAGCGCGGCCGCGCGGTGGCTGGCCGATGCCGTGATTCCCTCGAGCCGCAACAGCGTGACCGCCTGGCGCGGAGATCCGACATCGCCGAGGCCACCCTCTGCGGCTCGAAGCGCCGAATTCGGGACATGAGCGGCACCGGACACATCGAACGGCGAGCCCAATGCCGCCGTCATCGCCCGGTTGGCCGAAATGTCATCCAGTCCGCGCAGCACCAGCGTCCGCTCGCTCTCGGGCCTTGGCATGACCTTCAGCGTCACCTCCGTCATCACCGCGAGCGTGCCCCATGACCCCGCAAGCAGCTTGCAGAGATCATAACCGGTGACGTTCTTCACCACCCGGCCGCCGGCCTTGAAACTGTCGCCGAAGCCGGATACCGCGTGGGCGCCGAGCAGATGGTCGCGGGCGCCCCCGGCCTGAACGCGGCGCGGCCCGGCAAGGCCGGCGCCGATCATGCCCCCGATGGTCCCCTCCCCCGACGTCCCCAGCAGCAGGCTGGTGTCGGCCGGTTCAAAGGCAAAGTGCTGGTTCTTCGAATCGATCAGCGACTTGACGTCGGCGAGCGGCGCGCCCGCCTGCACGGTGATGATCAGCTCGTTCGGTTCATAGGAAGTCACCGCGTTGAGCGCCGACAGATCGAGCAGCGCGTTGGTCGCCATCGGCTGGCCGATCAGCCGCCTGGAACCATGGCCGATGATCTCCAGCGGCTGCTCGCCGGCGATCGCCGCGCGCACCGCCTGCTCGACATCCCTGGCGTCACGTACTTTCAGAGTGTCCACGCCAACCGCCTAGCCTTCATCGCCGTTCCGCCCTCGGCCAAGCGCTACGCCGCCAGCCGCAATCCATGGCACCTTCTAAAGGCGTGGATGCCGGACACAAGACCGGGAGTGGTGGCTCGGCATCCCCTGCCACAGGCGAGGCATACCCTCAAAGTCGGGGTCGGCAGCATCCGGACGGATGGATTCAATGGCGGGTAGTCAATTTCGCGCCCGAAATCAAATTCGCGCACCGAACAAGGTTCTGAATGCCACGACACCGCTTTCGGTAATTTCGACCGACCGGCCCAGACGCCGCCTGCGAATCCAGTCACGCGCGAAGCCCAGATCGGCAATCGCCGCCCCGACCCTGCCGGCCAGATGCGGGCGCCGTTCGCTCCAGTCGAGGCATGGCCGGCAGAACGCGCGGCGGCTGCGAACGGGTGCAGTGAGGTCGATGCCAACATTGACCAGGAAGTCCGATCCTGCCGCAGTCAATTCCCCGGCATCGGCGTCAAGCGCGAGATACCGACGTTCGATCATCGCGTCGGTGAGCGCGACGCCAAGCTCCCCGGCCAGATGATCATAGCAGGTTCGCGCCCGCCGCATGTCGCTGTCGATCCGGGACGGCGGCCGAAACCTGGTCGGTCCCGTCACGGCCACATTCATGATGCCTTCGAGCATCTGGGCGACCAGCGGCGTTGCCAGCCGGTAGAACCGGCGCGGTCCGCGCTTTTCCACGGTCAGAAGCTCACGTTCGACGAGTTTGGCCAGGTGCGAGCTTGCGGTCTGGGCCGTTACGCCGGCGACGGTTGCCAACTCCTTGGCGGTGAGCGTCCGTCCATCCATCAATGTCGCCAGAATGTTGGCGCGTCCGGGATCCCCCACCAGTTGGGCGACCTCCGCCAGCTGCGGTACGACCATCGCGGACCTCCCTGTTCGATCGGCGGCAACGCGCGGCTTGGCACGCCGTTCCCCGCAAACGCTTCGATGTCAATCGAACTTTGCTTGCATCGGCCGGGTCGGCAGCGCTGCGCGGTGCCGGAACCTGAACGAGATACTTCGGCCGCGGTCGAACTGAAACCGCTCAACCTTCGACGCGAAGCTGCGTTACCAGTCATCGACATCGAACGAATGGAGAAAAATCGTGCGGCATTCGAAAATCCCGACACCGCAACCGTGGTCGACCGGCCCGGTTGCGAGACGGACAGCCATCGCCGCGTTCGGCGCGGCGACGATGTTGGCCAATCTTTCGGCCATTTCACAATCCCGATCACAGCCAATCGAAGGAGCAATGACCATGGATCAATATGCAATGAACCCGAAGACTGTAAGCCAAGCCACAGCTGGTGGCGGCCTGCTGGTGGTAGCCCAGTGGGAAGCCAAGGAGGGGCAAGCCGACAGGGTTGCCGACATTCTGCGGCGCTTTCTGCCGGAGGCACAAAACGATCCGGGCGCGAAACTGTTCCTGATAGGCAGGGGACGAGAAAACCCGGCGCAGTTTCTGTTCTATGAGCTGTTTGTCGACGAGGCGGCTTTGAAGGCGCATCAGGAAAGCGCGTATTTCAAAACCTACATCGCCGGCGAAGCGCTTCCGCTTCTTTCCAGACGCGAGCGGGCGCAATATTCGTTGCTTTAGCCGTCTCGGAAAGGCTCCGCCTGGCTGTTCAATATTGCGGCCAGGACGTCAAGCGAGGCAAAGCAACGAGGGTCGCGTGACGAGTTTTTGCCCTCGTTTGTTTTTGCCCGCTTGACGCGGACCTGCGCAATTCACTCAATCGCCGGTAAAGCGCGACATCAAGATTGGCCGTGGTACTCATTTGATGCATCTCGAAACCATGCGCATGGCGCTTTGGCAGGAAAGCATCAACTTCCTGCTCGCCAACGATGCCGCGCCGATCCCAAACTGAAGCAAACTGGAAGGAGAGACCATGTTTTCCGTGATCTTCGAAGTACTCCCCGCCGAGGGCAAAAAGGACGAATATCTCGGCCTCGCCAAGCATCTGAAGCCGATCATCGAAACCATCGACGGTTTTGTCGACAACGAGCGCTTCGAGAGCCAGCGCCGGCCCGGCTGGGTCTTGTCGCACTCCACCTGGCGCGATGAAAAGTCAGTCGTGCGCTGGCGCACCGAAGGCGAGCATCACGCCGTTCAGGGCAAGGGCCGGTTCGAGATATTCCAGGATTATCATCTGCGCGTCGGCGACGTGACCGCTGATACCGATCCGCCCAGGGAGGCGCCGATTCACGAACGCCGCCTCGATGAAACCGAAGTCGGTGCCGCAAAAATCGTGACCTTTACCGAGATTACGCCGGACAAGGGCGCCGGGTTTGCAGCCCAAATCGATCTGCTGCCGGCCCATCTTGGACTCGATCTCAAGAACGGCGCCGTCATTGATCACGACGTGTTCGCCAGCATCTACAATCCGGGAAAGCTGGCGCTGCTGGTAGGCTGGATCGGTCCGGAAGCGGCCAACGCGTGGTCACCGAAGAAGGTCGACGGCATCGAGCAGCTCCGGCACCGCCAAATCCGCGTCGTGCGCGACTACGGCCGATTTGACCGGCGCGAGGCGCCACAATTCTATCCGGATATCAAGGGGGCGGAGACCAGGCATCCCGAGCCCGCGCACCGCAAGGGCGCGTGAACGCAACCGGGGACAAGCCTAGAACCTCCGTTCCGATTGAATCGGAACGGGAGGCTCTAGTTTTTTGTTTTGACGCGTTTTCTTTGCGCGAACCGGGGCCCACTTCGCTGGAAAACGCTCTAGAACCGCGGCAGTTCGGGGAATGCGAGCTTGCCGCCATGGACGTGCATGCGGCCGAGTTCGGCGCAGCGGTGCAGAGTCGGAAACACCTTGCCGGGATTGAGCAACCCTTGCGCATCGAAAGCGCATTTCAGCCGCTGCTGCTGGTTGAGGTCGATCTCGCTGAACATTTCCGGCATCAGGTCGCGCTTTTCAATCCCGACGCCATGTTCGCCGGTCAGCACGCCGCCAAGCTCGACGCAGGCCCGCAGGATATCGGCGCCGAAGGCCTCCGCCCGCTCCATTTCGCCGGGCTTGTTGGCGTCGTAGAGGATCAGCGGATGCAGATTGCCGTCGCCGGCGTGAAACACGTTGGCGCAGCGCAGATCGTACTTCTTTGACAGCTCGCGGATTCGCGCCAGCGCCTGCGGCAGCGCGCCGCGCGGGATGGTGCCATCCATGCACAGATAATCCGGCGAGATCCGCCCGACGGCGGGAAAGGCCGCCTTGCGGCCGGCCCAGAACAGGTTGCGTTCGGCTTCCGAATTGGAGATCTGGCAGGTGGTCGAGCCGCAGCCCTGGGCGATCGTCTCGACCCGCTTGATCAGTTCGTCGACCTCGACGCGAGGGCCGTCGAGTTCGATGATCAAAAGTGCCTCGACGTCGAGCGGATAGCCGGCATGGACGAATGCTTCGGCGGCATGGATCGCCGGCTTGTCCATCATCTCCATGCCGCCGGGGATGATGCCGGCGCCGATAATCCGCGCCACGCATTCGCCGGCCGCCTCGACCTCGGCGAAGCCGACCATCAGGGCGCGCGCGGTCTCCGGCTTCTGCAGGATTCGCACGGTGATTTCGGTAATGACGCCGAGCAGGCCTTCGGAACCGGTGATGATTCCCATCAGATCGTAGCCGCCGGCCTCGGCGGACTTGCCGCCGATCCTGACGATCTCGCCGGTGATCAGCACGATCTCGCAACCCAGCACATTGTTGGTGGTCATGCCATATTTCAGGCAATGCACGCCGCCGGAATTCTCCGCGACATTGCCGCCGATCGAGCAGGCGATCTGCGACGACGGATCGGGCGCATAATAGAAGCCGGCATCGGCGACGGCCTGGCTGATGGCGAGATTGGTCACCCCCGGCTCGGTCACGACCACGCGGTTGTCGAAATCGATCTCGCGGATACGCTTGAATTTGCCCAGCCCCAGCAGCACGGCGTCCGCGAGCGGCAGTGCGCCGCCGGACAGCGAGGTACCGGAGCCGCGCGGCACCACCTTGATGCCCTCCTCGAAGCAATATTTCAGGACTTGCGCCACCTGCCCGGTGGTGTCCGGAAGCACCACCACCATCGGCGGCTGCCGGTAGGCCATCAGGCCGTCGGACTCGTACGGCACCATTTCGGCCGCACTGTCGATCACGCCCTCGCCTGGCACGATGGCGCGCAACGCTTTGACGATGGCGTCGCGGCGAGCCAAAACCGCCTGATCCGGCGCGGGCATCATGATGGTCACGTCAATTTCTCCTGCCGGGGCCGGGAAGCCCCGTGACTTTGCCGATTTGTCATGACGAATCAAGCACGTCTGGGTCGCGTTGGGTAGGCCACCGGGCGATCAGCGCGCCTTCAATATCCGAAAGGCGTAGGCGAGAAGGTGGAAACCCGAGAGCCATTTCGTGGCTTGTCGATCATGCGCGGCCTATGCAACAAACAGCCGTGGAGAACCCCCAAGCAACGAAGAGCAGATAATGAAAAAATTGACTTTAAGCGCGCTGGTTATCATCGCATCGTCGGCGGCCGTATCGGCGGCGCTGGCGCAGGACGCCGCAGCCGGCAAAACGTCATTCAACAAGTGTCTTGCCTGTCACGCGATCGGGGAAGGCGCCAAGAACAAGGTCGGCCCGGAGCTCAACGGACTGGACGGCCGCAAGTCCGGCACGGCGGAGGGTTATAATTACTCGGATGCCAACAAGAACTCCGGCATCACCTGGAACGAGGCCCAGTTCAAGGAATACATCAAGGATCCGAAGGCGAAGGTTCCCGGCACCAAGATGGCCTTTGCCGGCATCAAGAACGAGAAAGAGATCAACGATCTCTGGGCGTATGTCTCGCAATACGACAAGGACGGGAAGACCAAGTAAGAGCAGGCTGGCACGGGTTGGGGCTTGAGATAGCCCCAACTCGCTCCGCGTTGCGTGCTTACCCTCTAATTCGCCGCAGCAGCCGTGCCGTGCGCGGTTTGGCCGATCAGGGCGTCGATCTCGGAGATCACAAGGTCGGGGACGGCATTCTGGATCATGTGACCGACGCCGGGCAACACGATCAGTTTTGTGCCCGGCACCGCGGCTGCGAACGGCCGTGAATGGATGCCGGTCGACACGATCGTGTCGGCGTCACCTGAAATAACCACCGTCGGCACTCTGATTTCGGGGTAGCGCGGCGCCTGCTCCCCAACCGCGGCCTTCAACGTCACGAGATCGCGGGCGTTGGCGAGGAATTCGCGCGGACGCAGCAATAGCGGCGTCGCGGTGTCCGTGACGAAATTTTCCGGCGCGGTCTGCGGCAAGAACGCCTTGCGGGCGCCGGAATCCGCCAGCAAGAAGCCGAGCGGCAGCGTGATCGTATAGGCCAGCAGCGGACCGACCACGGGCGTGGTGACGACCTGGTTATACCAGCCGACGCCACCGGGCCATGGATAGGCCACCGGCGCCAGCATCACCAGGCCCGCAACGCGCCCAGGATAGTCGAGCGCCATCCGCGCGCCGAGCGCCCCGGCCCATGAATGCCCCACCAGGATCACCTTGCCGACGCCCAGTTTCTCCAGTGCCTCCTCGATCATTCTGCCCTGGATTGCCGGCGTCGAATCGCCCTGGCGCGCGCGCGTACTCCAGCCGTGACCGGGCCGGCCGATCAGGATCACCCGGTGCTTGCCGGCCAGCCTATCGCCAAGCGGCTTGCGCATCGCCTCCAGATTGGCGCTGGCGCCATGGATCAACAGAACGGCCGGACCGGGCGCGTCGCGCGGCCCAATATCGACGACGTTGAGGGTCGCCCCGGCAACCTCCACCATCTCGCCTTGCGCGGGATAGATGCGTTGCAGGACCATGACACCGGCCCGCGTGATCAGCGCCAGCATCACCAGCGCCGTCACTAAAACGACTGGTATCATTGAAGGAATCCGGATCGATCTGGGCACAACCAAGTTACGGTTTGACTAGGGCCGGGTTTCGCGGAGCGGCGAACCCCTTGCAAGTTTTCCACCGTGCGAAGCCTGCGCGAGGCCCGTCTTCATACAACCGTCATCGGCAGCTTTCTATAAGCGTAAGCGGCACTTTTGCGATCCGAAGGGTTCGCGCCTTCGGAGCTTTCGCAAGCTGGCTATCCACATAATCCACAGCAACCCGTGGGGCACCAGAGGGTTATTTCACGGGAAAATTGGAGGATTTCGATGACTTCCGGATCAAATGAAGCCGCCATCGACGAAATCGTCGCCAGATGCAACGGTGACATTCGCGGCGCCTTGAAGGCACTGCTGCTGGTCAACGAGCAGCTGGAAGCGGAGCTGCAACAGCTCCATGCCGTGGTGGCGCATGGCCGACTGACAGGACAGGGCAGCAGCGTTCTGCACTAAAGCGTTTTCAAGCGAAGTGGAGACCGGTTCGCGTCAAGAAAACGCGTCAAATCAAGAATCTAGAGCCCCGTTTCGATTCAATCGAAATGGAAAAGGCTCTAGTCGGCCTTGTTGAAGGGCGGCGTGGTCAGATGTCGCGGCCTTCGACCTTCTCGGTCAGGGTCTTGACCAGTTCCGGCACCTTTTCAAGATGCGGATTGACCGCGAGCGCCTTGCGGAACGCGTCAAGCGCGCGTTTTTCGTCGCCGAGGTCCTGCATGATCATGCCAAGTCCCGCCAGCGCGCCAAAATGGCGCGGCTCGCGGACCAGCACCTGCTCGATATCCTGCAGCGAATGGGTGTAGTCGTTCCTCAGGTAATACAACGTCGCACGCCGGTTCCAGGCCTCGACATAGTCGGGACGCAGCTTGATCACGGCATCGAGCAGCTTCAGCGCGACGTCCATCTGCTGGGCGTCCATGGCGGTCTTGGCGCGCATCATCAGCAGCGCCGCGGTGTCGCTCGGAGTCTGCATCCACAGCGCCCAGATCCGGGACTCGACGTGCTTGGCGCTGGCCTCATCGGGGGCGGCCTTCAGCGCGCCGAACAGGAAATCCAGACCGCGTGTCTTGTCGGCGCCGACCTTCGGCAGTTTGCCAGGGGCCTCCGGGAGCTTTTTCTGCTGCTTCGGCGGGGCGCCCTTTAAATCCTGCGCGGGCGCCGAAATCGGCACCACAGCGCCCATCGCGGTGAGGAGAACAAATATCCGGTAGCTGCGCGCGGCAGGGAATCCCAGAGCCATGGTCAAAGTCTAGACACAGCAAAAGCCGCTTGCAAAGCAGCAAGACGTCAAAGACCCGTGATGACGATAAAACCGCATATCCAGCCCGAAAGGGACCAGATTCAAGCCCGGCTCAGCCGTGCCGGTTCCGCGCGTGCAAGTTCATCCTTGGCGCGCCTTGAAGCGACGCTGGACCTTGTTGATCACATAGACCCGGCCCTTGCGGCGGACCAGACGGTTGTTGCGGTGACGACCGCGCAACGATTTCAGCGAGTTACGGACCTTCATGGGACAATCCTGATGCTTTGAAAGGCCGCGTTCGGCACGATCGTTCGGGGAAACCCGAAAATGGCAAAATAGGCTTTATCCCGCCGGCGGCCGCGCCGCCCGGGACTACGCGCGATCTCTAAGCCATAGATCGGTCGAATGTCAATCCGAACCGGCCATTTTGGGCCTTTTTTGGCCGCCAGGCCCAACCCGCCGGGAATCACCCCCACCCGGGATCCCCGATTGAAATCGCTGGCGAATCAACGCACCGGGAATTCGACCATGGCTTCCCCGGCCGCGACCTGCTCGCCCACCTGGTTACGCACCAGGACGTCGATCAGGACCCAGCGCGAATTCGCGGTGGCCTGCTTGGATTTCACGATGCCGGAGGGCTGGATGGTGTCGCCGGGCCGGACCGGCTTGACCCAGCGGGTCTCGAGACGGCGGTGAACGGCCCCTCGCGGATAGGCCCAATCTGTCATCATCCGCGAGATCAGCCCGAAATTGCTCATGCCGTGCATGATAATGCCGCCGAAATTGGTCTTGCCGAAATTGCCTTTCATGTAGTCGTCGTCGAGATGCAGCGGGTTGTAGTCGAGTGAGGCGTCGCAAAACAAACGGATCGATTCGCGGCTGACCGCGAATTTCGGCCCCTCGATGCTGTCCCCGGACTTCAGGCTTTCAAACGTCGTCGTCATGATCGCGTTCCCTTACGCCGGCCGGATGGTCCAGCCGCGGCCCGAACAGATCACCGCGCCATGCTGGTTGAAGAAGACATTGTCGTGGACCACGAACAACCGTTCGCGCTTGATGAACTTGTCGAGCGCGCGCGCCTCGAGCGTGATGACGTCGTTCGGACGCACCGGAATATGGTAGCTCCATGATTGCCCGGCATTGACGGTGCCCGGGCTGCGCATCCAGTCGTCGGCCGGGGTGCAGGCGAACATCAGCAGGATGTGGATCGAGGGCGGCGCGATCAGCCCGCCATAAAGCGAGGCCCTGGCATAATCCTCATCGAAATAAAGCGGATGATCTTCGCCCACCGAGGCACAATAAAGTTCGATGGCGTCTTTCGTCAGTGTGTAGGGAATGGTCTTGCGCGGCTCGCCGGGAACGATGTCGTCCCAGACTTTCCGCAAATTGGCATGCTTCCAGAAGTCGGTCTCGAAGGCATCCGGCTGCGCCATCTCATCCTCCCCGTTTTCCGTTTTCCGCTGTTTCGCGAATTTGTTATATGGTATAATCAATTTTCCAGCCTATACAATCGGAGCAGCCGCGTCGAGAACCCAAAATGTCCCAATTGAAGCTGCCCAACATCGAAGACGTCGTGGCGATTGACATCCACACCCATGCCGAAGAGCCCTGCGGCATGCATGGCGACGACGGCTATGACGACTTCCAGGCGCAGATGGCCGAGTATTTCAAGTCGCCCAACAAGCATCCGCCGACCGTGCCGGAGACCGCGGCCTATTACCGCGCCAAGAAGATCGCCGCGGTGATCTTCCCGGTCGACGCCGAACGCGAAACCGGATTCCGCCGCTACAACAACTACGAAATGCTGGAAGTCGCCGCCGAAAATTCCGATGTGCTGATTCCCTTCGTCAGCATCGATCCGCATAAGGGCAAGCTCGGCGTTCGCGAGGCGAGGAAGCTGATCGAGGAATTCGGGGTCAAGGGCTTCAAATTCCATCCGACCATGCAGGGCTTCTATCCCAACGACCGGCTGGCCTATCCGCTTTACGAAGCCATCAACGATGGCGGCGCGATTGCGCTGTTTCACACCGGCCAGACCGGCGTCGGAAGCGGCATGCCCGGCGGCATGGGGATGCGGCTGAAATATTCCAACCCGATGTACATGGACGATGTCGCGGCGGACTTCCCGGATCTGAAGATCATCCTCGCGCATCCTTCCTTCCCCTGGCAGGAAGAGGCGCTGTCGGTCGCGACCCACAAGCCGAATGTCTATATCGATCTGTCCGGCTGGTCGCCGAAATATTTCCCGCCGATCCTGGTGCGCTACATCAACTCCATTCTGCAGGACAAGATGCTGTTCGGCTCGGACTGGCCGGTGATCACGCCCGATCGCTGGATGGCGGATTTTGCCAAGCTCGAGATCCGCGACGACATCAGGCCCAAGGTGCTGAAGATCAATGCCCGCAGACTGCTCGGAATCTGAGCCTTTCCGGGTGCCGTCAACACGGCTACCATACAGCGTGGCCCTTCAGTGGAGGAACGCAGCCGTGATCAATTCCAAAGATGCCGTGGTCTGGATTAACCGTTCGACTCGCGAGGTCCGTGTTCTAGCAAAGGGCCAAAATCGCAGTGAAACTCCAAGTACGGAGTGGGGCGATCCTATCGGGGCCGCCTATTCCGAATGGCAGGATGCGAGTGACCATGAGCGTATTTTGCTGATGTTGGAAACGGCGATTGATCTGGCGATGCAGGGCTTTGATCTCGGCAATGTTCTCCGCGCGTTTGCAGAGGTGAAAGAATTCAGGGCGCTGGGATCAGCCAGCTTTCCCATGTGCCGGGCGCTGACATCAGCCCTGGTCGGCCGGTGCCTTGAACCGAATACGATGAGCTTTGAAGAGTTGTTGGAGCGGTATCGGCCCGGTCGCGGCTAAAGGCACTGCAAAGGACAAAGACCTCAGGTTGCTTGGATCAACTTTCGTGGCGACATCATCTTCGCGCCATCATGGGCAGTTTTCACATGGATATTGGAGTCGTCAAGAACGCGCTTGGCTCCCTGGATAAGTTACTGAGCAACGCGAAAAGCGCCCTTTGGGACATCGAGAGAGGAGCATGGGGCGCTTCGGGTTTCGGCGAAGGTGGAGGATACGAGTTTCCTCGCTCCGCGATGGCAACGTTCTTGGAAGAGCTTCATGATATCCTCTTAGTGATTTTGGAGGCGGCCAACCTGCCCGGCACACGCACCTCTCTTGTCGAGGCATGGCGTGGGTTTTTGAATCAAGGTCTTCAACACACTGACAACAACCAGGACCTCCAAACCTGTGAGAGCCCAGCCCTGACGTATTTCGAGCGCCTGATACAAGGCTTGCGAATGGCCGTGAGCAAAGAGATGTCGAGCGAGGAAGCGTGGACCTTGGGTAGGCTAGAGGCTATGCTGCGCGGTACCTCGGCGCTCGTGCACAGGAGGGGTCCTGCACCGGCAAAGGAGGCTGAACTCCAAGCAACTATGCACGACTATCTTTCGGCGTGCTTTTCCGGCGACTTCATACGTATCCCGATCATCGGCGGGGTCCTAAAAAACTTTAAACCTGATTGCGGGATCAGGAGTGTCGGCGCTGCCATTGAGTTCAAGTTCGTCCGCGATAAAAAGGATGTGAGCATCGCCTCTAGCGGCATTTTCGAGGACACGGCCGGATACAAGGGTTCAAAGGATTGGACGCGTTTCTACTCTGTGATCTACCAAGCTGAACCATTTATGATGGAAAGCGAGCTTGAGGGCGATTTGAAACGCATTGGCGCCGTAGCCTGGAAGCCAATCGTCGTAAATGGACAAGTCAAAGGGTCCATTAAAGGTCAGGCAAAAAGAACGAGTAACAAGGCGTAGCCCATTTAGAAGATAAAAGGGATACCACCTTTGAATCGACCGGGTCCTTCGGGCTGAGGTAACCATAAGAATAATCCCATGACGATCAAAGCCGTTGTATTCGACGCCTACGGCACGCTCTACGACATTCAATCGGTAGCGGCCGTTACCGAGGAGGCGTTTCCCGGGTACGGCGAGTTCATCACCCAGATCTGGCGCATCAAGCAGCTCGAATATACCTGGCTGCGCTCGCTGATGCGGCGCTATCAGGATTTCTCAGTCATTACACGGGACTCGCTCGCCTATGCCATCAGAGTGCTCGGGCTGAAACACGATGCGGCGACGTTCGAGCGCATCATGGACAAGTATCTGCACCTCGATCTTTATCCGGATGCGGTGACCGCGCTTGTGGCGATGAAGGGCCGCAAGCTCGCCATTCTTTCCAACGGCTCTGCCGGGATGCTCAACGCGCTGGTGCGCAACAGCGGTCTCGACCGCGTGCTCGATGCCACCATCAGCATCGACTCCCAAAAAATCTTCAAGCCTGCGCCGGACGCCTACACCCTGATCGAAACAACGCTTGGCGTGCCGCCGGCCGAAGTGCTGTTCGTGTCGTCGAACCCGTGGGATGCTTGTGGCGCCAAGTCCTTTGGACTAAACGTCGCCTGGATCGAGCGGGTGATGCCGGAAGCGATGGCGCTGGCCTGCGTCAAAACTGACATGGTCGCGCCGCTCACGATGTTCAAGGCGATCCGCACGCAGATGGACGAACTCGGGATCCCGCCGGACTATCGCATCCATGCCTTGTCAGAATTGCCCGAGCTAGTCGCCCGCCCATGAGCCTTGAATCCGTCCGCGCTTTTTTCGCCGAGAACGCGCCTGATATCACCGTGATCGTATCGCCGATGAGTTCGGCCACCGTAGCGCTGGCCGCCGAGGCCTATGGCGTCGAACCGGCGCGGATCGCCAAGACGCTGAGTTTAAGGGTCGGCGAACAGGTGATCCTGATCGTCGCCAGCGGCACCGCACGGATGGACAACAAGAAGGTCAAGGCGCGCTTCGGCGGCAAGCCGAAGATGCTCGGCCTTGACGAGGTCGCCGACATCACCGGCCACGAAGTCGGCGGCGTCTGCCCGTTCGGCCTGAAGGCGCCGTTGCCGGTGTACTGCGACGTTTCGCTGAAGGCATTCGACGAGGTGGTGCCGGCGGCAGGCTCGATCCACAGCGCCGTCCGAATCGCGCCGGCGCGAATGGCCGAGCTGGTCGAAGCCGAATGGGTCGATGTCTGCTGAGGATCAGCCTATTGGAAATCCCGTCGCCTCGGCACGCCCTGCGGGGCCGCGCTCGGTTGAGGTGCCCCCGTATCCGAGCTTGCACTCGAATCGAATACCGCACGGCAAGGCCCGCTCAGCTGCGACGTATTTTGCTGCAAGCAGGCAACGATCCGATTGACGTCGGGAATCTGTGCACCGCAGAGCCGGAACACGTCAGGCGTGCAGGCCATCTGTTGTTGCATGGTTCCCCGATACTCCTGCGAAAAAGCGAGCGTCTGACAGCTGACGCCGCAGGCAATTGATATCGCAAGAATCAGGAAATTTCGGCGCGCTGACATATCCGATCCTTCCTATTGGCGTGCATGTTCATTCAGACAAACCGGTCTGCCCACGGTTCAAAATAAATGGGGCCGCTGAAGGTTCGCTCCGAACAACAAAATGTGAGGCCAGCCGCTTCGTGCTCGGCGGATTGCATCATTCCTGGGCACTTCCAGCGGGTCCGCGCAAAGCCCGACCCGATGGATGGCTCCAAGGCGGACCCTGAAAATGACGAGTTCCCCTACTCCACCTTGCCGATCTTCTTCACCGCCGCGACCAGGCGTGCGCTGTCGGTTTCGAAAAATTTCGAGAATTCCGGCGCGTCCATGTAGGCGACCGGGCTGCCCGCGGTTTCAAAGGTCTTGATGACTTCCGGACTTTTCACGGCCTGCGCCATCGCCTCGCGCAGCCGCATCATGATCGGCGCCGGCAGCGCCTTTTGTGCGAACAGCCCCGCCCAGATGTAGAACTCGACATCCTTGTAGCCGAGTTCCCTGAACGTCGGCAGATCGGGGAAGCTCGCGATCCGCTCTGCGCCCCAGTTGGCAAGCACGCGCATCTTGCCGTCGTCGACCTGCTGCTTCAGCGTGCCCGGCGCCGACGCCAGCGCCTGCACCGTCCCGGTCAGGATCGCGTTGAGCGCGGGACCGGCGCCGCGAAACGGGATGTGCAGCAATTTGATGCCGGCGGAGGCCGCAAACATTTCCATCGCCACATGCAGCGTGCCATAGGGTCCCGATGAACCGTAGGGAATTTCGCCGGGGCGCTTCTTGGCGTCGTCGACGAAATCCTGCAGCGTCTTCCACGGCGCCGAGGCCGGCACCGCGAGCAACGTGGGATCGGCGAGGACGCGCGCCACCGGCGCGAATTGCGAGACTTCATAAACCGGCGGACGGTCGAACAGCCGGTCGGCCTCCGGCAGCACCGCCAGTGACGACAGCGTCATCAGCAAGGTGTGGCCATCCGGCTCGGCGCGCGCGGCCGCGGCGTTGCCGATCGCTCCACCGGCGCCGCCGGCGCGGTTGTCGACGATGACGGACTTGCCCAGAAGCTTCTCCAGCGCCAGCGCCACGGGCCGCGCGGCGAGATCGGCCTGGCCGCCGGCCGGAAACGGCACGATCATGGTGATGGTGTGGGCCGGCCACGCGGCTTGCGCGACGACGGGAGTCGGGCGCGCGACCTGCAGCAGCGGCACCACGGCAGCGGCCTTGAGAACTTCACGTCGATTCATCGGCAGCTTCCCCCCGGAGATTTTTATTTTTCGTCATTGGGTGCAGCCTATAGCCTGAACCAAAGGATCGGCAAAGGCGCTTGGCGACACGGGCGGGGCGCGTTTGGACCGTGCCCAAACCGCGTTGCCATGACCTTATCGGGCGAGAAATTCCGGCAGGCTCTTGTCGAGAACTTCGCCAAGGAGTTTCCGCGTCGCGTCGCGCATCGCCGGCGTGTTGGCCGCCTCGGGCGGTTCAGGCCACCAGGAGTCATCAAGATCCCTGGTCACCGGCCCCGATAGAAAATTATTTCCGCCAAGCGACCCGGTCCCACTCTTGAGCACAGCGAAGGTTTGGCCGTCGTGGACATGGATGCGCACCACGGCGTGGAGTCGGGTACTGCTCAGAATCGGGCGTCCGCTGTTGACGATGCCGAGGCCAAAGATCGATTGGTTTCCGACATATTGGCTAACGGCCCTCGTCACGACGACGTAACGCTCGCATTGCGTCTGCGCCGCGGCCTGTCGAACGATGGCCGGCGCTTTCGTGTCGAGGTTCTGGAACATTCCGATTCCCGGAACGTAGCCATCGAAGGCGCCTTTGGCATACGCGATCCTGCGCACGGCAATGCCCGAACCGACGGCGGCGCGCACGCGCTCGACGACGAGATCATCGAGCCCCCAATTATCAACGGTAATTTCCTTGAATTCGTTGCCGAACACCGTGATCCCGATCTTCTTGACCCCAAAGCGGT
>NZ_SSNA01000085.1 GCF_004799445.1 Bradyrhizobium sp.
AAGCCTCCCCTATGGAAGCGGGTTTTTATCTGCGTTGTGCTTCGGCGCCCGTTGAGCATGTGGAAGGAATATAGATAACTATCCCCAGGGTTCGATAATCGCTTAATGAAGCATGGCAGTACACTACAGGGATTGGTGGGTAAGTGCCGATACTGCTGAAAAAGTCTTTTGCGGTCGACGACTGAAGCTTTTCAGGACCGCCGGTGCGCCCCACGAGCGGCGACGTGAAGGACCACGTCGATTCCACCAAAAGCGATCATAGACCTTCGTAACTGTCTTACAAAGGCTTTCAGCGGCTCCGGGACTGGGATCGCATCTATGGTGCCGCCGTCACACGCCGACTGCGGGCCATGGGAATCCGCTACAAGCCTACCAGCACCAGCTTCGCCCTGGCAGAATGACTTTGTTGAACGGCTAATCGGATCGATCCGCCGCGAGTGTCTGATCATGTGGAGATCTGGGGCGAGGCTCATCTGCACCAGATATTTCGAGCATACGCGAGCTATTACAACACATCGATCTTTGAACAAGGATGCGCCGGTTTCTCGGTCGGTTCAGCGGGTCGGTGTCATCAGTTCACGCGCCATCTTGGGCGGACTCCATCATCAGTACGTTCGGGCTTAGGGTTTCGGTACACACAGCCTGACGAGCATCACGCGCAGCCATCGCTAGGCGGATATGTTGAGACGGCCCAAGGTATTTCATAAACTTGCCTTATAGGGGCAAGCACCTCTTCCGATCTAATTTCTGGCAATCGCTTCTGCTATCTTACTATCCAACCCAGTCCGGGCGATCGGAAAGCAGTCTCGAAGCCGGGACGCTAAACATCCCCGACCAGGCAAACACCATGAAAGTTAGCCCAGAGCTTGTTCGCCATCATGTTCCAATCGGATGGTACCGACGGTGAAGCGTCCGAGAACGCTGCGCCCATCGACCCGCTGATGCGCGGCGGCGAGCTCCATCGCAAGGTTGCACGATGAAGAAGGTAATCAACTCAGCACCGTCGCGCCGCCACTTTTTGCGGCTAACATCAATGGCTGCGGCATCAGCCCTGGCCCCAACGGTTTTGTGCGCCGAGCAGCGAGAAGCAGGGGAGTCGGCCGCATCCCAGGCCGTGTCCGCACGCATCGCTACGTTCGAGGAGGTATGGCGGACTGTACGAGATCGGTTCTACGATCCGGATCTACACGGGCTCGATTGGTCAGAGGTCCGGGAACGTTACATGCCAGACGCCACAGAGGCGAGCTCCGAAGAGGCGCTGGCCAGCGTCGTTAATAACATGCTCTCCGAGCTGCACGCTTCGCACACGCGCTACTACACACCGCACGAACCAGAGTACTACCAGCTTTGCGGTATCTTTGCTGGTGCGCTACGGCGACGCGGACTGGAACGCGCTTTTCCGGGTGGCCGTATCTCCTATCCCGGCATTGGCGTCCTCTTGCGCGTCGGCATGCAGGGCCGCAGCATGATTACCGGCGTTATAGAAGGCACGCCGGCCCAACAAGCCGGCCTGCTCGCTGGTGATGAGATCGTCCTCGCCGATGGTGCACCGTTTCAGCCGGTACAGTCATTCCGTGGTAAGGTTGGCAAGGAAGTTGTGCTGGGCCTGCGTCGTTCCGGTGCGTTTATGCAGTTACCGGTTACACCGCTCGATATTGAGCCCAACCAAATGTTCTTGGACGGCCTGAAGGCTAGTGCTCGCATAATACGGGCCAACGGCCGAAGCATCGGCTATGTTCATGTCTGGTGCTACGCTGGCTCCGTGTATCAGCGGACCCTCGAGCATCTTCTCTCGCAAAGTCCGCTGAACGACGCCGACGCGCTGATCTGGGACCTGCGCGATGGCTGGGGCGGCGCGATCCCCGAGTATCTTGATTTGTTCAACACGCGAGCGCCGACGATGCAGGTCACTGATCGCAATGGCGCCAGCGAATTCGAGAACGTGAAGTGGCGCAAGCCTGTCGCCATGCTTGTCAACGGTGGCACCCGCAGTGGCAAGGAAATACTTGCCTATGGCTTCAAGAAATATCGGCTTGGCGAGGTAATCGGTAGCCGGACGGAGGGCGCTGTCCTCGCTGCGACGGCATTTCTCATTGGCGGCGGCTTACTGTTGCTCGCGGTCGAGGACGTGCGGGTCGACGGCGAGCGGTTGGAAGGCGTTGGCGTCGCACCAACGATCGAGGTCCAAGCTGACCCGGCCTCCGTGAGTCTAGGTGATCCTCAACTCGATCGGGCGATCGCAGTCCTATCCGGGGCCTGATCCCGAATTAGGTAACCTACGAAGAATGCGCGGACGTAGAGTTAGGAACGGTATTCTAGAGGTGTCTGCCCTCGGACTTGGCTGCGGGAGCATTTGCTTTGCCTACGGTCCGTCGCCAGGGCGCTCACCGGTCGAGATCAACCGGCCCGCTGGAGAAATCGGCCCAGCGTAGGCGCGGACGTTTGTGATTGGCCGCTTCTGGCGCAAGGCGGACATTCCTAAGCGCGACCTTGCATGGTTAGGAAGACGTAGATCCAAAGATCCTTTCGCTGCAGGCCAGACAGCCCGTTGCAGGATTGGCCAATCTTCGCTTCAATCGTCTCTCACAGTCTGCGGGCGGCATAGCAAGAAATACGTCATGGAGGATCCATGCCATCGATCGTCATCGCCCAGGGCGGCGGCCCCACCGCCGTGATCAACCAGACCCTGTGTGGCGCCATCCTTGCCGCGCGCAGGCATGATCCGTCCGTGCGCATTCTGGGCGCACGCTATGGCGTGCGAGGCCTCACGGCGGGGAATGTCGTCGACCTGACCGCCATCCCCGAGGCCCAACTCCGGCGCCTCGGCAACACGCCCAATTCGGCTCTCGGCTCGACCCGCGACAAACCAGATTCTGGCGCCTGCGCTGATATCCTCGCGGCTCTGGACCGGCTAGACGCCCGCGCCTTCGTCTATATTGGCGGCAATGACACCGCCGGAACGCTCGAACTGCTGCGGCAACAGTCAAGTGGCCCCTGCCATTTCGTGCATGCCCCCAAGACCATCGATAACGACCTGATGGAGAACGATCACGTCCCCGGCTTCATCTCGGCCGCCGCCTTCGTCGCCAATGCCCTTGTCAGCATGGATCTCGATTTTCGCGCCATGCCCGGCATCTATGTGGCCATCGTCATGGGCCGCCATGCCGGATTCCTTACCGCCGCCGCAGCAGGCTGGCAGCAATCGCCCGACGATGCGCCGAATCTGATCTACACGCCGGAAAAGCCGTTCTCGGTTGTCCAATTCCTCGACGAGGTCGATGCCATTTATGCGCGCCTGGGCCGCTGCATCGTCTCGATGTCCGAGGGCGTGCAGGACGAGGCCGGCCAGCCTCTCGTCGAGGCACTGGCGGGCGAGGCGGTCGAGCGCGACGCCCATGGCAATCTGCAATTGACGAGCGGTGATCTCGGTATCGAGATCCAGAAAGCGCTGAAATCGCGTTTTCCCAAGGCAAGGGCGCGTGTCGATACGCTGGGCTATCTGCCACGCGGATATATCGGCGTGATCGACGAAACCGACCGCAAGGAGGCTTTCGCCGCTGGCGCATTTGCCGCGCAAAACGCTTTAACCGGCAGTGGCTCGGTGGTGCTGCATTATGACGGCGACCGCATCGAACCTCTGATCGTGCCGCTCGAGCGTGTGGCTGGCAAAACACGCCATATGCCGGACGACTTCTTTGCCGGCAGCAATACCGTTTCGGATGAAGGACGGCGCTATTTTCGGCG
>NZ_SSNA01000086.1 GCF_004799445.1 Bradyrhizobium sp.
AGACGCCGGCCTGGCCTGAAATAACAACTTCCATTATCGCTCCTGGACCTTCGCAGTCGGCTCCAGTTTCCTCTTTACCTGTTCCCAAAGCAGTCGATCATCTTCATCGTCGGGTACAGGACCTGTGACGGTTTCGATGGCGTCTCGTCCCACCTTCTCATAGATATGGACTTCGATGAAGTCACATTTGTCACTGTCGCGGTCTGCGCCCATTAAAATGGCAGGAAAGTCCTTTTGGTCGGTACTTGCGCTGATTTTTGCGGCGCACTTCGCTTTGGCTAAGCGGGAGCGATTTGGCCACGTGGCACGAAAACCGATTGGTGGCGCAGCGCCCGAATAAACTGAATGGTTTCTGCAGAAAATGAAGGGGTTTTCCTCGAAAACGGATGCGCGATTTGCAATCAATTTTTCGCGTAAGGTAACGCAATATGCCCCGTAATAGGTCATCCCGAGATCATCAAGGCAAAGGGCAGCAACCTGCAGCTTGTCGAAATATATGGGATTGACGGTGTTTTCTGCTGACGTCCTCTGCTCGTCCCAACCGTTGTCTCGTGCGGCAAGGACGCCGTCCCGCACTTGCGAATGAAACGAAGCAAAGAACTGGCTGGCCGAGACTGACCAAGAATGCAGATCGTCCAATCTTCGGTTCATCACAGCGCGGGAAGCTGCGACAGCATTGGTAAATTGATCTAGCGCTTGGGAAGCATTAAGCGCCTGCGCACTGACCTCAGCGTCGTGGATTCTTTTATCTAAGGCCGCGACTTCTTCCGGTTTTTCTGCTCTCCGGACATTCGGAAATCCTGCATCCCACTGACAACTCGGGCAGACCCGTGATTCTTGTGGAATTGAAGCTCCACAGTTTCCGCAGTTAAGCGTCATGCCCTACGCCGGAGGTTGATCAGTGCGTCACACATTGGTTTCCTTCACAATCGCCGGACCTGAATATCCTCAACCAGCAGATGAAGGCAAGCCACCCCTCGCGTCCCGAGGTCGCGACACTTTGCATAAACCGAGCAAACGCCGCGCTGTCGCCTCTACGATTGGGGGTTGTGGCCTCCCTGCTGATGGCCCTTGATGGTGGTAGCACCACGTGGTAGTAACCGCGAAGCAGCAAAGCTGATTTTCGCATATTTTACAGGGTCTTGCTAAAGACTTCGGTCCTTCCGCTAGGGAGCGCCATCGGCTCAAATGGCCCCTGAATTGCCATGGGGTTTTAGCCAAAGTGGCAACCTCGCAAGCTCGGCTGGATTCGGCTTTCGGGGGAGATCGGACGAATGCGCTATCTGGCGATCAGTTTGGCGACCCTGGCAACCTCGGCCCTGACCCTGGCGGGTTGCTCGGTCGGCGCCCTCAATTTGGGAACGAACAATTTCAAGGGCCAACCACTGAGCGCCGCCATTGCCAGGCTGGGCTCGCCGGAGGAACAGCAAACGATTGCGGGACAAAAAACCTACACATGGGTCAGGGGCAACGCCACCTACGAATGCCGAATCCGGGCCACCATGGCCGGCGATGTCATCGACACCTATGAGGGATTCGGCGACGTCAATACTTGCTCCCGATATGGCGCCGCGTCCGGTGGGCTAAAGGGCTATCTGGACTAGCCAATCCCGCCCCAACCAAGCCATCTGCGAGACAGTGGCCGGGTCCGGAGCGTGCGCTCGATCGGCGATCCTGATATGCGTTGTTTTTGATGAACATAGCTGAGCCGGTTGGCAAAATAATCGAAACGCCTGAGGTTAGATGTGATGGCTGACAATCGCTCGCACGCCGATGGCGCCCGGGTCCTTGCGGATCTCAATACGCTGCGCGGCTTCGGCGCCTACAAGACCGGCGTTCACAAGCCGACCTTCTCGCAGCCGCATATGCGCTCGGTGGAATGGCTGGCGCGGCAATTGCCCGAGGCGGCGCTTACGGCCACGATCGACGGCATCGGCAATGTGCTCGGCACCAGTTCGAAACCCGGGCCGAAACTGCTGGCCGGCTCGCATCTCGAAAGCCAGAATCACGCCGGCTGGCTCGATGGGCCGCTTGGCGTCGTCTATGCGCTGGAGGCCGCCCAAATCATCAACGCCGACCCGAACGCCAACGGCGCGGTTGAAGTCGCGGCATGGAGCGACGAGGAAGGACATTTCGGTTCTTTCCTCGGCAGCAGATCCTACGTCGGCGCCGTCACCGAAGCCGACATCGACGCCGCGCGTGACGCCAGCGGCCGAACCATGCGCCAGGCCCTGCGCGATGTGGGTCTGGCCGGCCGGGCGCGCGCCAAGGCCGAACGCGGGCGGCACGTCGGATATCTCGAGGCGCATATCGAGCAAGGCCGGGCACTCGAAAGCGGCGGTCTGTGCATCGGCGTGGTCACCTCCATCGTCGGCATCTGGCAATACCGGATCACCTTCAGCGGCGAGCAGAACCACGCGGGCACCACCCGGATGGCCGATCGCAGGGATGCCGGCCTGGCGCTGGCCCGGTTTTGCGTCGCCATCGACGAGCGGCTTCCCGCGCTGAGCAGTCCACGCTCGGTATGGACCACCGGCCGCATCACCCTCGATCCCGGCGCGCCGAGCATCATTCCGGGACGCGCGGAAATGCTGTTTCAGATGCGCGACGACGACGCGGCCGTGATCGCGCGGCTGGAGGATCTGCTGCAGGGCATGGCGGCGGAGGTCAACGCGCAAGGCCGCTGCAGTGTCGCGATCGAGCGGATTCGCACCGGTGCGCCCGCCATGATGGATGCGCGATTCCAGGACGCCATCGAAGCTGCGAGCGTGCAATTTGCCGGCGGCAAGTCGGTCCGCATGCCCAGCGCCGCCGGTCACGACGCCCAGGTTCTCGCCACCATCATGCCTGCGGGGATGATGTTCGTGCCCTCGATCGGCGGCATCAGCCATCACTGGACCGAAAACACCGCCGATGCCGATATCGTCACCGGCGCGCAGGTCTATGTCGAGGCCTGCCGGCGGCTGCTGGCGGGATGAACACCGGGTGCTGCGCGCCCGGGCTATTTGCCCTTCCAGCGCGGCGGCCGTTTTTCCGCGAAGGCTCTCGGACCTTCGACGTAATCGGCGGACTCCATCATTTCCCTGACCGCGGGATATTCTCTCTGGGCGGCGATCGCCTCGGGCAGCGAGACATTCAATCCATCCATCACCGCCTGTTTTGAGGCGCGGATCGACATCGGGCTGTTCTGGCCAATCTGGGCGGCCCAGCGTTCCGCCGCATTGAGCGCTTGGCCGACCGGAACCACTTCATTGACGAAGCCGAGGTCGAGACCTTCCCGCGCCGAGACGTGCCGGCCGGTCAGGATCATGCCCATCGCGCGCTTCAATCCGATCTGGCGCGGCAGCCGGTGCAGACCGCCGGCGAGAGCCGCAAGGCCGACACGCGGTTCCGGCAGCGCGAACACGGCGTTTTCCGACGCGATGATCAGGTCGCAGGCCAGCGCCATCTCGAAGCCGCCGCCCATCGCCACGCCGTTGACCGCGGCGATGATCGGCTTGTCGCAGTGGAAGCGCATCGTCAGCCCGCCAAACCCGCTCGAATTCCAGCCGCGTTCCCCGCCCGCCGCCTGCCACTTCAGGTCGTTGCCTGCACAGAACGCGCGATCCCCCGCTCCGGTGACGATCGCCAGCCATTGATCGGGATCGGCGGCAAATTCGTTGAACACCTCATGCAATTCGAAATGCGCGGGCTTGTGCAGCGCGTTCATGACGGCCGGCCGGTTGAGGGTCACGACAGTGATGCGACCGGTGTTTTTGACGTCGACAAATTCATAAGTCATGGCGTTTCCCCCTGTTCTTGATGTTGCACCGCATTGGCGCGCGCATTGGACCGAGGCATTTCACCGCCGCGTCCAGCAACCGCTCGGCTTCAAGGTATTCGAACCGGCAATGGCAAGTCCATCAGCAAGGGCTTTGCGTGCGCCGGAGCGCCGCGTTGCGGACTAAACTTTTATTTAGTCAAATGGATCCAGCCGATCTGTCGGGTCTTCCGGCAACCATCGTCATGGGAGAATGCCGACGGCGAATGAAGCCGCTTGTCACTGCGGCTGAATCACATTGCAGTTGGTGCGTCCCGACATCAGGCAATCCTGCATCTTGCTGGCCGCGGTCAGCTCACGGGCCAGCCACAGGCCCACCACGAGCAGCACCACGGCGATCGCCAATCCGGCCATCGCCGGCCGCCGGTTCTCTCCGGGTTCACGTTCACTCATGGCGGAGCCGTCTTCCCATCTCACCTGCCGGTTCGCGTGCCAGCCAGATTCAATTCACCCTGCGACGGCCCCAGGAAATCGCCGCCCAGACCCGCTCGTGGAGGTAATACCACGCGATCTTGGTGACGATCTCAAGCCCGGCGATCGATCCGGCGATCTCGATCTTGCCCGTGAAGAACCAGCTGATCGCGAACGTGTCGAGGGTTCCCAACGTCCGCCAGCTGACGGCTTTGAGAACCGATCTTGTGTGCGTCTCTGCTCCGCGGAATAGAACCACCGGGCGCGCCTCCTCAAGCTTATTGCTCACAACCTAACACGCGACACACGCCGTCCGCCTGCCGATGTCATGCATAGGAGCAAATCATCCATGGACTCGGCGCGCGATTGCGTGCATTTTGCCTGGAGAATTTAGTAAAACTCCTTGATTTGACTAAGTAATCGCGACGCGTGCCGGGATCGCCGATCTTTCGCGGTGTGATTCGATAGGCCACAGAAGGGGTTGAAATGAGACTCTTTGCCCTGCTCGTCGCGCTTTGCGCGATGTCGCCATCCGCCGAGGCCCTGACCTCCGAATGCAAGGCGATCCCCAACGCCGGCGCCAGGCTGGCCTGTTACGACAAGGCCAATTCGCTGCCGGCCTCGGTTGACAAACCGGCTGCGGCGAAACCTGCGGCCGCGATGCCCGCCGCAAAAGCCGACGCCGCCAAATATGTCGATACGATCGGTGCCGAAGATGCGCGGATGAACGCGCAACTGAAGAACATCTGCAGGGGCTGTTGAACGGCTGAAGCCACTGGGTTCGCACGCGGGCGCATTTTGAACGGTGGACAACCCTGAAAAATGGCATATTTGCCATCCTAGATGCTGGTCCTTGAATCCCTTCCGACCGTGATCGGATCGGCCGCGGTGGCACCCGCGCTGCTGATCCTGTGGCTCGTGGTCGCGGCCGGCGAGCGGCCGGAACCCCCGGTCAAGGTTTGGACCGCGTTTCTGCTGGGCGCCGCCAGCATCTTGCTGCTGGGAGCGGCACGCGCGCCAATCATGGCGGTCCTCGCGGCTCCCGAAAATCCCTGGGTTGCGCAGGCGATGCATTCGCTGTTCGCGGTCGCGCTGCCTGAAGAGGCCGTCAAGCTCCTGGTCATCGTCGCGGTTTCGGCGCGGCGCCGGCCATTCGCCGACCCGATGGACACCGTAGTCTACGGTGCGGCGGCCGGGCTTGGCTTTGCAGCCTACGAGAACCTCGCTTATCTGGTGCAGCATGCCGAGATGTGGCAATCGCTGGCCGCGTTGCGCAGCGTCCTGACCGTGCCGTTCCATGGCGCGCTGGGGATTATCGCCGGCGCCTATCTGGCGATCGCGCGCTCCGGCACGGCGCTCGGCGCGCATCGCCATCACCGCGACTGGGCGCGGATCTCAAGCCGGATCCTGGTCCTGTTCGGACCGACGGCGCTGCACGCGGCTTTCGATTTCCCGTTGCTGACCCTGCAGAAAAACCCGGACATCGCCGACGGCGCCCGGATCATGCTCGGATCTGCAAGCGTGCTGATCGGAGCAAGCTCGATCGCATTTGCCGCGCGGCTGGTGCGGCGGGTCGGCCATCATCACGCTCCGCGCACCGAGGTCGCGCGCGAGCGATTGAGCCAGCTGCGGCGAATGTGGGCGTTGCTGGTGGTGGGCGGCGGCGCCGGGTTTGCCGGCTTGACCTTCATGCTGTCGTCGATCCACCATTGGTTGCTCAATCCGGATCGCAACGTGGCGCTCGTTCTCGTTCCCGTCGGCCTTGTCTCGATCGTGGTCGGGATCGCATTGCTGGTGGTCACCACCGCGGTCTATGTTCTCGGCCGCGATCGAATGCGCACGACGTCGCAGGGGTTCTCATCGGTGCCCGGTCAGGGCTGAACGGCATCAGGCAAATCACGGTGCTGCCTGACCTCGCTCCACGCACGAACCAACAAATTTGACCGCCCGCCGCTGACGCGCGCTATATAGTGCCGTCACATTGAGGCGTCACTCTGCGTAGCCAGCAGCACCGGGAGACTTGCAATGACCGTTCCCCAGGACCTCGCCAATCTGCAATCGAAAATGAACGCCGCGGTTCGCGAGCATTGGAAGGCCTTCTTGATCGAGGGCATTCTGCTGGTGATTTTCGGTCTGGCCGCGATCATCGTGCCGCCGCTGGCGAGCCTCGCCGTCACTATCTTGCTGGGCTGGCTGTTCCTGATCAGCGGCATCGTCGGCCTGGCGCTGACGTTCTGGGCGCGGCAGATGCCGGGCTTCTGGTGGTCCCTGATCTCGGCGGTGCTGGCGGTCGGGGCGGGTATCATCCTGCTGGCGATGCCCGTGCAGGGCACGCTTACCCTGACCATCGTGGTCGGCGCCTATTTCCTCGCCGAGGGGGTTGCGACCATCATGTACGCGCTGGAGCACCGCCGCGAGCTCTCGGAGCGCTGGTCATGGCTGCTGGTCTCCGGCATCATGGATCTTTTGATCGCTGCCATCATCATCACGGGATTGCCGGGCACGGCACTCTGGGCGATCGGCCTGCTGGTCGGCATCAATCTGCTGTTCGGCGGCAGTTCCCTGATCGGAATGGCGCTCGCCGCGCGCAAGGGCTGATCCCGCGGCGTCGCGGGACCGCCGCTTAGAAACCTAGCAGCCGCGGCAAATGCTCTTGATCTTGCGATCGAGCGCTGCATCATCGCGGTTGGCCGCATTGTTCGGATTGTTCAGATCCTTCTCGGACGGCACTTGATCGACGCGCGGCTGGCGGTGACCGACCGGGGCCGGCCACGGTCCCTGCTGCTTGTCCGACGATGGATTCTTCGTGCCGGTCTGCGCGGTCGCCATCGAACCGGCCACCAGCAGCAAGAGTGTCGTCGTTACGAATATTACTCGCATCTTGGTCCTCCCATCTCAGAGAATGCGCAGGCGCTTACGACTCCGGGGGATAAAGATGAACGTCACCGCAGTAGTCGACGATACGATAACGCGTTTCGGAGGGTTGTTCACGCTCTGCGCAAAAAGAATTTTCGGCCGACAGATAGCTCGGGCCAACCGGGGACTTGCCGTGGCCGCCGGGAATATCGACCACGTAATCCGGCTGACATAGTCCGGACACCCGTCCCCTCAACCGTCGCATGATTTCCTGGCCGCGTTCCAGCGTCGTTCGCAGGTGCGAAGTCCCGGGCGCGAGGTCCCCATGATGCAGATAATAGGGCTTGATCCGGCATTCGACGAAGCCGCGCATCAGCGCCTCCAGGGTCGCCGGATCATCATTGACGCCGCGCAACAGCACCGACTGGCTGACCATCGGAATGCCGGCGTCGACGATGGCGGCGCAGGCGGCGCGGGCCTTGCCGGTCAACTCCCTGACATGATTGGCGTGCAGCGCGACCCACGTCGTCGCGCCCTTGACCGTCAACGCAGCGATCATCTCGTCGCCGATGCGCGAGGGCTCGGCGACCGGGACCCGTGTATGAATCCGGATGATCCTGACGTGATCGATGCCGGCGAGGTCCGCCATGATCTCGGCGAGCCGTCGCGGCGACAGCATCAGCGGATCGCCGCCGGTCAGGATGACTTCCCATATCTCGGAATGCGCGCGGATATAGGCCAGCGCATTGTCGTAGGCGCCTTGCGAGAGCGCGGAAGCCTTGCCTGGTCCGACCATTTCCCGGCGAAAGCAGAACCGGCAATACACCGCGCAGACGTGAACCAGCTTGAACAGCACCCGGTCCGGATAGCGATGCACGATGCCGGAGACCGGCGAATGCGCGTCATCGCCGATCGGATCGGGATTCTCGCTCGGCTGCGCCACCAATTCCTCGGCGCGCGGAATATATTGCCGCGCGATCGGATCATCGGGATCATCGGGATCGATCAATGCGGCGACATCCGGCGTCACCGCTACCGCATAGCGCGCCGCGACTTTTTCCAGACCGGCAAGATCGGCGACCGACACGAGGCCGTGCGCGACCAGTTCAGTGGGCTCGCGCAAAGTCGCGATCGGCTTGAAATTGATGCTGCTCATGTCTCTCCCGAAGGCGGCGTCCACACCACCTGATCGATCGTCGTCGCCCCGCTCGCCAGCATCACCAGCCGGTCGAAGCCGAGCGCCACGCCGCTTGCTTCGGGCATGCCGGCGACCGCCGCGAGGAAATCCTCGTCCAGCGGATAGCGCTCGCCATAGCGCCGCTGCTTTTCGTCCATCGCCAAAGTGAAACGGTGGCGCTGCTCCTCCGCGTCGGTCAATTCGCCAAATCCGTTGGCCAGTTCGACACCGCAGGCGTAAACTTCAAAACGTTCGGCAACGCGCGGGTCGGACGGTTTGGCGCGCGCCAGCGCGGCTTCCGGGACCGGATACTCGAACAGCAGGGTCAGACGCCCCTGCCCCAAATTTGGCTCGACGTGTTCGACCAGCACCTTGCTGAAGATGTCGGACCAGGTGTCGTCGTCGGTGATCCGCACCCGCTGCCCGGCGGCCGCCGCCAATGTTGCGCGATCGCCCTGCCCGTCCGTGATGGTGGCGAGCAGATCGATACCGGCAAAGCGCTCGAATGCCGCCGCCACCGTCAAAAGCTCCGGCTCGGCAAACGGATCGGCGATGCTGCCGCGAAACGAAAATCGCCCGATCCCGGTCGCCTGCGCGGCATGGGCGATGACCACGATGCTATCGGCCATCACGGCGTCGTAGCTCGCGTTCGCCCGGTACCATTCGAGCATGGTGAATTCGGGCAGATGCAGACGGCCACGCTCGTGATCGCGAAACACGCGGGCAAACTCGAAGATCCTGGTTTCACCGGCAGCCAGCAACTTCTTGCAGGCGAATTCCGGCGAGGTCCGCAAGTACCGCAGCATGCGCTGGCCATCGGCGCCGACAAGCTCCGTGCGCGGCGCATGCAAATGGGTCTCATTGCCCGGCGAGACCTGCAGAATGGCGGTTTCGACCTCGGTAAAGCCCTGCTCGTCGAACCAGGCCCGGGTAGCGCGGGTGATGGCGGTCCGTGCCGCCAAAAAGGGCCTGACATCGGCGTACCGGCCGGCCGACCACCATGGCGAAAGCTGGTCGTCTTTGGCCATTAGTGAGCCCGTAAAACGCTGGCATCGACCGGCAAAATCAGTATGTTGCAGCCCGAAACCGCTTCGCTGGCCGCAGGACGCCCATGTCCGGATTGGTCCCGGGCCAGAATATCAGGAAAAACAGCTTTGAAAGTCATCGCCAGTTCTATTCGCAAGGGCAACGTCATCGAGCAAGACGGCAAGCTTTACGTGGTTCTGACCGCCGAGAACATCCACCCCGGCAAGGGAACTCCGGTCAGCCAGATCGAAATGCGCCGAATCAGCGACGGGGTAAAGATCTCCGAGCGCTATAAGACCACCGACCAGGTGGAGAAGGCGACGATCGAGGACCAGAATTTCAATTATCTCTATAAGGACGCCGACGGCTTCCACTTCATGAACAACGACAATTACGATCAGGTCCAGGTGCCCGAGGACATCATCGGCTCCGCCGCGCCCTACCTGCAGGAGAACATGACGGTGAAGCTTTCGCTTCATGGCCTCATTCCGGTGGCGATCCAGATGCCGCAGCGCGCGACGTTGGAAGTCGTGGAGACCGAGCCGGTCACCAAGGGACAGACCGCGTCGTCGTCCTACAAGCCCGCCATTCTGTCGAACGGGGTTCGCACCAACGTGCCGCCGCATGTCGGCACGGGAACCCGTATTGTGGTGATGACCGAGGACGGGTCTTACGTCGAGCGCGCAAAGGATTAAGCTGGCGGGGCACGCACGCTTTGGCGCCGGGGGGCGACGCATTGGGTACGAAAGCTTTCCGGTTCGTCGCGCTGCTGCTGGCCGCTTTTCCGTTGCTCATCGCCGGCTCCGCCGCTCGCGCTGCCGGCGAATTCAAGACGCCTGCGATTTCGGGAGTGCGCGTCGAATGGAACGCCGCGCTCGATCAGCTCCGGTCCGAGATTGGCACTCAGCCCGCCGTCGCGCCGGCGTTCACATTTCCGGGCCGACGCCGGCTGCCGGCATTTGACCCTCGGTCGATGCCGGCGCTGGTGCAGCTGAATGCGGTGACATCGCAGATCTTCACCGGCATCGGACGCAGCCCGGTGCCGGTGCTGTTGCCATTCGATGCCGCGGCGTTTCTCGACGCCCAACTCAAGGGCGCTCCCAGCCTATCGGTGTCGCACTATCAGGCTGACTTCCGCCCCGTCGACCTGTTCGACGCCGGTTCGGCCGGCTACGACGCGGTGTTTTCGCTCGAGCCCGGCGCTGGCGACGGCATGCCGCAGCGAATCTTTGCCAAACCGGTCGAGGTGCAGATCACCGGCTCGATCCTGACCTATGATCTCGACGATCCCCTCGGCGGCAAGGGCGAACCGGTCAAGTCTTTGGCCGCGCAATTCCCGGACCTGCGTCGCTTCATCCGGGAAGGCTATGTGCGTTATGCCTTCACGCGCTTCGGCGTCCCCTATGTGGTTTCGATCCAGTGTCTCGACAGCACCCCTCGCCCGCGGCGTCTGTCTTGCCGCGAAGCCTACCCGGTCGCCGAGCGGTTCCTGAAGGCGCTGCGCGTCGCCGGCGGCCTGCCGTCGCGACCGCGGACGGACGTCGCTTCCGAGACCGCCGAGCGGCCGCTCGCCGCGTCCTCCGATTTCACCTATCGCCCGCCGGGCGACATCATCGCCAACTCAGGCGCTCGCAAACAGGGCGGCCGCCCCGACTTCGCCTCCTATTCGCAAATCCGGTTTCCGCTGGAACGAACTCCGGCTTTCATCCACTCGCAATCGTTCCGAAACCGCCGGTCTGGCGACAGGCCAATCGACGAGCTGGCGGGTAGCAATTCCAGCTATCCTTGGCGGGATAATTTTTGCGAAGCCCGCAGTTTTAACGTGGGACAGTGCTCTAGCGGTTTTGGCCATCAGGGAGAGGACATCCGCCCGGCGCCCTGCCCGCCCGAAGCTGACGCCGGCAGCTGCGACCCCAAGCAGCAGGCGGTGGTCGCCGCCCGCGACGCTGTCGTGATCCGCTCGCTGAAGCAGCAGGCGGCGACGCTGCAGGTCAATTCCCGTACCGAACATGTTCGCTTCCGCTACATGCATATGAACCCGGCCGCCATGGACGCCGACGGGATTCTGAACGGTCGTCATGTCGGGGAAGGCGAGAAGATCGGCGTCGTTTCCAACTATCTGGACCATCCTAACGGCACCAGCCGCCACCTGCATTTCGACGTGCAGGTGTTCACGCGCGATGGCTGGATCTGGGTTAATCCCTACGTCACGCTGATCTCGGCCTATGAGCGTCTGATCCGCGCACGCGGGCGCGGGATCGGACCCCAGCCCGCCGCTTCAGCCGCCGTGGCCCACGCGCTGCCGGCGGAGGTCAATCATCCCGACGCCCAGGAAGGCGGCGATACTGATCTAAAATAAATTCATTTTTCGTCATGGCCGCGCTTCGTCCCGGCCGGCACAAGGCCGGGCACGACGACCTTCGATATGACGCCCGATTCCATTGGCTGCATGTCGAGTCGGACTCTCAGGAACCGGCCTTGCCGGTATGCCCCCAGGTCTGGTCCCAATCCTGCCCCGCGGCATCGACGACGCGCCCGTCCGCCTCGAAGAACTTGTTGGGAACCTGAAACATCGCGAGCATCAAGCCGCCCTCGGGACACCATGCGACGTGGCGGCTGCCCGGCTCGCGCCAGACGAATTCGCCGGCCCGCGCCTCGATGCCCTTCGCCGGACCTTCCTTGTCGACCAGGTGTCCCTCGAGAACATAGGTCTGCTCGATATTGACGTGCTCGTGGTCGGGCAGCACCGCACCCGGCGCGAACCGCATCAGCGCGGTCATCAGCCCCGTCGTGCGATCGAACAGCAGCGTCTTGGCCTCGCAGCCGGGGAAGCGGGTCTTCTGCCACTCCATGCTCTGCGGACGAACGAGATGTGAATGCGTGTCTGATGTCTCAGAGCCCTTCGGTGTCACGGCGTCCATGGCGATACTCCGTTCCGGTAAACCCGGGGCGATCCTAGCAGCTTCGCTCGCGCACGTCAGCCGCCGCGTCGAGCCCTGCGCCGATCCTCACGCCCCGCTGCGAACCGCCTTTGGCCGCGACGGCGGCGTCCAGCGATAGGCCACGCCGAACCTGTTCCAGACATTGATCGAAGCGATCGCGGAGGTCAGGTAAACCAGTTCCTTCTCGGAGAATTCGGCGCTTGCCTGCGCATAGACCTCATCGCTGACGCCACCGGAAAGCTGCGTCAGCGCCTCGGTCCAGGCCAATGCCGCGCGTTCCCGCGCAGAGAACAATGGCGCCTCGCGCCAAACCACGACGAGGTTGAGCTTGTCGGCGGCAATGCCGAGGCCTTCACCCTGCAGGATGTGAAACTGCACGCAGAACGCGCAGCCATTGATCTGCGAGGCGCGCAGCTTGACCAGTTCGAGCAGCTCCTTGTCGAGGCCGGCTTTCGATGCCGCCTTGCCAAGCGCCGCGACGATCTCATAGGCGTCGGGCGCCAGTTGCCTGAAGTCGTCATATTCACTGCGGGCATGTGACATTCGTATTGCCTGATGTTATCAGTGTACTGACTTATTATAAGAGCACTTATATGGCGCGCAAGACTGGAACTTCGGCAAGGCAAAAGCGGGGGTCAACGCGAAAGGCGCTCGCGCGCAAAACCAAAAAATCCCGAAAATCGCGACCTGCGAAAAAATTCTCCCTGCGCCGGAAAAAATCCGCACGCAATCCCGCTCTCGCCGGTTTCCGCCCGCCGGCCCCGGGTGAGGCCAAACGCGGCGAGAAAGGCTATCTCGGCTATCTCTTGCGGCAGGCCCAGGCCGCGACGCGGCTGACGCTGGAACGCGCGCTCGCCGGTCTCGGCATCACGACGCCGCAATTCGCGGTGCTGACGATGCTCAGGGCCTATCCGGGCCTGTCCGGCGCCGATCTCGCCAGGGTCGCCGTCCTGACCCCGCAAACCGTCGGCGTCATCATCCGCAATCTGGAACGCGACGGCGCAATCCAACAACAGCCGCATCCGGTGCATGGCCGCCTGCTGCAGTGGACGCTGACCCGCCGCGGCGCCAATCTGCTCGACAAAGGCCGGCGTCACGCTATGGCGCTGGAACGGCGGCTGCAGTCCGGGCTTTCCGCGAAATCGCGGCTCACGGTCCGGCGCTGGCTGGCCAAAATTGCCGCAGACCTGCATCAGGGGGCATGATCGGGTTCCAGCAGGCCTAATGGTTTTGCCGCCGCCCTCCCGGCGCCGCTAGAATGCTCCGATGACACAGCGTGATTCTTCGCCCACCGCAACGCGCCGGGCGCTGCTGCGATCCGGCATCGGCGGTGCCGCTATGCTCGCCCTCCCCTTCGCCGCATTGGCGGCGGCGCCGGTCGGCTTCGACAAGTGGCGCGAGCACTTTCGCGCGCGCGCCCACGCCAAAGGCATTTCGGATGCGACATGGACTCGCGTGATGGGCCGCATCGAACCCGACATGTCCGTGTTCAAGGAGATGGGGAACCAGCCGGAATTCAACGAAGATATCTGGCAATACATCAATCGCCGCGTCTCGGACTGGCGCATCATCGCCGGCAAGCAGGCGCTGCGGAAAAACGAGGCGCTGTTCGCGCGGATCGAACAGGATTACGGCGTCGAGCGCGGCACGCTGTTGGCGTTGTGGGGCGTCGAGTCCGCCTACGGCGACCCGCGGGTGCAGCAGAACCACATGCGGCCGGTATTTCCATCGCTGGCCGCGCTCGCCTGGAACGAGCCGCGCCGCCGCGCCTATTGGGAGTCTGAGCTGATCAATGCGCTGCGCATCGTCGATCGCGGCTGGAGTACGCCGGAGGAAATGCGGGGATCGTGGGCCGGCGCGATGGGGCACACCCAGTGGATGCCGGAGGTCTGGCTCAATGTCGGCATCGATTACGATCACGACGGCCGGGTGTCGCCGTTCGGCAAGCCCGACGATGCGCTGGGATCCACCGCGCGCTATCTGGTCAATCGCGGCAAATATCAGCGCGGCGAGCATTGGGGCTTTGAGGTCCGCGCGAATGGCGCCTCCTCCAGGGGCAGCCGCAGCTACGCGCCGTGGGCGAGCGCCGGCGTTTCCCGCGCCGATGGCGAGCCGTTCCCGCAGCCCAATGACTCCGCGCAGCTCTGGACGCCGGTACCGGGCGGACCGAGTTTCCTACTCGGGCCCAATTTCTATTCGGTGCGCAGCTACAACCCCTCGATGAACTATGCGCTCGCGATCTGCCATCTCGGCGACCGCATCCTGGGCGGCCCGCCTTTCATCCAGCCGTTCCCCGGCTCCGAGCGGGCGCTGACGCTGGCCGAGGTCCAGGAAATGCAGGTCCGGTTGACAAAGGCCGGCTTTGACACCGGCGGCACCGACGGCCGCGTCGGCAACGACACCATGCAGGCGGTGAAGGATTATCAGACCAAGATGGGGCTCACGCCAGCCGATGGTTATGGCGGGCTGAAGGTGCTGGCGCGGCTGCGGCAGGGCGGGTAGCACCTCGTCGTCATTGCGAGCGCAAGCGAAGCAATCCAGAGCCACAAGCGAAGAGTGGATTGCTTCGTCGCGGAGCCTGTCATCGGGCGCGCATTCGCGCGACCCGTTGGCTCCCTTGCGCAAACGCTTCGCGTTTGTCGCAGGCAATGACGGCAAGCTACCTGATCAGCGCCGGTCCCTGATCCGGCACGGCGACATCGAGCACGCGCAGCTGCACCCGCTCGGTGCCCTGCCAGCGATCCACCGCGAGCGATCCGGCCACGTGCAGCGGCTGGCCGCGATGCGCGGTCAACGCGTTGCCGAGCTTTTGTCCGATTGATCGGAACGCGATGCCGTTGACGATGGCGCCATCGCCGGATTTGAAGCGCACCCGCAAATGCGCCTGCCCGACTTCATCGGCATAGACCAGTTGATGCGACGGCAGCGCGATCACCGGCTCGGGATTGCCGCTGCCGAACGGCCCGGCGCGATTGAGCGTCGCCGCCAGTTCGGTCGTCACACCGCGCGCGCTGACGGCGCCGTCGATGAAGAGCTCATTGACATGGCGCGAGGCCGCCACGTCGTGGGCGAGCGCGCTTTCCATAAAGGCGCGAAATTCCGCGAGCTTCTCCTTGCGCAAGGTAACGCCCGCGGCCATGGCGTGGCCGCCGCCCTTCAGCAACAGACCGTCATGAACCGCCTGCCGCACCGCCTTGCCGAGATCGACACCGCCGATCGAGCGGCCCGAGCCGGTGCCGATGCCGCCGGGCTCAAGCGCGATGGCAAAGGCGGGCCGCGAGAATTTTTCCTTCAGGCGCGCCGCGACGAGGCCGACCACGCCGGGATGCCAGCCTTCCGACGCGGTGACGATCACCGAGCCCTTGTCCTCCAGCCCGAGCGAAGCCAGCGCTTCGGCTTCGGCCTGCGCCTCCGCCATCTGCTCGATGACGCGGCGTTCGCCGTTCAGCCGGTCGAGCTCGGCGGCGATCCTGGCGGCTTCCGAGACGTCGCCCTCCAACAGCAGCCGCACCCCGAGATCGGCGCGCCCGATCCGGCCGCCGGCGTTGATGCGCGGTCCCAGCATGAAGCCGAGATGCCAGGCCTCGGGCGGACCGTTCAGCCGCGACACATCCATCAGCGCGGTATGGCCGACATGATCGCGGCGCCGCATCGCGATCAGGCCTTTGGCCACGAAGGCGCGATTGAGTCCGGTCAAGGGTGCTACGTCGGCGACGGTGCCGAGCGCGACGTGATGCAGCATGCTCAACAGATCGGGCTCGGGCCTTTCGGCGGTCCAGAACCCGCGGGCGCGCAGCTCGCGATTGACCGCGACCAGCGTCACCAGCACGAGGCCGACCGCCGCGAGGTGGCCGAGGCCCGAGAGGTCATCGGGCCGGTTCGGATTCACCAACGCGTCGACCTCGGGCAATTCATCGCCGCATTGGTGGTGATCGATCACCACCACCGACATTCCGAGCCGGCGGGCTTCCGCCAAAGGCGCGAGGCTGGTGGTGCCGCAATCCACCGTCACCAGCAGCGTGGCGCCCTTGCCGGCGAGCATGCCGATCGCCTCGACATTCGGGCCGTAGCCCTCGAAAATCCGGTCGGGAATATGAATCAAGGGATCGAGCCCGCAATGGCGCAGGTGCCAGGCGAGCAGCGCCGCCGAAGTGGCGCCGTCGACGTCGTAGTCGCCGAAGATCGCGACCTTTTCGTTTTGCGTGGCCGCATCCGCGATGCGTTTGGCGGCGGCTTCCATCTGGGTCACGGTGTAGGGATCCGGCAGCAGTTTGCGGATGGTAGGGTCGAGGAAGTCTTCCACCGCGTCGATCCCGACGTCGCGCCCCGCCAGCACCCGCGCCAGCATCTCCGGCAGTTGATAGCGTTGCGAGATCGCCAGCGCCCGCGCCGCGCCCCGCGCATCGAGCCGGTCGCGCCACAGTTTTCCGGTCAGGGAGTGCGACACCCCGAGAAACGCCGGAGGAGCTTCGACAGGCAAGGCGGATGCGGGAAGCGTCATGATGCTTTCGGAAGATAAGCCCGGCTGTCACGGATTCAATGATTCGAGCGCGCCAGCTTCGACTTATACCCGTCATCCCCGTGTAACGCTGAGTCGGTAGCAACCATTAAAGCACGGCAGGCATTTCAGTCCATGGCGTTCCACGCTGGACGACGGTGTTGGCGTAGATCAGGAGCTTTCTTGCACAGGCAATGAGAGCTGA
>NZ_SSNA01000087.1 GCF_004799445.1 Bradyrhizobium sp.
CACCGGAATCACCCGGCATTCCCCGCGCAATGGTTTTACGGTTTCCTTCGTGCTCTCCCCGGTGATCGGCTTGTTGACACCGTCACTGGCGAAGTGACCTCCGCCAGTTTGACGCCAGCGCCGAGGCGTCAGGACCACACGACTTCGCCGTCCGCCTCAAGCGCCATTCGTCAAGAGCGCTATCCGCGTCCACCGCATCCCGCCCCGCGCTTGTGACGATCGCGAAACGCCCTCATGAGGAGCGGGACCGAATCAAAATATCTCTGCGTCTACCCGGCCGTCAAGAGAAACTTCTGAAATTCCGAAATTGGTCAGGGGTGCGGATCGTTGATCTCGCTCAAGGCATCCAGCTCTTTAAAAGGGCAGATTTCTCGTGGTCAGCGATGACTTGGAGAAGACAATGACAAACCAGAAAGCTGCCATCGCCAATGATGCGACTGACAGCACGACCCCACCGAGCAGTCCGAAGACAGCGCAGGCTTCCGATAAAAAAACATTCATATCCGACGAACGCCGCGTTCAGGATGCCCTTGAGGACGACGAGGTCAGGGAGGCGTTGCGCGCCTCCCACAAAGCGGGAAAGGCTGCCAAATGAGGCGGCCTTCGGCCCTTGTGGATTTCTTGAATGATCGCGCCGCCTATAGCCTTTTCCGTTTCGATTGAATCGGAACGGAGGCTCTAGCTTTTTGTTTTGACGCGTTTTCTTTACGCGAACCGGGACCCACTTCGCTGGAAAACGCTCTAGCGGCGCGGGCGAGCATTCTTGGCCTCTTCGGACGGCCTTCGACCGGTTCAACTGAATTATCGCGCGTGGGCACTACGCTGATCAATCGCGGCAACAAAAAAGAGCGGCTCCTGCGAGCCGCTCTTTCGGTTTTCTCGATCGCTTATTGGCAGAGGTGCCTCAACCCGTCAAAGCCCAGATACGTTCCGGAAGCCGGATCGTAGGAACGATAGCGCTGCGCGCAGTAGGATGCGTCGCCGCCGGAACTCACCACGACCTCGGAATCGACCGGGTATCCGGCATCATAGCCATTGTCATAGCCATTATACGCGTAGTCGTCGCCGTAGTAAGAGGGATCGTAGCCGTAGCCCAGTGCGCTACCGGCCGCTAATCCGGCCACGAAACCCGCGCCGGCGCCGAAGCCGCGATCATGCCCCCGGAACCCGCGATCGCCGCGGAAACCACCCTGGGCGAATTGCCCATTTTGCACATTGCCACGTCCGGCGAAGGTCGCGCCATTCATGCCGCCGACCCGGCCGGCGCCAATGCTGGCCTGCGCGCCACGGAATGCGCCGCCGCCGCCGCCGACATGCACGCCACCGACATGCATCCCGCCGCCGTGCGCCTGTTGCGCAAAGGCCGGGCTTGCAATTGCCAACGAGAGTGACAGGGCCGTGGCCCCGAGGATACCAAGTCTCGACATCGCGTTTTCTCCATCAAAGGTTATGGTGGGAAACATCGGCGCGGGACGATCGTTCCGATCTTTTTCAAAGATGTGAAGATGTCGCAGGGAACGACGATCAGCGCGCGATCATCAGAATGAACGCAACAACGACGGTTCCCACCAGGCCCGCCACAAAGATGGCTCGACGGGCCGGCGTGTTCAGGATGATCTCGCCTCCCCGCGCTTTTTCGGCCGGGTACGGTTTTTGATCCATGATTCACCTCTGCCTTGATCAAAGGTCTTGCCTGATCAAAATCCGCCAAGCCTGATGGTTCCACCAGATGCGCGCGAAACGCCCTGCCCTCACGGGCATTTTGCTGCTATTGAGTTCCCCCGAAAACCAACGGCAATCTCTTCAATCTCTCCCGGGAGCAACCATGCGTTATCTTCACACCATGCTGCGCGTACGCAATCTCGATGCCGCGCTGAAGTTCTATTCTGACGCCCTCGGATTGAAGGAGGTTCGCCGCATCGACAACGACAAGGCGAAATTCACGCTGGTGTTCCTGTGCGCCCCCGAAGACGAAGGCATCCTGAAGGCCTCCCCGGGGCGCGGCGCGCCACTGGTCGAGCTCACTTATAACTGGGAGGAAGAAAAATACGGTGAGGACCGCTATTTCGGTCATCTCGCCTATGAGGTCGACGACATCTACGCGACCTGCGCGCGTCTGATGAAACTCGGCATCACCATCAATCGCCCGCCGCGCGACGGGCAGATGGCCTTCGTCCGCTCGCCGGACCTGCATTCGATCGAACTCTTGCAAAAGGGCGATGCCAAGCCTCCGGCGGAGCCGTGGACCTCGATGCCGAACACCGGTCACTGGTAAGCGGCTTTGCGGGCCGCGCGAGCGCGCCCAAAACTCTGCTCAAGGCGGAAGGTTCCGAAACTATCGTTTGCTCCAGGATTTTCGTCTCTCAGCCTGCGCGGAACCTGACCTCCGGTGTTGCGTTCTTGAATCCATCTGAGGAACTGATGGAGACGATGATGGGACGCGGAATTTTGCTCTGGCTGTTGGGCGTACCAATTCCGGTGATCATTTTGTTGTGGTTGTTCTTCGGCCGTTGAGGCCAGGCGGTCGTAACAAGCTTGCGTAAATCAGGCTCCGCTGACGGCGGAGCCTGATTTTTTTTCGCGACCCCGCCGGGCGTCATGCTGCCATCGCGATGAGAGACGCGCTTTTTTTCGAAAATTCCGATATCACCCCCGACGGGTCAATCGTCGGGAGCGGAATATCGTGTCGAACGACAATCAAGGTCGGCTCACGATCTGGGGTCGGGCCAATTCGGTCAATGTCCAGAAAGTGCTTTGGTGCCTGCGCGAGCTCGATCTTGCCTATGAACGCGTCGATGCCGGCATGGCGTTCGGCAAGAACCGCGAGCCGGAATATCTCGCGATGAATCCCAACGGGCGTGTGCCGACCCTGGTGGACGGCGATTTCGTGCTCTGGGAATCCAATTCGATCATGCGTTACCTTGTGCTGGCCTACCGGCCGCAATCGCCGCTTTACCCGCAGGCGCCGAAGCTGCGCGCGGGCGTCGACCGCTGGCTCGACTGGACGCTCTCGACATTGCAGCCGGTCGACCGTCCGGTGTTCTGGGCGCTGGTGCGAACCCCGCTCGAACAACGCGACATGGTCGCGATCCAGAACGATGCCGACGCCGAGGCCGCGCAATGGCGCGTCGTCGACGCGCAATTGGCAACGCGACGCTTCATCGAAGGCGAGGAATTCACGCTGGCCGATATCGCGCTGGGCGCCTATGCCAGGCGCTGGTTCGGCGTCGAGGGCATCAGCAAGCCGAAGCTTGCGCATCTGGAGCGCTGGTTCGCCCAATTCGGCAGCCTGCCCGGATTTGTGCAGTTCATCGCGCCGCCGATGTCGTGATGTTCCGTCGGCCGTTCACCACGGCAGCACGCCGTGCTGAGACCGGCGCCGCTACCTGACGAATTTGACGCCGAGCGATTTTCCGCGACGCCACATCACTTCGCAGCGCCGGCCGGTTTTTGCATCGCGCGAGAATGCCAGCCGCAAATTGCCTGCGAGCACGCTGGCATCCTCGACCGTGATCTTCGCACCGGCCGAGGACAGGTCATGCACCATGCATGGACGCGCCGCGAAGCCGCCGTCGAGGGTGATCCACCCCGCCTGATGCACTGACTTGCGCGCTTCGCGTTTCTTGCTGGCTGCGGCCATTTCTTGCTTTCGGCGGAAAATATTCCCGGTTCCTCCCTTAGCCCACCGGGGCTTTAAAAACCGTTGCGAACTGCCAAAGAACGCCTGCGCCGGCAGCTTCGGCACATCTCACATTTTGCCGCCAAAACCGGCTTCCGCGCGACTTGCCCGGGCGTCCAAACGCCACTATACGTTCGCCCGCCGCAAGTCAGACCGCATCACCGGGGTCGCCGTGTGGCACGGCGCCAGCGCGGCCTCAAGGCGTTGATTTGCCGGGTATATTTGTCTTGGGTCCAAAGCGAAGCGGCGATGCCGCGGCCCGATCGGCCGTGGCGAAGCAGGCGTTCTCGCTCCCTTCGTCTATCGGTTAGGACGCCACCCTTTCACGGTGGAGAGAGCGGTTCGATTCCGCTAGGGAGCGCCACAAGCGCCAAACGGGAAATCCAGCAGACTCAACGAATTATCGCGCCGGCGAAGGCTTTGCCATGCGGTTCGGCTCGCTGTGAACAACGGCACGATCACTGCAATCCGTCGATCTTTCTCAACCCTTTGGTAAGCCCGCGGCGATACGGCTGGGCCGGGGATGATGTGATGGCTTTAGGGTCCAAGAAGCGCGAAACGCGCAAATCGCTGCGTCAATCCGGCTGGATCACGCTCGACGGCGGATTCGCCGCGCGGCCTTGCGTGGTCGAGGATATTTCCTCGTCGGGCGCGAAGATCATCGTTGAGGACAACAACACGCTGCCGGCCAAGCTGCGGCTGGCGTTTTCGCGCGATGCCCGCACCGGGCGCGCCTGCGAAGTGGTCTGGCGCGAGGGCAGGACGTTCGGCGTCAGATTCGTGCGCTAGCCTGATCGGCCGACGCGCGATAAAAGGCGGGATGCGCAAGAGCTGCTTCGCCATCCTCGCCGTGCTGCTTCCCGCCGCTGCGTTCGCGCAAGCCGGCGAC
>NZ_SSNA01000088.1 GCF_004799445.1 Bradyrhizobium sp.
GCTCTCCCCGGTGACCGGGCTTTCTTGCCACCGTCGACTCGCGGGAATTGCGTTCCGCAAGACTTGACGCCAGCGTCGGGGCGTCAGGACCACACGACTTCGCCGTCCGCGTCAGCGCCGCTCGTCTTGCGTCGCCGTCGCGTCCACCGCATTCCGTGCCCAACGTCCGTGACGATCGCGATACGCCCCTCTGGCGGGCCGGAACGTCGTCAAAATAGCCACCGGTCGAAGGCGGATGAAAGCCAAATATTCTTACGCGTCAGGACTGGACAGCCCAAATCAGATTGAATCGCCTACGCAAATTTCGATTTACGCGCACGCGATTTCGAGGGCATCCAGGCGGGGCAAACGAAGCGATAGTCAGAAAATGAAGCAGCTGATTTGCCCGACGGGCAAATCAGCTGCGGCGGCGCACGCAGGCCGGAGCGCAGGCAGTCAAGAAATGGGAGCGTGAACTCGTAAATTCAGCGTGGTCAGCGGACGTCCGCTTGGTACGTATTCCGGACTCAAGCCGGTCATCAGATGATGTCCGAAAAGTGCCGACGCAGGCGAGACCAACAACGGTATTGCCAGCGTGAAGGGATTGAATTTGACCTGATGGGACCGGTCGCGACCTAAATGCTTAGGCGAGCAAAAAGCCGCGTTGATGCTCCATACTGGCCGACACGACAAAGGCGAAGAGGCACTCGCCTGGGAGCTTGCCGACGGGTAATTAAGTGAGACCTACAATTCGTAATCAGAAGTCTCTACCGAAGCGACCCATGACTCTCTGCCGTGCGACCCGTGATGCGTCGCGTCCGGCTGCCGTTGAGCGCCAGATCCGCGGGCGCAGGATCATCTCCCGGAGAACGGGTGGCCGAGCACAAAACCCGAAGCTATTCTCTTGAGCAGGACGCGAAATGCAGAAGAAAGTCCGAGTCGGGCCGCGGCAATGCATTTCTCCTACTCGTTGCCTCCAGCAGGAGCCCTCGCATGGCGGTCAAGTCGCGTTCGGTTAATATGGGTATGCGCGAATGGCTCATGCTTCTGCTTTTATCGATGCTGTGGGGCGGATCGTTCTTTTTCACCGCCATCGCAATCAAGTCGCTGCCACCCTTTACTATCGTATTTCTGCGTGTCGGAATTGCCGCTGCGATCCTTAACGTCGTAGTGATTGCTCTGGGAATGAAGATGCCGGGAGGTGGCCGCGCATGGGCTACCTTCTTCGGCATGGGGCTACTCAACAATGCAATTCCGTTCTGTCTCATCGTCTGGGGACAGAGCCACATCGCTTCGGGTCTGGCGGCAATCCTGAACGCAACCACGCCGTTGTGGACGGTGATCGCGGCGCATTTTTTTACCGACGATGAAAGGTTAACGGGCAGCCGTGTCGTTGGAGTCGGTATCGGATTGGTGGGGGTCGTATTGATGATCGGTCTAGGCTCATTAAAGGGTCTCGGAACCGATTTCGTTGCCCAAATCGCTGTGCTGGCGGCGGCCCTCTCCTACGCCATTGCAGGGGTCTATGGACGAACCTTCCAGCGCATGCGCATCGAGCCTATTTTGACTGCGACGGGCCAAGTGACAGCATCGACGATCATTCTTCTTCCGGTCGCGCTTATCGCCGACCGACCCTGGATGCTGGCTATGCCGGGACTTCCCGTGTGGCTCGCCATCGTCGGCATAGCGGGACTGTCGACCGCGCTTGCCTACTTCCTGTACTTCCGGATATTGGCAACTGCCGGTGCTACGAACCTCTTGCTGGTAACGTTCCTCATCCCCGTAAGCGCAATCTTGCTGGGATGGCTTGTGCTTGGGGAACGCCTTGGTCTTAATCACTTCGTCGGCATGACGTTCATCGGAGCAGGTCTTGCTGCGATCGACGGACGGCTGCTTCGGAAAATTAGCTCACCGTAAGTGAACCATCAAATGGGATTGTTGTGCAGCTCCCAACTAGTGTTCTGTCCCGGAACTTCGCTGGCAAAGTCGCGCGAGTCTTCCAATACCAGGCGTCGGTGACGATCCGACGGCGGCGCGCGCAGGCTGGCCGGGGCGCATGCGGTCAAGAAATGGGAGCGTGAACTCATAAATTCAGCGCGGTGGGCGGACGTCCGCTTTGGTGCGTATTGCGGACACACGTAGGACATTGGGCATGTCTTGAAAATTGTCCGAACCGACGGTCATGGAGTGTGGAGCAATTCGAACAGCCAAGGTCGGTATCAAGCGTATCTCATGCGCATCTGGAGAATAAATCGCAGGTCTCTGAAAGTCTTTCCATGCCGCAACAAGCATAGTCTTCGCTCCCGAAAGGGGCAGATATTCAACGCGAACGGAATATCGAGTTTTCGAAGGAAGTTGCGATGACCATGCTCAATGCTATCCCACGCGGCGCTACGAACCGGAAAATCGTCCGGAGAGGCGTCGTCATCTTACTCACCCGCATCGGCCGCCTCATCAACCGCTGGATCGCCGCTGCGATCGCACGCCACGAGCGCCACGCGGATCTTTTTTCCATCCGTCGGCTCAACGATCGGGAACTGAAAGACATCGGTCTCTACCGCGATGATATTGGCGGGACTCTGGCGGAAGCCGCCAAATATCGAAACCGGATGCAACAGTTTCGATAGCCGAACAAATCGCATCGAGGTCGTTCAATACGTTCCCGCCTGTAAGAGGCCCGCTGCAATGCGGGCCTCCTATTAATTTGCAAGTGTCAGACTTTTGCGAGTGCCTGATCGAGGTCGGCGAGTATGTCGTCGATATGTTCAATGCCGATCGACAGCCGCACATAGCCTGGCGTTACTCCGGTCTTGGCCTGCTCCTCGGGCGAGAGCTGGGAATGCGTCGTCGAAGCGGGATGTATGGCGAGACTGCGGACATCGCCAATATTTGCCACATGATAGAGCATCTGCAACCCGTCGATAAACTTGCGGCCCGCCTCCATTCCGCCCTTCAACTCGAAGCCCAGAAGTCCGCCATACCCGCGTGACAAGACGGCATCGGCGCGACGCTTCATTTCGCCGGTCATCAGCGAGGGATGGATGACCTTGGTGATTTTGGCGTGCTTGGAAAGATGCCTCGCGACCGCATTGGCATTTTCGCAATGAACGCGCATGCGCAAGGGCAGCGTTTCCAGCCCCTGAATGAACATGAACGCATTGAACGGGCTCATGGGCGCGCCAACATCGCGCAGCAGCGTCACGCGCGCCTTGATGATGTAAGCGATCGGCCCCAGCGGTTTCACCGCCTCGGTCCACACCGCTCCGTGATAGCTGGGATCGGGCGTGTTCAGCATGGGAAAGCGGTCTTTGTGTTTGGCCCAGTCGAAATTGCCGCCGTCAATCAGAATGCCGCCGATCGATGTGCCGTGCCCGCCGATATATTTGGTGGTCGAGTGCAGCACGATCGCAGCACCATGGTCGAGCGGCCGGCAAAGTATTGGAGCGGCCGTGTTGTCCATAATCAGGGGCACTCCGAGTTCGCGACCGATCTTTGCCACCTCCGCGATCGGGAATACCGTGAGCTTCGGGTTGGGCAGCGTCTCGGCGTAGTAGCAGCGCGTGCGCTCATCCGTTGCGCGTCGGAAGTTCTCGGGGTCGGCCGGGTCAACGAAGCGACATTCGATACCCATCGTCTTCAGCGTGTTGGCGAATAGATTCCACGTCCCGCCGTACAGATCCGTCGATGCGACAAAATTGTCGCCTGCGTGACAGATGTTCTGGACGGCGAAAAGCGAGGCTGCTTGCCCGGAGCCCAGCGCCAGGCCCGCGACGCCGCCTTCGAGCGCCGCCAGACGCGTCTCGAGCACGTCACAGGTCGGGTTCCCGATTCGGCTGTAGATGTTGCCAAGCTCGGCCAGCGCGAACAGATTCGAGGCGTGCTGCGTATTGTGGAACTGGAAGCTTGTCGTCTGATAGATCGGGACCGCCACAGCCGTGGTTGTGGGGTCGCTGCGGTAGCCGGAATGTAGCACGAGCGTTTCCGGATGCTTGCTTTCAGTTGGCATTTGTTTCTCCTCCTTTTGACCCCATAAAAGCTAGTACGATCACGGTGGCCCGTGCGGGCGACCGAACGTCGCAACCGCAGCTTTTGGGGTGCCGGTTTGGGTTGGGCACTTGTTTCGGTCGGTCTCAAGCGTTCATGACGCGTCGGCTTCGGCCGGCATTTCGCCGGGCAACAGCGGCAGGTTTGCAAGCTCGTCAGCCCGTGAAATATGCCGCACGATGTCCGGGTTGATGGCGTCGGGGTGCGAAACAGGAAGCATATGACCCGCTGACGGCACGTGTCGGGTCCTGACCTCGGGGATTGCCGAGGTCAATCGCCACAGTATCCGCTGGGTGAGGTAAGGCGACAGGCCACCCGACGCCAGCAGCGTCGGCGCGCGGATCGCAGCCGCGGCTCTCGTTACATTCTGTTCGGCAAGGACTGCCGTGAAATCAAATGCGAGTTTGTCCGCATGCTCCATCATGCGCAATCTTGCCTTCGGCGAGACATCTTCCTTTGCCTCGGATCCCTTCCAGAACACCAGGAACTTGTCGATTGCGTCCGAGGCCAGACCATTCCAGAGGTCTTCAGAGACTGCGTGCGCAAGACGAACGAAATGCTCGTATAGCGGCCGATCGGGGCCGTTCTCGCGCAGAATTGTCGGAAGCACCGGCTCGATCAGCGTCAGGCTCCGCACACGGCTCGCCAGGGATGAGTCAGTGGCGATCTTGAAAGCCAGCGCGCCGCCGTAGGAATGCCCGACAAGGTGAATCGGCCCGACGGCTTCGCCAAGGCGATCCCTGAGAAGGCTGACTTCTTCCGACAGCGTGGTCGGCAGGTCGAAAGCACCCGGATTGTTTCCATAGCCCGAAATATCCGGCGCGATCACCTGGTGGGTGGCCGCGAGCTCTTCGGAAAGCCGCGCCCATTGATTTCCCGAACCGAGCGAACAATGCAACGCTATCACCGTGCTGGCTGCGTATGATTGGCGAGATGCGTCTTGGGACATTTCTCAAACTCAGGAATTGGCGGGGTGGGGTTCGATCCGGCCCAGGGCCTTTTGCCCCGGTCCGGATCGGATCCGATCGGATGGCGTTCGCTACTTTGGTCCGGCGGCGAGCTGTGAATCGGGGGAACCGCTCTGTCGCTCTGACTTGCGCCAGGGCACCAGCATCGAGACACGCTCGCGGTATTGTCTGTAGTCGTCTCCGAACACGTCGATCAGATCGTGCTCCTCGAGCAGAATGCCAACGACGATGTAGGCCGTTGTCACCGCGGCAAAAAGCAGGTGGCCGACGGTCATGAGCGGCGTGGCCCAGAACGCGATGATGAAGCCGAGATAGATCGGATGACGCACGAACTGGTAATAAAGAGGTGTCCGGAAGCGCGGCGCCGGCATCGGCCTGCCGGTAAGATGGCTGGTGACCTGATGCAGCCCAAACAGCTCGAAGTGATTGATCAGGAATGTGCTGGTCAGCACGATCACCCAGCCAATCAGCGACAGGCCTATCAGGCCCGCCCCCAAGTCCGGATTGGCGACGTTCCAGACAACCGTCGGCATCGGCTGCCACTGCCAGCACAGCAAGGCAAGCACCAGGCTCGCGAACAGCACATAGGTACTGCGTTCGATCGACTTCGGCACCCACTGCGTCCACCATCGCTTGAATGCCGGGCGCGCCATGGCGCTGTGCTGGATCGCAAACAGCGCCATCAGCGAGAGGTTTACGACCAGCGCCATGCCGAACGGGGTGGCGTCTCCGCTATCGATCGTCTTTGGCACGAAAAAGCCTTCGACGAAGCCGAGTGCGTAGAGGAAGGTGACGAAGAATATGACGTATGACACGAGGCCATACAGAAGTCCGACAAACCGATTCATCTGTGTCTCCCTTGTGTGTTTCCGAGATGGCCTGCTTCAGGCAGCCTCTCACCGCTTGGTGATCACGACCTCGAGGTACTCGCTCGGCACAACCATGGTGCCGTTGTTCGCCCTGTTCATGCGCAGGATGAGCGCGTTCAGGTCGTTTCGGAGTTCGACCTGCCGTTGCTGATCGAGGGTGGCGAACGCCCTGTTGATCGGGCCGTAATAGGTTTCGAACACATCCAGGAAGTGCTTCGACGAGCGGTAGCGAAAATTGAAGTGACGCGTCTCAGGCTTGATCTCGATTGCGACGCCGCCGAACATTTCGGCGAGATGTGCGCGAGTACCCCATAGCGCCGGCGATCTGGCGCTGGGCGGCGGCGGCAAATATTTGCCGAGCGTCTTGAAGACCTGTCCGATGAATCCTTCCGGCGTCCAGTTTGCCAGACCGATCCGGCCCCCGGGCTTGCAGACGCGCACAAGCTCGCTGGCTGCGCGCTCCTGGTTGGGCGTAAACATGACGCCAAAAGTCGAAATAACGACGTCAAAATCGTTGTCGTCGAACGGAAGCGCTTCGGCATCCGCCTCAATGAACTCGATGGGATGACCTTCAGCTTCCGCCCTGGCGCGGCCGTTCTGCAGCAGGGCCGGCACGTAGTCGGTTGAGGTTACCCTGCACCATCTGCGCGCTGCCGCCAGGCTCGCCATGCCGTTGCCGGCGGCAACGTCGAGCACCTTCGATCCCGACTTCAGATCCAAGGCCTCGCAAAGCTGCTCACCCACAATCTGCAGGGTGGTGCCAACAACAGCGTAGTTGCCTGACGACCATGCGGCTTGCTGGCGGATTTTAAGTGCGGAAAGTTCGGAAGTAGCGGCTGTGGCAGGCCGGCTGACCTGTGTCACCGAGGGTGAGGTTGCGTTGGCCATGGGGTCCCCCTTTCGGTATGCTATGGCGGTCACGGAATGCGACCGCGATGAACCGAAGATGGGCCGGCGCAGACCTAAAGACTCCGACCGCCGCTTGATTTGTCCTTGAGGCGACCCTGATTATTCCTTTAGACGTTGCAGTAACCCCAGATAATAAAATGCAATTCTTCTTTACTGATTACGCACTTGATACCGATCGACGCGAGCTCTGCCGCGGCAGCGACCTTGTGCCGCTTGAGCCGCAGGTGTTCGACCTGCTCGTCTATCTGCTGGAAAACCATGATCGCGTGGTCAGCAAGGACGATCTGATCGGGGCGATCTGGGACGGGCGGATCGTCTCCGAATCGACTCTCACGAGTCGAATCAATGCCGCGCGTAAAGCTGTCGGCGACAACGGTCGGGACCAGGCATTGATCCGTACCATTTCACGCAAAGGCTTCCGTTTCGTCGGCTCATTGCGGCTGCAACAAGTCTGCAGTGACCCGCCGGACAATGCCGATCATCCGGCGGACCCCGCTGGCGAGGCGTCGCGTCCTGTCCTGCCGCCGCTCGACCGCCCCGCCATCGCGGTGCTTCCCTTCACCAACATGAGCGGTGAACCCGAGCAGGAGTATTTTTCGGAAGGAATCAGCGAAGACATCATTACCGCATTGTCCAAGTTGCGCTGGTTCTATGTGATCGCGCGCAATTCGTCCTTCATCTACAAGGGCAAGGCCGTGCACATCAAAGCGGTCGGCGAGGAGCTCGGCGTCGGCTACATCGTCGAGGGAAGCGTGCGCAAGGAGGGAAACCGCGTGCGGATTACCGCGCAGCTGATCGATGTCGCCACTGGCACTCATATCTGGTCAGATCGTTACGACCGCAGTCTCGCCGATGTGTTCGCCCTGCAAGATGAGATTACGCAGGCCGTCGTCGCCGCAATCGAACCGCAAATATATGCCGCCGAAAATTTCCGTGCCCAGCGCAAGGCGCCGGATAACATGGATGCCTGGGATCTGGTCATGCGGGCGTTATCGCACTATTGGCGCGTCACACGGCAGGACAACATGGTTGCGCAGGCATTGCTCGAGAAGGCGATCAGCATAGACCCGAATTATGGCCAGGCCCTTGGCCTGCTCGGCGCCAGTCACATGTTCAGCGCGCATATGGGGTGGTCCGATATGGCAGCCGCGATTCCGATCGGCGAGCGCGCCGCGCTCGCCGCCATCCGTGCCGACAGCGAAGACCCCTGGGCGCACTTCGCACTGGCCAGCGTCTATCTGCTCACGCGATGCTTCGATGATTCACTGGCCGAATTCGAACTGGCGATCCGGCTCAATCCCAGTTTTGCACCGGCCCGGGGCTACTACGGTGTGGCGCTGACCTATTGCGGGCGCTGGGAAGAAGGAGACCTGGCCGCGCGTCAGGCCCTGCGACTAAGCCCGCGTGATCCATTCGCGGCGGTCTATTGCGGCGTCGTCGCTTACGCCCAGTTCATCGGCGGCAATTACGAGGAAGCGATTCGCCTGTGCCGCGAAGCGCTGAGGCAGCGCCATGATTTTGTCGGCGCGCATCGGGTGCTGGCTGCATCGGCCGGGATGGCCGGAAAGAAGCGGCTCGCAGAAGCTGCGATGCTGGAGCTTCGTCGTGCCCAGCCCAATGTCTCGCTCGACTGGATCGCGAAACAGATACCGTTCAAGCTGGACGTTGACCGCGATCGCTATCTCGACGGCTTTCGGCGCGCCGGCCTTCAGTAGCGGCGATACTCACTCCCGCGGCCGTAAGTCGCGCACGCCAAGCCCTTGGGCTGCTTCGTTCAAAGGGCTAGGAGCCGGGGACAAAACGTCAGCTATTGTACTGACGACAGGTGAACAACCTGGCGCCCGCCATTCATCGCCTTGAGGCTGTTGACGTACTCCTCAGGACGCTGCCAGCGGTAAGGAACTTTCAATCCCATAAAACTTGCGATGCTGCCGATAAACGATGTGCAATTGGATATTTCGGCATTCCAGACCGGTGAACTCGCCTGCAATTTCTTGATATAGGCGAAGACCCTTTTTGCGTCCGGCTCGTTCAGGTAAACGCGGTAATTGGCGGTCAAGTAGTCCGGATCAAGATCGCCGTAGCTTGCCCCGGTCTCGGACGGCACCCACGTCAAATGACCGATGACGTAAGCCGTGGTGTCCCCCGCAGGGGTGAGGCCCGCGACGTCAACTTGTCGCTCGCTTGTCTTTCCGTACCAGACGAAAGCGTGGCCCCAACTGGCCGCCGTTCGGGCTCGGAAATCAACGTAGTACGGGCCCTTCGCTGATTCCGGCTTCCGAGCCGACTGTGGCGCCGGTTTCGATTCAACGGGCGCCTCACTGGAAACAAGCGCATTCGCGTCGACAACGCGCTTGCCGAACTCCTGTATCAGTGAAACGAAACGTTCCGAAACGGCCCCAGTGTCAGTCTCGTTTGCAGAAGCCGACTGGATTTCGCACGGGAGCAGCACCGCGAGTGCGAATCCCGCAAGCAAGCAAAGCTCCGATCTCTTCGGCCGTTTTGGCACGCTTCGCCCCTCGACTGTCGACGATGAAGTCAGTTTAGCGAGACTTAGTTTAGCGAGACTCAGTTTAAAGAGACTCAGTTTAAAGAGACTTGGGTCGATACCGCCTGTTAGTAGCGCGACACCACGGGTGCCCTGTCGACTGGAGTCTTCCCGATGGGGGACTTGCCAATCGGCATTTTGCCGACAGGAGCCTCCTGATAGACGGGCTGTTTGCGCGGGAAGTCGGCAGCGCCGGCTGCGGTCACGACGGCAAGCGTTGCTGCCGCTACAATCACAAATTTCATCACGGTACTTTCCCCTCAAGTTAGAAGAAACAAAGCAGTACCGGACAAGCGTTCACCTCAGAATTACGTCTACAGTGCGGCGGATAGAACCCGTTCGACGAATGGGTCTATGGTGCGACAGATATGACACACGGGAACTCACTCCTCTTGG
>NZ_SSNA01000089.1 GCF_004799445.1 Bradyrhizobium sp.
CGCCGTCCGCAAGCACACGCTCTCGTCAGTAGCGTGGTTCGCGTCCACCGCATCCCGCCCCAACGTTCGTGACGATGGCCAACGCCCCTCTTGCGGGACAGGACGGAGGGGATTCTGCCGGTGATTTGGGGGGCAGATCAATGATGACGCCTGCGGCACAATGGCACGACGGGCAAAACAAGCGCTGTCGCCAGCCCATCGACTTCGCGAAACAACCAACATGCCTAGGCACGTCGGTGGAATGTTGCATCACGGCCGGGCTGGCGCGACCGACGCGACCGGCTCGAATCCGTGGCTGGCCAGAATGGCCTGACCTTGCTCCGACATCACGAATGCAACGAAGCGCAGCGCGACCGGCTTGCTGTCGAGGATCACCAGTCCGTCCGCCGGTTCAACCGTGAGGGTCGCAGGCAATTTGATCGACGTGAGGGACGGCATCTCGCTTTGCAGCGCCGGGACCGCGCTACAATAAATCAGCATGACGTCGGCCTGGTCGGAGAGAAAAATTCCTTCGACGGCGCCCTTTCCCGGCACCAGCGGCGGCGTCTTCTCGCCGCCTCCGACCAGCTTTTTTGCCTTCGCTTCCAGCGTCGCGCGCGCACCCGGCTTGAGCGCGTCCGCCCGCGCGAACACTTCCCAACTATATGTTCCCAGCGGATCGGAACCCGGCGTCGATGTCGCAATGCGCACCATTGGGTCAAGCAGCCGGTCGAGAAAGTTGGCCTGAGTGAGACCCAGGTTCGGACGGGCGAGCGCGCACATGCTGTTGCGCGCGAAATGGATCACCATGCGTTCAGGATGACCCGCCGCGAGCCGGCGCGGCTGCTCCATGTCTGCCGACGTAAAAATATCGGCGGCCGCACCGTTTTCGATCTTTTGACGCATCAATCCGGAGGATCCGAACTCCGGTGGATCCACCGTGTCGGATTGAAGCGGAAAGCGATGCAACAGATCCGTAAGCCCGGCGCGGAGACTGCCCGCGCTCATCACCTTCAAGGAGTCCGCGCGTGCCGGCGCCGAAAGGGTCGCCAACGCGACCACGAGACAAAAGACGTTACGCTGCATGAAAGTCTCCAGAGTGTTGTTTCGATTTTTCAATCGCCCGATACGATTTCCAGATCACTGTATGCTTGCGATACGCGCCCATTCAACGCGACGGCTTGTGTTGTGCAAGGTGCAGTTTCCGAATAGACCTTCACACTGCGATATATCGATCGATACCGCTATCAATCCAGAGTTTTTGAGAGAGTTTAGCGGGGCTATAGTGATGAGATATGCGGCAGCGACCGGCGTCCTGCTGGCAAGCTTGGCGTTTGAGAACGTGGATGTTGCCTGCGCTCAGCAAGGGCCCCTCCCGCCGGTCACGATTTACGGTCCAAAACCGGTGACTGGTCAGCAAGATCAGTCGGCTGCTCCGAAAAACAGTGCAGCAAATAAGAAGAAGCGGACGGCGCGTCGACCGGTCGCCGCTCCGCCAGCGCCCGCTGCTGCCGGCGCGACCTCCACTTCGGGCGTCCACAATGCCGCGACGAGCCCGCAATACAATACTGGAACCGTCAGCCTCGGCCCGCTTGGAGACCGAAAACTGCTCGACACGCCGTTCTCGATGACGGTGATCCCCCAGGATCTGATCGAAAACCTGCAATTGAAGACGGTCAACGATACGCTGCGCTACCTTCCCTCGGTCGAGATCAGGAACCAGCAGGGTTTTGAGGTGTCCCGTCCGCAGTCGCGGGGTTTCCAGGGCAGCGTCGTGCAGGCGACACGGCTCGACGGCCTCAATATTATCGGCACAACGGCTATTCCAGCCGAGAATCTTTCCGGGATCCAGGTGTTGAACGGGCTTGCCGGCTCGCTCTACGGACCGGCCACCCCGGCCGGCGTGTTCAACTACACCCTGAAACGGCCGACGGACGCGCCGTTCGCGAGCTACACGCAGGGTTTCGATTCGAATTCAGTGTTCACCGAGAACATCGATGCGGGCGGACGCACGCCTGACGGCAAGGTTGGCTATCGGTTCAATGTCGTTCATGGCGAGGGCGAAAGCTATGCTCCGCAAAGCCATACCGACCGCACGCTGGCGAGCGGCGCCCTTGATTTTCATATCGGCGACCGAACCGTCGTCGAAACCGACTTCAGCCACTACCAGACCAACGTCACGGGCCTGCCGGGCAGCATCGTTTATTTCGGCAAGCCGAACATTGTGCTGCCCAACGCCGTCGATTCGACCAGGCTTGGTTACGGACAACCCGGCGCGGGCCCGGATCTCGTCACCGATACCGGTCTCGTCAAGGTCAAGCATGAGATCAACAACGACTGGAACATTGAAATTGGCGCCCTCTATCAGGATGCCGTGCGCAATCTGTTCGGCATCACCAACACCCTGACCGACAACCTCGGGAATTATACGGTCACCAAAAACTTCAACGCCGTTCCGCACTTCACCATCGCCAGCAACAGCGCATCATTGAACGGCCGTTTCGACCTGTTCGGTTTCAGAAATGAAGTGACGATCGGGACCAACGGCTTTTTCAACGGTCAGTATTCCTACAGAAACTCCATCATGACGCCGCTCGGCAGCTCAAACCTGGCCGCCCCCGCGGTACTGCCGACAAAACCTATCCCGTATGGTGGTGGCCAATACGAATCCGCCACTCTGTCCAACCAGACGATCATCACCGGCGACACCTTCCATTTCAACGACCAGTGGGCGGTGCAAGGCGTCGTCAGCACGTCTTTCCTGCATTCAGCAAGTTTTACAACGACCGGCGCTGTCATCAACCCGAACGACGCCAATGGCGTCGTCAGTCCAACCGTCAGCCTGATTTACAAGCCCGCCTCGCAGCTCACGGCCTATGCCACATTCGCCAAAAGTGTCGAACAGGGGGAGCAAGCCCCCACCGGGACAAAAAATCAAAATGTGTTTCTTGCGCCGTATCACGACCAGGAGTACGAGGTTGGCCTCAAATACGCGATCACGCCGCGGCTTCTCGCCACCTTCGCGTTATTTCAGATGACGCGCCCGCTCGCGGAAACCGATCCGATCAAAAACATCTTCGCGGTGGTCGGCACCCAACGCAACAACGGCGCCGAGTTTTTCCTGCAGGGCGATATCTCCCCTGACCTGTCGGCCTTCGGCGGCGTGACCTGGATCGATGCAAGGCTGCTGGACACCGGCGTCGCTGCGACCAACGACAAACTGGTGGTCGGGGTTCCCGTCGTCAAAAGCGATGTTGCCTTGGACTATCATGCCGCCTTTTTGCAAGGCTTCGCGCTGACCGGCGCCTTTCATGCCGAAGGCACACGGGCGGCAACCAATATCAACAATTCGTTTGCGCCGGCCTATGCGACCTTCGATCTCGGAATTCGCGCCACAAGGACGTTCGACAAGCACATCGTGACGATGCGCTTTCAGGTGCTCAATGTCGGCAACGTGTTTTACTATTCGTCGATTGCCGACGGCAATATCGTAGGAAGCCCCGGCGCCAACACCGCTTATCTAGGGACGACACGAACCTACATGGCCAGTCTCCAGATGACTTTATGAGATGATCTGTCCGCCCTCACCGTTTTGGTCGTTTCGGACCTCGCGGCGTGCAGCCCAAAAACACCAGCCTTGGCGGCAATTGGGCTTGAACTTGGCCCGACCCGGCACCTAAGCTCTCGTCATTCTTTGATGGAAAGGATTTCCCATGCTTCGGATTTTAGCGACCATTGCCGCACTGACGCTGATAGGATCGAATGCTATTGGCGTTTCAGCAGCACAGGCACAAGGCACCTCCAGCGCAAAGGGAGGCTACAACATGGAAAAATGTGTTGCCGCATGCAAACAGTCAGGCGGGAGATGGTGCGATAAATTCTGCGCGGAGAAAGCGGCAAATCGCAGGTAACAAGCCGCACCAACGTCGGATTTATCAACAGGTACCCCGAACGCTACTCCGAATCGCGCCGACCCGGTGGCGGGCGGTAGCGGCTTTGGCTAGCTTTTTGTCTTGACGCGTTTTCTTTACGCGAACCGGGGTCCACTTCGCTGGAAAACGCTCTAATCCGCCGCCGCGGAACGCCTACTCCGCCGCGATCTGGCGCGGCGCCGGCGGCGGGTTGGCGAGATCGACGGCGAGCTGCGCGTAACGCGCCTTGGCGTCCTGCACGGCCTTCTCCTTCACC
>NZ_SSNA01000009.1 GCF_004799445.1 Bradyrhizobium sp.
TCATAAGGATCCGCTGTTCAGCGATGTCACCGAAGAGCGGTTCGATGCGCTACGCGCACATATTTTGCGGCTGGAGCAAGAGGCTGAAGCCGAACGAAAGTAGGCGTGCTGTCATCCGCAGTTGCTTATTGCGGCGAGCACAGCGTCGCCGATGTCCGCTTTTACCCCGAGATTGGACTTTCCGTGGAATGCGTCGTGGTGTCGGGTATCTAGTTCGCTAACGGGCTGGCTCCGGTGCGGACACAGTTTTCTTCATGCACTGGACTTCGACCGACATGTCCTTTTGATATTGTCCGCCGCGAACGCCTTTTAAGTAGTTCTTCAAGTAAAGGTCATTTTGCAAAAATACTTCGCACTCATCCGCGCTGGCATACCGTTGTGGGTAAGCTGGGTGGCATTGTGCCGTTTGTCCCTCGCCAGATGTAAAGCACACGAAGACCATGAAAATAGTCATCGCGGTTCGCCGCCTCATCAACTGATGATCAGAAACATTTTCACGCCACTAACAGCGCCGGAAACATCTCCTCCCATAAGGCTTCGTTTATTTTCGATGAGGCATCGGCAGGCATGCAGGCATTCGTTTCGAACCTATCACCGCATTTCGTGCAGGACCAAAGATTAACAACCAAACGCTCACTTACGAATTCCGACCAATCGGGAGCAATCAGCATCTCACCACATTTGGCACAGATCGTCGTCATGGCGTTCTCCTTTGGTTATTCTTGTTCTCCGCTTCAGTGGGGAGTTTTTGGAATTGCTACAGTCGCTTCTTCAAGGCGGCGATCTGCATTGATACAGATCAAAACCAAGTGTTTTTTGTATCATCGACATATTGCAGCGCAACCTGACTGAGGTGGCGCAGAGGTCGGATTAGGGTCATTCTCGACCGAATCTGGCTATCGGCGTTACTTCCGGTTGACCCCAATAAACAGACATTCTCGGCGGTTCTCCGCAATGTCTGAAATGTGCCAATGGTGGGGTGCCATCGGTCGCTATGATATTTTCCGAGCGCACGATTTCCGCCGAAAGGAGCCGCCGCTGGTCCGGGAAAGAGCGCCTTGTATCCTTCGGCATCTGTGACCGGTCGCCAAGCACTGGTGCTTCGGAGTCGGCGATTGAGCGTCACCATCTTGCAGACCGTGATGGCGCTCTCGTCACAAAAACACGGCCCGCTTGGGCGGGCCGTTTCTGTTAATTACGTGTCGGTGTTGCTTGTTTGGTCGGGCGGCTCTTCGGCATTTCTGTTGTCCTTGCCGGGAGCCTGGCTCCGCTGGCCTTGCGTTTGTTTCTGCTATCCGGGTTGGTTTTGGTTCGTCATGTTGTTTCCTTTCATGGGAACATCATAACAACTGAGAAGAGATCGGTGTCGTTCCGATAAAACAAAAGCGGCAATTCGCGCGTTGCCGCCACTATGTAACGATCAGTCTGACATATTCGGGTTTGCGCTTCCCACTTCATTGTCTCGTCCCGTGATTGCGTCGGGTTGAAAGCGGTTGCTCTGGTGCGACGTGGCCAGCATACTCCCGAGTTCCCAGATCATCATACGAACACACAAGCAACGCCTAACGAACAAGCGGGAACTGCTGTTTTGGAGCAACCATTGGCGACGCGCGCCATTGGTTCACTGTTAAACCAGAGAGGAAAGTCAAAAATGTCGAACCAGAATCCCTCAAATCAGAATTCCGAACACCAACAAAATGGCAAAGAACAGGTCGATACACAGACCACGTCAGCCAACGCCTTTCCGGGCGGCTTTCAAGCGATCGCCACCGCTTACGGCGACTACACAAAGAAATCGTTTGAAGACACAAAATCTTTTGTTGAGAAACTCTCAGGCGTGAAGTCGTTCGAAAAGGCGATTGAAATTCAAACTGAATTCGCGAAGACGGCTTACGAAACATTCGTTACGGAGTCACAGAAGATAGGAGCAATGTACGGTGATCTTGCCAAGCAATCCTACAAACCGTTCGGTGGTTTTGTTGCGAAGATGACCCCGACAAATCGATAAGTCTTATCCCCGCGATGCCAGAACAAAAACACCCTGCTCGTCGCGGGGTTTTTTTTCGATGATCACTCAATTCGTCTAGTTTTCGGATGTTGAATCCCGCCCTCAGTTCCAAGCGGTCAGGCGTCCGGTCTGGGTCAATCGCGTCGATCTTGGCGTGTCCGCGGAATGTCTGGTGATGGGGTAATATCGGAAATGCTGGCTGTCCGGTTTTGCC
>NZ_SSNA01000090.1 GCF_004799445.1 Bradyrhizobium sp.
GCTGATCACGCCCTATTTCGGCTATTCCATCGCTTCGTTCGCCAGCGGCGCTGCCTTCAGCGTCTTCATGTTCATTTGGGCATACCGCACGGAGCTGCGGTACGCTCGCAAAGGCACCTTCGAAAGAGGCCAGTGGGTTAACCGGGGCGCCTACGCCGTGATGGTCTTAGCCTTGATCGGTTTTCTATGCGGTCTGCGGCTCGCTTACGGCGCTGTCACGACAGCGCTCGGCGGCGGCTAGTGCTGGCTCGCAGAGAGGCTGCGTCCTGCGATGCAGGGCGGCCTTGGTTAGGTCCGCCCCCGACGGGGCTGCGCGATTTGAGCGTGGAAAGCAAGCGGAAAATGCACAAAATTGGTGCGCATCACGCACTTGTTACTATTGCAAAAGTGCCCGGTTATATTGGCTTTCTACCAGCTTTCAGGCCGTGGTTAATGCGTTTTAACGGAATACCATTTGAACTTACAGGGGACGGTGTGGCCTTTCGATGATGCGGATGGGGGATTTCCCTCCATGTCAACGCAAAGGACAAGCGCTTCATATCGCCCCACAGAAATGGTGGGGGCGTGCGGCGCAAGGCGGTAGCGCCGCCCCGAACTCTCACGAGCGTGAGGTCAATGGCGCCCTCGCCGGTAACACCCGGCAGCGGCAATCGAGGCGAATAAAGTAGCCTCTTGGGCAAAATGGTCGCGAGGCCAGCCAGCCGATGCCCCCAAACAGGGACATGTTAGCCACACGTCGATCCCTGTTTTCAAACACCACAACAATAAGCCTGGGCCTTCGGGCCCGGCTCACACCAGTGCTGCCCGTAGCGGGCCGCACCGGCTTGAGCCCCGCGAACTCGTAATCCCGTCCCCGACGGATTTCCACCACCACCATCACCACAGAGGACAATGAAACCATGACCTTCGTAAAAGGAGATCCCAAGGCCAAAGCGGGCCGCGCGCGCATGCTCGAGATCGCAGCCGAAACCAAGGCCGCGATCGCGGTCAACGTCGCCAGCATGCTGGCGGCCCTTAACCGGCCAGCGACTCAGCTCGAGCGCATGACGGCCGAGGCCATATCGAGCCTGTTCCTGCGGGCCACCCGTCCGGTGGCAATTGCGGTGGCACCTCATGGTGGGTTGCCCGCCCTCACCCGCCGCCGCTATCACGAAGTCCGCGAGGACTGCTGGCACATCTTTTATGGCGATATCCACGCCGGCACGATCATTGAGCGCATCGGCAACCCCCTATGAAACCGCGCCGTGAAACGGGAGCGCTCTCAGTGAACAGGAGAACCAGAAGAAATAGGACGCGCAACGCTAGTGTCTCCACAGAAGTAACCCCATCCATACAACCCCAGCCACAGAACCTATCGCCAAGCCCCACGCCAGCGCGGAAACGATCATCTCTAGTTCTGCTGCTGGAACTGTTTGGTGTGCTTGCTGCGATTGCGACGATTGTTGCCGGCACTGGCTATGCTCTAGAGAAGTGGCAGGATACGAATGCCACCATCGATTTTTCGGGTGATGTGGATCAAAAGAAACCATTCACGATCCCCCTTATTACGAAAAATCCAAGTTCCATTTTTTCAATTCACATGCCAATAATTTCTTGCTCAATAGAAGTAGAGTATAGCGACGGCGATAAAAGCCACCTCTTCTCGACAACCAACCAAATTCCAGTCGCGGGCATGGCAATAGCACCCAGCGAGACGCAAAATTATTTTTGCAACGCGCCCGATACCCTCACCATCACCGCAGGTTCGACTCCAGGAGGGCCAATCGTTCCTATAAAACAGGCGGATATGGTAGTCTCTCTCGACTACGAAACATGGGTGCCTTGGACAATAAAGCGCCGTGCCACGGCGCAGTTTGTGATGTTCCAAACTGCTGGCGGCTTTCGGTGGGTGAAGGGACGATGGATAGGATTGAAGCAAAATTCCATATGGCCGCCCGATCTCCCAAGAAGCAGACCGCGTGCTCCAGCGCCATAATTAGAGAATAACACATCAACATCCGGCTCGACGTCCACCTACACCATCGAAGCGGTCGAAGAAGACGACGGCAACCCGCCCGGCCACCGAGAAGCCGACGAAGATGATTTTTAAGATGGCTTTCCAACGATCCAAATAATTTGGATAGAGGCAGGGAGCTTCTTCATACGGGGGATTTTCATGGGTCAGTTTCGCGACGCATTCCAAGGTGGACAACAAACTAAAGAAGCACAGATCAGGGCCAGCGAACTGCAAAAGGCGCATGAGGAAAAAAGGATCAAAGCCGAGATTGCGGCGGCCGAAAAATGGATCGCTGAAAATGTGCGAACCGTTGTGGAGGCTGCCAATGTCGATTTAGCTCAAATCGATTTGCAGGTTACGATAGAGACCAAGACGTCTAGTCCATCGGTTAGAACGCAACTCACAATACGAAATACGCGCACGACCGATCAGCCGAAGCATACAGTCACCTTTGCAATTAATAAGGACGGTGCAATTATCTTACACCGCAATGTCAGAGGTGACAGAGCGGGCAGCAATTACGGAACCATCAAAGATACGGACGCGAGCTGCGTGAAGCAAACCTTATTGCAGGTGCTTGGAGAAATGGGCTCCGGGACCGCTGCCGTTGATTGACACTTTTCCGGCGATCATCGCAAGAAAAACCCGCCGAGCGCAGGCCCGGCGAGTCAGAACCACAATCCAAATTATTTTGATGCTTTAAGCGGCGGCCTTGGCCGAGTTGATCCGCGCCAGCGCCGCGGCCAAGTTGCGGATCATGCTGTCCTCGAAAGTCCGGGGCTCAGGGTAGTCGATGCTGCCGGGCTTAGGCTCGATCTCACCGCCGATCCAGAGAGGATAGCGGTCCCTGTGCTCGACGAAGTAAGCCGTGACAGCCATCACGCCGGCAATGGTTGTCGGCCGGATTTTCCTCAGTTTCTTGGTGGCCGCGATCTCGACTTCGGCCGCCCTGTCGTGCGCATCCTCGGTTACGCCGCGCTCAGGCGCACCATCCTTCATGCCACAGAGTGCTTTGAGGATGATGTAGCGCTCGCCCGTCGCCTGACGGTGGGCTTCGATGGCCGCGAAGATAGGATCGATTTTGATGGGTTTGGTTGCCGTAAGCATGGCGATGCAGTCCTTTGGGCTGGCGGGTACGCAATAATTGCGTAGTGCCGCATTGAGGCTAGGAGAGTCATGGGTGCGTTTGACCGGTAAGGGCCGCTCACAGGGACCACTCGGACGTCAAAACGAGTCAGCGAGGCCCCTGACGGCGCTGGCGCGTCAGGCCAGCTCGGTTTCGCGGTCGAAAGCCACCGCCTCCCCGCCATCAAGCGACGGCAGCCCGGTGCGGCGTTGACGTTGCACCTTGGAAACAACTTCCCCGAAACAGGAAAGGACTTTTCCTAGGTGAACCGAACGTGCACCTAACGGTCTTCGCTCGGCTGGCCCTCTTCGTCGCTCTTGGCTTCATTTTCTAGACAACCCGCAAACGTGCCCCGCAAGACAGTCTCTCGCAAGCTGTCATCCTTGACGTTGCTCGAAAGGCAAGCAGCCCATCGCTTGCAGTAGCCCTCAACCAACCGGCGCTGCGCTATGGTGTTATCTACGGACATAATCGTTGTCCCCTTGCCCGTTGCCCGTAGGACGAACTGCGCATTGGTCGTCAAATATTCCTTTGTCGCGGTCGCAAGGCAGGCCATTTGTTCGTCACTGAATTTCGGCGCTTCATTGCCTGCCATCGCACTAGCTGGCGACATTGCGAGCAACACTGCGATTGCCCTAACGTGACGCATTGCCCTGCCCTCTCGGCTTGCCGTAGCGTGCACCTTACCGTGCACCCGAACGTGCACCTAGCGTGCTATCTCAGCCACCATCCCAAAAGCAACGCGGTGCTTGCGGCCGCAGCAACAACAAAAAAAAATCAAAAAGATCGCTCTTAAAGCTATAGAGGACATCGCGCCGTATCAAGGAAAACCCGCCGAGCGCAGGCCCGGCGGGTCAGGATGTAGAGACAACCTTTACGACCGGGCTGATATCGCTGTCACGCCATTGATCTGCGCCAGCGCGACGGCACAGCTACGGATCAGGCAAGCCTCAAAGGATCGCGGCTCGGTGTCACCGGCATCCTCATCGATAAGATCCCCGCCGATTGTCCAGTCATGACCGCGATTTGTGAGCTTGCTGACGTACACCGTGAGTGCCATCAAGCCGGGAACAGTTGTCGCGGGAATGTTGGTGAGGGTTATCGCGGTTGAGATTTCAGCATCAAGTGCATCGACCCATGCGCTCGAAACCGTAAGCCATTCGGGCGCATCCGTATCAACGATGTCGTGCTGATCGTCGCCTAACCGGCTGCCGCGCTCGCAGTTGGCGCGATATTGCGCGATGATCTGGCCGTGCTCGGCTTCCATCTTGTCGAAGATGGCTAGATCGATCTGCTCGGCAACGATGCGAAGCCGCTCGTTGACCTCTGCGATCTTCAGGTCAAGATCAGCGCCGGCACCCCGTGCAGCGGTTGCGGCGGCCTGTGCGGCGTTTAACTTTTGGCCCAGCATGATCCGCTTGTTTTGATCAGGCCGTGGTGCGTCACCGATGCAGCCGCCGGTAGCCCATTTCGTCATGCCGGCGATCTCAGCCGCGCCCATCGTATCGATCTCAGCCAACACGCCGGCTTCACCGGCGGCGGCATCTCGCAGCTTGGCTGCGCGGCATTGATGCCGGCCAGCTCACTGCTGAGCCGGGCACGGTCAGCATGAAGCCGGTCAAGCGGTGTGGCCGGTTCGGTAGCTGGTGTTGAGGATTTTGCTGTTGCCGCCATGCTGAGCTTCCTCGTTAACAGGGAAGCCCGCTCGACCATCAAGGTCGCCATGGGACGCGCCGGCACTGCAAATCAGGTCCGACAAATCAAATCAGATCGCAAAATCAAGTTGCGATCAAGGGAACCTTCTGCCGTTGCAGAATGCGCTTCGCCGTCGATGGGTCCGTGATGCCCGTGGCGCTGCATATCGCGCGATAGCTAGAGCCGGACGCTCGCATCTCAATCATCCGGTCGATGACGGCTTGCTCAGCGGCGTTGGGAACAATCCGGCCATCGATCACATCGAAACCGAAGGGCCGCTTGCCGCCGCCGTAGATACCCTGCGAGGCGAGATGCCGCTTCACGTCGCGGATGCGCTCCCGAATGCGGTCACGTTCGCTCTCAGCCACCGCAGCCAAGATCGTGAAGACCAGTTTGCCGATGCCGTTGCCGATGACGTCACCACCGAGATCGATCAGGTGCAGCGCGATGCCTTCAGCCTTCAGCCCCTTGAGGGTTGCGAGCGCATCATCGGAACTGCGGAACATTCGATCCAGCTTCGCCGCGACGATCACGTCATCTCGTACTACGGCCGTGAGCAAGCGCTGGCCTTCCGGTCGATCCGCCAGCGGGACTGATCCTGACACGCCAGTCTCGACGAAAAAGCCGGACACGGTCCAGCCCTTCATCATGGCGTAGCCGGTGATCTGCTGTTTTTGGGTTTCGAGGCTGTCGCCGTTGCTGGCCTGCTCAGCGGTCGAAACGCGGCAATATCCGAACACCTTCATGGCTCATTCCTGTGGCTGTGCATTAGCAACGCCACATCATAGGCAATGCCACAGGTAAACACCATGGAATTCGGCGTAAATCGCATGAATTCAGACGAAAAAAATCGGAAGTTCGTTGCGGATGGGAAAAGCCACAGCGCCACACAAGCATTGGAGCGCGGGCTGTCCGGAGCACTTTTGTACGGCGATGCACCCCAAATTTCTTCGCAATGCACAAATTTGCCACGATAATCTGCTTATCTATTAGGCGTTCCGAAAGGGACATTTCCGCCAAAGTGATCCCATCTCGACGTTCCCAGCGATTACCGGGCGCGCAGGGGTCACACCATTCTCACCCCATTGCGAAAGACCATTCATGGCCAATCCCACCGATCCGTTCTCCTCTTCCGTCATACCGTTCGAAGTCCCCGAGCAAATGCGCGCATTCGCCGAGAAGGGCGTTTCACAGGCGCGCGACAACTACGCCAAGTTCAAGGACGTCGCCGAGAGCCACAACTCCGCAATCCAGGCGGTCTTCGCCAGCGCCAACAAGGGCGCTATCGAATATTCGGCCAAGCTGAGGGAAATGATGACGGCCAACACCGCCGCGACGCTCGACTTCGCGCAGGAACTCATCACCGCCAAAACGCCGTCGGAGGCGATGGCGCTGTGGACCGCTCATGCCAAGAAGCAGTTCGAGGCGTTTACTGCCTCCACCAAGGAGCTTGCCGAACTGTCCCAGAAGGTCGCGGCCGAGACCGCCGAGCCGATCAAAGCCAATGCGTCGAGGCTGTTCAAGCCGGCGGCCTGATCGATCATTCGCGTATCCAGAAGAGCCCGGGCGTTGAGCCCGGGCTCTTTCATGTGTGCCGAGTATGAACGACAGCATGGCTTTCTTTAACCTTCCCCACCCCGCCGCTGCCTCAGACCAACCGTGGCTATGCCCTGCCCCGTGCCCCATAACCCCGCGCAACCACGCAACACCCCTATAGGGGGTGGTTGCGGTAGTTGCGGGCTGGGAAATCTGATGGTTGCGGCATAGTTGCGCCCCCTTTCATCGTGGTTGCGCGATGGTTGCGGTAGTTGCGGGCCGCATGGTTGCAGCATGGTTGCGGACCCCCTTTTGCAACCATCGCTTTTTATCGCCTCAGCCACGAGAATTCCCCTTCACAAGCAATGCGATTTGCGGCGACTAGTTCGCGGCGGAACTTGGCGAATAAGGTCCGCGCGCTGTGCGCATTGGCCTCTGTGTCAATAAGGCCAAGCAGGACGCATTCCGCCTTCCAGTCGGCGGTCTTGACGGCGCGGCGACCGCCTTGCAACGACACCACTTGGCCGCTGGCCACCACGTTGGTCAGGGCCTCCAATGCCTTGGTCGTCTGCGGCGAGATGGGCGTGGGTCGCCGGGTTTCGCTAACCTCATGCTCCCATCGGTCATCAACAAGCGCAATTCTTACATCCTGAAAATCGAACCGAGTTGTAGGCTTGCGCTCGCGGGCTTTTTTGAAGGACATTGAAAACGAGACGTCCGTATCCGGGCGCTTCGCCTCGTCCAGATGCGCGACCGTATCCGTTTGCCATTCGCGGCTTTTATCGCCGTAAGAGCGGGTCTCGTCGTGGCCGGTGTGGTGTATCCAAATCTGCCCGACCGCGCCGGCCGTAAGGGCGAGCGCCAGCGGCAGGGTTTTCTGCCACGCTTCCGGGTCCTTCATGTCGCCCACCGTCAAGCACATGATGTTGTCGAAGATGACGAGATCGACGCCGCCCAAATACTTAATGAAGGCTATGAGCCAAGCTTGTCCCTCAGGCGTGTTGAGCGGCCTAAAGCTGGGGATGTCCTCGTGGCTGAGCGCGAAGAATGTTGCCGGTTCCTTGCCGAAGCGCTCAGCTTCATCAACTACGCGCTCCCTGAGAAGCCGGTTAGACATCTCCCCGTCGATGTACAGCACGCGGGCAGCCCGGCGTCCATTCCAGTGCAGGAAGCCGTCACCGGCCGCCACGCGCATGCCAAGGGCAATTCCAAAATTGGTTTTGCCGAGGCCGGTGGCGGCGGTGAGCAATACCCGGCTGGTCGTTGTCAACCAGTTGCCCATCAGGAAATCTGGCTCCGCAAGCTCGCGCTCGCGCCATTCGCTGATGGTCAGCGGCGGGCGAATGTTGGCCACCCTCCTTGCGGCGCTGTGGTCGCCCGCCGGCAACTGGGTGTCCCGCTGGGCGGCTTTCCCCTCGCCGATCAGCTTTTGAATTTCGTCCGCCTCAATGCCGGCGTTCGCGCCCATCAAGTACAGGGCATCACCAACCGATTGATGCAGGGTGGGACGCGGCATCTTGGCGTTTAGGTGCCTGACCAAAGGGAACAGCTCCTTTGCCGCATCACGCAGAATGCCGGGAATGTTCTCGCTTCTCGCCTGGGAAATAGTTCGGCCCCAACTATCAAGCGATAGTTGGACATCATGTGGAATTTCGTCCATCACAGCGCGGGGCGTCTTCGCTGGATGTTCTTGGATATTCATCAAAGCACCGCCACTTTGATGAAGTGATCCAGCGCGATGCTGACCGGGCCCGCGACGGCGCGGCGGATGGTGTCCGCAGGAACCCCGTGCTGCAGCGCCAGTGACGTCAAGATCGCCGCGCACTCCGCAGTCTGTTGAAGCGTCGAGCCGGCCTTGGCCACATCAAGGAATATCTCCGCAAGATCGCCGTTCGGAAACCGGCCGGCGCTGGCGCGGTAACGATGGCCACCATATTCGAAGGCGAAGGTTTCATTTGCGCGGCGATCCGCGAGGCGATGGCGGGTCATGTTCTGACCTCCACGCCAAGGTCTTCCAAGATGGCCAGCAGCGCGCGCGGCGTCTGGCTGGGCTTTCAAGATGGCCAGCGCGACGGCAAGCGCGGCATCCGGCCGAAGGGTCAGGCCGGACGGGGTTGGCCTGTGCATACTCTTGCCGAACGGCCGGAATACGCGAATATCAAAGTAGGTCGTGCCGTTGATGACCTGCTCGGTGACGCGGATGGCGGCGTGCGGACCTTTCGAGATCGTGGCAAGGATGCGTGAAGCTGGTTGCGCCGGCGACGGCCGTTCGCTATTTATGGAATTGAGCCGGCCGCGAAGCTGCTCAAATTTCCGAAGCCCGTTCACCGTCTGCGCGGTGGCGGGCTTCGCCGTATTTGGTCCGTTCATAATTTGATTTCCGGGGACGTTGGCCGGCGGCGCTGAGCGCGGCGGGCGGGTTTTCTGGATGATGACCGCGCTTGCACCGTCCCCGGCACCCGTCAGATTTCGCGTCCCCGTCTCCGGTTTCGGTACGTTCTGCGGGCTTGCAGCTTTCGGTCATTTTTCGTTCCTTGAGTTCCTTCGGTGCCAAAGAGCGGCGCAATACAAATAATTTGGAGTGGCCCGTTCTTCGGAAGGTTTTGATTTATTCCGCCGGCGCGATGCGCGGGCTTTGCTTCTCACCGTCAGGGTCGCGCCCGATGGTTTTGAAGCTCTTGAGCCAGCGGCGAAGCTCATCGTCAAAGATGATGGTCGCCTTGCCATCCTTGTGGGCCGTCAGTTCTTTGTTCTTGATCGCGTTGAAGATGCGCGTGCGCGGCTGGCCGCTGGCCACAACAGCCTGCGCAGGCCTATAGGCAATAGGCTTGATTGCGGTGTCCGACATGGTGCAGTCCCTTTATAAAAAGGCATCCCACGCGGTTCAGTGGGATTGATGCACCGTTCATAGCTGCGCCGCGCCAGTCGTCGCACGCTCTAAAATTACGTACCCCTAAGGGGTGCGTATTATTTTTATGATCTCACGAACGTGGTCATGGAGGGTCCGTGCGGCAGGGGCGTCTATCCCCTGCGATACGCACGCGTAGTGAACGCGATGTTCGATATCCCTAGTGATCGCTTTCGCCTTGAGCGCGCCGGGATCGCGTGCCTCGGTTGATCTGACTTCCTGTTCGATAATCGCGAGGCGAATTTTTGCTTCCGCGCTGTTGCTGTCCGCTCCTTTTTTTCTGCTGGCTATCGTGCTGAGCCCGATCATCGCGCTCTTATGTTCCTCCGAATATTCCATGTGGAGCATGCGCCATGCCTCACAAAATTTAAAAATGGCGGACTGAAACCCCGCTACATCATCGGCCGGTGCCGGACCAAAGAGCTTTCCCTTCAATTCTAAAAACTCAGCGGCGACAGTTTTGGGGCTGAGTTTTCCTTCAGAGCTTGCGAGGCTTTCGCTGGTTGAGCCGCTGGGACATTGCGCGAGTAGACCTGTCGCAAAATCAGAAATCGCATCTGCTTTTTTGACTATGTCGTCGCCGGCCTGCCACGCATGTAAGCCGCGACGTTCCCATGCCCAATCTGGCCAGTCAGTGGCCTCATCATGGGCGTCATCGGGAATGTCGTAACCGCGCGAATGCTTTATTTTGCCGCCCTTTTCCAAGACTGGCTTGTCGATCTTACCGAGCTTCATGGTCATCTCCCCCACCCTGCAGTACGGTCGCCATTGACCGCGAAAAGAGATCGAAGGCTAAACGCTTCTCTTTTGCCCGCTGATACAAATCATAGTGGCGCGAGCCGACGTCCTGCAGGGTGTGGTTCAAGCAGGCGTCACGATCTTCCTTCGCAACCCCGAGTTCAGAAATCAAGGCCACGCGAGCGAGCTGACAATCACCGCAACGAACACTTTCCAGTCCATTTTCCAGCCTCCCAATCGCACTGTCTTTGATTGATAGAGCGCAACTTTAACGTTAGCATGAGTTCAATTGCAAATTCAGAAAACTTAGGGGCGGGGACACTTATGGCGGATGAAGCGAACAAGAGCCGGCCAAAATCGAACTGGGCGCAAATTATCTCTGCGTCGGTCGGCGTAATTGCCATTGTGGGAGTGGCTTGGCAAGCTTTTGCGATTCGAAAGAATTTCAGCGAATCTGCTGCGCGCCAAGTCTACATGTCTTACAGCGAAGCGTCTCTTAGAACGCCTGCGCTCGTTGAGCCTGATTTGGATAAGCTAAAAGCGAATCATGATCAGTACGTTCAATACAAAAGCTTTGTAGCCCACATGCTCTTTGCCTATGACGAGATTTTCCGCGTTTACGATGAGCCAGAGTGGCACAAAAGCTTCGATAGTGACGTGAAGTACCACATGCAATACATCTGCAACGACATGTTGCGCAGTGACGACGAAACTTACTTCGAGAAGATGCGGGTTATTTTGAAGGAGCTACGAAAGACTTGCCCGGCTAAAGGCTAGAGCGAGACGAATCTGCGCTCCCCGTGCCCTACTAGCTCAGGCCTGTGCTCAAGAGTGTCCAGCATCGCAAACAGACGATCGAACGCTTCCTCATATGCCGCCTGTGTCGTCGCAAAGCCCGCGCGATAGACGCCGTTGTTGATGGCCGGGTAGATTTCGTCGTTCAGCGCATCGATATCGGCGGCGAGTTCCGCGGGCCGAAAAACCGGATCGCGAGCGCCGGGCCAGTCGATCGGCGGCCCGATCTTCGACGGCGAAGCTGTCCTGATTTCGCAAGAGGGCGCCCAATGAGTGAGCGCCCCGTTTTGATTATGATTGCCGTCACCAAGCGAAGCCTCGCAATGCCGGCAACCACCCCGGAATCACAGGCCTTGACCTTCCGCATTCTGACGGCACTCGACAAGCTTGCACGCCACGAAAACGGGACACTGACGGACGAGGCCGTCGCGGCGATTGAACCGGCCTGCGACCGTTTTGTCGAGCTGCACACCGAGATTATGAAGCTTGCGCCGAAACGCGCCGGCCCCTTTGATCCGGCGCAACGCTGCAAAGATTTCGAGCCAGCCCGCAAAGTGTTCGAAAAACCGGACACGTTTGAAGTCTTTGCCAATCTCAATCCGAGCCTGCGCGAGGCGGAAAAACTCTGCTCCCGCTATGGCCGTCGCGCTGCGGAGGCCGCGTCATGAGCAGCGCAGCGCCGATCACGAATGCCGACGTCACCGCATTTTGCGGCAACAACGTCATTCCGCGGGGCTACAAATACACCATCGTCCACATTTCGCTGAACAAGCGATTGCTTCGTGCCGAAATGCCGGCCAGGGAGCGGCTGCAAATTCTCGAAGGGCTCGAAGTCGACGACCTAGACCGGCTTTGGCTGACAAACGATATGGTCGCTGCGATCGAGCCCATGTGCGACAAGGGCTACGAAATTGCAAGTGAAGCGCACAAGCTGCCCGATGGCAAAGTGCTTGATGTTTTTGCCGAC
>NZ_SSNA01000091.1 GCF_004799445.1 Bradyrhizobium sp.
GGGCGAAATCCCAGTACAATTTTCGCGCGCGGCTGTAGAATGGGCCGGGCTGCAGCGAGCGGTCGTCGATCCGGATGATCGGCGCGACTTTTGCGAAATTGCCGCTGGAGAAGATTTCGTCGGCGTTCTGAAAATCCGCATATTTAAGGGTCTTCTCGACCACGCTGACGCCGGCGGCGCGCAATAGGCCGATCACGCGCTGCCGCGTGATGCCGTTCAGGAAGGTGCCGTTCGGCGCCGGCGTGTAGACCACGCCGTCTTTGGCCATGAACACGTTTGAATTGCCGAATTCCGCGACATTGCCGAGCATGTCGAGCATCAGGCAATTGTTGAAGCCGCGCGCCTGCGCTTCGCCCAGCGCGCGCGAATTGTTGGGGTAGAGACAGGCGGCCTTGCAATCCACCGGCGCGCTTTCCATGGTCGGCCGGCGGAACGGCGACAGCGTGATCGCCGAGCCGGAGGTCGGCGGCATCGGCGCGACATAGATGCACAGGCACCAGTTGGTGGTTTCCGGGTCGAACAGCACGCCGCCGCCGGCGCCGGTCTGCGCCCAATACATCGGCCGGATGTACAGTTCCGCACTGGCGTCGAAGCGCGCGATGCCTTCGCGCGCGAGAGCGAGCCAGGTTTCGCGATCGACAACCGGCTTGAGCTTGAAATTGACAGCGGACTGGTTGACCCGCGCACAATGCGCCTCGAGATCGGGCGCCACACCCTCGAAGGCGCGCGCGCCGTCGAACACGGTCGAAGCCAGCCACGCCGCATGCGTGCGCGGACCCATGATCGGCACATTGCCCTCGTGCCAGTCGCCTTCGAAGAAGGTCCAGGTCTGGGAAAAACTGACTGGTTTGATCGTCTCGGCCATCGTTCCATTCCCGCTGCGGCGGGACCCCGCACAATCCCTTGACTATTGTCGGAATTCCCTAAGGATTTACTTGCGGGATATCCCGGACATCGGGATGGATCAACGTTCAATAGACCACAATCGACCCACCGTTGCGTGGGGGAGCCGGATATGCCCCTCGATCCCCTGGCCCAGCGTTTTCTCGCGATGATGGCGGCGGCCGCGTCGGAAGGCCGAGCGCCCTCCACCCTTGATGAACGCCGCCAGGCATTTGCGAAAATGATGCGCCTCACCCGCGCCGAGGTGGCCGCCGTGACCGGAATCGATGGCGCGCTGCCGGGTCCGGAGGGCGATCTTCCTTACCGCCTCTATGCCCCGGCGGATGCCTCAAGCGAACCCTTGCCGGGCTTCGTCTTCTTCCATGGCGGGGGCATGGTCGGCGGCAGTATCGAGAGCCATGATGCCGTCGCCGCGGCGCTGGCGCAAACCACCGGCTGCCGGCTGGTTTCCGTCGGCTACCGCTTGGCTCCCGAGCACCGATATCCCGCCGCGGTCGAGGATGCGATCGCGGCAACCAGCTGGGTATCCGCCGAGGCCGCCTCGCTCGGCATCGATCCGGCGCGGCTCGTGGTCGGCGGCGATTCCGCCGGCGCGACGCTTGCCGCCGTGGTGTGCCAGGAGAGCTTGCGCGGCGGCGGCCCGGCGATCGCGGCGCAATGCCTGATATGTCCGGTGCTCGATTTCGAGGAAACCTCGCCCTCGCGGGAAGAATTCGCCGAAAACCACCTGCTCGACCGGGCCACGCTGGAGGCGGACCTCGCGCTCTATCTGCCGGAAGGGGTGGAACGCAGCGATCCCAGAATTTCGCCGCTGCGCGCGACGAAATTCGCCGGACTTCCCGCCGCCATTATCCATACCGCCGAGTTCGACCCGATGCGCGACGAGGGCAACGCCTACGCGGCAAAACTCGTCGCCGCGGGGGTTGCCGTCGAACACACCTGTCACGACGGCATGATCCATAACTTCCAGGCCATGGGCGCGGTTCTGCCGCAGGGACGGCTGGTTCTCCACCAGATCGGCGAACAGGTCCGGCGCGCGGTCGGCGGCTGACCGGCGCCTCGAGAAGTAGGCAAAGCATTAACCGAGAGCGCGCCGGCATGGTTACGCGGCAATAACGGTTTCATTCGAATTTTAATCAATTCACCGAGGTCCATTAGGGTTACTTCGTCGATGTTGGCGCGAATTATTGAAGGGTTGACCATCCGCCTCTAACACTGAGCCTTGCGAATAAAACGCATGGTCAAGTGCGTTGCCGCAAAGCGGTGAGGTGATAATGCGCAACGAAACGATTGCTATTCACGCCGGCTACGAACCCGATCCCACCACCAAATCCGTCGCGGTCCCGATCTACCAGACCGTCGCCTACGCCTTCGACAGCGCCGACCACGGCGCCGCTTTGTTCAACCTGGAGGCGGAAGGCTATCGCTACAGCCGGATCGCCAACCCGACCACGGCGGTTCTTGAAAAACGCGTCACCGAACTCGAAGGCGGCGTGGGCTCGCTCGCGGTCGCGACCGGCCAGGCCGCGCTGCATTTCGCCCTTGTCAATCTCGCCGACGGCGGCGGCAACATCGTCTCCGTTCCGCAACTCTACGGCACCACGCACACGCTGCTCGGCCACGTGCTGCCGCGCCAGGGCATCACCGGGCGTTTCGCGGCGAGCGACAAGGCCGACGCGATCGAAAGGCTGATCGACGAAAACACCAAGGCGGTGTTCGCGGAGACGATCGGCAACCCCGCCGGCAATGTCTGCGACATCGAGGCGCTGGCCAGGGTCGCGCATCGTCATGGCGTGCCGCTGGTGGTCGACAACACGGTCGCCACGCCGATCCTGCTGAAGCCGTTCGATTACGGCGCCGATATCGCCATCCATTCGCTGACGAAGTTTCTCGGCGGCCACGGCACCACCCTCGGCGGAGCGATCGTGGACAGCGGCCGTTTCCCCTGGGCCGAGCACGCGCGCCGCTTTCCGGCCTTCAACGAACCCGACGAGTCCTATCACGGCCTCGTCTACACCAAGCAATTCGGCAGCAGCGCCTATATCCAGCGCGCGCGCAGCGTCTATCAGCGCACCATGGGCTCGGTGCTTTCGCCGTTCAACGCGTTCCTGTTGTTGCAGGGGATCGAGACCGTGGCGCTGCGGGTCGAGCGCCATGTCGAGAACGCCCGCAAGGTCGCCGAATTCCTGCGCCACGACCCGCGCGTCGACTGGGTCAATTATGCAGGATTTTCCGACAGCCCCTATTACGCGTTGGTCCAGAAATATCTCAACGGCAATGCCTCATCGCTGTTCACCTTCGGCATCAAGGGCGGCATGGAGGCCGGCAAGACCTTCTACGATGCGCTGAAGCTGATCACGCGGCTGGTCAATATCGGCGACGCCAAATCGCTCGCCTGCCATCCCGCCTCCACCACCCACCGCCAGATGTCCGCCGAACAGCAACGCGTGGCCGGCGTGCTGCCCGAAACCATCCGGCTTTCGATCGGCATCGAGCACGTCTCCGACATCATCGAGGATATCGACCAGGCCCTGGCGCAGGCTAGCTCGCCGCACAAACGGCTCGAGGCGGCGGAATGAATCGGCCCGGCCCGACATGACCGTGCTCTTGGAGAAACGGCGGCTGATCGTCAGCCCCGGCCTCGCACCGACGCAGCTGCGGCGGGAAGACAAACTCGGTCATCCGCAACACGTCGATGTGGACCTCACGATCGGGCTCATCAACAACATGCCGGATGCAGCGCTGCAGGCGACGGAACGCCAGTTCATGCGCCTGCTAAGACGAGCCGCCGGGGACGTTCGGATCGATTTCCACTGCTTCTCGCTGCCTTCGGTGAAACGCTCGCAACCGCTGCAGTGGCGCATCGACCAGCAATATTCCGATATCGCCGATCTCGACCGCCTGCGGCTCGATGGATTGATCGTCACCGGCGCGGAGCCGGCCGCCGCAAGCCTAGCCGAAGAGCCGTTCTGGCCTGAACTCGCTTCAATCGTCGACTGGGCGAAGACCAACACCCGCTCGACCATCTGGTCGTGTCTGGCCGCCCATGCCGCCGTGCTGCATCTCGATGGCATCGAGCGCCGGCGGCTCGATGCCAAATGCTCCGGAATTTATGATTGCTTTGGGTTGGCCGATCACTGGCTGACCGACGGTCTTCCCTCGCCGTTCAGGGTTTCGCACTCACGCCTCAATGAGCTGCGGGCGGACGATCTGGCACAGCGGGGCTATCAACTGCTGGCGCTCTCGCCGGAAGCCGGCGTCGATATGTTCGCCAAGCAGCTGCGCAGCCAATTCATCTTCTTTCAGGGACATCCCGAATATGAGGCGCTGTCGCTGGAGCGCGAATATCTGCGCGACATCGCCCGCTTTCTCGGCCACGAGCGCGACACCTATCCGGCCATCCCCGCCGGCTATTTCGATACCGACACCGAAGAGCGCCTGGCAGCCTTCGAGACGCGCGCGCGCGCCGAACGCAGGCCGGCGCTGAGCATCGAGCTGCCCGAGCGCACGCTTCGGCCGGACGTCACGACAGGCACCGCGGCGACCGTGATCTTCCGCAACTGGCTCGACTATCTCACAGGCGGCGAGCGAGCGGCATTGCCGCACTCCAGCATCTGAACCCGGTGAAAGTCATGCGCCCCGACTGGTCACCATTGAAGGCGCGCGTCAGCAACCGCATGGCCAGACATTTTTGCATATCGCCGTTCCGGTTGCGAAACCGGGGCCCGATGGTCAGTTTCACGTTCGACGATACGCCGAAGAGCGCGGCCGCCGTCGGCGTCCCCATTCTCGAGGCGTATGATGCACGGGCGACCTTCTATGTCGCGGGCGGGCTGGTCGATAAATGGTCCGGCCATTGGGACGGAATCAGCGGCGATGAGATCGTGACACTTCACCGCCAGGGCCATGAAATCGCCTGCCACACCTTCTCCCACACGCGAACCACCGATCTCGATGCGGCAACACTGGCTGCGGAGATCGAAGACAACCGCCGCTACCTCAGGGGACTCGATCCATCGATCAGGATCGAGAATTTCGCCTATCCCTACGGACTGGGATCGGTGTTGCGCAAGGGGCAGCTCGGGAAGATCTTCCATTCATCGCGTGGCATTATTCCCGGGGTCAACGCCGGGGTGGCGGATTTGCAATTCCTGCGCGCCACCCCTCTCATCAACCGCGATATCGACCGCGACGGCATCGATCGCATGTTCGACGAAGCCGTCGCCAGCAACGGCTGGCTGATCTTCTACAGCCATGACGTGGCGGCCGAGCCGAGCCCTTACGGCTGCACCCCCTCCCTGCTGCGGCACGCGCTCGATGCGGCATCACGACGAAACGTCGAGATATTGAGCGTTGCGCAAGCGCTGCGCTCCGCCGGGGCGTAGCTGCCAGCCAAACAATTGGCCGCAGATTCCCTGGGTCGCTGGAAAACGACCCGGGAGTGAGCGCGCAATGTCGTGCAGGTTGGGAGGCCGCATGATACCTTGCTTCGGCGCGACAGCGCAGTCGGCGTTGCAAAAAGGGCGTTTTGGCCGGATCTGCAAAGAGGCGGATAGCCCGAATCAGGGATAGAGCTGTCGTCAAGCTCGTACACGGACCAACAAACCCCGCATGTCTGTTCCCGCCTCAGCCGCCAAGCGCCCGCCCGGCCTCGCCCCTGACGTGCTTTCCGTCCTGAACTCCGTGTTTGGCCTGCCCGGCTTCCGTGGCGAGCAGGAAAAGATCATCGGGCATGTGACCAACGGCGGCAATTGCCTGGTGCTGATGCCGACCGGCGGCGGCAAGTCGCTGTGCTATCAATTGCCGGCCCTGCTGCGCGAGGGCTGCGGCATCGTCGTCTCGCCTTTGATCGCGCTGATGCGCGACCAGGTCGCGGGACTGCTCGAGGCGGGCGTCAAGGCCGCGGTGCTGAATTCCACCCTGACTTTCGATGAGGCCGCCGCGGTCGAGGCGCGGCTTCTCGCCGGCGACCTCGACTTGCTCTATATCGCGCCCGAGCGGCTGTTGACGCCGCGCTGCCTCAACCTGCTCGGCCGCGCCAAGGTCGCGCTGTTCGCTATCGACGAGGCCCATTGCGTGTCGCAATGGGGGCACGACTTCCGCCCGGAATATATCGGCCTGTCGGTGATAGCGGAGCGTTTTCCCGACGTGCCGCGCATCGCCTTGACAGCCACGGCCGACGATCTCACCCGCAAGGAGATCATCGACCGGCTCGGGCTGGCCGGCGCGCCGCGTTTTGTCGCGAGCTTCGACCGGCCCAACATCCGCTATGAAATCGTCGACAAGCAGAATGCGCCGGCGCAGCTGAAAGCCTTCATCAGCGAGCGCCACGCAGGCGATGCCGGCATCGTCTACTGTCTGTCGCGGGCCAAGGTCGAGGACACCGCGGCCGCGCTGACCAAGGCCGGCATCGAGGCGCTGCCGTATCACGCCGGCCTCGACGCCAGGATGCGCTCCCGCAACCAGGACCGCTTCATCAACGAGGACGGCATCGTGATCGTCGCTACCGTCGCGTTCGGGATGGGCATCGACAAGCCCGACGTGCGCTTCGTGGCCCATCTCGATTTGCCGAAGAGCATCGAGGCCTATTATCAGGAAACCGGGCGCGCCGGGCGCGACGGCAAGCCCTCCAGTGCCTGGATGGCCTATGGCCTGTCGGACATCGTGCAGCAGCGCCGCATGATCGAGGAGTCCAGCGGCGCGGAAGCGTTCAAGCGGGTGTCGATCGGCAAGCTCGACGCGCTTGTCGGCCTCGCCGAAACCACCAACTGCCGGCGCACCCGCCTGCTCGGCTATTTCGGCGAAAAAGCCAGCACCGCCGGCTGTGCCAATTGCGACAACTGCCTGTCGCCGCCAAAGCTCCGCGACGGCAAGGTGATGGCGCAAAAACTGCTGTCCTGCGCCTATCGCACCGGGCAGCGCTTTGGCGCCATGCACCTGATCGATGTGCTGGTCGGCCGCTTGACTGAACGCGTCCAGCAATTCGGCCATGACAAGCTTTCCGTCTTCGGGATCGGCCGCGAGCTCAACGAAAAGCAGTGGCGTGCCGCGCTGCGCCAATTGGTGGCGATGGGCCATCTGCAGCCCGACGCAGAGGCCTTTGGAGCGCTGAAACTGACGGAAACCGCGCGCGGCGTGCTGAAAGGCGAGACCGAAGTGATGCTGCGCGAGGAGACCCCGGGCTCCCGCCTGCGCGCCAGCCGGACCAGATCAAGGCGCGGCGATCTCGCGTCGGCTTCGGGCACAAGCGGCGAAGCCGGCCATCCCGCCCTGGTCGGCGCGCTGCGCGCATGGCGCTCCGAGGTGGCGCGCAAGCGCAGCGTGCCGGCCTATGTCGTGCTGCATGACGCCACCATCGACGGCATCGCCGCGTCGCGCCCGATGACGCTCCATCAACTGCGCGATATCGCGGGGATCGGCGACAAGAAGCTCGAGCATTACGGCGACGAACTGATCGCGCTGGTGAAAGCCAACCGCACTGCTTAGGCGTGGGAGACTGCCATGGGGATAGCAAGCTATACCGCTGCGCCCACGGCAGCTCTTGCTCTCGGACTTTTCCTCACGCCGCCGGTTTCCATCGCCATCGATGCGATCATCAGCACTGCCGCGTCGCTCGTCTCACCCGCCATTGGCAATCTTGGCTTTATTTCCCCTGCGATGGGTCAACCGGACGCCCTCACAAAAAAACAATCGGATGCACTCAACGCCTACAACAATGCAGTAAGCGACTTTGAGATGGTCCTGGGCCAGCGGCGCGCCCAGATCAATTCGAAGCAACCGCTTCCGAATTTGCCGGGACAAGCACTCTATCTTGCGCGCATCAACATGATGAGCGCATACAAAGACCTTACCGACGTCCTTCCCTCCAAAATTGGAAGGCCCAACAAGTTCGGAATTCCTCCGGCGTACTTTGACGCCGACAAGGAGCCGCTGCTCGATGAGTACAGGGCTCTTTTCGACCTCATGGAGGCGCCACCCGCCAACGCGCAAAAATCAGATTCTCCATTCAAGGACGTTGTCGATCTGGCGATTGCCATTGCGCGAGCCAGGGGTCTTGATGCGGCGAATGCCGAAGCGGCAGGCCGTATCAGTCTGGGGCTGTTCTTTGCCGAGACAAATGGCAACCAGAACGTAGGGAATGCGCGTTCGAACAAATACAAGGGAAGCTTTCAAACGGGCCCATCAGAGGATCAAAATGGTCGAAGGAAATGGGCAGCGATAAAAAGCGCGGTAGCGGCCTTCGATCGGGTACTGAGCCATCGCGACGACAAGGAAGAGGCGCGGGTCGGTAATCTGGATCATCGGTTCAACCACTGGATCGCCGTGCGAGATGCCCTCATGAGCGCACACGCTAATGTTTTCCCGCAAGTGCCGGCGATCGTGAAAACATTGCCAAGTCCGATCGACCAGATGAAGCTCTTCGAGCTCATCCAGATCATTCCCACTCCGACCAGGTCCGCGCTCAAGTCAGGCAACCTGGTCAACTACAGGATTTCCGACCCGAAGATCATGGGATATCTGCGAAACAACAGCATCTTCGCCTTTGGGCAAGCCGACAGGGCAAGAACATCCGCGACCTTCCGCGAAATTCTTGATGCGATGTGGCTCTTCAATGCCAAATTTGAACGAGCGCTTTCCAAATTCGACGAGATCAAGGCGCGGTAAGGGAGCGATAACCTGCTGCTCTCAAAGATTTTTTTGAGCCCGCTCGTCGAATTGAGCGCGCAATTTATTTCCAGTAACCCGTGGTGCAGAATCCCTGTAGAATGTCGTCTCGTGCTGCCATCCCGTCATGGAGTGCGAACAGAAAATTATTCTTGGGGGAAGTTAGGATTGCTGTCGTCAGGAAGAAAATTCGCCGGATCGGACTTCGGCTTTCGGTGCCGCCGTCGCACCGTCATCGCCGCGATGGCCGCATTGGTGCTGCTGCCGAGCGAGTCCGGCGCTGCCGGCTGGCTGTTGGATATCTTCAAAGGCCCGTCAAAGCAGGGCAAATCGCCTGCGCACGTCGCCTCACGAAAGCCGGCCATCTCGGCGAAGCGCGCTGCCGCGCCAAAGCCCCACACTGTAAGGCTTGCCGCTCTGGGGCCAGCCAACTTGAACTTCTTGAAACCGGCCGCATCGATGTGCGATCCCTCGAAATTCCGGATCGTTCTGGATGTGGGACATACCGCCGAATCGGAAGGCGCGACCAGCGCCCGCAACGTCCCCGAGTTCACCTTCAATCTGCGACTTGCGCAGCGGATCGAGGAGAAATTGAAGGCCGAAGGCTTCGCAGAGACCATGCTGCTTCTGACCGAGGGCAAGGCCAGGCCCAGCCTCGCCAAGCGTGTCGCCGCGGCCAATCATCTGGGCGCGAATCTATTTCTGTCGATCCACCACGACTCCGTGCCCAACTCATTGCTCGAGGACTGGGAATTCGAGGGCAAGAAGGGCCATTTCAGCGACCGCTTCAGCGGTTATTCCGTTTTCGTTTCCCGCAACAATCCAGACTTCAAGACGAGCCTCTTATTCGCCGAACTGATCGGCAAGGCAATGAAGGCCCAGGGCCTGCAATATGCTCAGCAATATACCCAGGCCATCATGGGTCGATACCAGCACCCGCTGCTGAACAAGGAAACCGGTGTCTATAGCTACGATCAGCTCGTCGTGCTGAGATCGACCCGGATGCCCGCCGTCCTGCTGGAGGCGGGCTCTATCATCAACCGGGACGAAGAGCTCAAAATGGACTCGCCCGAGCGCCGGAACATCACCGGCAATGCTGTCGCGGCGGCAGCGAAGGAATTCTGTGGTCCTCAAGAGGCCTTCCTCGGTCCGCTCTGATGGCGCGGCAACGACACCACATCGCATCCCTGCCGGATCCTAGCATTTATGCCGGCAACCTTTAGTCAGAGGAGACCCATTGCGCGAAGCCGGGTGAGCATATTCAGTATGCTCATCCGTGCTGGCCTTGTCTTGATAACGATGCTGCCGGCCTCGGCTTTGGCAGGCTCCGCCATGCCCAAAGGCTTCGTTTATTTGCGTGATATTGATCCTGCAATCGTTCAGGACATTCGCTATGCGGGATCTCATAACTTTGTAGGAAGACCGATAAGAGGCTACCTCGCCGCCGAGTGTATCCTCAGCGAGCCGGCCGCAAGAGCCCTTGAAGCGGTGCAGGGGATGTTGGCCGAGAAAAAGCTCTCGCTCATCGTCTGGGATTGCTATCGGCCGAAGCGGGCCGTCGCTGATTTTCTTCAGTGGAGCAAAGATCCAACTCACTCCGAAATGAAGACCGAATTCTACCCTCGCACCGACAAGGAAAAGCTATTCGCTCTTGGATATCTCGCAAAGCGGTCAGCTCACTCGCGGGGAAGCACAGTGGATCTAGGCATCGTCCCAGTTGCTCTTTCGGTCGCGCCGCCGCCAGATCCCTCACAATCCCCTAAGGCATGCACTTCTCCAAAAGGCGAGCGATTCGAGGATGGAACTATCGATTTTGGCACGGGCTACGACTGTCTGGACGTACTTGCCCATACATCAAACGCTCTTGCAGGCGGGATGGCACTGCGCAACCGTCGAACACTAGGCTCCTACATGGAACGCGCAGGCTTTCGTCCCTATGCCAAGGAGTGGTGGCACTTCGAACTTGTCAATGAGCCGTTCCATCGCGACGGGTTCGACTTCGAGGTCTCGGCCTCACCATCAGCGAACGAACGGCCAGCACGCTGACCTCAGGATGTTGCAATCTGGCGTCAGGATCGTTTTTGCCAACTTCGGAGTGATTGTGTGGGGGACGGGAATCACCGAGGGTGGTCTTGCACCCCAAGGACCATCATTCCGTGCCAGCGGCAGCCCCTTACCTTGAAAGCCTCAATCCGGAACAGCGGCGGGCCGTCGAGCACGGCGCGGCGGGACCGGGCCCGTTTGCCCCGCTGCTGGTGATTGCCGGCGCCGGCTCCGGCAAGACCAACACCCTTGCCCATCGCGTTGCCCATCTGATCGTCAACGGAGCCGATCCCCGACGCATCCTGCTGATGACATTTTCGCGCCGCGCGGCCTCCGAGATGACGAAGCGTGTCGAGCGGATCGCGCGCAAGGTCATCGGCGACAATGCCGGGGTGATGACGGACGCGCTGGCGTGGGCCGGCACCTTCCATGGCATCGGCGCGCGCGTGCTGCGGGAATATTCCGACCGGATCGGTCTTGACCCCGCCTTCACGATCCACGACCGCGAGGATTCCGCCGACCTGATGAACCTGATCCGGCACGAAAAGGGGTTTTCGAAAACGAAAGAGCGCTTCCCGACCAAGGGCACGTGTCTTGCGATCTACTCGCGCTGCGTCAATGCGGAAAACCCGATCGAGCAGGTGCTGGGCGCGTCGTTTCCGTGGTGTTGCGGATGGGCGGTGGAACTAAAGGAGTTGTTCGCGGCCTATGTCGAGGCGAAGCAGCGCCAGAATGTGCTCGATTATGACGACCTGCTGCTGTACTGGGCGCAGACCATGACCGATCCGGCGCTGGCCGGCGATATTGGCGGTCGTTTCGACCATGTCCTGGTCGACGAATATCAGGACACCAACCGCCTGCAGTCGTCGATCCTTCTGGCCTTGAAACCCCGCGGTGAAGGTCTCACCGTGGTCGGCGACGATGCGCAATCGATCTACTCGTTTCGCGCTGCGACCGTGCGCAACATTCTCGACTTCCCCAGTCAGTTCTCGCCGCCGGCGGATATCATCACGCTCGACCGCAACTATCGCTCGACGCAGACCATCCTCGCCGCCGCCAACGGCGTGATCGATCTGGCCAAGGAGCGCTTCACCAAGAACCTGTGGACCGACCGGACTTCAGGTATGCGGCCTCGGCTCGTCACTGTCCGCGACGAAGCCGATCAGGCGCGCAGCGTCGTCGAACGCATTCTGGAAAACCGCGAAACCGGCACGCTTCTGAAGCAGCAGGCCGTGCTGTTCCGTACCTCAAGCCACAGCGGGCCGCTGGAAGTCGAACTCACCCGCCGCAACATCCCGTTCGTCAAATTCGGCGGTCTCAAATTTCTCGATGCCGCGCATGTCAAGGACATGCTGGCGCTGCTGCGCTTTGTCGAAAATCCGCGCGACCGCGTCGCCGGTTTCCGCCTGATGCTTCTGATCCCGGGGATCGGTCCCACTTCGGCACAGCGTGTGCTCGATCACATGGCTGACGACCCCGATCCGATCGCAGCCCTTGCCCGAGCGCCGGCCCCGCCGCGCGCGGGGGAAGACTGGAGAACGTTCATCGGGGCGGTAGCGGATCTCAGCCATTCAACCTGGCCCGCCGACATCGAGCGCGCGCGGCTGTGGTACGAGCCGCATCTGGAGCGAAACCACGAGGATGCCGCGACCCGCCGCGCCGACCTGATCCAGCTCGAACAGATCGCCAGCGGCTATCCTTCGCGCGAGCGCTTCCTTACCGAGCTGACGCTCGATCCCCCCGACGCCACCAGCGATCAGGCCGGGGTCCCGCTGCTCGACGAGGACTATCTGATCCTGTCGACGATCCACTCCGCCAAAGGCCAGGAATGGAAGTCGGTGTTCGTGCTCAATGTCGTCGACGGCTGCATGCCCTCGGACCTCGGCGCCGGAACCAGCGCGGAGATAGAGGAAGAGCGTCGGCTGCTCTACGTGGCCATGACCCGCGCCCGGGACGATCTGGATCTGTTGATGCCGCAGCGTTTCTTCACCCACGGCCAGCATGCCCAAGGCGACCGCCACGTCTATGCGTCACGGACGCGTTTCATTCCCACCTCGCTGCTTGGCCTGTTCGAACAGACCGTCTGGCCGCCCGCGGTGGCCGGTGCAGCCGCTCACTCCGCGAGCCAGGGGCCGCGCATCAACGTCGGCGCGCGGATGCGCGGGATGTGGCGCTGATCCGGAACAGGAGACCTTGCAGCCCCTGACCACCGGCACGCAGCCGTAAGCCGTCGGCATCGGCGCGACCGGCTGCGGTGGAACGATTGACGGCGACGGCCAGGAGCGCTCTACACGAATGCAACCGCTTCGCCTGACGTAACGGAGATGCCGACCCGCGCGCCGGTTGGCCAGCGCGTCATCGCTTCGTGCCCTCCCGACCGCACCAGCAGCCGATCGCGGGACGCCTCGCCACACTCTATATACGTGTCGACATAGCCGCCCTGATAGACATGGGCGACAATCGTGCCATGGGTCGCGCACGCCTCGGTCGCTTCCGACAGCGCGAGGTGTTCGGGCCGCACGAACAGATCGACTGCCGCCGACCTCGCCACATCAGCCAAAGGCCCGCACGGCACTTTTACCCGAACGGGCCCGATGGCGATGATCGCAGACGCGCCTTCCACCCCCTCGAGGCGACCGCGCAGCACATTGGCGTCGCCGATGAACGAGGCCACAAACCGGTCGCAGGGTTGGCGGTAGATTTGCTGGGGCGTTCCAAGCTGGCGAATCCGTCCCTCCGACATCACCGCCAGGCGGTCGGAAAGGCTCAAGGCCTCGCTTTGGTCGTGGGTCACGAAGATCGTCGTGACGTTGAGCTTGCGCTGGATCTCCCGCAATTCCACCTGCATCGACGCCCGCAGGTTCTTGTCGAGCGCCGAGAACGGCTCGTCGAGCAGCAGCACCGTCGGATTGATGACCAGCGCGCGCGCCAGCGCCACGCGCTGCTGCTGGCCGCCGGATAGCTGGCGTGGCGTGCGATCTTCAAAGCCTGCGAGCCGCACCAGTCCCAGCACTGCTTCGACGCGACGGTCTCTCTCCTGCTTGGCAACGCCACGGACCTTCAGGCCGTAGGCGACATTGCCGGCCACGTTCATGTGCGGAAACAGCGCGTAGTTCTGAAACATCATGCCGATTTCCCGCTTGTAGGTCGGCACGTCGTTCATCCGCTCGCCGCCGATCAGGATCTCGCCGCCGTCCGGGCTCAGGAATCCCGCGGCCAGATTGAGCAGAGTGGTCTTGCCGCAGCCGGAGGGGCCGAGCAGGGTCATGAACTCGCCCTGCCTGATCGACATCGACACACCATCAAGCGCGGTGGTTTCGCCGAACCGCTTGGTCACGGCGTTGAACCGGACCGCGCCGTCTTGATCGGCGGCCGGACCTTGCGTTCGGGCGTCCTGATCAGCGAGTTTGTTCAATGTTCAATACCTTGCCAAGACCGAGATACGCATTCGCAAAGATGATCAGCGCGGCGGTGGCCGCGATGTACATGACGGACAGCGCCGCCATCGAGGGATCGGCGAATTCCCTGACATAATTGTACATCGCCACCGGCAGCGTCTGCGTCCGCTGCGCCGTGACAAAGAGCGACGCCGTGAATTCGTTGAACGACAGCATGGCGGCGAACAGCCAGCCGCTGACCAGGCCCGGCAGCAGCAGCGGCAGCGTGATGGTCACCATCACCCGCAGCGGCGAGGCGCCGAGGCTCGCCGCGGCACGCTCATAGCTCTGATCGAGGTTGCGCAGGGAGACATAGACACTGCGCAGCACGAAAGGCAGCACGAGGACGATGTGGCAGGCGATGACGACCGTATAGCTGCGGTTCCATCCGATCTGCGCAGCCAGGATCAGGAAGCCGAGCCCCACGGTAAAATGTGGAATCACAAGTGGCGACAGCAACACGCCCTCGATGACCCGCTTGAAACGAAACCGGTAGCGGTTGAGCGCGAAGGCAAACATGGCGCCGACCGCAAGCGCCACCGTCGAGCTCCACGCCGTGACGATCAGGCCATTGCGAAAGCCGTCGCGAAAATCCTGATAGGCAATGGCTTTGGCGAACCAGCGCATCGACCACGCCTGCGGCGGAAACGACAGGATCGCCTTGTCGTTGAACGCCGCGATGGTCACGACGGCGGCCGGCAGCACCAGGAAGCCGAGGATCAGCACCACGACGAGTTTGCCGATGAAGCCGAGCAGGCGCTGATAGGTCGAGCGCGGCATCTCAATGCGGCTCGATGGTTTCGAGCCGGCGCGACGCCAGCCGCAACATTGACAATACCACAATGGTGAGCGCCAGACCTGTCACGCACAGGCTGGCGGCGAACGGAAAATTGAAACTGGCGAAGCCGAGCTGATACACCAGGTTCGAGATCATGTTGACCCGGCCGCCGCCGATCAGCTGCGGCGTGGCAAAGGCACTGAACGTCCACGCAAAGGCCGTGGTGACGCCGGCCACGACGCCGGGCATCGACAGCGGCAGCGTCACGGTCAGGAAGACGCGAACCGGACCGGCGCCAAGGCTTTCGGCGGCGCGCTGATAGTCGCGGTCGATATGCGACAGCGCCGCCGCCAGCATGATCACCATCACCGGCATCGTGACATGGACGAGCGCGACAACGACGCCGAAGGTGGTGAACATGAACTGGACCGGCTGTCTGACGATTCCGAGATGGAGCAGGATCGAATTGATGAACCCATTATTGCCGAGAACGATGATCCAGGAATAGGTCCGGACCACTTCGCCGAGAAACAGCGGCGTGACGACGATCACCAGCAGGGTGGATTTTAGAATCGCATTTTGCGAACGAACCAGCGCATAGGCCAGCGGATAGCCCACGATCAGGGTGGAGACCGCGGTCAGAAAGCAGATCCAAACGGTGTCGATAAACACCCGCGCATAGAGCGGTTTCAAGAGATCGGTGAAATTCGCAAGCGTAAAGCCGCCGGGATCGAGCGAGCCGGGTACATAGGCGCGCAGACTGAATTGCAGCACGGCCGCCAACGCGGCGACAAGGCCGAAGGCGCAGAGCAGCGCGGGCGCAGCGAAGGTGCGCAAGAATGGCTGCTGCGGGTTCACGGGACCGAACGACAGCGCGCTAGTTCATGATGTTTTCGGCAAACCACTTGCGCCACTCCGCGGTTTTCTCGGCGCGCAGCCTGGCATCGATGTTGATCTGCTGCTTCCATTGCGCCGCGGTCGTGAACACGCCGGGAAGTTTCGCAATCTCCGGATCAATTTTGGCATTGAGGACCGCGGGGCTGCCCTTCTTGATCTTGGCAATCTCGGCCTGGATTTCCGGATCGTACAGCGCATTGATGAACTTGTAGGCCAGTTCGGCCTTCTTGGAGCCTTTCATGACGGCGACGGTGTCGACACCGAGAACCGCGCCCTCCTTCGGAATCACAAGCGTGATCGGAACGCCCTGCCCGATCATGTAATAGGCATTCATGGACAACACGATTTGCACCGGCGTCTCGCCGCTGGCGAGCAACTGCTGGCTGTTGGCGTCGTTGGTGTAGAAGGCCTTGAAATTGGGTTTCAGCGCCTTGAGCTTGTCCTGTCCCTTTTTCCAATGCGCGGCGTCGCTGCCGGAAAGAATCGCCGAGACCGCGATGATGTGGCTGGGATCGAAATCCGGCCCGGCAATCTTGCCCTTCAGTTCCGGCTTCCACAGATCGCCCCAGCTCTCGAATTTCATTTCCCCCAGAAGGTCGGCGCGATAGCCGATGGTGTAGACATAGGCCCAGGCGCCGAGGTGAAACGGACTGATCCGCGCTTCATCGGCTAGGTTTTTCGCGTTGGGGATCTTCGAAAGATCGAGCGGCTCGAACAGCCCGTCATTGGCATAGAGCCAGCCGACATGCGACGTCGTAAATGTAATGTCGCTTTCCGGATCGCCCTTGGCGAGCTTCTCCTTGTTGAGCCGGTCGATGGTGCCGCCGGTGATGAACTCGACCGGCACGCCGGTCTCGGCGGTGAATTTTTTGGCAACCGTTTCAGCGACAAGATCGCGCCAGCTGCCACCCCAGATGCTGACGACCAGCTTGTCCTGCGCCTGCGCGGGCACGGCGATCGCGAGAGCGAAGAGAGCGAGTAAAACGCGTTTCATGTTCTAATCCCCGGTTTGCAATATTCGCTATGGCGCAATCCGATCTCGCCGCGCTCGGCCGCAATAGTCTGCACCATCGGTGTCGGATCGACAACGGCACCGATCTTTCCTACATTTGCGCCCGTCACGCCGGATCGCGGACCTGGCACAGTCAGAATTGGCACGGTCAGAATTGGCACAGTCAGAAGTTGAATAGGCGGCGACAAGCCGCCTGCTCGCGAAGGAGATGATTGATGGTGGCGTCGGGTAAGCAATCCGCAGATCCGCATCGGCCGTCCGAGATCCTTGAAACACTGAAACGTCTTGGCTTCGGTGTTGCAATTGCCGTGCCGGACAGCTGGCTTGGCGAGATTCTGGTGCGTATCGAGCATGAGCCGACCATGCGGCTGGTGCGGGCGACCCACGAGGAAGAGGCGCTGGCGATCGCCTGCGGCACCCGGCTGGGCGGCGTGCGGACCGCGATGTTTGTGCAAAACGCAGGACTATTGAGCATGGGCGCCGGGATGGTTTCCCTCGCCCAACGCTATCAATTCCCGCTTTTGATGCTGGTATCCTATCGAGGGACCATCGAAGACCCTGTGTTCTATCACACGCCAAAGGGCCGGGTGACGGAGCCGGTCCTGAGGGGACTGGGCGTTGCCCATGCCCGGGCCGATCGAGCCCGGCCGATCGGTCCCCAGGTCGAACGCGCCGCGACCTATGCCGAGGAGGCCTGCTGCCCGTTTGCGCTGCTGCTGTCGCAGGAGGACGTTCAATGGTGAATGCGGCGAGGCCGAGCCGGGCCGATTATTACAAGGCACTCGCCGATACCCTGCCCCAGCACGCATTGGTGGTGACTTCGCTCGGCAACGCCTCGTATTTGTGGGCGTCGATGCATCATCAGCCCGAAAATTTCTACTTCGAAGACGCGATGGGGCTGGCGCTTCCGCTAGCGCTCGGGCTTGCGATCGCGCAGCCGCGCCGTCCGGTCATCGTGGTCGAAGGCGACGGCGCGGTCCTGATGCATATGGGCGCGCTGGTCACCGTCGGCGCGGTGGCCCCGGGCAACCTCACGGTATTGCTGATCCAGAACGGCGTCCATGCCGCTTCGGGGGGACAGGCCCTGACCAATGCCAACCTCGACCTCGCCGCACTCGCGCTGTCGGCGGGAATCCCCCGCGCGAAGAATGTGACGACGCCGGACGCTTTTGCCGCGGCGATGCGCGAAAGCGACGGGGCCGGCGCCAGGTTCCTTGTGCTCTCGACAAAACCCGATACCGAAGTCGTTCGTCCGCCGATTGCGTTCGATCCCGTGCTCACCAAACAGCGCTTCATGTCGGCGATAGGCGCCCCGCGCTACGTGCCGACCATGTTCGGCGGCGGACGACTCGAACACGACTAGCTTTCAAGGCAGAGAGTCGCCCGGATTTCTGAGCTGAGTGACGTTCGTCTGTTGACGATTTCATCAGAGTCCGAGTCTGACGCGAGTCCGAATGTTCGAATCTTTTCCGGAAGCACAACATTACAATTCCGCAGCATGGCCAGAACCGGCTGGCAAATCTTTTTGCGGCTTTGTCTGGCCACAGCGATCGGCATTTTCCGCGCGTTTCCAATTTTGGTCTTAAATTTGCCCCCGACCTGATTCATCGTGGCGTCCTGGAAGACGATTGGGGGCGTTCCTTGATTTGGGGAGTAACCATGGGAACATCATATCCGGCACATGACCAGCACGATCGCCGCGAAGACTGCAGGCTTCGGGACGACGAACATGCCGACGACGTTCTCTCGCTTCTTGAGGAGAATGCCCGGCTTCGCGGGCTCGTCGTTAAACTATCGAACCTCATCCTCAGAAACGTCGCCGATCAAAGGTAGTCGTGTCGCTGCCGACCGAAGGCATCAAGCCTGAGAGCGTATCGGTGCGCCCGGTATTCGACCGCCTGCGGCCTTCATCGAGCGCCCGCGGCTGCGCGGCGCTTGGGGTTCGGCCTTGACGCGGGCCGTCGGCCACTTCGGTCGATCGCTTGATCTGCCGCCGCACGAAAAAGGGCGGCCGGCGGCCACCCTTCGTGCTTGCGTAAATGTTGTGTCCACCAATCGAGCTGCTGTGGCGTCGGCAAGCCAGGCGCTCGCTGCCTTGGCGCGTTTTCTTTACACGAGCCGATACCTTCTTCGCTCGAAACCACCTGACGTCGGGGTTCGGCGACGTCAGCGAATGGTTTTTTTCAAATCGATTTCGCCGCTGCGACCATTGCCGCTTTCGGGCTATCGGCCATTGCGTAAGGCTCTCGCGCTGAGGCTGTGTCCTTCCCGCTGACCTTCAATTCCTGCGTGTCTGGACAAATAATCTCCACACGGCAACCCGGGCCCGGGAAGATCGCCAACCGAAAGTCATGCAACTTTACAATCGCAGTCACGAGATTGAGCCCGAGGCCTACACCGGGCGTATTTCTGATCTTGTCGGAGCGGTAAAAGCGCCGCTGCACTGCGTCGCGCTCCTGTTCGCTGATGCCGCAACCGGTGTCGGTCACGCGCACGATGGTTTCGCCTTCGACGCGCAGCAACTCAAGATCCACCCTTCCGCCTTCCGGCGTGAATTTGATGGCGTTGTCGATCAGGTTGGCGATCGCCTCGATCAACAGGTCGCGGTCGCCGCGCACGGTCAGATTGTTCGTCGCTGCCACGCGCAAGGCGATATCCTTGTTTTCGGCGATCGGCTCATAGATATCGCGCACCTCACCCAGCATGTCGTGCAGCGCGACGCAGCCGAAGGCCGCTGACCGACGGCTGTTTTCGATCTCCGCGAGCCGCAGCAGCGCTGTCACAATCGTCAGGGCCTGATCGATGCCCAGAATCGACCTGTCCACGACTCCCTGAAGCTGCTCCAGAGTGGTGGCGTTGGTGCGCCCGCGCTCCAACGCCAGCCGCGCGCGTGTCAGCGGCGTTCGTAGGTCGTGGGCGATATCATTGCCGACACCGGCGAGCGCGTTGATCATGGTTTCCATCTCGTCGAGCATGCCGTTGACGATGATCGCCAGTTTCGAGAACGGCTCATCGACGGAGCGATGCGGAAGCCGCTCGCGCAGATCACCGGCAATGATGCGCTGAACCCGCAGGTTGACCTCTTCGACGCGCCCCTGCGCGCGCATGCTCAGCCAGGCGCCGGCGAGCAGACAAAGACAAAAGCCCGGGACCAGACCGAGCGCGAGCGCCAGGCCAACAACATGGGAAATCTTCCTGGCTTCGTCGACTTCTCGCCCGATCACCACCATTTGACCGCTCGGCGTACGCCTCGCGATGGCACGGATGACGCGAGTTTCTTTTCCGGTCGGAAGCATCCTGGTGATGGAGACGCTCTGAACTGAACTATCCGTCTTGAGCCCGGGCGGCAGCTGCTCCAGATTGCCGCCAACTCTGCGGCCGTCGCTATCGAACAGTCCGGCATACTGGACGTTGCGGGAATCCTCCTTCAGATGCTGATCGACTGAATATAGCCGGCGTTCTTCGGGCACTGCCGCAATGATGTTCAGCTCGCCGGCGATCACCATGTCGGACCGCGCGATTAGGTAGCTGTCGGTCTTCCAGTAGATGAAGCCGAACAGCGTGGTGACAAAGATTGCCAACACGCCGGCCACGGCCAGCGCCCAATGGAAGGTAGTCGAATGTATGAACTGCGGTGGGCGCATCAGATATTGCCAGTCGGTTCCTGCTTGACGTCAACGGCGACGCATCGCAGCCGGCCGTCTGAACTTTACGGTCCAGTCCGAAGAATGAACCCGGCCCCGCGGACATTGTGGATCAGAGGCATATCGCTGGGCCCGTCGACCTTGTGCCGCAGCCGGCCCATATGCACGTCGACGAGGTTAGTCGCCGGAACGAATTTGTAATTCCAGACTTCCTCGAGCAGCATGGCCCGCGTCAGCACCTGATCGCTACGCTGCATCATATATTCGAGCAGGCGAAACTCGCGCGGCAGCAAATCGATCTCGCGATCTCCTCGTTTGACGGTGCGCGCGATCAGGTCGAGTTCCAGCGGTCCCGCCCGCAATGTCGTCTCGCGCGATTCCACGGGCCGGCGCAGCAGCGCTTCTATTCGCGCGATGAGCTCCACGAACGCAAATGGCTTGGTGAGATAGTCGTCACCTCCCATCCGCAATCCGCGCACGCGGTCATCGACCGCGCCAAGCGCGCTCAGCACCAGCACCGGGGTGCGCACCTGATCCTTGCGCAACGCCTCGATCACCGTCAGGCCATCCATGCCCGGCAGCAACCGATCGACGATCATGGCATCGGGCCGCAATGAGCGCGCCTTGTCGAGGCCTTCGATTCCGTTGGCCGCCCATTCGACCTCAAAGCCGCAATCGGCCAGTTCGGCGGTAATTTCTTCAGCGGTTTCGCTGTCATCCTCGATCAGAAGCAGTCTTGTCATCGGCCGACCCTCAACCGCCCCGAGATTATTCGTCGCGCTTGAGCTTCGAACTTTCGAAGCCATGGGCCTGCCCGAAACCAATGCCACCATGTCAACGTCCCGCAATGCCGTGAGGTTCGCCGAACGACCAGCCGATCGCTGTCGTGCGTCAAGTAACATAGGCGCGATTGCCGGCCCCGCCACTAAATTGGCTGTTAACATTTACGTGTCCGCGCAGTTCGACGATCGCTGCAATCGGCTTGTGTCGCGCAACCGGCAGCACCTGCTGTTTCTATTTCAGCTAGCCGTCTGGAGCACTGAAAATCAAATTTAATGAAATTCCCGGATTCCGAGCTGAACAACGCCCTCGACCAATCAAGTATCGGTGATTTCCCCGTGCCTTGACTCAGAATTGGTTGAGAACGGAAACAGTCGCACCGAGCCCCACGTCAAGGCGATCAAGGGCGGCGCACTTTCGTACGGGTACGGGATTCAAGCCTAACCGGGGACAAGCATCAGGACGGCCGCTAAGCCCATGACCGCGGCCCCGATCCAGCCAAGGGCCACGATCGCCCGGCTCGACGTGAACGCGCCCATCACCGACTTGCTGGAGGCGATCAGGATGATCACCACCATCAAGGGAACTGCGACCACGCCATTGATCACGGCGCTCCAGAACAGGGCCTTCATCGGACTGATGGGCGAATATTGGATGACCAATCCGGCAAGCACGCTGATAGCGATCACGGCATAGAAACCGCGCGCATTCTTCGGGCTTCGTTCAAGGCCCGATTTCCAGCCCATGGCCTCCGCGAGCGCATAGGCGGCGGACCCGGCGAGCACCGGCACGCCGATCAACCCGACGCCAAGGATGCCGATCGCAAACAGGAGAAAGGCGAATTCGCCTGCCAGCGGCCGCAGCGCGCTCGCCGCCTGCGCGGCGGTCTGAATGTCGGTAGTTCCCGACACGTGGAGCGTGACGGCGGTGGCGAGGATGATGAAATAGGCCGCGAGGTCGGAAACGAACATTCCGCTCCAGGTATCCCAGCGGATGCGCCGGAGTTCCGTGCGCGCCGCTTTCGGATCCTCTAACAGCGGCGCGGCGCTCCGCTTGGCACGCATGTCCTCGACTTCTTGCGACGCCTGCCAGAAGAACAGGTATGGGCTGATGGTGGTCCCGAAGATGCCAACGATCACGGCGGCGGTGTTGAAATTCAGCGTCAGCTTCGGCCACACGGTCCTCAGCGCCACCTCTCCCCAGGGAACATGCACCGTGAACAGGACGGCGGCATAGGCCAGCAGCGAGAGCGTCAGCCATTTGAGGAAAAAGACGTATCGGTGATACGGGACAAAAATCTGAAGCAGCAGCGTCACCAATACAAAAAACACCGTCATGAGGTGGCGATCGACGCCGCTGACCAGTTCCGCGACTTCCCCCATGGCCGCGACATCGGCCGCAATGTTCAACGTGTTGGCGATCAACAGCAGCAAGACCACGCCCTTGAGCACGATGGGCGGGAACGCGGTCTTGATATTGGCAGCCAGTCCTTCGCCGGTGACCCGTCCGATTTGCGCACACATGGACTGGATCGCGGACATCAGCGGATACGCCAACGGCATGGTCCAGAGCATGTCGAGGCCGAACTGGGCGCCCGCCTGGGAATAGGTCGCAATGCCGCTCGGATCGTCGTCGGCTGCCCCGGTAATCAACCCGGGACCGAGCCGGGCCAATGGATGCGCCTTCACGCGCGCCCAGAGAGCCGCAAGCGATTTCGCTCGCGGAGATTTCCTGGCGCTCTCCTTGGACGGTTGCACAGCGTCTTACCTTGTTCCAGCGAGAATCAGGGACGGGTATCTTTGCCGACCGGCCTCACCGCCGTCCATAGGCCCAGCGGAGTTTTGGAACATATGCCCATAGGAACATATGCACGGATTCGGTGGATCATTGTGACAGCAGGGCGTCGCTGATCTTTTCCGCGATCATGATCGTCGGGATATTGGTATTGGCGGTGGGCAGACGCGGCATCACGGATGCATCGGCCACATAAAGGTTCTCGCTGCCGATCACCTTGCCGCCGGGATCGACGACCGCATGTGAATCCGAGGGATCGCCCATCCTGCACGTCCCGGTCGGGTGCCAGACGCCGAACACGCTGCGACGGACGAAATCCGCAAGCGCCTGATCGTCCTCGATGACGTCCTTGAACGCGATCCCGTTGAGCAAGAATTGCCTGATCAAGAGGTGGCGGAGCTTTGCGGGAATGTCCAGCAGGGCGCCGAGGACCGATGCAGCGATGCCGTTGGCGCGGCCGACCCCGCTCAACTGCTTGATCCGCGGCGAATATGAGGCTGGAAAGAAATCGTCCGGCGCGGAATTAAGCACTGGATTGACGACCAGCCGGGCGAGCATTCGCACCGCCGCCATCATCCGTTCGAGATCACGCGAATCCTCGAGAAGATTGAGCTCGACCGACGGATAGCGGCCCGGGTCAGGCGAGACCAGCGAGACCCGCCCGGCGGAAAACGGCCGGTTGCACCAGAGAAAATAAAGACCGAGTCTCGCCCCCAGCCGATGCCAGCCGGCGCGGGCCGAAGCGGTGACATACATGTCGGAGCGATCGCACCCCTCGCATCCGGACGAATAGCGCAGCGCAACGAAGCTCGCCCGCCTTTGCGACAGCGGCAGCCTGAGCGCGCGAGGCAGAAACTGACAAAAGGTCAGCGCGGGATGATCACGCAAATTGCCGCCGACGCCGGGGCGGGCGATCGCGACCCCGATTCCAAGCGCGCCGAGCGCGGCCGGCGGGCCTATCCCGGCCCGCAACAGCATGGCAGGCGACTGGATGGCGCCCGCCGTCACGATCACGCGCCGCGCGCGGATGAAGACGTTCTCGCCATCGCGAAGGACGCGAACACCCTCGGCGCGCCGGCCATCCATGACGAGTCCCGCGACATGCGTGCCGGACCAAATTGCGAGATTGCCGCGCCGGCGCGTCGCCGCGTCGAGATAGGCCGCGGCGGATGACACACGACGATCATTCCGATTGGAGAAGGCCGGAGGGAAAACTCCATCCTCGAACTCGGTATTCTGATCCTGCCGGAACGGCACGCCGCTTTCAGCGAAGGCGGCGCCAACGGCAGCACCAAATGGAGGCCAGTTCGGTCGTGAAATTCGGCGGATCGGTATCGGCCCATCCTTGCCGTGCAGCGCGCCTTCGAAATCAAGGTCGGTTTCCAGTTTGCGAAAATAGGGCAGCACATCGTCCCAGCCCCAGCCTTCGGCGCCAAGGTCACGCCACTCGTCATAGTCACGCGGCAGACCGCGATTGGCCGATTGCACGTTGATGCTGGAGCCGCCCCCCATCACACGCGCCTGCTCGTAGGCGCGCGTGACCGCCGCCGCGTTTCCCACCCGCCCGGCAGAGGCGGTAAGTCCCGGCCAGATGTAGCGGTCGCCGAAGAACAACGGCATCGGGTAGCTGTCGAGGATCTCGGCCGGCTCCGCACCGGGCACGGTATCCCTGCCCGCCTCGATCAGCAGCACGCGGCGGGCGCCGTTCGCCGACAGGCGATTGGCGACCACGCAGCCGGCCGATCCACCGCCGACAACGATATCGTCGAACGCAAGTTCGTTCATGGCACCCGCTCCGGCAAAGCGGCAACCGATCCCATGGCCGCCGCCCGCGACATCAGCGGAAATCTCCCTTGGTCTCCGGGATCAGCAGCGCGCCGGTCAGGTAGATGAAGAAGATGACGACGACGAAGATCGACAACGACATCGGGATTTGCGCCGGGCTTGCACTTGCGAGCGAAACGAAGGTCGGCATCATGCCGCCCAGCGCAAAGCCGATATTCCAGGATAGACCGGTCCCGCTGGCGCGGATTTCGGTCGGGAACCGTTCGTTGAGAAAGATCAGGATCGGCGCATAGCCGGCGTTTCCGAGGAAGGCGATCGCCAGCGCATAAAGCGTGATGACGCTGGTATCGGTGGCCTTCGCCATGCCGAGATAGCAGACGGGCAGCAGCACCAGCATGCCGACGCCGACCAAGAGGAACGTCTTCTTGCGGCCGATATAGTCGCTGAGGCCGCCGAAGAAGACCGCCGACACCATCGCAATCACGCTGGCGCCCATCAGGATCAGCGACGAGACGCTATTGGGAACGCCGTTCACCACCTTGAGAAAGGACGGAAGATAGCCGGAGGTCAGGTAGTAGCCCGCGCCGCCGCCGAACGTAATCAGCAGGTTGAGAAACAGGACGTTGCGCCAGCCGCTCGAAAACAGCTTCTTCACCGGCTTGTCGGTCGCGACAATGGTACCGGCCGCCTTGCGCTTCTGCTGTTCCTTGAAAAACGGGGATTCCTCGAGATTGTTGAAGATGAACCAGCCGAGCAGCGAGCTCAGCAGCCCGGCGAAGAACATACACCGCCATCCCCACACCGCGAATGCATCCCCGGGAAACAGCGATGACATCACCAGGAACACGAACGAGGCCAGCAGCGCGCCGATGCCAGCACCGCCGCCGCCGACCAGACCGGACATCGCTCCACGCCGGTTCGGCGCGGCCCATTCGGTGCCGATGGTGTGGGTCGAGGCCACCACGCCGCCGACAAAAATGCCCTGAACCAGACGCAAGATCAGAAACAGCGCGGGCGCAACGTACCCCGCCTGGGCGATCGTCGGCAGCAGACCGAACGCGGCCGTGCTGATACCGACGCCCACGATCGCGACAAACATCGCGTTCTTGCGGCCGTGGACGTCCGCGTAATGACCAAAGATCGCGGAGCCGACGGGACGCATCAACAGCGTCACCGCGAACGAGGCGTAGACCGCCGCCAGCGACAATGTCGGGATGCTTGAGGGAAAGAACAGCGCACCGACGACCGGGGCAACATACAAAAGAATGAACAGATCAAATAGATCCAGCGACCATCCCAGCAGCGATGCCACGATGGCGTTTCGCATTTGCCTCGTTGCGGCGGGCGAGCCCGCCTCAACACCCTCTAGATTAGCAATTGACATTTTATCCCTCCGTTTTTCACCCCAAATGGCTTTTTGTTAGTTTCAGCGCCCAACGAATTTTGGCGGACGTTTTGCGTTGAAGGCTTCGACGCCTTCCTTGAAATCATCCGATTGACGCAGACGGCTGTAGCAATGGCCTTCAAGTTCGATCGCGACCGTCAGCGTCGAGTCTTCGGTATCGTTCAGCAGCTTCTTCGCCGTTCGTTGCGCCAGCGGAGAGAAGGTGCGGAGCTCATCGACCAGCTTGTCGGTTGCGGTCTCGAGCTCGGCATCGGCCACGCATTCGGTCGCGATGCCCCAGTCGAACGCCTGCTTGGCGGAAATTCGCTTCGACCGCATCACGATGTCCTTGGTGCGGGTGATGCCGATCATCTTCTGCAAGCGCGCGGAACCGCCCGAGCCCGGTATCTGGCCAAGCTTCTGCTCGGGCAACGCGTAAAGCGTCGTTTCCGATGCAATCCGGAAATCGCAGGCCAGCGACAGCTCGAAGCCGACCCCGAAGCAATAGCCCCGGTTGGCGACGATCACCGGTTTCGAACAGCGCGTCGGCGAGGCGATATTCCATGCAAGCTTGGAGACTTTTTCAGGTGTGGCTTCCATGAAGCCGCCGATATTGCCGCCGCTGGAAAAATGCTCGCCGACCGACCGGACCACGATGATCCGCACCCGCGTATCCTCGTCCAGCGTCTCGAATACCAGCCGCAACTGATCGCGCTGCGGCATCGACACCACATTGTAGGGCGGCCGGTTGAGGATGATATCGGCGCGCTCATGCGCCTCGTCGATCTCAACCTGGAACCCGTCGAGCTTGGCTAATCTCGCGTCCGCGAATGAATAGGCAGAGGACATGTTGCTTCCTTTCTGTTGTGTCAGGCCGCGCTTGACGGCGGCGCGTGTTCGATCTGGTAGTCGCCGGCGACGAGCAGGCGGCGCAACAATTTTCCGACCGGAGATTTCGGCAAGGCATCGACGAAGACGAAGCGCCGCGGGCGCTTGAAATTGGCAAGCCCGGACGTCCGGCAGAACTGCTCGAGTTCCTGCTCGGTCACGGGTCCCCTGCGCTTCACAAAAGCCGCGACGATTTTGCCCCATTTTTCATCGGCAAGACCGACGACGGCGACTTCGAGCACGGCCGGGTGCAGCGAAAGGCAGCTTTCGATTTCGACCGGCGAGACGTTTTCGCCGCCGGTAATGATCATGTCGTCGACGCGGCCGGTCACGAACAGATCGCCATCGCGGTCGACGAAACCGGTATCGCCGGTAAAATACCAGCCGTCCCGCAGCGACTTGGCATCGGCGTCGGGCCGGCGCCAGTAACCCTCGAACGACTCATCACCGGCCAGCAGCGCGATGATCTCGCCTTCCTCATCGGGCGCCGCAAGATCCGCCGCCGAATTGGCGTTCAGCTTGACGACTCTTATTTGCTGGTTGATGCCGGCCTTCCCCGCCGAGCCGGGCTTGGCAGGCGCGTTCTGATCGATCGTGAAGGTATAGATCTCCGAACTGCCGTAATGGTTGACGAACAGATCGGGACGAAACGCCTCGTTCAGCGTCTTCAGGAGCCCGTCGGTCATCGATGCGCCCGCGAAACCAAGCTTTCGCACGCTCGATACGTCGGCGGATGCAAATTCCCGCGCGTGGACCAGATCGTGGTACAGCGTCGGGACCAGATACAGATTGGTGATCTTCTCCGCCTCGATCAGCGCCAGCGCCTGTTGGGCGTCGTAGCGCGGAAGGCATACGAATGTGCCGCCGATCAGCGACATCGCGATCAGCGAGCGAACGCCCATGGTGTGATAAAGCGGCATCACGCCGAGCGTGCGCTCGCCGCGCCGGTACAGATTTTGGGCGACGTGGGCGATGCCCGCGGCCCGTTCGGCGCGGTGCCGCCGCGGCACGCCCTTGGGCCGCGAGGTGGTGCCGGAGGTATAGAGCATGATCGACCAGGCTTCAGCGCTGACCCGCGGCGTCGCGTCCGGTGCGCGCTCGGCGATCATGCGGTGGAAGTCGAATTTGCCGGCGGCATCATCACTGCCGACGTAAATCGTTGCGAGCGCCGCTGCGCGCCGCGATTTTTCGACCGCCGGCGCGGAAACATCCTGGTACACCACAGCGCAGGCTTCGGAGTTTTCGATACAGAAGTCGAGTTCGTCCTCCTTGGCGCGCCAGTTGACCGGCGTGATCACGATGCCCGCGAGCTGACTGGCCCAATGCAGCGTGGCGGCGGCCTCGCAATTCTGCAGCACGGTGACGACGTGATCGCCGGGTTTCAGACCGATGCGATCGAAGGCAGCCACCAGCGAAGAAATGCGCGCATACCATTGCGCGTAGGTCAGGCGGACGCCGTCATCGACAATAGCCAGGGCGTTGGGATCGCGCGCGACGCTTGCGACAAAACTGGTTCCAAGGTCAAGCATCGGATGTCTCTCTGCTCACATCGCCCCTCATTTCCGCGGCCGCCTCAAGCGCCGCGCGCACGATCGGCGTATAGCCCGTGCAACGGCACAGATGCCCCGTCAGCAGATCGCGAATCGCCGCCTCGTCCGGGCGCGGATTTTCGCGCAGGAAACAGTCGAGCGACATCAGAATGCCGGCGGTGCAGTAGCCGCACTGAAGCGCATGGTTGCGCTTGAACGCCGCCTGCAGGATGCCAAGGCGATCCGCTGACGGCGCGAGGCTTTCAACCGTCCTTAACGCGCAGCCGTCGATCTGCACCGCAAGCGTGAGGCAGGCACGCGCGGGCTTGCCATCGATGTCGACGGTGCAGGCGCCGCACACGCCGTGCTCGCAGCCGACATGGGTGCCCGTCACCCCGATCTGATGCCGCAGGAAATCGGTCAGCAGCATCCGCGGCTCGGCTTCGCCGGCGCACGGCCTGCCGTTGAGCGTGAAGCGAACGGCGTGACGCTGACCGGCTGGCAATCGGCTCATCGCAGCACCTCCCGCACCAGATCGCGGCCGATCATGCGCACGAGGTCGCGACGGTACCGCGCCGTCGCATGGACGTCGTCGCGGGCGTCGAGCTCGTAGGCGAACGCGTTCAAGGCGTCATCAAGCGCGCTGCCCCCAAGCCGGGGAAACTCCCGCGCCGCCGGCATGTCCGCGACGCCGCCAACGGCGAGGCGAACGCCGTCCACCGTTGCCACCGCGGCACAGGCGACAATGGCGAAATCGCCGTGACGGCGCGCCACTTCACGGAATGCGCAGCGCTTCTGATCGGCGGGAAAGGATACAGCTTCGATCAACTCGTCATCGTCGCGCGCTGTCGCCATCATGCCGGTGAAGAAATCCTTGGCCGCAACGCGCCGGCGCCGCCTGGCGCTGCGCAGATGCACCTCGCCGCCGAGCGCCCGCAACACCAGCGGCATCTCGGCGCTGGGATCTGCATGCGCGATCGAGCCGCACACCGTGCCCCTGCTTCGCGTCTGCGCATGACCGGTCCACGGCAGCGCCAGCGCCGCAAGCCGCAGGCTCTCGCCGAGGTCCGACCAATCCAGTAGCGCGGCCTGGCGGACCGCCGCCCCGACCGTCACGATTCCCGCCCGGCGTTCGACGCGGGCGAGTTCGGGAAGCCGCATGATGTCGATCAGCGTTTTCGGCCTCGCCAGCCGCATGTTGAGCATCGCCATCAGCGATTGCCCGCCGGCGATGATGCGCGCGTCGCTGCCTTCCCGGCCAAGCACCTCAAGCGCCTCGTCGACGTGCTCGGCGCGAACATAGTCGAACGCGGCGGGCTTCATCGGCGACCTCCGAACCAACGCCGCAGCTTTGCGAAAACGGTAGTCGACTCCGTTGCGCCGCCGCCCGCCTGCCGCGCCAACGCCGCAAAGAATTGCCCGATGATCACCCGCGCGGCGCCGTCGAGCAGGCGGCCGCCGATGCTGGCTACCTTGCCGCCGATGGCCGCCCGGTAGACGTAGCGGACGGTTGTTCCACCATTCTCGGCCGGAACCAGCGTGATGCGTCCTTCGCCGCTGCCAAAGCCGAGCGCGCCCTCGGCAGCGCCGCCGAGCGTCACCGCCCGCGGCGGATCGAGGTCGGACAGCTTGACGTCGGCGCGGTAGCGTCCCTTCACCGGACCGATGCCGATCGTGACGTCGGCGCGGAAATGCGTGTTCGAAACCTTCTGAACCGCGTGGCATCCGGGGATCACCGCCTGAAGCGTCGCCGGATCGAGCAGCATGTCCCAGACGCGCTGGGCTGGCGCGCTGACACTGGCCTCGCCTTCGCCGCGCAGTCGCCGGTCGCCGCGCTTCTCGATTATCCCGGCGGCGCGGCCCGCGGGCGGCGCGGTCTCGGCGCCGCGCACGATCTCGGCGAGCTTCGCCGGCACCAGCGGCAATTCGAGGTCGGTTGCCCCCAGTGCATCGGCCACCGCGTTGGCAATGCAGACCGGGGTCGACATGCAATTGCCCTCGCCGACGCCTTTTGAGCCGAGCGGCGTGAACGGCGACGGCGTTTCCATGTGGAGAATGAGCGGATCCGGAACCTCCGCCGTCGTCGGCAGCAAGTAATCCGCGAAGGTCCCGGTCAGGAAACTGCCGTCGGCGGCATAGGCATATTCCTCGTAGAGCGCGGCGCCGAGGGCTTGCGCGAAGCCGCCGCGGATCTGCCCGTCGACCATCGCCGGGTGCAGGATGGTGCCGCAGTCGTGCATGGTGACGTAGCGGTCGATCCGCGTTTGCAAGGTGGTGCGATCGATCTCCACGCCGCAGAAATCGAAAATGAAACCGTGGCAGAGCGAGGAGTTGATCTGGTCGGCTTCATCCGGGGCAGTCAGTTCCGGCGGGGTCCAGAACACGGTTTCGCGAATGGTCTGTCCGACGCCGTCGGGCAGCGCGGCGGGCGACCAATGGCTCAATCCGGCGACACGGGAGAACGACAGCTTGTTGTCGGGGTTGCGTTTCGACCCAACCTGGCCGCCGGTGAATGCGATATCCTCGACCGCCGTGTTCAACTGGCTCGCGGCGATGCGCGCCAGTTTCTGCGCAATGCGCTCGGCGGCGAGCCTGGCGGTGCCGGCCACCGCCGGCGCGAAACGGCTGGCGTAATTGCCGGACGCGATCGACCAGGCGTCCTTGGCGGTATCGAGCTCGGTATTGACCCGGATATCGGCCGGCTTCAGGCCAAACACGTCGGCCACGACCTGCGACAGAACCGTGCGATGGCCCTGTCCCTGCGGCACCGAGGCGACGTGAACCGATACGCTTCCGACCGGATCGATCGCGACCGTCGCGGTGGCTTGCGCGCCGTTCTTCGGGCCGGCCTTGCGGCGCTCGGCCGGCGTCAGCACGGTGGTGATGTAGCCCATGTTGGACACGCTGGGCTCGACCACGGCGGTATAGCCGATGCCGTATAGCCGTCCTTGCGCACGCGCCGCGTCGCGGCGCGATTTGAGTTCGGCGAGCGCCCCCTCGTCGACGCCGCGCTTGATCGCCTCCTGATAATTTCCGGAATCGAGCAGCGCGCCGCTCGCGGTCCGGTACGGGAAGGCATCGGCCGAGACGAGATTGCGGGTGATGATGTCGAGCGGATCAAGGCCGAGTTCGACCGCGATGCGCTGAACCAGCCGCTCCAGCGCGAAATACATCTGCGGGCCGCCGAAACCGCGATTTAGTCCCGTTGGGGTCTTGTTGGTAACGACGACGCGGTTACGGACCTTGAGATGACGGATGTCGTAAGCACCGGTCAGGTTGCCGTGCATGCGGTAGAGCGTCGCCGGCTCCGGTGCGCGCAGATGCGCGCCGCAATCCTCGACCTGGTCCCAATCGAGCGCGAGGATCCGGCCGTCGTCGGCAACCGCCGCGGTGAGCGTCGTGGCCCGGTTGGTGGCGGAAACCGATGCGGTCAGATGCTCGAGCCGGTCCTCGATCCATTTGACCGGGCGCCCCGCCGCGCGCGCGGCCGCGGCGATCAGCACGATGTAGGGAAAGACGCCCTGCTTGACGCCGAAACTGCCGCCGGAATCCGGCGGCGTGCGCAGCCGCAGGCGATTGCCCGGAACTTTCAGCGCCCGCGAGATCACCGCATGGATACTGAAGGGACCCTGGAAATTGGCGAGCACGTCGTAGGAATCGTCGCCCGGGTCGTACTCGGCCACCACGCCATAGGTCTCGATCGGCGTGCAGGAATTGCGCGGGTAGCGAATGTCGATACCGATCCGGTGCGCAGCCTTTGCGAACGCCTGCTCCGGATCGCCGTAGCGAAAGGTCCGGTCGCTGGCGACATTGCCCGCAAAGCCGTCGTGCAGAATCGGCGCCTCGGGGCGCAGCGCCGCGAGCGGGTCGACCACAGCCGGTCGCGCCGCGTAGCGCACGTCGATCAGATCGACCGCGTCTTCGGCCAGATAGCGATCGGTGGCGACGACAATCGCGACCGGCTCGCCGACAAAGCGCACGCGCCCAACCGCGATCGGCCAGCATTCGACCGGCGCCTTGACGCCGACCACGAGGCTCGTCGTCAGCGACTTGACGTCCTCGCCATGCAGGACAGCGATCACGCCGGGCGCCTGCTTCGCCGCGGACAAATCGATTGAGACGATATCCGCGTGGGCGTGCGGCGAACGCAGGATCGCCGCGTGAAGGGTGCCGGGGCGAACCCCGAGATCGTCGATGAAGCGGCCGCGCCCGGTCAGCAGCGCCGAATCTTCGACGCGCGGGATCGACCGGCCGACCCACGGCGAGCCGGGCTCATCACTGGCAATGAGGTGGCTGGCGGCTTCCGCCATCCCGAACGTTCTCCCGCGCGCACTTCGGATGCGTCAGGCGAGAGTATTCAGCCGACCCCGCGGATCTGGCCATGCCGGCCGATCTCGAAACTTACCATCCCGTCTCATTTCGCATCGTCGCTGCGGTGCAGCATCAACTTGCGAGCCGGGAAACATTCCGGAACTCGCGCGGGCTGACGCCGACATGATTGCGAAAAAAGCGGGTAAAATGCGCAGGCTCGGCAAAGCCAAGCTGGTTGCTGATGTCGCAGACGGTTGCGGATTGATTCAGCACCGCATCGACCGCCTTCTCCATGCGCACGACATTCATATAGACCTTGGGCGGCACGCCGATCGAGGCCTCGAACAGCCGGAAGAAATGCGCGCGCGACAATCCGGCCTCCCTGGCGAAGCTATCAAGAGCGGCACCGCGCCTGGTTTCAGACCGCATCGAGGCGGCAACCTTGCGGATGCGCCAGTCGCCCGAGCGGACGCTCATTTCCCTGATCGAAGCCGGAAAGCTTCGCCAGGGGGTAAAACGCTCGATCACCGAGATCATCAAATCCGACAGCAGCGCTTCATGGGCGGTCCGCGCCTCGGGGCGGGCCATCATGTCGGCCGCGAGATTCATGGCGAGGCCGCGGATGCGCGGCGAGACGTCGCCGGACGGATGGCTAAAGAAGCCCGGCGCGCCGCTCGCGGCCCAGCCGGGACGGAACGCCATCAGCCATTCCGGTTCGATATAAAGCGCCAGGATGACGGTGCGCGGCCGCTCCGGATCATGGACATAGGAATGCGGCTGCCAGCCGTTCACCAGGACGGCGGTGTCATTGGTAAGCGGATAGACCTTGTCGCCGACGACGAACTGGGTGTCCGCACCCTCGACCTTCAGCAGCACGTGACAATGCGGATGGGCGTGTCGCACCAGCGACCAGTCCATATCGAGAAGGGCGACCCGGCCAAAGGCTCCGTACGCGATCCGCAGCGCTGTCGACATGGCATCTCTCCCAGATAGCGACGCGCGCTGGCTGTCATGCCAGACGACGGTCCGTCCCGTTCCCTCGTTGCATTCCCCTGGCTTGAGCCAGCGTTGTTTTATCTGGGGTCAACCTCTTGACCTCAGCCGGCGATGATCCGCGCAAAGGCAGCCTTGGGATCATCCTGAAGTGCTGCATCGAGATCAACGTTTTCGACGCCCTTCACGTGAATGCGCTTGAACTCCATCGGCTCGGTTGCCAGCGGCTTGGTCGCGTCGATCCCCATCTTGGCGCTGATGCCATTGTTCGAGGACGGATCGAGCTTCGAGCCCTGCGCGCCCGAGATGATGACGAGGTCGCGGTCGGCCTGAAAGCGGGTCGCAATGGCCCATTCGATTTCGCTTTCGTCGTCAATATTAACATCCATGTCGACCACGACCACCTGCTTGAGGTCGTAATGGCCGCCGAACGCACCCATGATGATATTCTTCGGCTCGCCCTGGCTGGCCTTGTCGATCTTGACCGCGAGGTGATAGCGGCAGGTGCCGCCGCGGGTAAGACGCACGTCGCGCACCGAGGGAAAACTGCGTTGCAGGTGCTCCAGCAGCGTCGCCTCGCGCGGAATGCCGCCGAGCAGCAGATGCTCGGTTCCGCCGCCGACAATGGTGTGAAAAATCGGATTCTTGCGGTGGGTGATCGCATCGACCTGGATCACTTCGCGGTCGGCGCGCGGGCCGTAATATTGCGGAAACTCGCCGAACGGCCCTTCGGGCTCGCGGACCTTGGGCAGGATGCGGCCTTCGATGACGATTTCCGCATGCGCGGGCACGCGCACCCGGTTGGTCTTGCATTTGACCATCTCGACCGGCTGGCCGAGCAGCGCGCCGGCGATTTCCATTTCGTCAACGTCCAGCGCGGCGATCGCTTGGGAAGCAAGAATGCAGGCCGGATGCACGCCGATCACCAGCGCGATCTCCAGCGCCTCACCGGCTTCCTCGGCCATCCGGAAATAATGCAGGGTGTGCCGGGGCAGCAGCAGAACGCCAATGCGGTCCGGACCGCTTATCTGACAGCGGTGGATCGAAACGTTCTGAATTCCGGTCTTCGGATTGCGCGCGATCAGGAGCGCCGCCGTAATGTAGGGCCCGCTGTCGTGTTCGTTGTGCTTGGGGATCGGCAATTGCTTGAGCAGATCGACCTCGTGATGAACGACATCCTGCACCGGCGCCGCCATGACCTCGACCCATGGCAGCGGATGACGAACCGCGTTCTGGAACCGCGACAGCAGTTCGCCGGTGGGAACGCCGAGCGAATCCGCGATCCAGCTGCGGTCGGCAAACAGGTTCGCCACCACGGGAATCGAATGCTGACCGGGTGACGGAAACAGCACGGCGCGCTCATTTTCGAGCTTCTTGGCGACCGCCGCCAGTTCGTCGATCAGCGAGAGGCCCTTGCGCGCGACCGCGAGCCGGTCGGTGGCGGAGAGCCATTGCAGCCAGCCGCGCAAATCCGGATGCGCGTTGTGGCCGGCGGTATCGGTGTTGGTACGCGTTGCTTCCATCGCTCGCTCCGTCAGGGAACCCTTCATGGCCGAACGGCCCCGCAAAGGCAACCAATCAGCCGAGATCGGCCATCACGCGCCGATACTGGTTCGGCGAGGTTCCCGCATGTTGCTGGAAAAATCGCGTGAAATTGCTCTGGGCGCTGAAGCCGAGATGTTCGGAAATCTCACCGATCTCATCCTGCTGCTGGCGCAGCCGGCTGACCGCCGTCTCGACGCGAAGGGCATTGGCGTAGACCCGCGGGCTGACGCCGGTACAGCTGCGGAACAGATGATTGAAGTGCGGGCGAGACAGGCCGGCAAGCCGGGCGACGGCATCGAGATCGACCGCCTCGGCCGCACGCTCGCGCATATGCCGTAGCGCCCGGCCGACGCGATAATCGCGAGGCCCGTGATGCTTCCGCAGCCTCGCGCCTTGATCGCGCCAGTCCGAAAACCCGTGCGACACGTTGAGACAAAGCTGGAGGATCGATTCCTGCAGCTCGTCGTGCTGGTCATGAGGATCCGCCATCCGCCGCACCAGATTGGCGCGAAGCCGGTTGATCTCGCTGGTGATCGGAATCCCCGCACGGGGAAAGAACCCAGGCTCGGCGCAATTGACGAAAGCCCGATCCGCAGCCGCGAGCCAGCCCGGCTCGATATAAAGCGCGAGAAACAAGGTCCGCTCGGCACCCTGACGATGCAGATAGGCGTGTTGCTGCCACGAGTTGACGGCGACGAGCATGTCGCTTCGCAACGGCACCGTCTGCTCTTCGACCACAAAATTCTGGTCTGGGCCGCTGGCCTTGAAGATCAGGTGGCAATGCGGATGCGCATGTTCCACCAGCGAGGTGTCCATGTCGAGGAGGGCCACGCGTCCAAAGCGGCCCCGAAGGATGCTCAAAGCCCTGGTCACCGTTGATCTCCGACCGGCAGGTCTTTCATATGGCAGCCCCGAACGATAACCCGAATTGCCGGCGACGGGTACGGATCAGGCGGCAAAAAATCATCCGAAACGATAAATCCTCCCCGCTGCAGCAAAGCCCGGGCGACCGCCCCCGGAATAAGCTGCCCTCAAACAGCCCGGTAGCGGCCCATGCCGGCCGGCCAAACACAACGAGGGAGAGCAACATGGACGTGGCAATTCAAGATGCGGGCCGCGATCGCCGCGAACAGGAACGTCAGCGCCTGTTTCGCGACAAATTCATCGCGGAAACGCCGCCATGGTATCACGGCGCCATCCATCTTGGCTTCACGCTGCTGGTCACCGGCACCGCGATGTGGTTGTGCTGGCGCCACATTCAAAACGCGGGCTGGGAGTGGCTGTTGGTGATTCCGATCGCGCTGTTCGGCAACTGGATCGAGTGGGCCGCGCACCGCTACATTCTCCACCGCCCGGTGAAGGGGCTGGAGATGATCTACAAACGCCACTGCACGGTGCATCACCAGTTCTTCACCCATCACGACCTGACCTATCACGGCCACAAGGAGTGGCGGGCGCTGCTGTTCCCGCCATTCGCGCCGCTGGGCTTCGTGCTGGCTGCGCTGCCGCCGGCGTTCCTGCTAGGTCTGTCGATCTCGGCCAACGCCGGATACATCACGGTGTTCACGATGGCGGCCTACTACCTAATGTATGAAGGCCTGCACACGCTGTCGCATCTCGACGACGAGCGGCATCCCTATTTGAAGTATATTCCGCTCGTCAACACGGTCCGCCGCATGCACACCATTCATCACGTGCTCGGTTTCATGCAGACGCAAAACTTCAATCTCACCTTTCCGATCTGCGATGCCCTGTTCGGCACCAGCGATCTCGACCGCGGGCTTGTCGGCACGCTGTTCAACGGCAACTCCAATACGTACATGCGCAAGGACCTGCTACCGACCGACCCCGGCATTGCAGTGCCGCAGCTCGACGGCGGCGGGACTGAACAAGCCAGGATTGCCTGACCCGGGTTTCGATCATCTGAGAGCGGCCGTCTTTATGCTTCGAGGCCCGATGACTTCGTGACTTGCGCGCTACGCCGCGCTCCGCTCCGGTTCGTCGCGCCTGTCCAGCGCGAAGGCGACCGCCGCGTCGGCATGGAGGAGCGTCGAATCAAACACCGGCAGATCGAAATGCTGCGGCCCCACCAGCAGGCCAATTTCCGTGCAGCCCAGGATGACGCTATCGGCGCCATCGGCCGCGGCAGCCGCGACGATATCGAGATAGCGCTGGCGTGAGGTTTCGCGCACCACGCCGCGGCACAATTCGTTGAAGATGATGTCATGCACGGCGGTGCGGTCGTCGGCATCCGGCACCATCGGCGAAAGCCCGTGCTTGTCGCGGAGTTGCGCGAGATAGAAATCCTGTTCCATCGTATAGCGCGTCGCGAGCAGCAGTGGCCGGCGACAGCCGGCGGAGGCGACCGCGGCTCCCGTTACATCGGTGATGTGCAGGAGCGGAACGGTTACCGCGCGTTGCACGGTATCGGCCAGCTTGTGCATGGTGTTGGTGCAGATCAGGACGCAATCCGCGCCGGCGGTTTCGAGATCCCGCGCCAGGTCTGCAAGCAGGGCTCCGGCGCGGTCCCACGCATCGCTCTTCTGCAGCGCCACAATGCTTTCGAAGTCGACCGAGTGCATGATCACCTTGGCGGAATGCAAGCCGCCCAGGCGTTCGCGGACGCTCTCGTTGATGCGCCGGTAATAGACCGCGGTGCTTTCCCAGCTCATACCGCCCAATAGCCCGATCGTTCGCATGTCCTTTGCCCTTGCAGTTCTGGTTTGAGTCGGATGTTCCAAGCGGAAGTCTACGCGTAATTTCCCAAAATACCATATTTTTAGTGCGTATTTGCGTAAAATCTTGATATTCGGGTAAAATATTGTCATATTTTCGCCAATTGAACAATTAACGTGCAGTTGCTGAGGTGAAGAGCGGCGACTTGCGCGATCGGAACTCAACGGGGCACCGACTTTGTGCTATTCCGGCGATGCGGCGTCCGGCCATCTCGTCAAGGACTGGTTCTATTCCGATGCATTCACTTCCGCGGCGATTGATCGTCGGAATAACCGGCGCCTCCGGGGCCGTTTACGGCGTTCGGTTGTTGGGCCTGCTGCAGGCGACTGACATCGAAACCCATCTGGTCATGAGCCGGTCGGCGAAGATTACGCTGACGCAGGAGCTGGATATCGGCGTCGCCGACGTTTCGGCGCTGGCCGATGTCGTTCACCAGGTCGACAATGTCGGGGCTTCGATTTCCTCCGGGTCGTTCAGAACGCTGGGCATGGTGGTGGCGCCCTGTTCGATGCGAAGCCTCTCCGAGATCGTCTCGGGCGTGACCTCGACCTTGCTGACACGCGCGGCCGATGTGGTCCTGAAGGAACGGCGCCGTCTTGTCCTGATCGTCCGTGAAGCCCCGCTTCACCTCGGCCATCTGCGTTCCATGACCGCGGCCACCGAAATGGGCGCGATCATCTATCCGCCGGCACCGGCGTTCTACGCCCGCCCCGAAAGCCTTGAACAGATGGTCGATCATACCCTCGGGCGGGTGCTTGACCTGTTCGATATCGAAACGAAGGCCGTCAGCCGCTGGGGCGGCTTGAATTCGATCAAGAATGCCGATTCATGAAGCAGCGCCTTTCATGAAGCTGTCCCGGCCCGAACTGGAGGCCGACAGCTGGGCATTTGCTCTTGATATCTATGCCCGGCCCGGGGTCGCGGATGCCTGCCTCCAATTGCAGAACCGGGCGGGCGTCGACGTCATGATGTTTCTCATGGTCGGATACGCGGCCGTCAGGCATCGCATATTGCTGACGCTTCCCGAGATCCGGGAACTGGATGAGGCCTGCCATCCGTGGCGCGAGCAGATCGTTCGACCGCTCCGTGCCATTCGCGTAGGCCTGAAGGCGGGGCCGTCGCCGGCCCCGAGCAGCGAGACCGAGCAATTCCGCTCGAAAGTAAAGTCGATCGAACTCGCCGCCGAACGATTGCAAAATCAGCTGCTGGCGGATCGCCTGCCGCTGCGGCCTGCGGAGCGGGACGCGGTGAACGCGGAAGACCTCCGTTCCGTTCTTCGCAACGTCGTGACGTTTTTTCTTGAAAGGCGTGGGGGTACGCCAATCGCCGAGCTGCTGCCCTCGATCGACGAGATCGTCGAAGCGGCAATGCAGGATACCCGCTAACGACCGCCTTTTTCCGTCATGTCTCTTTCGCGCCTTTCGATGCCGTCTCGCCGCGCGCCGCGAACTGCAACGGCAGAGCGGTGGTGAATTTGATCTGTTCCATCGCAAAGCTTGAGCTGACATCTCCCAACTCGATCTTCTCGATCAGCCTTTTGTAGACCGCATCGTAACCGGCGATATCCGGCACCACCGCGCGCAGGAGGTAGTCGACGTCGCCGCTCATCCGGTAAAACTCGACGATCTCGGGGATCGACATCACGATCGCGGTAAACTTCTTCATCCATGCGGCGTTGTGCTGATTGGTGCGAATGGCAATAAAGACGGTGACGCCGACGCGCAGCTTCACCGGATCGAGCAAGGCGACGCGCTTGCGAATCAGGCCTTCCTCTTCAAGTTTCTGAATCCGGCGCCAGCAGGGGGTTGGCGAAAGCCCGACCTTTTCGGCTATTTCAGCCACCTTCAGCGTCGCATCCTCCTGCAGGATCTGCAAAAGAGCGAGATCGAGATCATCCATGCGCCATTCCCCGTCTCAGAACCAAGCCCGGAAGGTTTTTTAACACAGCGCGCCAGCAAGCGGGAAATCCTATTGCGCCACTGTCCTCGAAAGTGCGAAATCTTTCCTCGAATGGGTGGGTTGCGAGGAATACACCTTGATCTTGCGGCTCCCCTCAGCAAACTGCCGCCAACACTGGGCTTGGAAGTCGGCCGCACTCTCGCCCCGGCGCTTGAAGCAGGCCAGTCATTGAACAGGAAAACAGCATGTCGGAAACGATGAGGGCGCTGGTTCTGCGCCAACATGGCGGGTTGGAAAACCTGGCGGTGGTCGAGGATCACCCGAAACCAAAGGCGAGGGCCGGAGCGGTGGTCATTCGCGTCCGCGCCTCGTCGTTCAACTATCACGACGTATTCACGGTGCAGGGCATGCCGGGCATCAAGGTGCCGCTGCCCGTCGTGATCGGCCTCGATATGGCGGGCGAGATCGTCGAGATCGGCGAAGGGGTTTCCGGCTGGAAGGTCGGCAGCCGCGTGCTCGTCAATCCGCTCAACAAGAAGAAAGGCCTGATGGGCGAGATGCTCGATGGCGGCATGGCGGAATATTGCCTCGTCGAAGCCGACCAGCTCATCGCCATGCCCGATGGCGTCAGCTTCGAGGAGGCGGCGTCCCTGCCGGTGGCGTACGGCACCGCGCACCGCATGCTGATCACCCACAACACCGTCCGCAAGGGCGACCGCGTCCTGATCCTGGGCGCCAGCGGCGGCGTCGGCACCGGCTGCGTCATCCTGAGCAAGCTGCTCGGCGCCGAAGTCATTGCCTGCGCCAGCAGCGCGGAGAAAATGGCAAAGCTCAAGGCGATGGGCGCCGACGAGGCGATCAACTACAAGGAAGTCGATTTCTCGAAGTGGGCGATCGAAAAATACGGCAAGCCGCAACGGCGCAGCTATGACGGCGGCGTCAATGTCGTCGTCAATTTCACCGGCGGCGAAACCTGGGTGCCGTCGTTGCGTTGCCTCAAGCGTGGCGGAAGCCTGCTGGTGTGCGGCGCCACCGCCGGGCATGATCCGAAGGAGGATCTGCGCTACATCTGGAGTTTTGAGCTGAAGGTGATCGGCTCGAACAGCTTTTACGAGGAGAACCTGACCGACCTCATGAAGATGATTGTCGAGAAGAAGATCAAGCCGGTCATCGACGAGGTGCTGCCGCTCGAGAAGGCGGCGGAAGGTCTGCGTCTGATCAAGGATCGTGAAGTCATCGGCAAGGTCGTCGTCGTCCCCTGACTGCCGCGGTTTCACCCGACGCCGGGTGACGCAGCGAAGCAAGTTTTCTGATCATCGTCCTGTCCGCCCTTCATGGCAGAGAAGGACCAAAAGAGGTTTCCGTCCGATGAGTGAAGTCCCCAGCGTCGAAGACGTGCAGAAGCTGTTGTCGCGCGGTCCGTTCCATCAATGGCTCGGATTGAACGTCGTCGCGGTTGGCGAGGGCACGATCGAGCTGACGGCCAACTGGCGCGAAGAGTGGGTGGTCAACCCGGATCGAGGGTATACCCATGGCGGCATCCTTGCGACACTGGTCGACCTCACCGCGGATTGGGCCATGGTCTCCAAGACCGGACGCGGAGTTCCAACGGTGGATCTGCGCGTCGACTACCATCGCGCCGCGATGCCCGGCGTGCTGACGATCCGCGGCGAGATCGTGCATTTCGGCAAGCAGTTCTCGGTGGCGGAAGCCAAGGTTTTCGACAAGGAGGGGCGCCTGTTGGCGAGCGGGCGCGGAACCTATCTGACATCGCCGCCGGCCTGACAGAGACTCCATCGTGTCCCAAATTCCTCCGTTTACAAATCTGGGAGCGTTGACGCCGAGCGCCTGCGATCTCGACAAGGTCGCCATCATCGATCTCGGCACCGGCCAGGAGCGCCGCTTCAGCTACCGGGATTTCGAAGCCGAGGCCAATGCGGTCGCCCGCTCTCTCGTCGCGCGTGGCCTGGCGCGCGGTGACCGGGTGGCCATTCTGTCCGCCAACCGCTTCGAATATCTCACGACGGTTCACGGCATCATGCGCGCCGGCTTTGTCGCGGTGCCGGTCAACTTCAAATTCCCGCCCGCTACGATCGACTATATCATTCGTGACTCGGGCGCCAGGCTCGTCTTCTGCGACGCGCGGCGCTTCGACAGCGCGCCCAACGATCTGCCGCGCATCCGGTTCGACGGCGAAGGCAGCGAGTTCGCCGGCTTTCTGAAGCCGGGTCCGTTCGCGCCCATCGCGGCGGCGAACCGTGAACCAGCGATGTTTCTCTACACCTCGGGTTCGACGGGGCGACCCAAGGGCGTCGTGCTCTCGCACCAGAGCCATATCTGGGTTGTCGAAACGCGAATGGCCGCCCAGGACATGTCGCGCCATCGCTTTCTGGTCGCAGCCCCGCTCTACCACATGAACGCGCTGGCCATGAGCCAGCTGGCGCATGCGGCCCACGCAACCGTGATCTTGCTGCCGCAGTTCACCGCGCAACTCTATTTGGAAGCCATCGCGGACTATCGCTGCACATGGCTCACCGCGGTTCCGCCGATGATCGCGATGATGCTGAATGACAGAGAACGGCTCGCGGCGACCGACCTCTCCAGTGTCGAGTTCCTGCGCATGGGATCGGCCCCCGTCAGTCACAGTCTGATGGAGGCAATCCACCGCGCCCTGCCAAAAGCGGCCGTTACCAATGCCTATGGCACAACCGAGGCCGGACCCGTCGTATTCGGGCCACACCCGCAAGGCTTGCCACAGCCCGAAATGTCGGTCGGCTATCCGCACCCCAAGGTCCAGCTGCGTCTTGTCGGGGAAGACGGAAAGCCTTCTGACGTTGGCGTGCTCGAGATGAAAAGCCCGGCGATCATGAACGGCTATCACAATCGCCCGGATGTTGCGTCACCCATTACCCAGGACGGCTTCTATATCACCGGCGACGTGTTTCGCCGCGACGAACACGGCTTCCACTATTTCCTCGGGCGGACCGACGACATGTTCGTGAGCGGCGGCGAAAATATTTTCCCGGGCGAAGTCGAAAAGATGCTGGAGACCCATCCGGACGTGATCCAGGCCTGCGTGGTGCCGGTGGACGACGATATCAAGGGTACCAAGCCGGTGGCATTCGTGGTGAAGCGTGAAGGAAGCAACCTCGACGAGAGCAATCTGAAGTCCTTCGCCCTTGCGAACGCGCCGGCCTATCAGCACCCCCGCTCGATCTGGTTTGTCGACAGCCTGCCGCTGGCTTCGACCAACAAGCTTGACCGCAACAAATTGCGTGAATTGGCGGCCAAGAAGCTGCAGCGCAATTTCACCCCGGCTGCGCCTTCATCCATTGGCGGCCAAAGCAATGCGGCACGGAGATAGAACCGGATGACGAGACCTTCCGCGGATTGTTCGATTCGTCAGATGCGGACGGCCTGAAGTTTGCGTAAGCCTGGTCGCAGCGGGAGCGAATGATCGTGAAGGTACTGGTTCTCGGCGGCGGCGTCGTCGGCGTGACGACGGCGTATTACCTCGCACGTAGCGGGCACGAGGTGACGGTCGTCGACCGCCAGCCGGAGCCGGCGCGCGAGACCAGCTTCGCCAACGCCGGCGAGGTATCGCCCGGCTATGCCTCGCCCTGGGCCGGCCCCGGCGTGCCGATCAAGGCGGTCAAATGGCTGTTGATGAAGCACGGCCCGCTGGTGCTGCGGCCGAAGCTCGATCCCGCGATGTGGTCATGGCTCATCAAGATGCTGCGCAACTGCACGTCGGCGCGGTACGCGGTCAACAAGAGCCGCATGATTCCGCTGGCCGAATACAGCCGCGACTGCCTGCGCGCGCTGCGTGACGAGATCCCGATCCACTATGACGAGCGCAGCCGCGGCACGCTGCAATTGTTCCGCAAGCCGTCACAGCTCGATGGCACCGCCGGCGACATCGCCGTGCTGCAACAGTACGGCGTGCCCTATGAGGTGCTCGATCGCGATGGCTGTATCGCTGCCGAACCGGCGCTTGCCGCGGTGAAGCACAGGATCGCCGGCGGTCTTCGATTGCCGCAGGACGAGACCGGCGATTGTCATATGTTCACGCTGGCGCTCGCCGCCCATGCCGCCAAGCTCGGCGTCCAGTTTCGCCTTAACACCACGATCGAGCGGCTGGAAACGGACGCCAAGGGGATATCAGGTGTCATCACAAGCGCCGGGGTGTTGCGCGCTGACGCCTATGTGGTCGCGCTCGGCAGCTGGTCGCCGCTTCTGCTCAGGCCGCTCGGCGTTTCGATCCCGGTCTATCCCGTCAAGGGTTACTCGATCACCGTGCCGGTGATCGATCCCGATGCCGCGCCGGTGTCGACGGTGATGGACGAAAGCTACAAGGTCGCCATCACGCGGCTCGGCGATCGCATCCGTGTCGGCGGCACCGCCGAAGTTTCAGGCTATTCCGACAAGCTCTATTCGGCGCGTCGAGCGACGCTGGAGCATTCCCTGACCGAGCTGTTTCCGCGCGGCGGCAACTTGACCGAGGCCACGTTCTGGAGCGGGTTGCGGCCGATGACGCCGGACGGTCCGCCGGTGATCGGCGCCACCCGTTACGCCAACCTTCATCTCAACACCGGTCACGGCACGCTCGGCTGGACCATGGCGTGCGGTTCCGCGCGGGTGCTCGCCGACTTGCTGTCGGGTCGTAAGCCCGAAATCGACACGGCAGACCTCGCGCTCGCCAGATATGAAGATCGCTTCGGGTGAAGCCATGGCGCTTCGAAGACGGGCGTAAACGCGCTGTCCGAACGCTCGACCGGGGCGATGCGGGACGGCAGTGAACCGATCCCCGCACCGGCTCAAGCCGCCGACCAGCCGCCATCGATCGGGATCACCGCGCCGGTGATGTCGCGCGCCGCTGGTCCGCACAGGAAAGCCACCGCCGCGCCGACATCTTCCAGGCGGACGAAGCGGTGGCTCGGCTGGCGCTGCTTCATGTAGTCGCGGGTGGCCTCATCGCGCGAGATGCCACGCGCCGCCGCCATGGCGTCGATCCGGCCGAGGATGGCGGGCGTCGGCAGTGTTCCCGGACTGACCGCATTGCAGGTGATGCCGGTACCGGCGGTCTCCAGCGCCACGGCGCGCGTCAGGCCAAGGATTCCGGTCTTGGTGGTGACGTAGTCGACCCGCCCCTCGGCGCCGCGCTGTCCATAGTGCGACGACATGTTGACGATGCGGCCGAAATCCGCGGCCCGCATCCCCGGCAGCGCCAGCCGGATGACGTGAAACGGCGCCGTGAGATTGACGGCAAGCGAGTGTTGCCAATCGGCGGCTGAAAATTGCTCGATCGGGGCGAAATGACGGACCACGGCATTGTTGATGACGACATCGGGACCGTCGCACGCCTCGCGCGCGAAGGTCATCAGCCGTTCGATTTCGGCCAGATCGGATAGATCGGCCCGGCAGTAAACCGCGGTGGTGCCATGGCGTGCCGCCAGCGCCAGCCGCGCGGGCTCGACATCTTCAGGCGCGTCAATTCCGTGCAGCACGATGTCATATCCGGCGGCCGCGAGACTTTCGGCGATCGCGTAGCCGAGGCCTCCGCTTGAGCCGGTGACGAGAGCCGAGCGGCGCGGTGCGGCGGCCATCATCAGGCGGCTCCCATCGGCCGGCGTTCGGCGATGCCGGTCAATTGCTCGAACACGAGATCGGGAATCTCGATGCTGTCTTCGGCGAGCCGGCGCCGGCGGTCCTGCCGCGAGCGGTCGAACGGCATCCGTACGGGGCCGCCGCCCGCGACGGGCCGTGCCGATCGCACCGCATCCGCATAAGCCGACACGTTGTTGCGAAACGTCTCGGCCGAACCCAGCAAATCCGGCCGCATCGCCACAATGACGAATCCAAAGTCCGCGAGGTCGGGGGGAATTGGCGGCGAGCCCGCCATGATGCCAAGCAGCTGCACGACGATGCCGAGACCGGATCCCTTGTGTCCGCCCCACGCGGCAAAGGCCCCCGCGAGAGCGGAAGCCGGATCACGGGTCGGCTCGCCGTCGCGGTCGAACGCGACATCGTCCGGCAACTGCCGGCCGAGGCGGCGCGCCAACGTCACTTCGGCGTGGATGATCGCCGAAGTGCCGACATCCCAGATCACCGGCTCGTCGGCGCTCGGGAAGCCGAAACAGATGGGATTGGTGCCAAGCCGGCCTTCGGTCGCGCCGTGCGGAGCAACCCAGGGCGAAGCATTCGATGCAATCATGCTGACCAGCCCCTGCGCGGCCGCGATCTCGGCATAGTAGGACAGCATGCCGGTGTACCAGGTCTCGTTGGCGCCGACGACCGCGATGCCCGAAATCCCCGCCTTCTCGATCGCGATCGCGGTGGCGCGATGCGCGACGATGTAGCCGAGGTGATCGCCGCCGTCGAGTTGCGCCGACACCGGGGTCTCCTGTCGAATCCGGATCGGACGACGGCGGTCGCCGCTGCGCGCAATCCTCTCGGCGATGCTGATGGCGCGCGCCAGTCCGCCATAACTCAAGCCGCGCAGCTCGCAATCGATCAGATGATCGGCGATCAGGCCGGCATCGGCCTCGTCGTGACCGACCGCCGACATGACGCGAACCGCGAGTTGGTGCGCCTGCTTGATGGTGAGCTGCATGATGGTTTCCGTTATATTGGCCGTCCCGCCGTGCGACCGGCGGAACGGCCGCGAGCGGCTCTATAGCGGCTATCAGGCTCCTTTGGCTTCCGCATCGACCTGGGCGAACACCTCGCGCGCGGTCCGGAACGAATCCACGCCGGCCGGCACTCCGCAATAGATCGCGACCTGGAGGAAGATCTCGCGGATCTCGTCTCTGGTTACGCCGTTCTTCAGCGCGCCCTTCAGATGCATGCGCAATTCGTGATTGCGATTGAGCGCGCTCAGCATCGCCAGGTTCAGCATGCTGCGGGTCTTGCGCGGCAGGCCGTCGCGGCCCCAGACATAGCCCCAGCAGTATTCGGTCGTCAGTTCCTGCATCGGCATGTTGAAGTCATCGGCGCTCTCGAACGACTTCTCGACGAATTCCTTGCCCAGCACATCCTTCCGGATGGCCAGACCACGATCAAAAGTTTCCTTGCTCATCAGTTTCTTTCCTTTGTCCAGGTTCAAACGACCATCCGCCTCGCGGCCGATGATTTCAACGCTTCGGCCAGAACGGCTCGGCGACAGCGAGCTTCTGGGGGAAGACGGTGACCGGGATGCCCTTCTGCCACTGCACGACGGTCATTTCGGCATCGACACGCCGGCCCTTCTCGTCGAACTTGAGAATGCCGCCGGGATAGTATTTGGACGGCCCGCCATCCATCGTCCGCAGCGCCTCGGCGACGGCTAACTTGTCAGCCTTGCCGGCCTTCTCGAGCGCCTCCTTGATGAGCCACATGTCGCCATAGGTCGAAATGGCATTCTGGGTCATCCAGGGCTCGTTGAAGCGGGTCTTGAGTTCCTTCACCAGGTCCTCATGCCCCTTGGTCGCCCAACTGCCGACGCAGGTGATAACCCCCTGCAGCAGATCCGGACTGATGGTCTGCAGAATGTCCGGCTCGGCGATCGCGATGCCGAACGAGATGGTCGGGATGCGGCCCTGGCCGAGGCCGAATTCGTTCATTTTTTCCAGAATCAGCTTGCCGTCGGAGATCACGGTCGGAAGGAAGAACAGCATGTCGGGCCGAGACGCGCGCACTTTCTGGACCAGCGGCGTGGCGTCGGATAGCGGCGGCGTGAAGGTCTCGTCCATCACCAGTTCGAGACCAAGCTCCTTGAGCAGGCCTTCGCGCATCGGCTTCACCGATGCCACCGACGAGGCGGTGTTATCGCCGATGATCGCCACCGTCTTCGGGCGCTTGCCGGAGGCGGTCTCCGCCAGCTTCATCAGCAGCGGCAAGGCCTGTCTGGCCTGCGATCCCGCCGTGGCGGAGGTCTGGAACACATATTTGAACCCGCGGTCGGTGATCAGATCGGAGTAGGACAGCGTCAGCACCGGGAGCTGCGCACGCTCGGTCACCTCGGTCACCGCGAGGGTGAACGAACTCAGATAGGCGCCGCTGGCGGCGACGAGGTCGGTCTCCTGCGCGACCATGCGCTGGGCCGCGTTCTTGGCCTTCTCCGTGGTGTCGCCGCAGTCTATGACGACCAGCTTGAGCTTGGCGCCGCCGAGCGCCTTGACGCCGCCGGCGCTGTTGATGTGGTCGACCCCCATCTCGGCCCCCATGCGCATCACAGCACCCGGCCGCGCGTAGAGCCCCGACAGCGGCACGATCAGTCCGATCCTGACGTCCGCGGCCGCCTGCGCGAAGGCGCGTGGCGCGGCGAGGCTAAGTGCGGTGGCGGCAAGCATCGTGCGCCGTGTCAGCGCGAGTGGTGTGTGGTCGGTCATGGTTCCCTCCGGTGTGTTGTGGTTTGCCTGTTTGGTCGCCGATCGATTATTGCGTTTCCTTTTGTCGAGCCGCTTTTTTGGCTTCGTTGATTTACATTCCGAGATAGGCCTGCCGGACCCGATCGTCGGCCCGCAGCGTCTCCTTATTGCCTTCGAGCACTACCCGGCCCGCTTCGAGCACATAGCCATGATCGGCCGATTCCAGCGCTTCGGCGACGCGCTGCTCGACCAGCAGAATCGTCAGCCGGGTCTGGGCGCGGATCTCGATCAGTTTTTCGAAAATGAAATCGGCGATCGCGGGCGCCAGTCCCATCGACGGTTCGTCGAGCATCAACAGCTTGGGAGCCGATGCCAGCCCGCGCCCGATCGCCAGCATCTGCTGCTCGCCGCCGGACAATGTCCCGGCGAACTGGCGCCGCCGCTCGGCCAGCACCGGCAGCAGGGTGAAAATGCGCTCGATATTGTCCTTCCAGGCGCGGCGGCCGGCCTCGGTGAACGCACCCATCTCCAGATTCTCCATCACCGAGAGCGACGGAAACACCTGACGGCCTTCCGGAACGTGGGCGATGCCGAGATGCGGCCGCGCCGCCGCGGAAACCTTGAGCAGGTCGACGCCTTCGAAATGGATCGCGCCGGCGCTCGGCTGCACGATGCCGGAAATCGTCTTGAACAGCGTCGTCTTGCCGGCGCCGTTCGGTCCGACGATCGCGACGAATTGCCCGGCCTCGACGTTGAGCGAAACATCGTTCAGGACCGGCAGCACCGAATAGCCGGCGCAGACACCCTCAAGCCTGAGCATGTGCCACCCATTTCTTGCCGAGATAGGCCTCGATGACGCGCGGGTCGCGGGTGACCTGCTCCGGTTCGCCGTCGGCAAGCACCGCGCCGTGATCAAGCACAAGGAACCGATCGACGAGGCGAACCATCGACTGCATGGTGTGCTCGATGATCGCGACCGTCATGCCGTCCCGCGCCAGCCGCTGAACGATGGCGGTCACCTCGTCGGCCTCGCCGTGGCCGAGACCCGCCAGGGTTTCGTCGAGCAGAAGCAGGCGAGGTTTCCCCGCCAGCGCGCGGGCGATCTCCATCAGGCGAAGCTCCTTGGTGGTGAGCTCGGCCGCCATCTTGTCGGCGACCGGACTGAGACCCACGCGATTCACGGCGTCGGCGGCGAGATGATGCGCCTCCTGCTCGTTGGCTGCCTGAACGTAGGCGCCGACGCGGACATTGTCGCGGACGGACATGCGGGGAAACGGCCGCATGATCTGGAACGTGCGCCCGACCCCGGCCTTGCAGAGCACGTGCGGCCTGCACCCGACCATGTTGCGGCCGTCGAACACGACTTCGCCGGAGCTGGGAGGCAGGAATCCGTTGAGCAGGTTGAACAGCGTGGTCTTGCCGGCGCCGTTAGGCCCAATGATTCCAAGGATCATGCCCCGGTGCACATCGAAACTGACGTCCTGCACCGCCTTGAGCCCACCGAACGACTTCGACAAACCCTTCACGGACAGTAATATCTCGCCGGACGGCGGCTTTCGCGGCTGGCCGGCGGGACGAGTATCTGCCGGCGCAAGCGGCGCGGCCGGCGCCGACAATTCCGGCGTCATCGCGGCGGCGGTTCGCGCTCCGCGCCTCAGCCGATCCCGCAACGTCCAGAATACGCCCTCCGGCGCCACCAGGATGACGACGATGATGGCGAGGCCGTAGATCACGCCCTGGATGCCGGGGATTCGCGCGCCCAGCTCGGCGTTGAGGATTTCCCCGACCGGGATCAGTATGACAGCCCCGATCAGCGGTCCCCACACCGTGCCGACGCCGCCGAACATCGCAACCGTCAGCGCCTGCGCCGAGACCAGCATGCCGAATACCGACGGCGGCGTGACCACCAGCAACACGACCGCGTAGAACGCGCCGACGGCGCCGGCGATCGCGCCCGAGAGCACGATGGAACGCAGCTTCCAGGCCAGCGCGTCGATGCCCGCGGCCTCCGCCGCCGCCTCGTTCTGCTTGATCGCCAGCAGCGCCATTCCGAACCGCGAGCGCTCGACGGCGCGGGTAATCAGCACAATCGCAAGCAGCATCGCGAGCGCGACCAGGGTGTAAAGCCGCGGATCGGAAAACTGCATATAGGCGAGCGGCGCGTCGCGCTTGATCGGCAGCGTCAGTTCCTGAAAGCCGAGCCACTCGAACACGTAGAGCATCGCCAGCGGGTAGGCCAGCATCGCCAGCGCGAAGTAGTGCCCGCGCAGCCTGAACGTCGGGAAACCGATCAGCAGGCCGGAAACGCCACCGATGACGGCCGCAATCGGGATCAGCAGCCACGGCGTAAGGTCGAAGTAGATCTGGCCGAGCGCCGTGGTGTAGGCGCCCAGCCCGAAGAAGGCCGCATGACCGAACGACACTAGGCCGGTGTAGCCGGACTGGATATTCCAGGCCAATCCGAAGCTCGCCCAAACCAGCACAAGCGTCAGCATCAGCTGATAGTACGAATTGCTGACGACCAGCGTGAGGCAGGCGTAGATCAGCGCGGCGATCAGGATCGGCACCAGGGACCGCATCAGGTTCTCTCCACCATGCGGCCGAAGAATCCCTGGGGACGCAGGAAAACGATCAGCAGGAAGACGACGAAGATCGCCGCGTTCTGAAGCTGGGTCGGCAGCACCAGCGTCGAGAGCTGCTGAACCAGCCCGATCGTCATGCCGCCCCAGAACGCCCCGATGATGCTGCCCATGCCGCCAAGCACGACGCCGGCGTACATGACGATGACGTAATCGATGCCGATATAGGGATGAAACGGGTAGTTGGTGGCGAGCAGCCCGCCCGCGACCGCGGTGACGGCGGCGCCGAGACCAAACGCGATCCTGTACGAACGATCGATATCGATGCCCATATAGGTCGCCGCCACCGGATTGTCCGCGGAGGCGCGCAGCGACTTGCCTATCCGCGTGCGCGTAATCAGGACGGCGAGCAGGGCCATGGCGACGATCGAGATCAGCGCGGCGATGCCGCGCGACTTGTTGACAAAAATGCTGATGAAATCGCCCCACAACGGTCCGATTTCCCAGGCGCTGGACGACAATGGCGTGCGGATCGAGGCCAGCACCGATCCGAACACGATCAGGCCCCCATTCTGCAGCACCAGCGCGACGCCGAGCGTGAGGATCAGCTGTGCGAAATGGCCCTCGCCTTCGAGCTGCGCCGTGCGCCGCCCGGTGACCCGCGAAATCAGGAACCGGTGAATCGCGTAACCGAACAGGAACAGCAGCGGGCCGGACAGCAGGATCGCCACATACGGGCCGATGATGTTGCCGAATACGTCCTGGATGCCCGCGGAAAGAAACAGGTAATAGGCGGCGTACATGCCGAGCATCATGAAGTCGCCCTGCGCGAAGTTGATGACGCGCATGACCCCGAAAATCAGCCCGAGCCCGACGCACATCAAGCCGTAGATCGCCCCGGCCAGCAGCCCGGCCACCAGCGCTTGCAGCACGTTCTCGACGACCTGTGACGTCATCGGGCGCACCCGGCGGCAACGGCGCGGCAATGGTCCGGCGCTATGCTCATCAATCCTGTCCCCCCTCGTTCGCTTCGAGCCTTGCGCTCGTTTTTTTAATGTTGTTCAGCCATCACCGCGCCGCTCTGGCCCGTGACGCCACGGCGCGCGATTTGCCTTTGCGGCCTGCCGGCGTGCAAAGCTCGGCAAGGCGACCGGCATGAGCGAACCGCTCCAGACCGTCGATCATCTCCTCCACGGCATCCGCCCGCTCCACGCCGATCACCTCGCTTGCGGCGGCGCGGAAACGCGCGCGGATCTCGCTTTCCGTCGCCGCGACGACGTCGGAGATTCTCCGGCTGATCCGTGCGCCGGTCGAAAGGCCGACCTCGACCTCGGCGCCCTGGGCAGCCGGGAAGGCGGCGGTGAAATCGCTGTCGCGCTTCAACCGCATCAGGGCGGCGAGCCGCAGCACCGCCGGATCATCGAGCCGGCGATAGTTTTCTTCCGCGACCGATTTGCGAACCAGCGCCGCCGCAACCCCATATTGGATGCTCATCTTGGCCTGCAGCGCGTGCCGGTACGGCCCCGGAAAATCGCAGCCGGGATAGTCGATGGCGGCGTCCGGAAGATGCACGGTGATGGCGTCGATGGCCGCGACGCTGTCGATCTCCTGGGCGACGCGGATCGCCGCCTGGCAGGCGGTCTGGGCGAAATTGCAAGCTGGAACGGGCTTGTTGTAGACCGCCAGGATCTCTTCGCTGCCCGCCGGAAACAACGCGATCGTGTCCGGCGAACGCACGCGTCCGAACGCCGCGAACAGTCCGGCCGGGCCTTCAATGATGTGTTCGGACCCCTGCGCCCCGGCTTCGGCAAGCTCGATCGCGGTAACGGCGCTGCGCGCGGCAAAGCCGGGATGGAAATACATGTCGCTGCCGCCTTCATGCGGCCATTGGTTGAGGCCGGACGAGGTGTTGGCGGCGAGCGCCAGCGCCGCGACCGATGCATCCTCGTCAAGACCAAGCAAAACACTGCCGGCCATGGCGCCGGCCAGCGGGCCGAGGATGCCGGTGGGCCGGAATAGCTGCGCCAGCGCGGTCGTCATCAGCGCCCGCCCGACACGACCGCCGACCTCGTACCCGATCGCCGCCGCACACAATAGCCGCGCGCCGGACACCGGGGTGCGTTGTGCAAGCGCCAGCAGAACCGGCCAGATCACCACGCCATGGTGGGCGATACTGCCCGCATGCATGTCCTCGCGGACCAGGCCATGCCCGAGCGTGGCGTTGGCGAAGCTTGCATCGGCCGCCGACGTGACGATCGCGGACCCGACGATAGCCGACCCCGACGTCAGTTTGGCGGCGACTGCGATGGCCTGCCGGCTGGTCGGCAGGTCGCGCGCCTCGAAGGCGCAGGACAGAAAGTCGAGCAGGCACATCTTGAGCTTGGCTTGTGCCGGCGCCGACAGCTGCGACAGATCGACCGCGCGTGCCGTGCGCACCATGGCGCGCGCGACCGAGACCTGCCGATGATCCGGAAGCGCGGTGGTGGCCATGGGGCTTCTCCTGTCACTCACATCCAGCGTTCGGCTATCCCCGGATCTGGACGCCCGCCCATTCCTCCGACAGTTTTGCGATCGAGGTGAAATCCGAATCCGGTCCGTATTTGGCCTGCGTCAATGCCAGGATCTGACGCACCACCGCGCCCATGATCATCGGTATTCCCATCGCTTCCGCCTCGTCGAGACAGAGCCGGACATCCTTGTAGGACAGCGCGGTCGCGAAGCCGAAATCGAAGGTACCCGGCAGCACCGCGCGCGGAAACTTGTCCTGTGTCGCGCTGTTGCGGCCGGAACTGACGTTGATGATATCGAGCAGCACTTTCGGATCAAGACCGGCCTTGACCCCCATCGCCATGCCCTCCGACGAGATCACCAGGGCCGCCGCCGCAAGCAGGTTGTTGACGAGCTTGGCGGTCTGCGCGAGTCCCGGCTTGTCGCCGGTATAGAACAGCTTGCCGAAATGCTTGAGGATCGGCTCGACCTTCGCGTCATAGACATCGCGCGGGCCCGACACCATCACCGCCAGCGTACCGGCCTTGGCGCCGGTGATGCCGCCGCTGACGGGGGAATCGATCAGCGTGATCTGCCGCTCGCCCAGGCCCTTGGCGACGATGGTCGCGACGCCCGGTCCGGTGGTGGAAAGGTCGATCACCGTCCGCACGCGATTACCGACACCGACGCCGTTCTCGCCGAGCGTCACCGCCTTGACGATGTCCGGCGTCGGCAGGCTCAGGAGCACGATTTCGGCGGTCGACGCCACCTCGCCGGCGGAGCGGGCCAATCGTGCACCGCGCGCAACCAGATCAGCGGTGGCCTCCGGCTGCTTGTCGTAGACGCAGAGCGAGTAGCCGGCATCGAGCAGCCGCGACGCCATCGGGCCTCCCATGCGGCCAATGCCGATAAATCCGAGAAGCTCACCCGCCATCGCATATCCTCCGTTGTCGTCGTCCGGTCTTGATCGCCGGTCCGGCTGTTCGGACGGAAAGCTAGCGGCTCCCTCGAAGGAGAGCATCGCCGTTTAGGGAATAACAGCTTTCCTGCGCGCGGCGGGCGATGCTGCATCGCCGCGAACGAGCGGCGGTTGTTTCCTTCCGTCCGGAGACAGCCACAGGCCCTGCTGAACGAGCTCTTGGACCTGACGACGTACCATCTTGGCCAGCGCACGCGTGGCGGTGGTGGTCGGCCGCTGGCTGGAAGTCGCCAGGATCAGTTGCCGCGTCAGGACCGGATCGACAATCGACCAGCTCTTGAGCCGGCCCGCCTCGATCAGATGGCGCGCGGGCCCGTACGACAGCAGAGTATAGCCAATGCCGCGCTCAACGAGACTTAAGGTCGACGGCATGGCGTCGACTTCAAGCACGACGCGCGGTTCGATCGCCGCCTCGCCGAGCAGCGCATCGACCACCAGCCGCAGGCCATGCGGACGGCTCGGCAGAATCATCGCCAGCTCGACAAGGCGCGACGCCGGCACCGGCCCCGCGGCCAGCCCGGCCGGATCGTTCACCGCCCCCAGCAGACTGATCTCCTCCTGAAGCAGCGGCTCCGAGCTCAGATTGCTGATGCGCGGCGCGTTGTAGAGCACCGCCACGTCGATCTTGCCGGTGATCAGCCATTCCAACAGATGACCGCTGAACCCCTCCACCACCCGCATCGAGATCAGCGGAAATTCCGATCGAAAGCATTGCACCAGCGGCACCGTCAGGATCGATCCGACCGAGGGCGGCATGCCGATCGCGATGGTCCCGCGCGGCGACGACCGCAACGCCATGACCTCCGACGTCGCGCGAGTTACGGTATCGAGCACGCCGCCAGCATAGCTGTGAAGCAGCTTGCCCGCTTCGGTCAAAACAATGCCGCGCCCGTTACGATAGAAAAGCTCGATGCCGAGCTCCTGTTCGAGCGCCTTGATCTGCCGGCTCAACACCGGCTGCGCCACCGACAGCACCGCGCCCGCGCGGGAGAACGAGCCGAATTCGGCCAGCGTTGCGAAAGCCTTGAGCTGCTTGAGATCCATCCCGATCCATCCGCGCGGACACGTCCGATGCCCACGTTTTCAACATAACAGATAGCACGCGGACGACTGCGGACACGGTCCCCGGCATCTGGCAGCTTTTCGCTCCCGCGCCTCCCGCGTCGGGCAAACGCCAAAAAGCGTATCGGGGAGATCATAATGTCCATTACGAAAAGGGGAACCGTTCTTCTGACGGGTGCGGCAGGAGGCCTCGGTCAGGCGATCGCACGCGCGGCCGTGGCCGCCGGGCGCCGGGTCGTGCTGGTCGACAGAAACGAGGGTTCACTCAATCGGTTCGCGGCCGAACTCGGCGCCATGGCCCATCCGGTCCTGCTCGACATTACCGACCATGCCGCCGTCGACCGCCTGCTCGATCAGGTCCCGGAAGCATTCCGGCCCGTCGACGTGCTGATCAACAATGCCGGACACGACATCGGCGGGCGCACGCGGTTCGACCAGGGTTCGCCCGATGACTGGACCGACATCATCCGCACCAACCTGATCGGCACGATGCGCGTCACCCGCGCTGTGCTGCCGGCGATGGTCGCGCGCAATGCGGGCCACATCGTCAACGTCAGCTCGATCAACGCGGTGCGAATTGTGCCCGACATGGCCGCCTACTCGGCCAGCAAGGCCGGCGTACGCATGTTCACGGAAACCATCCGGGGCGAACTCAGCGAGACCGCTATCCGGGTGACGGAAATCCTGCCCGGCCTGACCCGCACCGGCATCATCGTCACCCGCTACCGCGGCGATCAAGCCAAAGAAAATGCCTATTTCGATCAGTTCAAGATCGCGCTCGATCCGGAGGACGTCGCGCGGGTGATTGCGTTCGCGCTCGAACAGCCGCCGCACGTACAAATTGCCGAGATCATGGTTCTGCCGGTCAACCGGTATTAAAGTATCGGCACGACAAACTGACTGACATATTATAATACGAACATGTTCCCGCCCGGCTTCGCGGTCTTAGTGAGATCGGCAGAGCCCAAGCAAAAATTCAAACGGAGGATGCGCTATGGCAATCGAGATCGATGCCCGCGGCAAGGGCGTTTCGGTCATCACCCTGGCGGGCCATGATGCGGGCAATTTCGTGTACACGCAGGATCTGCTCGATCTTGCTGCGGTCCTGACGATCTGCGCCTCGGACAAGGATTTGCGGGCGCTGGTCATCACCGGCCGCGGCAATACTTTTTGCGGTGGTCGCATCGGCGCCAAGGGTCTGACGCGCGCCTCCGAAGTCGCCGAGGATCTGAATGCAATCCTGAAGGTCAATAGTGCCCTCAATGCGCTCAGCGTGCCCTTGATCGTGGCGGTCGAAGGCCATGCGTTCGGATTTGCTTTCGGAATTACCACCCAGGCTGATTACGCGATCGCGGCGGAAGACGCTGTCTTCTCGCTTCCGGAGATGTCCCACGGATTGCCGCCCTTGATCGTTTTTTCCTACCTGTTCCGTTTTGTCCCCTACAAGCGCGCCTTCGAACTCGCCGTCACCAGCCGGCAGATCTCGGCGAAGGAGGCAGCCGATGCCGGCATTCTCACCGAGATCGTGCCGACCGGCACCAGCTTGAAGCGGGCAATCGAGGTTGCCGCCAAGATGGCCGTATTCGATCCGAAAGCGCTCGGCCTGCTTCGCAAGTTTGGCCGCGAGGCCGCGGATGTGCACTCCAGGTCGAAGAGCGAACACGCGGTCGCCTTGATGAGCGTGATGCTGGCGGAACGGACGGCTGCCCACTGAGCCATGCGCCTCACACCTTTCAAAGTGTCGCTCTGCGAGCAATGGTACGAATAGATGCCGATGAATGTCTTGGTGACTGGGGGAGCTGGGTTTCTTGGCGGCTACGTCATGGCGGCGCTGGGAAGGCAGGGACACGAGGGGTTCGCGTATGACGTCGCGCCGCCGGGCGCGGACACGCTGGCGGTTTCACCGGATATCGGGGCCAGGTTCAGGGCGGGCCAGATCAACGATATCGCCCGGCTTGTCGATGTCTGCCGCAGCGAGAAGATCGACGCGATCATCCACACCGCGGGAATCGTCGGCCTTGAAGTGTCGCTGCAACAGCCGGTTGCGACCTACCAGACCAACGTCATGGGACTGGTGAATGTCTGCGAGGTCGCGCGGCAATTGCGGATGCGGCGCGTCGTCCTGGTATCCAGCAATGCCGCCTATCACAAAGGCTCCGGCAGCAGCCTGGTGGAGAGCGATCCGGCATTTTCGATTCGGGAGGGCAATCCTGCCGGGCATTACGGCACGTCAAAAATGGCCGCCGAAGCCATCGGCCTTGCCTATGCGAGCTTCCAGGAACTCGATTTCCTCAGCTTGCGCGTCACCGCCATCTACGGCTTCGGCATGCGCAGCCCGATGTATATCAAGCCGATGGTCGAGAACGCGGTGCTCAGGCGCCCGACCCGTTTTGCCACCGGCGGTCGAATGAAGCGTGACTACACCCACGCTTTGGACTGCGCCGACGGAATTATCGCGGCGCTGCTGGCGCCGCGATGGGCCGCCGGCGAGCAACGGGTCATCAACATCGCCAGTGGCCGGGCCCGAACCGCCGCCGAGGTTGCCAGCATCGTTCGCGACGCGATCCCGGGGGCCGACATCGAGATCGGCGACGCGCTGACGCCGCTGGAAGAACAGAACGTCAAGATGCGGGCTTCGCTCGATGTAACTGCCGCGAAGCGCCTGCTTGACTGGTCGCCGAAATGGCCGCTCGAAGCGGGCATTTCGGAATACGCCGAAACTTTCCGGCGCAACCTCATCCGTTCCTGAACGAGTGCACCATGTCTGATCTTCCAAATTATGAAGTCTATGCCATCCGCTACGCGACGCGGGCGTCGAAGCGATCGGACAATTTCGTCGGCGGAGATCCCCATGACGGCCCGATGCCGCTCGATTACTACGTCTGGGCCGCGATTGGACCGGATCGCAGCTACGTCATCGATACCGGCTTCACCGCCGAGATCGCCGCCAAGCGCAAGCGCGACTATCTGCGTTGTCCGATTGAATCGCTGAAGCTGGTAGGCCTCGATCCGGCGAAGGTCGCCGATGTCATCCTGACCCACCTGCATTACGATCATGTCGGCAATTTCGACAAGCTCCCGGCGGCGACTTTCCACCTGCAGGAAAGCGAGCTGCATTACGCCGTCGGCCGCTACATGCGGTACAAGAAGCTGCAGCATTCCTACGAGATCGAAGACGTCGTCGGCATGGTCCGCGCCAATTACGCCGGCCGGGTCAATTTCTACGATGGGGTGGCCGAGCTTTCGCCGGGGATCACGATCCATCCGGCGCCGGGCCATTCGGCGGGCCTGCAATTCGTGCGCGTGCACACGCGGCGCGGATGGGTCGTTCTGGCCTCCGATGTCACGCATTTTTACGAGAATATGGAAGCGTACAAGCCGTATGTAACGGCCTTTCATATCGGCGGCATGCTTGAAGGCTTCGACAGGCTTCACGCCGCCGCCCCTTCGCCCCAACACATCGTTCCCGGCCACGATCCTCTGGTGATGAAACGTTACAAGGCGCCTCGCCCTGAGCTCGACGGCATCGTCGTGCGGCTGGATGAGCCACCCAACGCCTGAGCTGCCGTGGAAAACGAAATGCCGGATCTGAGCCGGACGCCGCGAGGGAGAGCATGATGAAGATAGGCTTTGCAGGACTGGGCGCCATGGGAGGCCCGATGGCGGGTCACCTGCTGGAGGCAGGGCACAGGCTTCTGGTGCTGACCCGACGCCGCGAATCCGCCGGCGCCGCCGTCGCGAAGGGCGCAATCTGGGCTGAAACCGCCAAGGGCCTCGCGGCAGGGTCGGACATCGTTTTCACGGCGCTACCTGGCCCTGCGGAGATCGAGGCGATCATGGCAGGAGCGGATGGTCTGCGGGCCGGATTTTCGACCGGCGCGGCCTATATCGATCTTTCGACCAATTCTCCGGCACTCGTCCGCAAGCTGTCGTCCGATTTGGCCACCATCGGCGTTTCCATGCTCGATGCTCCCGTCAGCGGCGGGCCCAAGGGTGCGGCCTCCCGCAAGCTGGCGATCTGGGTCAGCGGAGAACGCGCGACCTTCGATACCTGCAAACCAATCCTCGATTTGCTCGGCGATCAGGTGCGCTATCTCGGGCCGAGCGGCAATGCCTCGGTCGCCAAGCTCGTCCACAACTGCGCCAATTATGGTATCCAGATGGTTCTGGCCGAAGCCTTCACGCTGGGGGTCAAGGCTGGCGTCGATCCCGTCGCCTTGTTCGGCGCGATCCGGCAGGGGTCGCTTGGCCGCCAGCGCGCCGTCGACCGCATGGCGGATCAATTTCTGCCGCATGAATTCGACACGCCGGCGTTTGCCCTGGAACTGGCTCACAAGGACGTATCGTTGGCCACCGCGCTCGGCCGTGAAAACGATGTGCCGATGCGCTTCGCCAACATGACCTTGGCCGAAATGACCGAGGCGCTGAACAAGGGATGGGGAAAACGGGATTCCCGCGCCGCCATGCTGATCCAGGAAGAACGCGCCGGCCTGGACATTCGCGTTCCCCGCGAGGTGCTGCAGGACATTCTCAGGAACGAGCCGCTGTAAGCGAACAAGCCGAGTACGAACCTGGCCATAACGGCCAGGAGATGCCCGACAATCCATAACAAGACCGCCAAAGGCGGCGTCGCCCCGAGACACGTCGAAACCAGAAACCGATCGACGTCAATCGATGCGACGGAGGGAGGAAATGATGAAACCATTCTTGACGATTTGGGTGGCCGGCTTGCTGGCGTTGGCGGCAAACGGCACGGCGATGGCGAAAAATGCCGCACTCGAGAAAAAGAATATCGCGATATCGGTCGGCGGTTCTATCAGCCAGATGAACAAGGTCGCCTACTTCGTGGCGCTCAACCGCAAATACTTCGAACAGGAGGGACTGACCATCGATTCCACGGCTTTCGCGTCGGGAACGGCGGCGCTGCAGAGCCTGGTTGCGGGCGGAGCGGATGTGGCGGAAGGCGCCTACGAGCATACGCTGCGCATGCAGACCAAGGGGGTCAATCTTACCTGTCTGGTGGCCTACGGACGCTATCCAGGCAACGTCCTGGTGGTGCGGAAATCGCTCGCCGACCAGATCAGGAAAATTGCCGACCTCAAGGGCAAGAAGATCGGCGTCTCGGCGCCCGGGTCCTCCACGCACAATTTTGTCGCAGGATTGATGGAACGGGCCGGTGTGTCCTGGAAGGACGCCAGCTATGTCTCCATCGGCACCGGCCCGAGCGCGGTCGCGGCAATGAAGACGGGCGGCGAACTCGACGCCCTTGTCAACCTCGATCCGGCGATCAACGCGCTTTTGGATGGCGGAGATGCCGTCATCCTCTCCGACAGCCGAACCGCGGAAGGCACCATGGCGGCCTTCGGCGGCGAGTATCTTGCCGATTGCCTGTTCGTGAAGAATGAATTTCTGAAGGCCAATCCCAATACCTCCCAGGCCATCACCAACGCCGTTGTCCACGCCATGCAATGGCTGAAAACCGCGTCGATCGATGACATCATCAAGTCCCTGCCCCCCGCCTATTACAAGAGCGATGAGGCGCTCTATCGGGAGTCGCTGGAGAAAAATATTTCCGCGTTCCAATGGGATGGCTTCATCACGCCGGAAGCCGCCAAGAACGTGCTCGATTCCATAGCGGTGCTCGATCCGGCCCTGCGACAGGCGAAGATCGATTTCAGCCTGACCTACGACAACAGGTTGATAGAAACCGCGCTGAAGAAATATCACTCGCCGGTGTCGCAGTGATACCGGCGCCAAATGCCTCCGCCCGGCGGGCCCGGCCCGCAACTTTGTTCTAGGCCTGGGCGGGAAGCGTGGGCTAGGTTTGCCACAACAATAAGGCCCCCAGAGGTGGCCAATATGGGGAGAAGCGCGTGATGACAACAATGCCGCGGAGCCTGATATTGGCGGCAGCCCTCGCCGGCCTGGCATTCACCGGCGCGGCGCGGGCCGCGCAGATTGTGGTGAGCAATTACGGCGTCGCCGCCAATGGCATGCCCTACGCGGTTGCGATGGAAAAGGGCTTCTTTAGGGATGAAGGCGCGGACGTCTCCGGCATCCTCTCCTCCAGCGGCGGCGGCACCACGATCCGCAACCTGCTCGGCGGCAATCTCGATTATGGCGAGGTCGATCTCGCCGGCACCGTGGCCGCCATCGAGCAGGGCAATGATCTGCACATCATCAGCGACAACGTGCTCACGGTCGGCGAATTCGTCTGGGCGGTGAAGCCGGATTCGCCGATCAAAAGCCTGAAGGATTTCAAGGGCCGCAAGATCGGCTACACCAACCCACGCTCGACCAGCCAGGCGCTCAACATCCTGCTGGTGCAGACCATCGGGCTGACCCAGGCGGACGTCGAACCGGTCAAGGTCGGCGGCTTTGGCGAGCAGGTGGTAGCCCTCAATCTCGGCGCCATCGAGGTTGCCACCCTGGCCGATCCGGTGTGGTCGAAGAACAGCGCCAAGCTGCGCACCGTCGTCCGCGCCGCCGACGCATTGCCGCCGCTGTGCAATGTGATCGGCGTCGCCACCGGCAAGGCGATGGCCGAGCATGGCGATTTCCTGCGGGCCGTGCTGCGGGCACGGCGCAAGGCGGTCGAGTTCATGTATGCCCACCCCGACGAAGCCGGCGATATCGTTGCCAGGGTCTATGACCTCGACCCCGCCATTGCCCGGCAAGCGGTGCGCAATCTCACCACCATGGCACCTGGCGCCACACTCCCGTACTGGGGAGTTGGGCGCTTCGACATCAAGGGCATGGACGCCATGATCGCCGCCCAGCGTGGCGTCGGGGCATATTCCGGCACGCCGGACTGGGGCAAGATGATCGACCGCAGCTTTCTCGCCGACGATCTCAGGAAAGACTACTAGGAAAGACGACTGGTGGACCCTCAGTCTCCAATCCATGTCTCGCTGCGCGGCGTCACCAAGGTCTTCGTTTCCGGGCTTGGTCGCACCCACGCCTTGGGACCAATCGATATCGACCTGCGGAGGGGTGAGTTCTTTGCCGTGGTCGGTCCATCCGGTTGCGGCAAGTCGACATTGCTCGACGTCATCGCCGCGCTGACCCCGCCATCCCAGGGCGCGGTGACGTTCGAGGGACGGCCGATCGGGAACACCGTGCCGGACGGCGTCGGCGTCGTGTTCCAGGAGAATGCCTGTTTCCCCTGGCTCAACGTCGCCGACAACATCACCTTCGGACTGCGCCGGCAGCCGGTCGACAAGACGGAAATCGAGCAGCGGTTGCAATACGCCCTGCAGTTGATGGGCTTGCAGGACTTCGCGCATGCCTTTCCGTCCCAGCTCTCCGGCGGCATGCGTCAGCGTGTCTGCATCGCCCGCACGCTGGTGATGCAGCCACGGCTGATTCTGCTCGACGAACCCTTTGGCGCGCTCGACCAGCAGACCCGTCTCCTGATGGGCGACGAGCTTCTCCGCATCTGGCGCGCCACCGGAGCCACGGTGCTGCTGATCACCCATGCGCTCGATGAGGCGGCGATGCTGGCAGACCGGGTGGCGGTGATGTCGGCCCGGCCCGGACGGATCCTGGAGGTGATCGAGACCGGCTGGCCGCGTGAACGCGATAGCCAGATCGTCTCCGTTCCGGAATTCGGCGCGATCACCGCCAGGCTGTGGACGTTGCTGCGCGCGCAGTCGATGCAGGCGCTGCGGCCGGAGGCCGTCTAGCATGCGCATTGCCCTCTACCGGCTGTTGGCGGTGCTGCTGCCGTTGGCGTTGCTGGAAATCCTCTGTCGCGATCGGTTCATCACGCCGCTGACCCTGCCGGCGCCGAGCCAAATCCTGCTTGGACTGTGGGCGGTGATTGAGAAAGGTACATTCAACGCGGCGATTCTGAAGACGCTGACCAATGTCGGCCTGGCGTTCGTGCTGTCGGTGGTGGTCGGAATTACCACAGGGGCTGCCATTCATCGCGCCCGCCTGCTGCGTGCGCTGCTGGAGCCGCTGTTCTCTACCTACTACGCGATTCCGATCTACGCGTTCTATCCACTGTTCATTGTCGTGTTTGGTCTCGGTGACGCGCCGCAGGTGCTGATCGGCTTCATGCTGGCGGTAGTGTCGATGATTGTCTCAACGCTGGCGGGGCTCGACAGCGTTCCCCCCGTGCTCGGCAAGACGGCGCTTGTGCTGCAACTCGGGCCGGTGGAGACCGTCCGCAGCGTGACGCTGCCTTATGCAGCCCCCTATCTGTTCACCGGGGTGAAGCTCGCCGTCGCCTATGCCTTCATCGGGGTCATCGGGGCGGAGTTCATCATGTCCGGCACCGGGCTCGGCTACGAGATCCGCTTTGCCTACGACAATCTCGACAACAACGTGATGTATCCGTTGATTCTGTTGATCCTGCTGATCGCGATCACGGTCAACATGAGTCTGGACCGCTGGGAATGGCGCTTGCGAGCGCGGCGGGGGCACGGATGATGCGCCGGACCATCTATGCCCATCCGTCGCTGTTTCTGGTGATTGGGCTATTGTGCCTCTGGCAGATCGCGTTCTGGCTGGTCGGTCGGGATGCCTTGCTGCCTCCGCTCGAAACCATTCTCTATCTCGCCGGTTTGTTACAAACGGCGCGGTTCTGGGGCCATATCGCCGAGACCGGAACGGCCTTTGTCATCGCGCTGGCGATTTCTGTGGTGGCAGGATTGGCGATCGGTCTGGCGCTCGGGTTGAACCGGATGGCTGCGGAAGTGTTCGAGCCATTTCTGCTCGCCGGCAATTCGGTGCCTAAAATCGCGCTCTATCCAATCGTATTGCTGATCTTCGGCATCGGCATGCCGGCCAAGATTGCCTTTGGCGCGATCCATGGCGTGGTGCCGGTAGCGATCTTCACGCTGACCGCCTGCAGCAACGTGCCACCGATCCTGTTCCGGGCCGCGGCGGCGATGCGGCTGACGCGCTGGGACACGATCCGCTCGGTGCTGCTGCCGGCGGCTTTGCCGGATATCTTCTCCGGCATCCGCATCGGCTTCTCGCTCACCCTGATCGGCACCATTCTCGGCGAGATGTTCGGCTCCCAGCGTGGCCTCGGCTATCTCCTGATGACAGCCATCGGCTTGCAGAACATCCAGGTGATCATGTCGGTCACGCTGCTGCTGGTGCTGGTGGCGGCAACGGTGAACACCCTGCTGCTCGCGCAGGACCGCCGATTGCGCAACCCGGCGACCCCCTCGCAGGCGCCGTAATCACCGACCTGGCGAAGCGTTGCGGAAATGGCGGGCAAGTGCATGTCCGTTCGCACCAAACATTCGGCGCAGGTCTGCCGCTATCATCAACGATAGCGGCGCTCGAGTTCGTCGTATTTGGGTTTCCCAACGGCCCGCTGTCTTACGTCGAAGCCAGCAAGCAGGCCGGCGACGGAGGCGAGTGAGCCCTCCTGTTTCAGCGCCACCAGCACGTCATGGGAGGCCTTGAGCGCCGCCTGCAAAGCTGCGTTCGCGTAGAGCACGCATCCGAAGCCGAGTTCGGCAAATTTTTGCTGTCCCAATTCCGGGGTGAGGCCGCCGAACACCATGTTGGCGACCTGCGGCACAGAGAGCGCCCCGGCGATCCGAGCCAGCTCCTCGGCCGAAGTGGGTGCCTCGACGAAGGTCACGTCGGCGCCGGCCTCGATCATGGCGCCGGCCCGGTCGATCGCCGCCTGCAGACCGAGGATCGCGCGCGCGTCGGTGCGCGCCACGATCTGGAGGTCGCCGTCGCGGCGGGTGTCGACGGCGGCCTTGATCTTGGCCAGCATCTCTTCCAGTGGCACGACCTCCTTGCCGTCGAAATGGCCGCATTTTTTCGGAAACACCTGGTCCTCGATCTGAAGCCCGGCCGCGCCCGCCCTTTCCAGCACCTTCACGGTGCGTACCATGTTGACCGGATTTCCGAATCCGGTATCGGCATCGACCAGCAGCGGCAGCGCCACGGCATCGGCGATCGCCGAGACGTGGCCTGCTATTTCTGTCAGCGTCGTCAACCCGATATCGGGCGCGCCGAGATACATGTTCGCAACGCCGGCTCCCGTGACATAGACGGCTTCATAGCCGATGTCCTCGATGATCCGGGCGAACAAGCCGTTCGCGGCGCCGGCGAGGATCGTCGCGTCGCGCCGGGCGAATATCGTCTTGAGGATCGTAGTCGGTCTTGCCATGTTGTTTCTCCTGCCGCGACCTGTTCGGCTGCCCGGTCAAGGGTTCGGGCGGCGCGCGGTCCGCCCGCCGACACGCAACATCAACGTGTTGGCCGCGATCGCCACCACGACGATCACCGTGACGACGGCGGTCGATAGCGGCACGTTGTGCTGCGCCATGCCGTTGACCAGCAGGAAACCGAGACCGCGTTGCGACGAGAACATCTCACCAATCAATACGCCGAGCAGGCTTAGCGAAAAGCTGATCCGCAGACCATTGACTATATCCGGCAGGCAGGCGGGCACCAAAATCCAGAGCATGGTGCGGCCGGGCGAAAGCCGCAATACCTTGGCGGTCCGGATCAGCACGGGGGGCAGATTACGCACCGCGCCGAGCGTGAACAGGGTCATCGGCACCAGGCCATGCATGACCCCGAAGGCGACCTTGGCCGACATGCCGAGGCCGAAGACCAGTAGCACGACCGGATAGAGCGTGACCTTCGGGATGGTGTAGAAGCCCGCGAGCATGGGCTCCGCGACCTCTCCGGCGAAGCGCCTGATCCCGAAGATCAGGCCCAGCGCCAGGCCGATCAGCGCCGACAGCCCAAAGGCCAGCAGAAACGCAGCCAGGGTCGCGGCGGCATGATCCCAAAACATCCCGGTGCGGAGAAGACCGAAGAGATACACAAAGGTCTGCAGGGGCGGAGAAACCGCAACGCCTTTCGTCCAGCTGCCGATCGCCTGCCAGAGCGCCAGCATCAGCAGGGTCATCACGACAGCGTCGAATGCACGGATGCGCCGCCGCGACGTGGGCGTGGACAGGGCGTTTTCAAGGGAAATATCGCTCATCCTGATGAACGGCGGCGCGCCAGCCGTTCCTCCCAGACGTAGAGAATTCCGTTGGCTATGACCGCAACCAGCAGCACGAACAGCATCAGACCGTACATGGCACGGTTGTCGAAGCTTTGGTAAGCGAAGGAAATGGCATAACCGAGCCCGGAGCCGGAAAGGATGAATTCGCCGGCGATGACGCCGATCAATGCATAGCTCAGCGCCAGCTTGAAACCGGTGAACAGGCGCGGCAGGGCGGCAGGCAACACGATCCACCAAAGTGTCCGTGCCGGGCTCAGCCGGTGGACGCGCGCGATTTTCATCAATGCCGGCGAAACGCCATCGAGTCCCGAGAGCGTGCTGATCATGACGGCTGGCGCGGCGGAGAGCACCCCCAGCACCACCAGCGGGGCCTTGCCGAGACCAAGCAGCGCCACCAGCAGCGGGTAGAAGATGAAGGTCGGCACCGAGTAGTACGATGCCAGCAAGGGATCGGCGACATCGCGCAACCGCGACGAGCGGTGGACCAGCGCACCTGCCAGGGTGCCGCAGCCGATCGCCAGCACGAAGGCGAGAAGGATGGTCGAGAACGTATTCACGATGCTCTCGTTGAACTCGCCCGAGCCGATGTGATCGACCATCGAGACGATCATCTCGCTGGGAGGGATGATGGTCAATGGATCGATGATGCCGGTGCGGCAGCAGATTTCGAGCAACACTGCCAATCCCGCCAATACGGCGATGCGGACAAAGAGAGCGGCGCGCCGCCGCGTCACGCCGCCCGGCCCATCGTCTTGAGGGATTCCGCGCGGAGCGACGACCACAAACGCGCGGTCACCGTGCCGAATGTCGCATCCGAGACGATACGGCTGTCGCGATCGCGCGGCCAACCGGTCTCGACCATGTCGATGAAGCGGCCCGGCCGCGCACTCATGACGCCGACACGATCCGACAGCATCGCCGCCTCGTCCAGGGCATGGGTGATGAGCATCACGGTGGCGCCGGTCTCGCGCCAGAGCCGCAGCAGTTCGTCGCCCATCAGCAGCCGTGTCTGCTGGTCGAGCGCACCGAAGGGCTCGTCGAGCAGGATCAGGCGCGGCCGCAGCACCAGTGTCCGCGCGATGCAGACCCGCTGCCGCATGCCACCGGAGAGCTGCGCCGGATAATGACCAGAAAACTGAGCCAGCCCCATGAAGCTGACGGCATGATCAACGCGCTCCGTGATCTCCTTTTGCGACAGCTCGGAGGTGCGCAGACCGAAAGCGACATTCTGGCGGACGCTCAGCCATGGCATGCTCGAATCTTCCTGGAACACGACACCGATGCCGTCCGGAACTTCACCGCGGAGCTCCCTGCCCTCGAACTGCACGCTGCCACTCGTCGGGCGAACAAGTCCGCAGAGCACATCGAGCAAGGTCGATTTGCCGCAGCCCGATGGCCCAACGACGGAGAAGAACTCGCCGCGGCGCAGCACCAGATCGATCGAGCCGAGGGCGTGTATTGCGGGCGGCCCTTCGTAACGACGGACCACCTCATTGAGCACGACATGCGATGGCTCGGTCACGGCCGGGGGGCTCATTGTGACGAGCGCAGGTCAGACGGCAAATAGGAAGTGTCGACGTATTTCGGCCAATCGACGTCGCCCTTGATCTGTCCGGTGATCTGCAAACCCTCGACCATGTGGTTCATGACTGCGTAATCGAGCCGACCATCGCTCCAATAATTTTCCTTGATGAGTTCGTGAATATGCGTCCGGAACAGATCGACGTTTGGATTGCTGTAGGCCTTGGCGGTAATGTCGGCAGCCTCATCCGGATGTTCCAGCGTGTAGGCGAGCCCCTCACGGCGGCCCGCGATCAGGCCCTTGATGACATCGGGATGCGCCCCGGCATACTCCGCGGTCGTGATCATCACGGTCTGCATCATGCGCGGATCCAATATGTCGCGCACCATGAAGAGGGGTCTCACCAGTTCCTTGTTCTGCGCGTAGATCAGTTCGTCGGAGAAGCCGGCATCGACCGCGCCGCTGCTGACGGCGGAGATGTTGGCGCCGAGATCGCCGGCCGGCACGAGTTTCACCTGCTGCTGGGTCAATCCGCTGGCCTTCAGCGCCATCAGGATCAGCATGTTGCTCACCGAGCCGGGCACGGTATAGGCAATTTGCCTGCCGACCAGATCCTTGATGCCCTTCAGCGCCGAATCCTTCTTCACCACCCACATCTGGTCGGCGACGCTTTGAGCGCCGGCACCGATGATGATGAGCTTCTGGCCGGAATTGATCGCCTGGACGGCTGCCGCCAGTGACACTTCCCCGAAAGGAACTCCGCCAGCCAGCGTGTTGCGAACCGCCGTGCCGCCGCCCGCTGCGGTCAGGATCCCCGTGACATCCACACCGTTTTTCTTGAACAGGCCCTTCGCCATGGCGACCGCATAGGGCACGCCGTAGAATTGCCCACCCCAATGGGTGACGGTGATCGTCTCGGCCTGGGCTGCCGGCGCTTTCCAGGCCGCGATCGTGGCGGCCAAACCCAGGACAAAACAAACTCGGGCAAGCGTTTTTCCCTTTGCCATGAATTGTTCCTATTTCGATTGTTCCGGCCTTGCCGGGCCGTAGCGCTTTTCGAAGGCATGCACTGCCGGAAAACCCATCAACGTGTTCATGTCGGCGAACGGCAACATCGGAGCTTGGCTGCCTGTTCCTATTCCCGCTGTTTTCAGGTGGCGATAGACAAGCTGCAAGGCGCCAGCTGCCGTCAGGAAGCCGGAACCGGGATAGAGCGCGATCTTGAAGCCCATCGCCGCCAGCTCAGCCGTCGACAAATACGGGGTGCGACCGCCCTCGACCATGTTCGCCAATAGTGTCGCGCCCTTGAAGGTTTCAGCGACACGGCGCAATTCCTCCAGGCTCTCGGGACTCTCGACGAAGAGCACATCGGCGCCGGCATTCAGGAACCCATCAGCCCTCCGCAAGGCGGCATCCATGCCTTCGGCATAGCGCGCGTCTGTCCGGGCAACGATGAGAAAATCGCGGCTGGGCCGCGCATCGACCGCGACGCGGATCTTGGCGACGGCGTCATCGGCCGGGATGACGCGGCGGAATTCGGTGTGGCCGCACTTCTTCGGGAATTCCTGATCCTCAAGCTGGATGCCGGAAGCGCCCGCGGCCGCATAGCCGCGCACGGTGCGATCGACATTCAACAATCCGCCATAGCCGGTGTCGCCGTCGGCAATAAACGGAACGCTGATTGCGCCGGCGATACAGCGCACCCGGTCAAGCATCTCCGTGAAGGTCGCAGTGCCTGCGTCAGGGGCGCCAAGAGCGGATGCGACGACACCATATCCAGTCATGTAAAGCGCGTCGAAACCGATGCTCGCCGCCACTTTTGCTGAAATGCCATCGAAGACGCCTGGAAGCGTCAAACAACCGTCGCGCTGCAGCAACTCACGCAGTGTCGTTGCCCTGACCAAGGCATCCTCCCGTGTTTTCAAAATCGGCGATGTTCTTGAAGAGCGCCCGCCGCTATCTTTTTATTGGAATATCCAGAACTTTGGCGCCGCGCTCAACGCTAAAGCTTCATGACATCGATTTCTAAGGGTTGCCCGGCAAAAATCAATACTGGCTCGCGCCATGGGCGACAGGGTGGAGGCTGCTATAGTCGCGGCGATCCATTCGAAAACCGGCAACTCTAGATGGCGGATCGGGCAACATTCTGCGGCCGGCCCCAGCCCAACGGTGGCGTTGTCAATATTTCACTAGCTCGGAAAAAACATCGTCCAGGCCGGATTGCCACGTGTGGGCAACCCCGAACCAATCCTTGAAGCCATTCACCTCATAGCCGCCCAGACCGAGCTGCATTTCTCGAGGCCAATATCCGAATACATCCCGGCTGTAGCCGACCAAAAGAGATTCCGTTGGGCAAATATCTTTCAGACCCAGCAAGGGCTCAGCGCTCACCGCTAAAATTCTTTCGCCGAAACAATGAAGGTGCTGGACTTCGACCAGGCGATTCCGGCTTCCTCCTGACATCACCTTGTCAAGCGTCGTCGAGGCAATTCGTCCTGACATCGGCACGTCATCCTCAATTGAGGTCGCAGCATCAATTGCCTGCATCACCCCATTGGAAATACTTTTTGCCCAGCCACGCCAGTTTTCTATTTTCATGTCGTAGAAGCACGGCCCTTGAACGGCGCGGCGGACCAGCGGCATTAAACCCGGAGGCCGCGCCCCGCTAACGGGACGAATGTCCCCCGTAAAGCCCTGCAAGAATATCGAGGCAGTGTCTTTGCCAAATCTTTGCCTCAGCGCCTGCCGAACGATACCCGGATAATCGGCGCTTATCTTTTCTACCGGAAATCCCGAGGGATGACAGGTGTAGTGCCAAACGACCGCGATGCTCTCACCTCGAATGACGATCGCGGTTATAAGTGGATCTACTGTGCCGCTTCGGTTGGGCGCAAACACGGTCCGTTCGAACTGGACGCCGCGGCGGGTCAACTGGGGTAGATGCCAGGGAAGTCGCCGATTTACGCTGGCGTCGATAGCAGATCGACCTTTCGTTACCTTGCCCTGCTGGGGACGCGCAGTAAGCACGTCCGATACCAACCGGGTTAATTTCTTCCGCACATCGGCGAAGTGGTCATCGCAACGACGGCCCAGTGCGGGTTTTGTGTCCTCCAATGCCGGAGCAGAATGCGTCTGGGTTGCCGTGATCAAGACAGCCTCGTTGGCAACGCCGAAGTCAGCGCACGCTGACAAAAGGATGTCGCTGAGTTCACGGCCCACAAACAAGGCGTCGATCGAAACGAAAACTGCCCGGCAGGCGCCCTCGGAAAAAACCGCCAACATGTTGGCTTCCAAGGTACCCTCGACGTCTCCCACGACGCGCGGCGATCCTGCCCGGCCGGCGAGCGGTACAGGCCGATCGGAACCAATCGACACAAACCCTTGAGAAAATTCGATCATACGGCGCTATCCAAGAAAGCGGCGAGCGACTTTTAGCGGCACCGAGAGAAAGAATCTCGTCATTCGCGCCGGAGCGTACGTTCGAAGCCCACAAGACGTGCAACTAGGGTCGTCGCAAAACGCCACCGTTGGGTCTTTCTCCAATATGGTGCGTTCGACGTTATATGCGGCGGCCGCATCGGCGAAAATGGAGTAGGCACCTCCGACAAGGCCCGTCCGCAGTATCCCTGCGGACTCATAGTGCCTGTAGAATTTTCCGAACCCCGCGCTGCATCCCGCGACATCTTTTCGTTCAAACCAGCGGATATCGTCGCCTTCCTGCACCGCACATCCACGCATCCGGCTCATGAGGGTTTTATCAGCGAGACCCAAATCCTCCTGCACACGATGGACAGTGCTAAGGCCCGGGCTGGAATCGACGCATCCCACCAGCAGTAGCTTGCCGCCCAAATCGATCAAATTCTTGATCGGAAAAAAGCTGGTCGAACTTTCATCGTGACCTTGCACAATCGCATTGGCATTCGGGCCAATCGCGACAAATGAATTCGTGGGGTGCTTGCTTCTTACTGAAGAAGGGTGATCCAGAACTATTTGTGGCAGGGCACCAGTTTCCGATTTCGTTCTCGAGTGAAATGGGAACTGGGCGGCGCGCTGCTTTTGCCAAAAATAAAAGTCTGACGTGAACGAGAGCGCCACCAGCGTTCCGGTCGGGCCAATCGTATGACAAATACTGTCGAACAATGCTTTGGCTGGGCTTCCCGTCTCGACATTAATGGCTTTGGCTGCACATCGGACCAAAACAGTGTCGCCACTTCGAAGTCCGAGGTTCTGTAGATCGGATACAATCCGTTGCGTCATCAATGTCACAAGCTCTGCCAGCGCATATGAAATTTTATATCACCGCGGTCTTGCCCTGTACACCGACCGGCTTTGAGCTTGTGTCTCGACGTCCCGCCCTATCGCAATAGCTGCCCTTGTGACCGAGGTTCCGGCTCCAGGACTCGAAAGCCCCGGGGCTGGTGCAGCGCCGCTCGCCGAGTTGAGCCAATGTGTTCCGGATGCTATCGGGGTAGAGATACGGCAGGCCTGCCCCGGTAAATGCATTCCGGAACATCCCGCGGAAAGAAAGCCTCATGTCAAAGCGTCTCGACAGGTCATGGACCGTTTTTGTCAGTGTCGAGAATTCCGAGCACGACAGATGCGTTGATATCTTCTCGAGATCGGACGGCAGCTATGGGTTCGAGGAATTTCGGCGGGACATCGAAGACGGCGGGCAATGGACGCCCGTACAGTACTATTCGGGCACTAGCTATGATTCGTCAGCCGAGGCCCTGGACACGGCCGAACGATGCGTACCCTGGCTGGTCGATGTCCTCGCGCAGAAACCGGAACTAAGACGGCGTATCGGCCTGGGTTGACCTCGCAGAATTTGACGAAGCCAAGCAAGTTTCGATGTGTCTGTTTTTACACTCTCACGGCGGAAGCTCCGAAGCTCAATTGGCCGCGTGTGACCCAAAAACTCTCGCGCGGTACCAAGGTGATGTCCCAAGTGGATCATCTCAGGCCTTGCTTGCACCGGCGCCCAGGAACGCGTTCGCAAGAACGTGGTCTTCGAGGAGTTCTCGCGCAGGACCCGAAGTCAGAACCCGCCCGGTCTCCATCAGGTAGGCGCGACCTGCGATCTTCAGCGCCTGCCTCGCCTTCTGTTCGACCAGCAACACCGTCAGTCCTTCGTCCCGCAGGCGCAGCACCATTTCGAACACGAAATCCGTCATTTTTGGCGCAAGCCCGAGCGACGGCTCGTCGAGCAGCAGCAATTTCGGTTTCGACAGCAGCGCGCGCGCTATCGCCAGCATCTGCTGTTCGCCGCCGCTTAGCAGGCTTGCCATCGTGTCCCTCCGTTCGGCCAGGATAGGAAAGCGGCTCTGGACATCCGCCAGATCCGCGGCAGCCTGATCCCTGTCGATGCGGGTATACAGGCCCATCAGGAGATTTTCCCCGACGGTCATACTGGAGAGAATGCCCCGGCCTTCCGGCACCAGAGCGACGCCGAGACGCAGATTCCGTTCGGCACTGTTTGGCTTGAGCAGGCGCCCGGCATAGCGGATTTCCCCCTGGTAGGGCAGAAGGCCTGCGATCGCGCGGGCGACGGTCGTCTTGCCGGCGCCGTTGGCGCCGACCAGCGCGACGATCTCGCCTACCGCGATGTCAAGGTCGACGCCGCGCACCGCAGAGATGGCTCCGTAACTCACATGAAGATTGCGGATTTCAAGCATCACGTGGCATGTCCGAGATAGGCATCCAGAACGACCGGATTGCTGCGGATCTGATCGGGCCGCCCTTGCGCGATCATCACGCCGAAATCCAGTACGTAGAGGTAATCGCAAAGGTTCATCACGAATGCCATGTCGTGATCAATCAGCAGAATGCTCAGCCCGCTATCGCGGAGCGTCAGGATCAGCCGCCGGATATCGTCCGCTTCGTCGTGGTTCATCCCTGCGACCGGCTCGTCGAGTAGCAATAGCTTTGGCCGCGCACTGATCGCGCGGGCTATTTCCACCCTTCGCTGGATGCCATAGGGTAGCGAACGCGCAATCCGATCCTTGACATCCGCAAGCTTGAGGAATTCGAGAATTTCCTCGGCGCGCCGGAAGGCCTGCGGATCGGCCCAGCGCGTCGGCAAAAGACGGCGCAATGTAAAGTCGCTATGCGGCTGCGCGACGAGCAAATGCTCCCACACCGTCATATCCCCGAACAGGCGGATGTTCTGAAAGGTTCGGGAAATCCCTGCGCGCGCGATCAGGTGGGAAGGTTCAGCGGTGACAGCTTTGCCATCAAGCCGCACCTCGCCTGTGCTGGGGCGATAGGCCCCGGTAATCACGTTGAAGGTCGTGGTCTTGCCCGCGCCGTTCGGGCCGATGATGCCGACAATCTGCTTCGGCAGGACCTCAAGCGAAATGTCATTGAGGGCGCGGATACCGCCGAACATCTTGGTGATGCCCGCCGCCTCGAGCCGCGGCTGTTGTTTGCCGGTCATGCGGAGCGCCGGAATTCAAAGAAGCGAAACAACGAACGGTCGAGGATTCCCTGGCGACGCACCAGCAGCATCGCAATCAACAGCCCGCCGAACACCGCGAACCTCCAGTCCGCCAGAAAGCGCAGATGTTCGGGCAACATGACAAGGAGCAGCGCTCCGACGAGGGCGCCCGCGCCGACGGTCGAGCCGCCGAGAATCACGGCGAGCACGAAGTCGATTGAACGCTCGAAGCTGAAGTTGCCGGGTTCGATGTAAACATGATGGTGCGCGAACAGGCCGCCGGCAATCGCGGCCACCGCCGCCGCGAACCCAAACGCCCCGACCTTGATGGTCGTGGTGTCGAGTCCGACGAGGGCTGCGGCAGTTTCGTCATCACGGACCGCCCGCAATTCGAGCCAGATCTGCGAATGCTCCAGGATCGCAACCAGAAGCAAAATGGCGGCTGCCCACGTCCAGATATAACCCAGCGAGACATGGCGCATACCGTGGAATCCCCCGGCGCCCCCCATCGCGTCGAAATTCAGGAAGAAGCTGCGGACCATTTCGCCGAATCCAAGCGTTGCCATCGCCAGATATATTCCTCTGAGGCGTAGCGCCGGGAAACCGATGATCACGCCGATTGCACCTGAGGCGGCAGCCGCGATGACAAGCGCCAGGGTCAGGGGGACTCCCATCGTCACGGTCAGGTAAGACGTCAGATAGGCGCCGATGCCCATGAAGCCGGCATTGCCGAGCGACAGCTGACCGGTCGCCAAGATGATGTAAACGCTCAACGCCCCGAGCAGCAGAATGCCCACATCTGCCAGCAGGCCGGCGTAATAGGTCGACATCATACGCGCGGGCCCTGTTCGGTGCGGGCGCCACCCAACAAGCCCTGTGGCCTCAGCAACAGGATCACAATCATCAATCCATAGACGACGAAGTCGCGAATTTGCGATCCGCCATAAGCCGTCGTCATGACTTCCGCCACACCGATAAGCGGACCGGCGATCAGCGCCCCCCAGATGCGCCCGGTGCCGCCGACCACCATGACGGCGATGGCCTTCAGGCCTATTTCCACCCCGATATAAGGAGTTATCGCGGCATAATGCAGGCCGATCAGCACGCCGGCAGCGCCGGCAAGAGCGCCCGACAACATGAAAGCCAGCAGAGTGAGGGGGCCGGCCGAAACACCGAGCAGGCGGGCGACGTCACGATTTTCGGCGACGGCGCGCAGCGCGCGCCCCAGGGCGGTGCGTTGCACGACAAAGGCCAGCAGGGCGACCAGAACCACGGTCGCGCCCACGATGGTGAGTTGCATCGCGCTGGCGCTGACCGGGCCAAGCGTGAATCGCGCGCCAAACACCTCATCCGGCAACTGCAGTGGATCGGAGCCCCATATGTTGGTCGCGACGTTTTGCAGGATGATCGAAAAGCCGAGCGTGCTGAGCATCGGCGTCACGACGGGCGCATCGCGGAACGGCTGGTACCCGACCCTCTCGATCACCGCAGCTACCAGCGCTGCACCAGCCATGCCCGCAAGCAGTGCCACCGGCAGCGGCAGCTTCGCGAGAATGGCCGCAAAGCCGAAATACCCGCCGAGCATGAAAAGCTCGGCGATCGCCAGATTGAGCACACCCAGAATGCCCATCACGAGCGAAAACGACAGCGCGATCAGGGTATAGACCGCTCCCAACGTCAGGCCGTTAACGAGCTGCTGGAGGAGCACCGGTCTGATTTGCCTTCTGGCTGGGAATGGGCGTGGAGATCCGGGTCGTCAGCACCCGGGATGTCCGGGCGCCGCGCTGCAGCCGCGCACCTTCGATTGCCAGGCCCCGCTTTCGCCCTGCAAGATATAGAATGCCTTGATGGCGTCCCCATCATCGTTGAAACCGATCGGGCCGCCCAAACCTGGGAAACCGGCCAGCTTTGCCATGTAATCGCGGATCTTTGCCCGATCGGTTTCCAGGTCTTCCGGTTTTCCGGTCACACCTGTCGCCTTGATCGCATCGATATAGATACTGACGATCTCGTAGATGTTGGCATCATACATGCTGGGCTCGATTTCAGGCGGCAGACCGCTCGTCTTGCGCAGCAGAGGTTGCAATTCGTTGACAAATTTCTCCGGCTTGTCGCCCTTCATGGTGGCGTAGAAGGTGGCCGGCGCAACGATCGGTATTTCCGGCGCGGCCTTGAGGATCGCCGACGATATCAGTTGGGTCGACCCGACAACCGGCTTGATCATGCCCTGCCGCTTCATTTCACGGATGACCGTCACCGCCTGGCTGTAGTCCGCGCTGACCACGACGCCGTCCGGATTGAGCGCCTTCATCTTGGTGACCTGCGCACTGACGTCGAGATCGCCGGTGTTGAACGACAGCGGATCGCTGGCGTTCAGCACCTCGATATCGTTCTCCTTCATCAACGCCGGCATGATCCTGCTGCCGACGGTCGCCGCGGTTGCGTCCTTGGCGTCGAAGATGATCGCGACCGACTTTATGTTGAAGCTTTTCTTGTAATACGGGACGGTGGTGCGGCCGAGCACGCCCTCATCGATCGTATTGCGGAAAGCCCATGGCCGATTGAGCTTGGCGACGCCCGGTTTCGAAGACGCCTGTGATGTCGCGACAATCTTCATCTCGTTTGCGACCGGAAATGTGACTTCCGCTGCACTGCTGGTCAGGGGACCTGCAACCGCCAGCGCCTTGTCGTCACCGGCTAACTTGCGCAGGTTGTTGGTGGCTTGCGCGGGTTTGGTTGCGTCGTCGAGGATCGCGATGCGCAGCTTTGCGCCGTTGATGCCGCCGCCGCCATTGATCTGTTTCTCGATCATCTGAAGGGTTACGGTGTTGGCGCGGCCCCATTCCGCAAATGGACCGCTGCTGGGCACGATCGCTCCCAGCACGATCTCGCGGTCAGCCTGCTGCGCAAATCCTGGGCCTGCGGTAGCAATCAACAACGCGCCCAGTCCGGCGACACACAGCGCTCTGCTCAAGCCCGACTTCATGCCAGTCTCCTCATTACCGTCATCTGGATTGGTTTCACGCCTGCAACTGCCCCGAGGGTCACGACCATTGCCGCAACTATTGCCTCACCCATTACCGTACCGATGCATGCCGCATGCCATCCGGCTTGCATCGGGCTCGGTAATCCGATTTCCGATCACGGACGCTACCATCGGTTAGCCAGCTTGAAAAGCTTCGTTTGTTATGTAATTAATTGATAGAAATCGCTGGCTGGCGCAATGGGCGTGGGCAAAATGAAAATCAAACGGGTGCTCACGTTTCTGGATGAGATCCGCAGCCAGGACGGCCAGGACGTTTCACCGCGGCTGCGAAAAGCCGCAGCCGTTGCGATTCTCGACAATCCGTTCGCTGGCCGTTTCGAAGACGACCTGTCTCCGCTCACCAAAGCGAGCGAGACCGTGGGGCGTGAAATCTGTGCGATCGCCGCGCAGCTGCTGGCGCCCGACAAGGCCGTCAGTTACGGCAAGGCTGCCATCGTAGGCATCAACGGTGAACAGGAACACGGCAACGCGATGCTGACGACCGTGTTCGGCAACGTCATGCGCGAGGCGGCCGGCGGCGGAAAAGCGTGGATTTCTTCCATGACCAAGCGCGGCGGGCCGGGCAGCACGATCGACGTGCCGCTCGCGCACAAGGACGCGCTTTATGTACGATCGCACTACGATGGAATGACGATCATGCTGCCCGATGCGCCGCAACCTGACGAGATCGCGATCATTGCGGTCTACGCCACGCGCGGACGGCCCAATCACCGTGTCGGCGGCTTGTCGGCGTCGGACATCAAGGGCGAAGATGGTCTCGTATAAGTGTCGCGAAGAAAGTACGGACAGACAGTTTTCTGAGCGGGGTCGCATATGACGGTTGCAAAGACTGGTGCAGAACACATTGCGTCGCTGAGAGACGGTCGCACGGTCTATATCGATGGACAGTTGGTGCCCGATGTCACGACCCATCCGGCGTTTCGGAATGCGGTGCAATCGGCAGGTGCGCTGTACGACTTCCAGGCGCAGCCCGAAAATATCGAGCTGATGACGTTCAAGCCGGAAGGCTCAAACCGCCGCGTCAACCGCGCCTGGCAGATGCCGCGCAGCTACGACGAGATGATTCAGCGCCGCAAGGCGCTGCAGGCGTGGGCCAACGTCCACTACGGCTTCATGGGCCGCTCCCCGGACCATGTCGCCTCAGCCCTGGTCGGCCAGAGGATGGGCATCGACGTGTTCAGGAAGCACAGCCCTGACCGGGCCAAGGCATTCGCGGACTATTTTGACTACGCGGCCAAAAACGATCTGTTTCTCACTTATGTGATCATCAACCCGCAGGCCGAACGCGCCAAGGACTGGAGCCAGCAGGCCGACAATCTCGTCGCCCGCATCGTCGATGAGGACAGCGGCGGCATTACCATCCGTGGCGCCAAGATGCTCGGCACGAGCTCTATCCTGGCGAACGAGGTCCTGGTTGCCAATCTTCAGCCATTGAAGCCTGGCGAGGAAGATCTCGCATTCTCCTGCGCCCTGCCGATCAACACCAAGGGCATCCGCATCCTGTCGCGCAAATCATACGAATCGTCCGCGGTGTCGATATTCGACAATCCGCTGTCTTCGCGATTCGACGAAAATGACGCGCTGATCTATTTCGATGACGTGAAGGTGCCGTGGGATCGCCTGTTCGTCTACCGCGACACCGACGTGTGCCGGCAGCAGTTTCATGATACGCAGGGACACTCCTTTCAAAACTATCAGGCGCAGATTCGCCTGTCGGTGAAGATCAAGTTCCTGTTGGGTCTGGCGCGCCGGTTGACCGAAGCCATCGGCACCACCAAGATTCCCTCGGTCAGCGAGAAGCTCGGCTACATGGCCGCGCAGGCCAGCATGGTGGAGGCGATGCTGTCGGGCATGGAGGCCAGCGGATCGAAAGTCGGCGAGTATTGGGTGCCGAACAAGCATTTCATGTATTCGGCCCAGGTTTTGACCCAGGATCTCTATCCCCAATTCGTCAACTCGATCCGCGACCTTTCCGGAGGCGCGCTGATCATGCTGCCTTCCTCAATTGACGACTTCAAGGATCCGATGCTCAAGAAAATCATCCACACGACCCAGCGGGCCGCGGCGATGGAGCCGGAAGACAAGGTCAAGTTCCTCAAGGCGTGCTGGGACGCCGTCGGCTCCGAGTTCGGATCGCGGCATCAGCAATACGAGATGTTCTATGCGGGCGCGCGTTTCGTCACTGCCGGTCACAGCTTCAGGACTTACGACTGGAATTCCGCGACGGGGGCTGTGGACAGCCTGCTGTCGTCCTATTCGCTCGCGGACGAATTGAACGGCGTGACACATTGACGGTGACGCAACCATGAAAATAGCGATCGTCAATCTCGGGGAAATCGTTTCCGGCGACTGGCGCGCGCCGATCGCCGCAGGCGATTGCATCGTTGCGGACGACGGCAAGATCGTGAGTGTCGGAACCGCGTCGCCGGCGGCGATCGAGAGCGCGGATGTGGTGATCGACGCTGGCGGGATGACCGCGATTCCCGGCCTGATCGATTCCCACGTTCACATCACCTTTGGCGATTACACGCCCCGCCAGCGCACGGTGGGCTACCTCGAAAGCTATCTGCATGGCGGCGTCACCACCTCGATCTCGGCGTCCGAAGTGCATGTTCCCGGCCGCCCGCGCGACGTTGAAGGCGTAAAGGCGCTGGCATTGGCGGCACAGCGCTGCTTTGCAGACTATCGGCCGGGCGGCATGCGGGTGATCGCGGGCTCCGTCATCCTCGAACCCGGCCTCAAGAAGGAAGATTTCGTCGAGCTGGCGAGCAAGGGCGTCGGACTGGCGAAAGCCGGGTTCGGCGCGGTGAAGACCGCTTACGACTATGTGCCGATGGTGGCCGACGCCAAGGCCGCGGGGCTCATCACCACGTGTCACACCGGCGGCTCATCGATTCCAGGCTCTGGCGCCATCACCGGCGACCATCTGCTCAAGATGCATCCAGACGTATCCTTCCACATCAATGGCGGCCCGACGGCGATGCCGGACCGGGATTTCGAGCGCGTCATCAGGGAAAGCACCATGGCGCTGCAGGTGTGCACCGCCGGCAACTTGCGCACTGCCCTGTTGTGCGGCCGGCTCGCGATGCAGCATGATGCGTTCGATCGTTTCATCATCGCGACGGACACGCCGACCGGCAGCGGAATCATGCCGCTCGGTATCCTCTATACCATGGCGCATCTGGCGAGCCTGACCGACATGACTCCCGAACAGGCGATCTGCGCGGCGTCAGGCAACAATGCGAAGGTGTATCGTCTCGACAGCGGCTTTTTGAGAGCGGGCAATGCCGCCGACATCGTGCTGCTCGACGCGCCCGACGGCGGCACGCAGGCGACCGCGCTGACGGCGATCAACCATGGCGATATTGCCGCGATCGGCGCGGTGGTGAGCGCGGGCGTCCCGCGCTTCATCGGCCGCAGCCGCAACACGCCGGCCACGACGCGCAAGGCGAGAATTGCCAGATCGAACGTGATGCAGGATTTTGCCTCGGCCCATTGAGGGCTTCGGCGACGCTGTCAGACCGGATCGAAATAATGGATCTCGAAAAGCATGCAGCCGTTCTTCGACTTGAAGGGACCGTGATAGGCCCCCGGCGGCCGCGAGGCATAGGTATTTGGAGCGAATTCCGTTCCGCCTTCACCTCTCTCGTCGTTGCCGACCGTCAGATCGCCCGAGATGAGATAGACCTCTTCCCAGTAATCGTGGACGAACGGTTTGGTCGTGTAGACGCCGGGCGCGAAACGAAGCAGCCGCGAACGCGAGCCGCGCTTGTTGCTCTCATCGAGACCGCCGGACAGGATTTTTTGCTGGATGCCCGCCGGATAGCCGGCCGGAGTTTCCCACCCCGTGGACATGTCGACCGCGTGGAATTCCTTATGTTCCTTGTTAACGCCCATTAGCTTTTGGTCCTTCTGCTAGTTGTACGCTTCGATCGACCGCGGCTGGAAACTGCAGAAGCGCGTCGCGAAATCGGCCGGAATCGTGTTCTCTGGAACGAGAATCTAATATACGTTAGGACTTAGCTAGTTTTCAAAGTCTTTTTCGGGGGACACCGGCGGCATGCTACGTTTCGACCTTCACGCCCGGCAGGGCCAGCAGCGCATTACGCTGGAACCCGCAGCGCTCATTGTCGCCGGCTGGACCGGCCGCGACGAGGCTGCGTTACGCCATCACATCGAAGAACTGGCCGCCATCGGCGTACCTCGCCCTTCTTCCGTCCCCGTGTTCTACCGCAACAGCATTCTTAATCTCACGCAGGCACCGGTGGTCGAGGTTTTGGGACCTGACACGTCCGGCGAGGTCGAGCCCGTCATTGTCGCCGTCGAGGATCAGCTTTGTCTGACGGTCGGGTCGGACCATACCGACCGCAAGGCCGAGACCCAGGGCATTGCGCTATCGAAGCAGCTCTGCGCCAAGCAACTTGGCCACGATCTCTGGGCCCTCGACGACGTCGTCGACCACTGGGACCAACTTAAATTGCGATCGTTCGTCACCATCGACGGCAAGCGCCTGGCTTACCAGGACGGCACGCTATCCGGGATGCGGCCGCCCGCCGATCTGATCGCGCGCTATGGATCCGCGCTTGCGCCCAATACCGTGATGTATTGCGGAACCCTTGCTGCGATCGGGGGCATCCGGCCTGCGACCCGCTTTGAGATGGAGCTTGAAGATCCCGTTCTCGGACGCACGTTGAAACACGCTTACGACATCAACGTCCTGCCCGTCATCACCTAGCCTGTTAAAATTCGGCCAATTCCGGAGAAGCGTGTGGCGCGTCAAAAAACCAAGTCCGAGCGCAACCAGATCCCCCGCCGCCACGATGGCGCGAAGCCGAAGGGATCGCTGCCGTTAACGGTGACTCGCCCCGAACTGCTCAACGACGATACCGATCGGGACTTTCGAAAGCTCGTGCACAATATATTTGCCTTCATGGCACGTCACGAAGCGATCCGCGACGGCCACGCCCGGCAGATCGGTCTGGCGGGCATCGAATACACGATCCTGATTTCGATTGGTCATCTCGCCCTGGACGGCGATGTCAACGTCAAGACCGTCGCCGATCACCTGCACATGAGCGGCGCGTTCATCACCACGGTCACCAGCAAGCTGCAGGTTCTCGGTCTGATCGAAAAGACGCAGGACAGCGTCGACCGGCGCCGGATTTCCCTCGCCATCACCGAGAAGGGAAAATTTCTGTTGCGCAGCCTCGCGCCCTATCAGCGCGAAATCAACGATGTCGAATTTGCAGCACTCGGCAAGGAAGACTTCCAGTTCTTGTCGAGGATTCTCGAAGCCCTGATCGTCTCCGGCGACGCGGCCGTTGCCCTGCAGCGCTACAAGGCCTCGATCAAGAACGACAGCAAGGTCGCCTGAACGCTGGGCGACGCACCTGCCCCTCAACATTGGCGCGAGGTGAAAGCCTACATGCTTCGTACCTCGCCTGCCGCACAGGCCTCGCCTCATTTCCAGGAGCTATTGGGCAATCCAACGGATTGCCAACCCGGAACGTTTCGCCGATCGTAAGCGGCCGTTCGGCGGGAAGCGACCGGTCACCGAGCTGCACGATTTACGCAATCGTCGCCGGCCTCGTGGCCGGGAAGCGCTCCAGAATTGTCACGACTTCCTGATCGCTGACCTGCCGGAAGTCCCGGTAGAAGTACCCGATGGCCCCGAATAATTCCGGCGTCTCCAGACAAATCAAGCTATCAACTTCCTTGCGCAATTGCGTGATCGTGTCGTGCGGAGCGACGGGAACGGCGAGCACCAATTCTTTCGGTTTCCGCTGGCGGATGGCCTGCAGCGCCGCCCGTGTCGTCGCACCGGTAGCGATGCCGTCGTCGATGACGATCACCACCTGTCCCGCGATTTCTGCCCGGGCGCGGTCGCCGATGTAGAGTTGGCGCCGGCGCTCGATCTCCGCAAGCTCCTCTGCACACGCCGCGTCGAACTGGTGCGCGGTTGTGCCTGAAAGCTCGATGATCTCCTCATTGCGGACGACGATCGGCGCGGCGCCATCCACCACCGCTCCCATCGCGAGCTCCGGCTGGGTCGGCACCCCAATCTTGCGGACCAGAATCAGGTCGAGCGGAGCTTCGAGTGCAGCGGCAACCTCCGCGGCGACGGGAACACCGCCGCGCGGCAGGGCAAGCACAACGGGGTAACGGCCCTTATAGCCCGAAAGCGCTTTGGCCAGTCTGCGGCCGGCATCCGATCTGTCCCGGAAATCCATCATTGACGTGCATCCGGCTTGCGCGGATCCGCTTTCGCGGCGCGGAGATTTCCGGTGAACAGATGGCTTTCAAACCAGCCGGCGGCGAGTTCGATGACCGCGTCCAATGCGCCGGCTTCTTCAAAAAGGTGGGTGGCACCCGGAACGATTTGAATGCTCTTTTCTCCTCCAAGGCGCTCCAGGGCCTGTTGGTTGAGTTCGATCACGCCATAATCCGCGCCGCCGACGATCAGGAGCGTCGGGATTTTGACAAGCGGCAATCTGTCACCCGCAAGATCAGGTCGTCCGCCACGCGAAACCACCGCGCCAATGCGATCGCCCAGCCCGCTGGCCGCCACCAGAGCCGCCGCCGCGCCTGTACTCGCCCCGAACAATCCGATCGGAAGGGAATTGACGTCCGGCTCGTCGATCACCCAGCGTACCGCCTGCTTCAGCCGCTGGGCGAGCAGGCTGATGTCGAACACATTCTGCCGGTCTTCCTCCTCCTGGGGCAGCAGAAGGTCCAACAGCAGCGTCGCAATCCTTCGGTGATTGAGCGCCTCCGCAACCCGGATATTCCTGGGGCTGAATTGGCTCGACCCGCTGCCATGGGCGAAGATAACCAATGCCCGGGCTCCACCTGGACGGTTCAGCGTGCCGGCCAGACCGTGCGGCGGGATCAGCACTTCTCGCGAAATCAGCAGCTTCTTGCGCTCTTCACGGCTTGTGGCGGAAATCTGGGGCATGGCTGGACACCTCCATTCCATTTTAGAGAAACGCTACCTCTTGGCTCGGAACCGACCTTGATCAGGGTCAAGCCGGGCTGGAGAGCTCCCGCTAGTTATTTTCGATGGTACTTTTGCAAACGCCCCCGTGGGCGGGTCAAGCAGATCCGGAGGCGTCCACTCTCGGTGACAAGGTCCGGTTTCTCAGCGATCCGGCGGCCTATGTGCCCGTCCCCGAACAGGTGGTCACACGCGAAACCCACATGTCCTGGGTCTTCATGGCCGGCGACCGCGTTTACAAACTCAAGAAACCCGTTCGCTTCGCCTATCTCGATTTTTCAACCCTGGACCGCCGCGAGGCGGCCTGTCGCGCGGAAGATCTGCTGAACCGGCGGCTCGCTCCGGATGTCTATCTGGGCGTCGTGCCACTCACGCTCTCGACCGCGGGTCTCGCGATCTCCGGCGATGGATTTGTCGTCGATTGGCTGGTCGTCATGCGCCGGCTTGAGGAGAATGCGACCCTTGAGGCGGCCTTGCGTGGCGGCTGGTTGAGACCGACACAGATCGATCGACTGGCGACAACGCTCGGCACGTTTTACGCGCATGCGCCTCGAGTCCGGCTTGAACCCGAGTCCTATGTCGTCACGTGGCAGAAGGCGCCCGCGGCGAACTGCCGCGCGCTGTTGGACGCCCGCTTCGGCTTGCCCTTTGGATGCGTGGAGCGGATTGCACAGGTTCAGCGCCGGTTTTCAATGCAGCGATCCGCCCTGCTCCGCGAGCGGATCCGCGCACGGCGGTTCGTCGATTCCCATGGAGACCTTCGCCCCGAGCACATCTGGCTGCGCGAGCCCGTCACCATCATCGACTGCCTGGAATTCGACCCAAAGCTGCGGGCGAACGATCCTCTCGATGAAATCGCCTTCCTGCATCTTGAATGCGAACGCCTTGGCGGCCTGTGGGCCGGCGAGCGGATCAGGCGGCACCTGGCGCGTGCCCTGGAAGACGACGCGGCAAGCGGGCTTTTCCTGTTCTATCGCAGCCACCGGGCGATGTTGCGCGCGCGCCTGTCGATTGCCCATTTACTCGATCCGAACCCCCGCACCCCGGAGAAATGGCCCCGCCTTGCCCGGGTCTATCTCAAGCTTGCGGCGGTCGATGCCGGGCGTCTCGAACGTATTCTTGGCCGTGCTCGGAAGGAACGGCCGCGGGCCTGAGGGAACCGCGGGCTGGTCGGCTTAGAATACCAGCAGATCGTCAAGCGGCTCGTCTTCGTGGAGCCGCCGGATAGCCTCCGCCAGCAACGGTGCCGCCGGCACAATGTCGAGTTTATCGCGCACCGGACCGGCCGGCAGGCGAAATGCCGGAACCACGTCGGTGGCGATGATGCGATCGATGGCCGGATCGGCAAGCGCCGTTTCGGCTCCCGGCATGAATAGCCCGTGGGCGACGCATGCCAGAACCTGCCGGGCGCCACGCGTGCGCGCGGCCCGCGCCGCCCGCACCAACGTCCCGCCGGTGCTGATGAGATCGTCGACGATGATGCAGGTGGCGCCGGCGACATCGCCCACGAACAGGTCGCCCGAAATAACCCCCGCACTGCGGTGTTTCTCGGCAAAAGCCTTGCCGATCGGACGCCCCATCGCCACCTCCAGCGCTGCGCGCAACAGGTCCGCTCGCTTTCCGCCTCCCAGATCCGGCGAGATGACGCAAACAGGTTCTTCTCCTGCGGTTGCCTTGATCCGGGCGATCATCAGGGGCGCCGCGGTGAGCGCTATCGCGCGGCAGCGAAATGCATTTTCGAAGGCGGCCTCGTTGTGTACTTCAAGCGTGACGACGGCATCGCAGCCCATCGCCTCGAAAAGCGCGGCGATGTAACGCGTCGTGACCGGATCGTTCGCCTTGGTGCGCCGGTCCTTGCGCGCATAACAGAGATAAGGCGCGACCGCGGTTACCCGCCTGGCCCCGGCGTCTTTCAATGCTGCGATGAAGAACAGCAACCGGCAGAGCTTGTCGTTGGCGCTTTGTTGCGGCCCGCCGTAAAGGCTATGGATCACGTAAACGTCGGCGCCGCCGACTGAATCGAGTGGTCTTGCTTTATGCTCACCATCCTCGAACTCACGCTCTTCATGTGCGCTGAGGTGATGACCGAGCAAGCTACTTACATCGCGTCCAAGTTCGCTCGTGCCGTTCAAGGCAAATAGCTGAAGGCGATCACTTACAACCCGTGCGACGGCGGAAGGCGTCCAAATCTGCTTTTCCATCGCAGCACACCTCATTCTTCTTCAAACAAGGGTGACGGAGGGCGATGATGAGGCTCGGTGCGTTCTACCGGCGGGTTTTCCTCCAGGGGTAGCTCGCGTTCCACCTCGACCGGCTCATCCTCAAGTAATTTAGGAGCCTCATTGGTCTGCTCCGAATAGGAGCCTCGCCTGCTCCCCGGCCGAGGCGGTCCAAGATCTGAACGGGTGCCGACAGAGATGGGCATGACAAAATTCTCCCCTCATGCATCTTGTAAGGATTGGATGCAATCCGACGGTTGATTTAGGTCAATTTCTTCCCCGGGGACGACGCCTTTCGGAGGGCGCGACCTCAGCGATCCGCACGGCTTGATTCCGATCAACTGGTTGGGCAGGCTATCTCGTATACGGGTTATACACTTGCACTTCCGTGGGTGGCCCGGCGTTACATGGCTATTTCCTGGAATCCCAAATTTCCGCGCCAAACTTTCTCGGAACAGGCGGATTTGATTATTTCCAGCTATCTCATGTGACGGGAGAAACGGATGTCGAACAAAGATCCCATCAACTGGATGCTGTCCAATGCCATCGAGACGCTCGCCCGCGCCGAGCGTTTGCATCAGCAGTTCCTGAATCTTCAACCCTTGACCGGAACACGCGAGCCGAGTTGGGAACCACCCATCGACGTGCTGGAGACTGACCGCGAAGTTCTGATCTTGATCGCGCTGCCGGGGGTCGATCCCGATAAGGTCGTGGCGGTGATCGACAAGGGAGCACTCGTCGTCAGCGGACGCCGGGTGTTGCCTGCGGAACTCCGCAACGCGCGAATTCTGCGTCTCGAACTGCCTCAGGGCCGGTTCGAGCGTCGCATTCCGCTGCCGCTGGGCCGCTACACCATCACGCGTTTTGCCGCCAACGGCTGCGTCGGCTTGCGTCTCGCCAAGTCCAGTTGAGGAGATCCTGCATGGCCAATGAATCAACCGGACCCGCCCCCGGCGCCACCACCCTCCCCGATCAAACGGCTCCAATTCCAGCAGACGCGCTGATCATTATACCCGTGCGCAACACCGTGCTGTTTCCCGGCGTTGTCATGCCCATCACGATAGGGCGGCCGAAATCGATCGCCGCGGCGCAGCAGGCGGTGCGGGAACAGCGACCGATCGGGATCCTGCTCCAGCGCGAGGCGGAGTTGAGCGAACCAGGGCCTGACGACCTGTATCGCGTCGGCACCATGGCCAATATCGTGCGCTACATCACCGGCCCCGATGAAAGCCACCATCTCGTCTGCCAGGGCGTTCAACGCATCCGCATGCTTGATTACCTTCCGGGCACCCCGTTTCCGGTGGCCCGGGTTCTTCACATACCGGAACCCACAACGAGCTCGCCGGAAATCGAGGCGCGTTTTCTGAATTTGCAGCAGCAGGCCATCGAAGCTGCGGAGCTGCTTCCGCAGGCCCCGCAAGAGTTGGTTGCCGTCCTTCAGGCGACCACCTCGCCCTCGACCTTGGCGGACCTTGCGACGTCCTACATGGACATCAAACCCCAGGAGAAGCAGGAGATTCTCGAAACGATCGACCTCGCGCTTCGCATGGAAAAGGTTTCACGGCATCTGGCCGAGCGTATCGAGGTACTTCGCCTGAGCCGAGAGATCGGACAGCAGACAAGGGCGACTTTCGACGAGCGTCAGCGGGAGGCGATCCTTCGCGAACAGATGGCGACCATCCAGCGCCAGCTCGGCGAAGGCGACGGGAAGACCCAGGAGGTCGCGGAGCTGAACGAGGCTATCGCCAAGGCCAAAATGCCGCCTGAAGCGGAAAGCCAGGCCCGCAAGGAAGTTCGCCGCTACGAGCGGATGCCGGAGGCCGCAGCGGAAGCAGGCATGGTCCGCAGCTATCTGGACTGGCTGATTGAGCTGCCCTGGAGCCTGCCGGAAGAAAAGCCGATCGATATCGCCGAGGCGAGGCGCATCCTCGACGAGGATCATTATGGTCTGCAAAAAATCAAGACCCGGATCATCGAATATCTGGCGGTCCGCAAACTGGCGCCGCACGGCAAGGCGCCGATTCTCTGCTTTGTCGGACCTCCCGGCGTCGGCAAGACTTCGCTCGGACAGTCGATCGCACGCGCGATGCAGCGGCCATTCATACGAGTCAGTCTTGGCGGCGTTCACGACGAAGCGGAGATCCGTGGCCACCGGCGCACCTATATCGGTGCGCTTCCCGGCAACATCATTCAGGCGATCAAGAAAGCCGGTTCCCGCAATTGCGTCATGATGCTCGACGAGATCGACAAGATGGGGCGCGGAATCCAGGGCGATCCCTCTGCCGCGATGCTTGAAGTGCTCGATCCAGAGCAGAATGCGACGTTCCGCGACAACTATCTTGGTGTGCCGTTCGACCTCTCACGGGTCGTATTCGTGGCAACCGCCAATATGCTCGATACCATCCCGGGTCCGTTGCTGGACCGGATGGAGATCATCAGCCTGGTCGGCTACACGGAAGATGAGAAGCTTGAGATCGCGCAGCGCTATCTGGTCCGCCGCCAGCTTGAGGCCAATGGACTGAAGCCCGAACAGGCGGAGATCGACTCGGACGCGCTGAGGTTCATCATCAAGGGATATACAAGGGAAGCCGGAGTTCGCAATCTGGAGCGGGAGATTGGCAAGGCTTTCCGCCATGTCGCCGTCCAGATCGCCGAAGACAGCGCGGGCCGGGTTCTGCTGACCACGAAGGACCTCGCCGCTGTTCTCGGCCAACCCCGGTTCGAAAGCGAGATCGCCATGCGCACCAGTGTTCCCGGTGTTGCAACCGGGCTCGCCTGGACACCGGTCGGCGGCGACATTCTGTTTATTGAAGCCACACGCACCCCCGGAAAAGGAGTGCTGATCCTGACTGGCCAGCTCGGCGAGGTCATGCGCGAGAGCGCACAGGCCGCTCTGACGCTGGTGAAGAGCCGCGCTTCTCAGCTCGGAATCGATCCCTCGCTGTTTGAGAAGAGCGACATCCACATCCATGTGCCGGCCGGCGCTACCCCGAAGGACGGGCCCAGTGCCGGTGTTGCAATGTTTACAGCTCTTACCTCCCTGCTCACGGATCGCACCGTCAAGAACAACACCGCCATGACCGGCGAGATTTCGCTGCGAGGGCTGGTGCTCCCGGTCGGCGGCATCAAGGAGAAGGTCGTCGCTGCGGCCGCCGCAGGATTGACCCGCGTCCTGTTGCCGGCGCGAAATCGTCGTGACTTCGACGATATTCCGCTGGGCGCCCGCAACAAGCTTGAGTTCGTCTGGCTTGAGCGGGTTGACGATGCCGTCGCCGAAGCGCTGGAGGGCAAGAGCATGCCGGGCACCGTGGCCGCGGAATAGGACGGGACTTACCGCTTCAAGAGCTTGCGCAATTCGGCAAGCGGTCGGGTATTCAGCACGTCGTTTGGGGTGAGCCAGGCCCGCCGGGCCTGATCGATTCCGAATCGGATGCATTGGAATGCGTCGATGGAATGCGCATCCGTCGAAACCGCCAACTTGACGCCCGCGAGCCTGGCTGCGTGGGCTTGAAGATCGTTCAAATCGAGGCGGTCGGGCTGCGCATTGATCTCGAGATAGCAGCCGGCCGCGCGCGCGGCCGAGATCACGCGATCCATCTCGATGTCGTACGGTTCGCGCTCGCCGATAAGCCGTCCGGTGGGATGCGCCAGAATCGATACATGGCGATTCTCCAGCGCCCGGATGACCCGATCGGTCTGCGCCTTGCGCGGGAGGTCGAAATACGAATGCACCGCGGCCACCACAATATCGAGCTTCGCCAGACTTGAATCCGGCAGGTCGAGACTGCCGTCCTTCAGGATATCGACCTCGATACCCCGAAGGATCGTAAAATCCCTGAGTTTCTCGTTCAGCCGGTCGATCTCGTGGATCTGGCGGGCCAAACGTGCGGGATCGAGGCCGTGAGTCATGGCGACGCGACGGCTGTGATCGGTCAGCGCGATGTATTGATAGCCCCGCGCCTGCGCCGCTTCTGCCATTTGGGCGATGGGGACCGTGCCGTCGGTCCAGTCGGAATGCACGTGAAGGTCGCCTCGAACATCGGATACCTTCACCAGCCTGGGCAGCTTGCCGGCCTGGGCCGCGGCAATCTCGCCGCGATCCTCGCGCAGTTCCGGCTCGATGAAAGGCAGACCGAGCTTCTCGTAGACGTTCTCTTCCGTCGCGCCGGCAATCCGCCGCTTGCCCGAAAACAGGCCGTATTCGTTCAACTTCCAGCCATGCTGATTGGCAAGCCCGCGCAACCCGATGTTGTGAGCCTTCGAACCGGTAAAATACAGAAGCGCGGCACCGTAGCTTTCCTCCGGCACCGCGCGAACATCGACCTGCAGGCCCGAGCGCAGCAGCACGGTAGTGCGGGTCGGCCCGTGGGCTGCGACCCGTGCGACGTTCTCATACCCGACCAGTTTGTCGCCGACCGCGGCGCCGTTCTTCGTCGTCACCAGCACATCAAGGTCGCCTACCGTGTCGCGGCGTCGACGATAGCTGCCGGCAACGACCACGCGGCCGCTACCGCGCAGATGCCCCACCAGCGCCTCAGCCTCGGCTTCGGCGACCGCGAGCTTGAACCGCTTGGCCGGTTGCGGCTTTTCGAGCGCCCCCAGCAGCTTCTTCTCCATAACGGGACCGAATCCCCGGAGTTCGCGCAGCCGTCCGGCTTTGATCGCTTGCCGAAGTTCATTGAGGGTGCGCACTTTCAACCTGTCATAGAGCAGCTTGATGCGCTTCGGCCCCAGTCCAGGAAGAGCCGCCATCTCGCCGAGTTCGCCAGGCAGCTTCTTCTTCAATTGGTCGAGCAGACCGAAGCGCCCGGTCTTGACGATATCGGCGATCTTGCCAGCGAGGTCCCTGCCGATCCCCGGCAGTTCCGACAGATCGCGTCCGGACTTCAGCAAAGCTCCGGCTGCCTTCGGCAATCCTTCGATGACGCGCGCGGCGCGGCGATAGGCGCGAACCCGAAACTGATTTTCTCCGCCGATCTCCAGAAGCTCGGCAGCCTTATCGAACAGCGCCGCGATTTCCGCATTCTGCACGGGCATGTCGAGGACCTATGAAGAAGCCAATGTATAATGAAAATTACTACATCGTACGGCGGGCCCGCCTTGATTCAGATTAGCCCCCGTCGCGATCCAGCTCCAAAGCTAAAAATCAAACGCGCAAGCCGTGTTTCCCCAGAAGCTTCACGGTGCTGGCCTGCGGCCCCTTTTCGCCGATCTCATCGGCAAACATCACGCGGGTACCGACAGCCAATTCTGCAAATTTTCCGTCGACCACACTGTTTCGATGGAAATAGATCTCCTGACCGTCAGTTGAGCGAAGAAACCCGAAATTCCCTGCGGGATCAAAGCGCACGACGGTGCCGATCGCTTGCCCTTCGTGGCTCTTGACCATTCCTTCCATGCGCCGCGCGTTATCCTGAAGTCGTCGGCGTGCTCGCTTGAACGCATCATTGATGGCAAACGACAAGTCGCTATGTCGTTCGTCGCCCTTTGGCGTTCGTCCAATATTGACATCCCGTCCATCCGGCAGCGCCAGACGAATATTGACGTCGTACTGGCCCCCGGTTTGGTGGTGGCTCCCGGGGCCCTTGACCACGATCCTGCACGCGGGAACGCGGCCATAGCGTTGTTCAAGCTTCCTCACATGCTCGGCAATTAACTCGCGGGTCGCAGAATTGACGGCCATATCCTGAAATTCGATTTCAACCGGCGTTTCCATTACTCTCTCCAATCATAGCACCTCGTAAAGGAAGGGCCTATTCCGAGCTACGATATCGCGCCGTCAGTGAGACGGGACGCCACCTGTGAGATGCTTCTCGATTTCATCGACCGGATGCTTGGTCAAGTCCTTGTTCACCTCCGCAACGATGCAGGCTTTCACATCCGGGTGGAATGCAAGTCGCAATTCAGCGAGGGTCCGCGGCGGCGCCACGACAACCAGCTTCTTGACCTTACTGGCACGCACAAGCCGCTCCATCGCGGCAGCAACCGTCCGAACAAAGTGTTGTTCCTCGAGCTCATGCCAGTCCGTCGGCTGCACGGCGCTTCTACCCCCTGTCCGCGATCCCTTGCTGATACGTCCCGGCCGCTCGGTGCCCTGCTCGTGACTCGGCGGATTTTCGTCGACGAAGACCCTTTCGGTCTTAAGGTATGGGAATTTCTCATCGCCATCGTTTCGCAAAAACAGAGCCTTGCGGCCGTCACCGACGAACACAAACGCATCATGTGGAATCTTGATATCCATAACTCCTCCAAGAACTGCGATGCGGCAAAGACTAAGAAGCAACGATGAGGCGATCCCTGACGACTGTCTCCCTCACGCTAGAGATATTTTTATCGCGAATAACGGAAGATTCGTTTGATGCAGGTCAATTTTCCGATTTGAAAAGAGTCTCTAAAATCGCTTGTCTGGAGCGGATTTCTTGCGCGGCTGGCGCGCGGTTTCATGGATCGGCGCAATGGCGACCATCAGTGCCGGCATTCTGATGTATCGTCACGGCGTCGGCGGCTTGTCCGTTCTCCTCGTACATCCGGGCGGGCCCTATTGGCGCAACCGCGACCTCGGCGCCTGGTCAATTCCAAAGGGTGAATTGAACGAGGGAGAGGACGCGGAGGCCGCGGCGAGGCGCGAATTCAAGGAAGAGCTTGGCATCGAAGCGGTCGGCCCGCTTCATTCGCTTGGCGACATACGCCAGCGCTCCGGGAAAATCGTTCGTGCCTTTGCGATGGAGGGTAATCTCGATGTGCGCGCCGTCCTCAGCAATACGGTCGCGATCGAATGGCCCCCACGAAGTGGTCACACCATCGACGTTCCCGAAATCGATCGCGCGGCCTGGTTGGATCTTTCTCTCGCCCGAAAGAAGATATTGGCCAGCCAGATGCCCCTTCTAGATCGCCTTGGGACCTTCGCCCTCCCACGATCGCGCTCAAATCGGGCAACTAAGAGCCAATGCAAATCGGCTTTCGCCCCTTCTTGTCTTCGCAAGACCTGCAGGAAAGCCCTGGCAGCGGATTGAGGCGGCCCTTATCCGATCGGAATCGCCACGAAGCTGGTTGTATCGCGACGCTTGATGCGAAGCAGAACCGCGCGTTTCGACTGAGTTCGGGCCTCCTCCACAACCTTGCGAAACTCGGCTGGCGTCTTAACCGGATGGCGGCTGACGTCCACGACAATGTCGCCAATTTGCAGCCCGCTTTCTGCCGCGCGGCTGCTCGGATCGATTTCAACGACGGCGACACCCTCCTCACCAGCGCCGGCCACGGCGCTGGCGGGGACCAGTGTCAGACCAAGGATCGATGGTTCGTTTGCCGTCTTCTTTTCGTCGGCTCTATCCTGCGCCGACGATGTCGCGGGAAGCTCGCCGAGCCCTAGCACGGCGGACTTATCCTTGCCGTTGTGAAAAACGCCAAGCTTGACCGAAGTACCAGGCGCCATCGCGGCAATTCTCCTGGCGAGCTCGCGAGGATCCTTGACCTCCTGCCCGTTCAAGGAAGTGATGACGTCGCCGGATTCGACGCCGCCCTTGGCAGCTGGCCCCTTGGACTCGGCAATTGCCACGAGAGCGCCACTGGCCTCTCTCAAACCTATGGCATCAGCGATCTCGCTACTGACCGGTTGGATCTGTACGCCGATCCAGCCGCGTGTAACGTGGCCTTTCTCCTTGAGCTGCTGAACAACGAGCTTTACCGTTTCGGCTGGAATGTCGAAGGCGACGCCAACTGAGCCGCCAGACGGGGAATAGATCGCGGTGTTGACACCAATCACCTCGCCTTTCACGTTGAATGTCGGCCCGCCTGAATTGCCTTTGTTCACGGGCGCATCGATCTGAATGAAATCATCGTAGGGGCTCTCGCCGATGTCGCGTCCGCGCGCCGAGACGATCCCGGCTGTGACCGTCCCGCCGAGCCCAAACGGATTACCCACGACAAGGACCCAATCTCCGATGCGGGGTTCGTTCGCCGCGAACCTCACATATGGTAAGTCGTTCGGTAGGTTGACCTTGATGAGCGCCAAGTCGCTTTGTGGATCGGCGCCGACCAGCTTTGCCTGGTAGGTCTTTCCGTCATCTGTCGTCACCTCGAAGCTTTTCCCGTTCGCGACGACGTGATTGTTGGTCACGACGTAACCGTCTCCGGAAATGAAAAATCCCGATGCAACCGACGTTTCTGACTTCGGAGAGGGATTGTCGGGAACCGGAACTCCGAACTGACGGAAGAAGCGATCCAGCGGCGATCCGGGAGGAAATGGAAGTTCCTGTTGGCTGTCGCCAGGATTGACTGACGCTCCGACTTTCACACGAATGCCGACGACGGCGGGCTTAACGCGCTCGACGATATCCGCAAATCCTGTCGGCGAAGAAGCATTGACCGCATCCACCGCAGCTGCAAGGGCACGGTCGCCAGATATCCAACCCACACCGCTGACTATTATCCAGGCGCCAAGCGCCAAGGCAGCCAAGCGATATACGTCCAGCGGAAGAAGGCCGCGCCACCCTGAGCGCAGCTCATGCGCAGCCGAGCCGACCTCGTCTGTCATCGAATTGCCCCCACCTGCCATGTTACGACAGCTTGCCAGTTCATACGACCTATATGGATCTGGGCGCACGCTGCGGGGAATGACGCACCACGACCAATCGCTGTGCCTGCGACATTCGCATTCGTAATGTGAGCGATAAGAACGTTGGGATGGAGAGAAACGCTACGATTGCCAGAGACGTCATATCATTTTCCTCATCAAAAACTGATCAATGATGGCAGCGTGCGATGAAGGGGGGTTTGCGCTAGGTCAAATTAAGCGAAGAAGTTCCGGTGCCCCCCATCTTTAGCGCCCGGGGGAGGACGTCGTCGAAGGGGCGCAACCTAGATCCGAATCAAACAGTCGGTCCGCGATTTGGGCAATTCCAAGCCATCCCCAGGGCCCTTTCCCCGCAAAATGCCCGCCCAATCGGCCCCCAGCAAATCCTCTTATTTCTACACTTTCGTCAGGATCTAACTCTTTGCGACCGACAGAGCTCGGTAGAAAATTCGCTTGGTGATTTCCACGATCGCAAGATACGCCAATGTCGCGCCGATCAAGAAGGCGAAGAACAGCGGTGGGGGTGCCACGAATCCAAGCCACCTGCCGACGACGGGGAGCAACGGGAGAGCGATTGCGACAGCAATAACCCCAAGCGCCAGAGCGACGAGGAACAGATGCGGCGTGCTCCGAAAGAGCGGTCGTCGCGTCCGGATGGCGAAGACCACCAGAACCTGGGTCGTGATCGATTCGATGAACCAGCCTGTCTGGAACAGCATTTCGCCGGCGTTGAACAAATACAGCAGAACATAGAATGTAAGGAAATCGAACACCGAACTGACCGGCCCGAACACCAGCATAAACCGTTCGATGAACTTGATGTTCCATTTTACCGGTCCGGCGATCGCCTCTTCATCGACCTGATCGAAAGGGATCGCAATCTCCGAGACGTCGTAGAGCAGGTTGTTGAGCAAAATCTGGATCGGGAGCATAGGCAAGAACGGCAGGATCAGCGCTGCTCCGGCCATGCTGAACATGTTGCCAAAATTCGAGCTTGAGCCCATTAGAACGTACTTGGAAACGTTCTGAACCGTACGGCGGCCACAAGCCACCGCTTCGCGCACGACGGAAAGGTCGTGCTCAAGCAGGATCAGATCGGCCGCTGCGCGTGCGACATCGGCGGCGCCGTCGACCGATATTCCGACGTCAGCCGCGTGCAGCGCCGGGGCGTCATTGATGCCGTCCCCCATGAAACCAACGACATTGCCAAGGCGCTTCAGCGCCAGCAGGATCCGAAGCTTCTGCTGCGGGCTGACGCGGCAGAACAGGTTGATCCGCGGCAACTGCCCGATCAGCGCCTCGTCCGAGAGGTTTGTCAGTGCGTCGCCCGTGAGTACCCCGGTGACCGGCACCCCAATCTCGCCGAAGACGTGGCGCGTCACCTGTTCGTTATCGCCGGTCAGTACCTTCACGGAGACGCCTGCGGCGGCCATCGCCTGGATGGTGGCCCCGGCGCTGGCTTTCGGAGGATCCAGGAAAACCGCGAAGCCGGAAAAGACGAGATCGCTTTCATCGCTGATCGCGGCAGTCTGGTGGCTCGCATCGACGATGCGGCTGGCCACGCCCAGGGCGCGGAATCCCTGAGCACCGAGTCCATCGAGCGTGGCTTCGAAGGAGCGGCGTGTCTCAGGGTCGAGCGGAAGCACCTTGCCATCCGCGTCCTCGTATCGCCGCGACAGCCGCAAGAGATCCTCCGGGGCCCCCTTGACGATCAAACGGCGCTCGGCGCCGTGCTCGACCAGGACCGAGACGCGTCGTCGTTCAAAATCGAACGGCACCTCGTCGATTTTTTTCCATCCGGTCATATCGAACGGATGGGAGGAAAGGATTGCCTGATCGAGCGGACTCTTCATCCCGGTCTCGAACTGGCTATTGATATAAGCGTTGGCATATACGGCCCGGCTCTCGGCGCCGCGCCCGTCGATGGCGCGCATCAGCTTGATGGTGGCTTCCGTCAGCGTTCCGGTCTTGTCGGTGCACAGCACGTTCATCGCACCGAGATCGTGAATTGCAGTCAGACGCTTCACGATTACCTTTCGCTTGGACAGCTCCAATGCCGACCTGGCAAGCGTGACGGTCACGATCATCGGCAGCAGCTCAGGTGTCAGTCCGACGGCCAGCGCCAGCGCGAACATCAGCGACTCCAGCACTGGTCGGTGAAATGAGATATTTACCACCAGCACGAAGAGCACCATCAACACCGTGAGGCGCATGATCAGCAGGCCAAAGCGACGAATGCCGACCGCAAAATCGGTGGCCGGCGGCTTTTCGGCCAAGCTCGTCGCAAGACGGCCGAGCGCCGACTTCCCGCCTGTTCGGCAAACAACGATAGTCGCGGTGCCGCTAATGACGGAGGTGCCGGCGAATACGGCATTCGACGCTCCGGCGGCGCTTTCGCCACCTGAAGGGGCATCGTTGGCGTGCTTCTCGGCAGGATAAGGCTCTCCGGTCAGGAGCGCCTGGTTGATGAAAAGGTCGCGGCTTTCGAGCAGTCGCGAATCGGCCGGCACGAGATCACCGGCGATCAACTCGACAATGTCACCTGGCACAAGCTGATCGATTGGTACCGAGATGCTCGCGCCGTTGCGTCGCACGGTGGCCTGTACCGCCACCAATCGGCGCAGCGCCTCAACCGCGTTTTGAGCCCGGACTTCCTGGACGAAATCAATCGTCATGCTCATCATGACGATGGTTACGACGATTGCGAAGCTCGAGACGTCGCCTGTCAACGCCGACAACCCGCTCGCCACGAGCAGAATGATAACCAGCGGGTTGCGGAAGCGGGAAAGAAATTGCAGCCAGAGCGGCGATCGCTTGACGACGGCGGCGTCGTTGGGTCCGAATCTTTTCAACCGCGACTGGACTTCTGTGGCATCAAGGCCCGCAGCGGTCGCTGCGAGGCGCGCCAGAATCCGGTCAAGCGGCTCCTTCCAGATTTCTTCCGCGCCGAGTTCATCAATTGCCGGGTCCATTGCGCATACCTCGACGTTTCGGGGCTCGAAAACGCCCTACAAATCTTTCCCTAGCGGAGCACAGGAGACTTGACCTTCGTCAATACGGGGCAAAATTCGACGTGATTTATATTTGCCTATGGCGAAATATATCAGGTCTTTCCTCCAAATCGGACTGCACGACGTCGGGCTTGTCGGCGGCAAGACCGCATCGCTTGGCGAGCTGTATTCAGCTCTCGCGTCCGAAGGGGTTGCTGTCCCCAATGGCTTTGCGGTCACGGCGGACGCCTATCGTGATGCACTGATGCAGCCCGGCATTGCGGAAGAGCTTCATCGGCTTCTCGACGGTCTCGACAAGCGCAAGATCAAGCAGCTTGCGGCCACAGCCGCCAAAGCTCGCGAAGTCGTCTACAAGGCGATGGATACCGAACCTCTTCGCGAACAGATCGTGGAGGCGTATCGGCAGCTCGAACGAGAGTTCGGAGCCGGCTTCGCGGTTGCCGTACGCAGTTCTGCAACGGCAGAAGATCTGCCGACGGCGAGTTTTGCGGGCCAGCATGAGAGCTTCCTCAACGTGCGTGGCGCAAAGGATTTGTTCGAAGCCTGCCGGCGATGCTTCGCTTCCATCTTCACGGATCGCGCCATTTCCTACCGCATCGACAATGGGTTCGATCACTTCAAGGTCGCGCTCTCCGTCGCCGTGATGAAGATGGTCCGTTCCGATCTTGCGGCCAGTGGCGTCGCCTTCACGCTCGATACCGAATCTGGATTTCGCGACGTGGTTTTCGTCACGGGCTGTTACGGACTTGGCGAAACCATCGTCCAGGGACAGGTCGACCCTGACGAATTCTACGTTCACAAGCCGACCCTGAAGGAGGGGTTTCGCTGTGTGCTGCGGCGCCGGCTGGGCGGCAAACAAATACGCATGGTTTACGGTAAGGGCAGCGGCAACCGCGCGACCCTCACCCGGACAGTGTCGAGCGCCGAGAGAGAGAGGTTCTGCATTTCCGATACGGAAGTACTGAGCCTTGCGGAAATGGCCGTGCGGATTGAGGAACACTATTCGAAAAACGCCGGCATTGCCATGCCGATGGACATCGAATGGGCAAAAGATGGTTCCGACGGCAAGCTTTATATCATTCAAGCGCGACCCGAGACGGTGGCCTCGCAGCGCTCGCCTGATGTCTTCGAGACGTATACTCTCAAGGGACATGGGCCCCTCATCGTCACCGGTCGCGCGGTGGGGGAAAAGATCGCTTCCGGGCGTACGCGCCGCATTGCGACCGCGCGCGATCTCGCAACCTTCAGGCCGGGCGAGATTCTGGTCGCGCCGGCCACCAGTCCGGACTGGGAACCGGTCATGAAGATCGCTGCCGGCGTCATCACCGACAAGGGCGGCCGGACCTGCCATGCGGCCATTGTGGCTCGGGAACTGGGCATTCCCGCCGTCGTGGGCGCAACCCACGCGACAGAAAAACTCAAGACCGGGACAAATGTCACGATCTCCTGCGCCGAAGGCGATATTGGCAGCGTCTATCAGGGAACGGTTGCCTTCGACGTCACGCGAACGCCGGTGAGCGAGCTCAGACAGCCGCGTACCGCGATCATGGTCAATGTCGGCACCCCCGAAATGGCCTTCCGGGTCGCCATGCAGCCGCAAGCCGGGGTCGGCCTCGCGCGCATGGAATTCATCATCAGCGAGCATATCGGCGTGCATCCGATGGCGCTTCTCAAACCGAAAGAGATCGCATCGGCCAAGGCAAGGGCGGCGATTGCTCGTCTCGTCAGAGCCTATGAAAGTCCATCCGATTTCTTCATCGAGAGGCTGGCGGAAGGCGTCGGCACGATTGCCGCAGCGTTCTATCCCAAGCCGGTCATTGTTCGGCTCTCCGACTTTAAGACCAACGAATACGCCAGCCTGCTCGGCGGCGAGGCGTTCGAGCCGAAGGAACAGAATCCGATGCTGGGATTCCGGGGGGCCTCCCGTTACAGCCACCCTGCTTACGCCGAGGGATTCGCGCTGGAGTGTGCGGCGCTCCGCCGGGTACGCGAGAAAATGGGTCTTTCCAATTTGCGCATCATGGTGCCGTTCTGCCGAACCGTCGAGGAAGGGCGACGTGTCATCGCGACGATGGCCTCCAATGGGCTCAAGCGCGGCGATGGTGGACTTGAGATTTACGTGATGTGCGAGATTCCGAACAATGTCATTCAGATCGATGCGTTTTCGGAGCTGTTCGACGGCTTTTCGATTGGCTCAAACGATCTCACCCAGCTTACGCTGGGAGTCGACCGGGATTCCGACATTGTCGCCTTCGATTTTGATGAACGTGATCCGGGAATGCTGGAAATGTTCAGGCAGGCGGTGGTCGGCGCCAAGCGCAACGGACGTCACGTTGGGATTTGCGGAGAAGCGCCCGCGAATTACCCGGAGATTGCGCGCTACCTGACCCAGCTTGGCATCGATTCGATCAGCGTCAATCCGGCAAGCGTGTTTCGCACCATGGCTGCGGTTCTCGAGGCAGAAACCAGCTTGGCGAAAATCAAGGTGTAGCGAGCCGCTACGCGGCGGTGACGGCTTTTTCGTGAATTTGCTCCGCCGCGGCATTGATCCTGGTCATCGTCTCGGTCAGCTCCTCATAGACCTCGTCGTTGATCGTCACCGTGCCGAAATTCGAATTTTCGCCGTCGAAGCGTCCTTCAGCCGGCTGATCGGCGTGCTCGAACCAGTGATAGCCAACCACGGCCGGTTTCCTCAGGGCTGCAGTGACGTAGCGTTCGAAGCATTTGGCGCGCTCGATCTGGCTCGCCATCCGCGGTCCGGCGCCGCTTGTGTTTGGCAGGCCGGAATCGTCGCCGCGAAAGGAAAATTCGGAAATCAGGCACGGTTTGCCGCCTGCTGCATAAGCGTCGATAGCTGCACTTGCGTCGGAGTCGTAACAATTGAACGAGACCACATCGAGGTAGCGGCCGGCTGCGGCAATCACCCTTGAATGCGGCTGATACCCGAACCGGGAGCCGATCACGAGATGATTGGGATCGACAGCCTTGATGGCAGAGACGCACAGATCAAAATATTGTTCGGCGACAACCGCGACAAAGGCATCGCAATCCGCGAAAAATGCCGCTCGCGTGGGATTGGCGAGGTTAACTTTGGTTTCAAGCGCGTCGTTTGGACCACCGGGCGGCATTCTAAAGAACGGCGCCTCGACATGTCTGATGTTGCCGAATTCCTCCCATGATCGCGCCGGCGTGCGCCAGACCGCGTTGAATTGGGAAAATTCCCGATAGCGCTCCTCCAACCTAATGATGGCCGCGACGCGGCCAGGGCGGTGAGCAGGCAGGTTCAGAAACAGCGTCAGCAGCTCGTCGGCCCCTCGCCAATCCGGCGACCAGTACAGTTCGTTGTCGATAAACGTGCCGAGTAATCCGGCCTCGTTGCGCCGCTTCGTGCAACGATTTTTCGCACTTGCGCGGATGTGACCCAGAAACGCGGGATCAAAGACATCGGGAAAGATTTCGTCGCGCCGGTGCAGCCGGAAAGAGGCACCAAGCGCGGCGGTGGGAGTGGTCGCAAGCGGCGACGATCCAGCATTGGCGACGAGTTCATCAGACCAGCAGCCGAGCGTGTTGAATTTCCAGCTCGCCAGCCGGTTTGCCACCGTCGCGCGCCAGACGTACTGGCTACCGTATTTTTCCCGGCAGGTGTCGGCGTACGGCACGCGATCGGTATTTCCGACGTGGTCCTGGTCGAAGCGGACCGTGTTCACGCCCTTGGACAAAAAGCGGCCACCGTCAGGATCAACAAGCCAGAACACGCCGTCGTGCTCGTCAACACGAAAAAAGCCGCTTCCGCGGAAACGGTCATCGACAATTCCTCCCCATTTGGTTCTTTGCAATCGGATACCCCAACGGCATGGCAATGATGGCTATCTATCGCACCGGCCGTTCAGGGATCCTTGATGTATCTCAAGATCGTTGCGCCGCCGGCCGGCCTACTAGTATGGCGCCCCGCACTCTGCTCGGGCGGAAGGGTAAGCCGTGAATTCGACCAGAAATTCGGCCGACGATCAGTCGAGGCGGTTTATGCCGGGATTGGAGCTGCCTTCCACCGCCGGCCTGCGCCCAGATTTCATCTGGGGCGTCTCCACCTCAAGTTTCCAGATTGAAGGCGCAACAAAGGAAGACGGTCGAGGGCCCAGTGTCTGGGACGTCTACTGTCAAAACGGTGAGGTAAAGAACCATGATACCGGCGATGTAGCGTGCGACCACTACCATCGCTACCGGGAGGACGTCGCCCTGACGAAACGGCTGGGCGTTCAGGCCTATCGGTTCTCGGTGGCCTGGCCACGCGTGCTGCCGCTGGGGCAAGGTTCCGCAAACGAACCGGGCCTCGCATTCTACGACCGGCTGGTCGATGAGCTGCTGGCCGCCGGCATCGAACCATGGCTGTGCCTGTATCATTGGGACCTGCCGCAGGCTCTCGAGGATCTTGGCGGCTGGATGAATCGGGAATCGGCGGCATGGTTTGCCGACTATACGCGGCTGATTGCCGTGCGTTTCGGAGATCGCGTCAAGCGCTTCGCGACATTCAACGAGCCGTCGATATTCAGCCTGTTCGGCCGTCCACTGGGCAAGCGGGATCAAAGCAGCGAAGGCAATCTCCACCGCACGATACATCATGTGAACCTCGCGCACGGCGTAGCCGTGGATGTGCTTCGCGAAAGGGTCCCCGGGGCGTCGATCGGATGTATTCACAATTATCAGCCCTGCTGGCCGTCCAGTGAGAACGAGGCCGATGCAGCGGCGGCCGCGCGCCTGGATGCCTACTGGAACAAGGCGTTCCCCGACTCGCAATGTCGCGGCGAGTATCCGTCGCTCATTCGGCCTGCGATCGAACCGTACATCCAACTGGGCGACATGGCACGTATTGGTCGTCCGATCGACTGGTTCGGCCTCAATCACTACAGCCCGGTCTACGTAAAGGCGCAGCCAAATTCGATGCTGGGGTTTGACTTCGGTGCCAAACCGGCCGGCGTTCCACTGACGCCGATCGAATGGCCGATCAATCCGGGCGCCTTCGCTGAAACCCTGCTGAAAGTCCATTCGAGCTACGGCTTGCCCATTTACGTTCTCGAAAACGGATATGGCAATTTTGACGTGCCCGACGAGACGGGAGCCGTGATCGACACCAAGCGGATTGAGTTTCTGCGGGCCTATATCGGGGCGATGAATGCAGCCGCGTCTAACGGCGTCGATGTACGCGGCTATTTCATCTGGTCGCTGCTCGACAATTTCGAATGGGATTCGGGATACAGCATTCGTTTCGGCCTGACCTACGTCGACTATCCGTCGTTACGTCGGATTCCGAAATCATCGTTCCGTTGGTACGCGGATTTGATCAAGGCAGCAGGACAGCTATGAACGCAGCCTCCTCAAGGCCAGCCATTCGGAAGGTGTTGCTTGCGGACATCGGCGGGACCAATGCACGCTTCGCGCTACTGGTTGACGGAACTCTGGGCACAATTGTCCATGTGGCCGTCAGCGACTATGGCAGCTTCCGCCAGGCGCTCGACAAGTGTCTTGGCCATTTGCCGGAAGCGGGAACGATCCAAGCCGCAATTCTTGCTGTTTCGGGCCCAGTCCAGAACGGCCGCTGTGCCCTTACGAACAATCCCTGGGTGATCGACGCGGCCGACTTGCGCGCTGCCTACGGATTTTCCACCGTGCGTCTCATCAATGATTTCGAAGCGGTGGCGTGGGCCCTGCCCCGCCTCTCGCATGACAAGCTCCTCCAGGTGGGCGGCGGGCAACGGGTCGTGGGCGCGCCTCTCGCGGCACTCGGCCCCGGTACAGGCCTTGGAATGGCCTTCAGCATACCGCACGCAACCGGTCACCTCGTGTTTCCGAGCGAGGGCGGCCATTCGACACTGGCTGGCACCTCGTTACGGGAGGATGCTGTGATCGGCTGTCTGCGGCAGCGATTTGGACATGTCTCGGCAGAACGCGTTCTTTCGGGCAATGGGCTGGAAAATCTTCACGAAGCTGTCGCTGCCATGGACCGTGTGACGCTGCCAAGGCGCCCTGCTGCCGAGATCACCCGGGCCGCAATCGAGGGTACCTGTCCGACGAGCCGCGCTGCGGTGGACATGTTTTGCGCGATGCTTGGGACTGTCGCTGGCAATCTCGCGCTCACGCTCGGTGCGAGGGGCGGCGTTTTTGTCGGTGGAGGCATTCTGCGTCACATGCCCGAATATTTTGCCTGCTCCTCGTTTCGGGCGCGTTTTGAGGACAAAGGCCGGTTCAGCAAATACCTCGAACCAATTCCGGCCTTTCTCATCCTGGACGAGGACGCCGCTTTCGTGGGCTTGCGGGCTTTGGCGGAGGTCGACGGCATTGGCTGAAATCCCGCAGACTCCAATCGTCACCCTCACCATGAACCCCGCCCTCGACGTCTCGACGTCGGTAGCCAGGATGGTGCCTTTCACCAAAATGCGGTGTGCGCAGGCCCACCGTGACCCGGGTGGAGGTGGAATCAATGTCGCCCGGGTTCTCAAGCGGCTCGGCGTTGAAGCAACCGCGGTTTACCCTGCCGGTGGCGCCACCGGGCAGTTGCTTGCGAACCTGATTGAGCGCGAAGGGGTACGAAGCGTTGTGATTCCGGCGACAAACGACACGCGGGAGGACATCACGATCTTCGACGAGACCACCCGAGAACAATTTCGCCTTGTCTTCCCGGGTGCCCCACTCAACGACATTGAATGGCGGGACTGCCTGGGATCGATGACGCGCATCACGCCCCAGCCTGCATATATTATTGCGAGCGGCAGCGTGCCTGCTGGCGTACCGCATGATTTTTTCGGCAGAGTTGCTCAGGCTTCGAAAGCACATAGCAAGATCATCGTGGACACGTCCGGTCCCTTCCTGAGGGCGGCGTTGGAAGCGGGCGTTTATCTCATCAAACCCAACCTTCGCGAATTTCAGGAGTTGGCGGAGTTTGCCGCCATCGACGAAGCCTCGCTCGTCGACGCAGGACGCCGCCTCATCGACCGATATCGTATAGAGGTTATTGCTCTCTCAATGGGGTCTGATGGCGCCCTGCTCGTAACGCGCGATATGGCTTTGCGTGCAAACGGTCTGCCTATCGACCCCATCAGCGTTTCCGGTGCCGGCGACAGCTTTCTCGGCGCGATGGTATGGAGCCTTGTGAAGGGTAACAGTCTTGAGATCGCCCTGCGCTACGGGGTTGCTGGCGGCTCTGCCGCGCTGCTCAATCCCGGGACAGAACTTTGCCGGCCCGACGACGTCCACCGCCTCGCTTCTCAGGTGATAGTCACGCCGATTGCCCGGACAACCCGTTAGTTTGCAACCGGTATGCCGGATACGCTTCTATGGGTCACAACAACTGGTCGGAAGTATCCACGCAAAGGCCGGGCGCCTGGTTGCGCTGTCACCGCCATCTCTCCTGCAAAATCCCTAACCCGCGCCGTTTTTCACCGCCTTGTCGGGAACAACGGCGCCGAGCAGCATCTCGATACGACCATTACCCCAAAGCGGGAGCAAGAGGCGCGCGTAACCGCCAAGACCCTTGGCATCTCCTTTTCCGCTTGCCGCTCGGCGACAATAGGTGGGAGCGCGACCCTCGACAGTTGCCTTGCATTGCAAAGCGAGTTCGTCGAACGGCGCGCGAAGTTCAACTTCGTCAAGAAATCTGTTGCCAATCGCTTCGCCGTACCAGTCGGCCAAGTCTGCTCCGATGAGATCGAACCGAAACCGAAGAGGGTTTTCAAAGACGTCAATCAACATTGACTCGCGTCCTAGCCGCGATCGCAATGAAACTTTGACATCGTCCCAAAACGGAATGTCGTTGGCGCCACGTTTCAAGCCGTTCCAGTACGCCTGAATGCGGGTGAGATCCGGCCCCAGTTCGTCGGGAAGAGAGAATTCATGAACGCTTGCTGCCATCGATCAACCCTTCTTTGCGCATGGGTACGAAAATAATGAACATCCTGAGCGCTTCGAAAGCCGCGCTGGCAGGATACCCGACAGCCGACCTTCAACAAGGAGGAGTAGCCCAGTCATGCCGTCATCCCTGTCATCATCTCGCACCTGCGGCCATGACATGCATCAAGGCCGCAGACGTCGATCTCAACAATTATTGGCTGAAAAGCACGCCCGCCCGCGTGAGCTGGCATTTTGAGAAGACATCTGTCGAAGAAGGCGTTCGCAACCGAGCTCCGCGAGCGGGATTGGACCAGTCCTTGTAGGGCTGCATCCGGGCCTCAAAGTCCGTCATGTGAAAGCCAGGAATGCCCATTGCCGCAAACCGCGTTCGCCCAAGCAAGCGGCAGCCCTCCCGTGCGCTCGGCGCGCACGAAACCGCTGCGGGGCTCTTGGTGTGGATGTCGTTCGCTGCCGGATTCAGATATTCGTCCTCAGTGCCGTCTACGCCGCGCTTGCGGGCAGCCTCTACGCGCACTTCTTGAACTACGTCAATGGCACGTTTTTTGACCTTGGCGTAATGATCCAGCTGATGGCGAACCGATGCGCAACTTGGTATCATAACGAGACTCCGCGATTGCATTCGCCCGCGTCTGGAAGGTCATCGGACGAGATCGTTGCGGATCGCACGCGGCTAAATGG
>NZ_SSNA01000092.1 GCF_004799445.1 Bradyrhizobium sp.
ACAGCGCTCTCGCGCCGTACCTTCATCGTCGGCTCGGCGGCAATCGCGGGCGGCGGTCTGGCGGTCGGGATGAGCGTGCCGTTCGCAGAACAGGCGCTGGCAGAAGGCGCTGCTGCGACCGAAATCAACGTCTGGGTCGCGATCAAGCCCGACGATACCTGCGTGATCCGCATCGCCCGCTCCGAGATGGGGCAGGGGACGCTGACCGGGCTTGCCCAGTTGGTGGCGGAAGAGCTCGAATGCGACTGGAGCAAGGTGACGACCGAAGGCATCACGCCGGGCCGCAACCTCGCCAGCAAACGCGCCTGGGGCGAAATGGGCACCGGCGGCAGCCGCGGCATCCGCACCTCGCAGGACTATGTCCGGCGTGGCGGTGCTGTGGCGCGCATGATGCTGCTGCAGGCCGCGGCCGACCAATGGAATGTCCCCGTCGGCGAGCTGACGGTTTCCAACGGCGTCATCACCCATGCGGCAAGCAAGCGTCAGCTCCGTTATGGCGAGGTCGCAGCCGCGGCCGCCAAGCTGACGCCGCCCGATGCCAAATCCATCAAGCTCAAGGATCCCAAGGACTGGAAGATCGCCGGCAAGCCGCTCAAGCGGCTCGATACCGCGGACAAGCTCGACGGCAGCAAGGTCTTCGCCATCGATCTGAAACTGCCGGGCATGCTGTGCGCGGCCATCAAGGACTGCCCGGTATTCGGCGGCAAGCTCAGGAGTTACGACGAGAGCAAGATCGCCGGCATGCCCGGCGTGAAGAAAGTGGTGCGGGTCAAGGACAGCGCGGTTGCGGTGGTCGCCGATACCTGGTGGCGCGCCAAGAAGGCGCTCGAGGCATTGCCGATCGTCTGGGACGAGGGTCCGAACGCCTCCCAATCAAGTGCCACGATCGCGGAAATGCTCAAGGAAGGCCTCAGCGCCACCGCCACCAATGGCGAACGGCAGAACGGCGACGCGCTGAAGGCGATCAGCGAGGCTCCGAAGAAGATCGAGGCGGTCTATTCGACGCCTTTCCTCGCCCACGCGCCGCTGGAGATGATGAACTGCACGGTCATGCTCTCGGCCGACCGGGCCGATGCCTGGGTCCCTACGCAAAACCTCGAGGCGTCGCTGGCGGCGTTGTCGGAAGGCTCCGGCATCCCGCTCGATAAATGCGAAATCCATCGCCATGACCTCGGCGGCGGCTTTGGCCGGCGCGGCGGCACGCAGGATTATGTCCACCAGGCGGTCGAGATCGCCAAGGCCTTCCCCAACACACCGATCAAGTTGGTCTGGAGTCGCGAGGAGGACCAGGCGCACGATTTCTATCGCCCGATCTCACAGTGTAAAATGTCCGCCGGGCTCGACGCCGCGGGCAACCTCGTGGGCCTGCACGTCCGCGTCTCCGGTCAGTCGATCAATGCACTGGTCAATCCGAAGGGCATTGTCGACGGCAAGGACATGCGTCAGCTGCAGGGCTACTACGACACGCCGGGCGATGCGCAGCTTGGCTACGACGTGCCCAATCTGCTGATCGAATATGCGATGCGCAATTCGCATGTTCCGGTCGGGCCCTGGCGCGGGGTCAACACCAACCAGAACGCCGTCTACATGGAATGCTTCATGGAAGAAGTGGCGAAGGCGGCGGGCAAGGATTCGCTCGAGTTTCGCCGCGCGCTCATGAAGAACCATCCCAAGCATCTCGCCGTGCTCAACGCCGCGGCCGAGAAAGGTGATTGGGGCAAGCCGCTGCCTGAAGGCCGCTATCGCGGCATCGCGCAGTTCATGGGCTACGGTAGCTACTCGGCAGCGGTCGCCGAGGTTTCGGTCAGTCCGGAAGGAAAGCTGAAAGTCCATCGCATCTCGTTGGCGGTCAATTGCGGTCATGCCGTCAACCCCGGCCAGATCGAGGCCCAGGCCCAGGGGTCGGTGGCGTTTGGTCTGACGGCAACGCTCTACGGCGAGATGCTGGTCGCCAACGGGCGAATGACCAATCTCAACTTCGACACTTACGAGATCATGCGTCTGGCCGAGATGCCGAAGGTTGAGGTAGCGATCGTTCCGACCTACGACTTCTGGGGCGGCATCGGCGAGCCGACCATCTGCGTCGTGGCGCCGTCGGTGCTCAATGCGATCTATGCGGCGACCGGCAAACCGGTTCGCAGTCTGCCGCTCAAGAACGTCAAGCTGGTGTAACGCGGGCCGTCAGGCGCGGCGTTATACCTAAAAACCTCGCCCGCGCGTTTCATCAACGCGCGGGCGAATTGGTATTAGTCACGATCGTGAATCACGGTCTTGCTTTCGACGCCGTCACCATGATCCTTCTTGATAATGGTGGTTCGCTCACCGGGCTCACGCTCCTTGATCACGGTGCGCTCGCGCACCCGATCCCGGTCGTAGTCGCGGTGGCTCTCGCCGACGGTGACGCCGGCGCCAACCGGGCCTACCTGTACGCCAACTTCCTCAGCCATCGCCGGCCCGGCCAGGGCACCGACGGCGGCGGCAATCAACAAATACTTCTTCATTTCATCTCTCCTCCGGGTAGAACTCGGGGGCAACGTCATGGACTCCGCGTCGTTCCAGCGGAACACGCACAAAAATGCCTCAGATTTGCGGGCTTGTTACAATCTTAGACGTCGAGGCGAGGTTTTGACCGAAGCGGGCATTCCCGGAAAGTCGGCATGAACGAAATTTTCTCGTTTGCGCGCCGGGTGGCGTTCGGCCGAACCATTGCTCGCGATCTGTCGGGACGTGTCGAACGCGGTCGCAGGCCGCGACACAACCACCGCGCGCCTGCGAATGGTCGATTCGCTTTACGCAGCTCTTTCGGCTCGCCATACTTGAACCACGACCGTGTGGAACAGGAAGCGAGGCACCGCCGGTTCTCCGGCATTCGCAAGTCGGAAGCGTTGAATGAGTCGCCATGTTGAGCGTGTGCTGGGAGACATTGGCCAATCCTTGCGCCCGATGAGCGAAGCCCCGCGGGACGGACGGGGCATTCTGGCAAAGGCGGCCTCGGGTTTTGTCGTTTGCCATTGGGATAGCGATCCGGTGAATCTCGCCGGACCAAGCTGGGTGGAAACGCACGAAGCGAAGCGCGGCTATCTCGACATTTTTTTCATCGGTTGGCTCGACCCGGCCCGGCTGAAGCTGTGGGACTATGCGACGCTGGCCGATCTCCTGGTTGCCTTTGTCGACGACGCCGTCGCGTGCGGCGATGTCAAAACACTGGAGATACTGAATCGTCGCGCCACGGCAGATTTGTCTCGCGACAATTCACTTTGATGTCAATGACCGGCCGCCTTGGCGTGCCCAAGCGCAAGCTTGACGGCGACCGCTCGATAAGTCTACTTATGCAAGTCACGAGATTGCGGTAGACACGCAATGCTGTTGCGATACAGCGGAGGTGCTCCGTCGTTTGGGCGTAGCCGGAAACCGCAAGCCGGGAATTGGCCAGAGAGCCGGCCCAAAGGGCCGGGCCAAGGGTGGGAAAAGGGTAGCAATGCCGGATATCCTCGTTACCGCGCAGGACGACATTGGCGTTGTGAGCCTTAACCGGCCCGAGGTGCGCAACGCCGTCAAGCTCAGCATGTGGAGCGAACTGGCCGGCGTGTTTTCGAACCTCGCCAGCGACGAGGCCATTCGCGCGATCGTTCTGACCGGCGTGGGCGCGGACTTCTGCGTCGGCGCTGACGTGACCGAGTTCGACCGGATCAGGGAGAACAGGGATCAAAGCGCCGCCTATGAAGTTGCGGTGGACGCGTGCTCGGCGGCGATCGCAAACATACCCAAGCCGGTTATATCAGCCATTTCCGGTTACTGCCTGGGCGGCGGCTGTCACCTGGCGCTTGCCTGCGATTTTCGTTTCGCGGACCGAACGGCCAAGCTCGGAATCCCTTCCGCCAAGCTCTCGATCGTGTACGGGGTGAAAAGCGTGCAGCGCCTGCTCGCGATTGTCGGAATCGCAAATGCCAAGCGAATGCTCTATTCCGGCGAGCGGTACGAAGCCGAGCGCTCCCGGTCGGTGGGTCTTGTGGATGAGATTAGCGATGACCCCGTCTCCGCTGCTTTGGCCTTCGCCGGCACATTGGCACGCAACGCGCCGTTGTCGATCGCCGGCGCGAAATACATGCTGAATGGGTTGTCGCAGGCAGAGGGCGCGCTGGATGTCGTCGCCGCGCGACGGCTGATCGATCAGGCCGCCGATAGCGACGATTTCAGGGAAGGAAGGCGGGCCTTCATCGAGAAGCGGGCGCCCCGGTTCCGCGGACGCTGATGTCGCGCCTTGATGGGAGAGCAAAGGTGAGTTTCAGCGGGCTTTCCGGAGAAGCAGAATGAAGCCTGCGGCGTTCGACTATGTCGTCCCCGAAAGCCTCGAGGCGGCGGTGCGGGCGCTTGCAGCGGCGAACGGCGACGGCAAGGTCATGGCCGGGGGGCAATCGCTGATGCCGCTTTTGAATTTCCGGATGACCCGGCCCTCTGTCGTTGTCGATCTCATGCGCATTCCCGGTCTGTCCTTCATCGAGCTTCGGGACGACATGGTCGCGATCGGCGCCCTGACGCGGCACGCGGACCTTGAATTTTCCGACCTGATTGCGGCGCAGCTTCCAGTCATGGCGGCGGCGATGCCGCATGTGGCGCATCTTGCGATCCGCAATCGGGGCACGATCGGCGGCAGCCTGTCGCACGCGGACCCGGCGGCCGAGCTGCCGATGCTGGCCGTGTTTTACGGGGCCGTCATCAAGGCCCAGGGGCCGCAGGGCCGCCGTGAAATCCCCGCCGAGGAATTTTTCGTGTCTGCGCTGGCCAATTGCCTCGAGCCGGAAGAGATCGTCTTCGAGATCGATTTTCCGATTTCCAAGGCGCATACCGGCTGGGCCTTTGAGGAAGTCGCGCGCCGCTTCGGCGATTTTGCGTTGGCCTGTATCGCGGTGTCGTTCGAGCAGCGCGATGGCCTGATCGCCGACGCCCGGGTCGCCGTGATGGGGGTGGCCGACACGCCGCGGCGTCTCGGCAAGGCCGAGGACGCGCTGCGGGGCGCACAGCGCGGAGCCGAAAGCGCGGCGCAATTTGCCGAGGTTGTACGCTCCTGCGTGTCGCCCTCGGATGACATCCATGTTTCCGCCGAATACCGGAAAAATCTGATCGGCGCGCTGGCCGAAAAGGCGTTCACGGCGGCCTGGGCCCGCGCGGCGGGAGAGCAGCCGTGAAGATGGACATCGCTGTCACCGTGAACGGAAGGAAATACGCGGCGCGCGTCGAGCCGCGCCTGCTGCTTTCTGACTTTCTGCGCGACACGCTTGGATTGACGGGGACTCATGTCGGCTGCGAGCACGGCGTATGCGGGGCGTGCACCATCCTTGTGAACGGCGACAGCGTCCGCTCCTGCCTGACGCTCGCCGTCAGGGCCGATGGCGCTGATATCGTGACCGTCGAAGGCCTGGGATCGCCGGATCAGTTGAATGCGCTTCAGACCGAGTTTCGCGACAAGCACGGCCTGCAATGCGGCTTCTGCACGCCGGGAATGCTGATCACGGGGATGGATCTCCTGAAGAAATATCCATTGGCCAGCGATCAGGAGATCCGCGAGGGGTTGTCCGGCAATCTCTGCCGTTGCACCGGCTATCAAAACATCGTCGCCGCGATCCGGGCGGCCGCGGTCTTGCGCAACGGGAGCGCCACATGAAGCTGCATTTTCTCTCCGCCGGCCGGGTGCGCCTGAAGAAAAGCATCTATGACAAGACCGCCGATCGCAGCGAGACCTTCGAGGCGCCCGTCTCCAGCGCGCTGATCCGGCACAAACAGGGCAACGTGCTGTTCGACACCGGCTGCCATCCGTCCGTCGTCGAGCACGGCGAACAGCGCTGGGGCTCGCTGATGAAGGTCATGACGCCGATCATGCGCGCGGAGGATACGCTGCTGCCCAGTCTCGCCTGCGTCGGTGTCAACCCCGACGATATCGATGTCGTCGTCAATTCGCACTTCCATCCCGATCACTGCGGTTGCAACGAGTTCTTCAGGAAGGCCACCGTCCTGGTGCATGCCCGGGAGATCGAGGCGGCCAATGCGCCGGGAGCCGAGGCGGCCGGCTATCTGCGTGCCGACTGGGACCACGGGCAAACGACCGATGCCGTGGATGGCGAGCGCGACGTGTTTGGCGACGGCAGACTGGTTCTGATTCCACTGCCCGGCCACACGCCGGGGACGATGGGGGCCAAAGTCAATCTCGATTCCGATGGCTCGTTCCTGCTGGTCTCGGACGCGGTGAGCCTGCGGCAAAATCTCGATGCGGATACCGTGCCCCGCAATACCTGGAACGCCGAAGCGCTTCTGAAGTCCTTTGCCGAGATCCGCCGGATCGAAAAGTCCGGGGCCACCGTGGTGTGCGGCCATGATGAGGCGCAATGGCAAGGCTTACGCAAGGGAGCGGAGGCGTATGAGTAAGGACGACAGCGTCCAGACCTCGGACCTGCTGCGGCCGCGCCATGTCGGGATGCCGATCAGGCGGACCGAAGATCCGCGCCTGTTGACCGGCAACGGCGAATACACCGCCGATCGCAAGCCGGATCGCGCGCTCCACGTTGCGTTCCGCCGCAGCGAACAGGCGCATGCGACTATCGTGAGGATCGATGCCGAAAAAGCGCGGGCCGCGCCGGGCGTCGTCGCCGTCTTCACCGCCGATGACGTCGCGGGCGATTACCGGCCGGTGATTCCGGTTTCGCGGATGGCGAATTATTACGCGACGCCAATTCTGGCCCTGGCGTCGAAGAAGGTGCGCTATGTCGGGGAAGCGGTGGTCGCCGTCATCGCCGAGGATCGCTACCTCGCCGAGGACGCGATTGAACTGATCGACATCGAATATGCGCCTCTTGGCGCGGTCGCGGATGCCGAATTTGCCGTTTCCGCGGCCGCGCCGCTGCTTCATGAGGAAGCTGCGACCAATGTGCTGGTCGCCAGGGAATTCAAGAAGGGCGACGTTCGCGCCGAGCTTGCGGCTTGCCATGTCCGCGTCCGCGCGCGCTTCCAGATGATGCGAAAGGCGCCGCTCGCCATCGAGCCCCGCAGTTACTGCGCCGAATTCGAAAGCCGGCGCGAGTCGATCACGCTCTACAGCTCTTCGAACGTTCCCGGCATCGTCCGGGATGCGCTGGCCGAATCGCTCGATCTGCCCGGCAACCGGCTACGGGTCGTAGCACCCGACGTCGGCGGCAGCTTTGGCTCCAAGGGATCGCTTTATCCGGAGGAGATCCTGCTCTGCGTGGCCGCGCGAAAATTGCGCCGCTCACTCAAATGGACGGCCGACCGGCTCGAAGACATTTCCAGTTCGAGCCAGGCGTTCGCTGAAATCGTCGATGCCGAAATGGGCTTCGATGAGAATGGCGTGGTGATCGCGCTGGAAGCCGATGTGATCGGCGACGTCGGCGCCTATTCGATCTATCCCTGGACCTGCGCGCTCGAACCGGTCCAGGTCGTGAGCTTCCTTCCTGGCCCTTACCGGATCAGGTCCTACCGCGGCGCGGTGCGCGGGGTCGCGACCAACAAGCCGCCGACCGGACCCTATCGCGGCGTCGGCCGGCCGATTTCCGCCTTCGTCACCGAGCGCCTGATGGACATGGGCGCCAAAGCGCTCGGGATCGACCCGCTCGAAATACGACGGCGCAATCTGGTGCGCGCGGATGAATTTCCGTATCGGATTGCGTCGGGAATCATCTGGGACAAGACCGGATTCGTCGAATGCCTGGAGGCCGCGGCTCAAGCCGGCCAATATCAAAGGCTGCGCGAGCAGCAGCGCGCGGCGCGCGCGCAAGGGCGTTATTTCGGCATCGGGCTTTCAAGCTACGCCGAACTGACAGGGATAGGCTCGCGTATTTCCGCCGCCCCCGGCATGCCGATCAACACCGGCTCGGAAACCGCCAAGATCAGGCTCGATTCCACCGGCTCGATCACAGCCGCCTTTGGCGTCGCCTCGCACGGGCAGGGACTGGAAACGACGCTGGCGCAGATCATCGCCGATGATCTCGGCGCAAGCTTTGGGGATATTCGCGTGGTCCAAGGCGACAGCGATGGCGTCCCGATGTCGACGGGCACCTACGCCAGCCGCAGCGCGGTTCTCGGCGGCGGTGCCGCGAAACACGCCTCGCAGCTGCTGCGGGAGAAAATCAAGAAGGTGGCCTCGCATCTGCTGGAGGCGAGTGTTGGCGATATCGACGTCTATGACGGGCGCGCCACCGTCACCGGAACCGATCGCGCGGTGACCTTCCGGCAGATCGCCAGGGCGGTCTATTCCGACATGAAGACATTGCCGGTCGAGGCGCGCCAGGAGCTCGAGGCGAGTTACACCTACGATCCCATCAATGGCACGACGGCGGGTGCCACGCATCTGGTCGCTCTCGAGGTCGATCCGGCGACCTGCTTTGTCAAGATACACAGCTATCTGGTCGCCGAAGACTGCGGCCGCATCATCAACCCGATGATCGTGGACGGCCAGGTTCACGGCGGCGTCGCGCAGGGCATAGGTGCCGCACTCTACGAGGAAATGATCTACGACGAGGATGGCCAGCTCCTGAGCGCAAGCCTCGTCGACTACGTCATCCCTTCCGCCGTGGAAGTTCCAAACATGGACGTCATTCATATCGAGAGCTGTTCAGCGGTTGCCGGCGGCTTTCGCGGCATGGGCGAGGGCGGAACGATCGGCGCCCCGGCCGCGATTGCCAACGCGATTGCGGATGCGCTCTCGGAGTTCGACATCGATATCTCGGTTCTACCCATGACCCCGCAGCGGATTTTTGCGCTGCTGGAGCAGGCACGCATCAAGGCGAAAGGAAGCAAACAATGAACGATCTAAAAGGACGCGTCGCCCTTGTTACCGGAGGCGGCCGCGATGTCGGTGCTGCGATTTCAAGGACGCTTGCGGAGGCGGGTGCTGCGGTCGCGGTAAATTATCATTCCTCGAAGGACGAGGCGGAGGCCATCGTCGCCGAAATCACCAAGGCCGGCGGCAAGGCCAGGTCTTACGGCGCCGACATCGCAAGCCTGGAAGCGGTGCGAAGCATGGTCGCCGCCGTCAAGTCGGACTTCGGCGGTCTCGACATTCTCGTCAACAATGCCGGCCTTGTGCTGCGCAAGCGCTTCAACGAAACCACGCCGGAAGACTGGCACAAACAGATCGATACCTGCCTTTACGGCGCGATCCATTGCTGCCACGCGGCGGCTTCCTTGCTTGAAGCCTCGGGCCACGGCCGGATCATTTCCATCATGGGAGATTCCTCCCGCGTCGGCGAGTCCGGTCTTGCCATTGGTGCTGCGGCGCGCGCGGGAACCATCGCGCTGATGAAATCGCTGGCGCGGGAAATGGGAAGAAGCGGAACCACCGCCAATTCGATCTCGCTCGGCCTGATCGAGTCCGCACATGAGCAAGGCTGGGTGGAGGCCAATCGCGACAAGCTCGTCAAGGCTTATGCGATCCGCCGCCTTGGCCAGCCGTCGGACGTGGCGCCCATGGTGGCGTTGCTCGCATCCGACGCGGGAAGCTGGATCACCGGGCAAGTCATCAGCATCAGCGGCGGCTTCAGCATGGTCTGAGCGGCGGAGGAAAGCGATGTTACATACAGGCCTGATCGCGCCGGTAGCGGAACTGCTGGAGCGGCACCGGCGGGAGCGGCCGGACAAGGTCGCTTACTGGGACGCCGTAAGGTCGGTCACCTACGGACAGCTGGCGCGCCGCACGGCTTCGATTGCCGTCGGCATGTCGAACAATGGTGTGCGCGAAGGCGATCGCATCGCGATCTATCTGCCGAACGGGGTCGACTGGATCGAGGCCTGCCTAGCGGGCCTGCGCGCAGGTGCTGTGATCGTTCCCATCAGTTATGACGCCGCCGAAGCCGAGATCGCCTATCGGCTGTCCGACGCCGATTGCGGTCTGGTGATCACCACACCGGTCCGCGGCGAGCTTGTCGGAAAACTGACAGCGGGTTCGGCCGGTGCCGTTTCGCTGGTGTTTGCCGGTGCGGCGGCAAGGCAAGCCGGCCTGAGCCTCGACGAACTCGCGCAAGGCAACACCGAAGGCGCGCTCGATCCGGCCGATATCGATCGCTCGTCCTTCATCATCTATACCTCGGGCACCACCGGCCGCGCCAAGGGCGTGCTGCTGTCGGTGCGCGGGATGCTATGGATTGCGGCGGCGTGCTGGGCGCCGATCTGCGATCTCAGCGACAAGGACGTCGTGCTGTCGCCGCTTCCCCTGTTTCATTCCTACGCGCTCAATCTCTCGGTGCTCTCGGTGCTCGCCGCGGGAGCCAGCGAACACATCATGGAACGGTTTTCGCCGCAGCAGGTGCTAGAGCTGCTGCAAACCGGGAAATATACGCTGTTTCCCGGCGTGCCCACCATGTTCCATTATCTGTTGCAGCGCGCCCAGGAATCCGGCATCCGCCGGCTGGGCAACACGCGGCTATGCATCTCCGCCGGCGCGATCATGCCTGCGAGCTTGAACCGCTCGTTCGAGGCGCATTTCGGCACGCTGCTGCTTGACGGCTACGGCATTACCGAGACATCGACCATGGTCACGATGAACTGGATGCGAGGGGCGCGCGTGATGGGATCGTGCGGGATTCCGGTGCCGGGTCTTGCGGTCCGCATCGTCGATCCGATAACGCTGGAAGATCTGCCGATCGGCGCCGAGGGCGAGCTGATCGTGCGCGGGCCGAACCTGATGCAGGGCTACCACAACAAGCCCGCGGAAACCGCATCGGCGTTGCGGAAAGGCTGGTACCACACCGGCGATCTCGCGAAATCCGATCCCAACGGTTATCTGACGATCACCGGACGGATCAAGGAATTGATCATCAGGGGTGGACAGAACATCGCGCCGGCGGAAATCGAGGAAGTCGCGATCCTTCATCCGGAAGTGATCGATTGCGCCGTGGTCGGCGTGCCGCACGCAACGCTCGGCGAGGTGCCGTATCTGTTCGTGGTCGCTGGGAAGAACGAGCTAGATATCGAATCGCTGCTGGCACATTGCCGCCTTAGCCTGTCGTCCTACAAGATTCCCGAAGCGACCCATATCGTCTCGGAAATTCCGCGCACCGGCTCCGGCAAGATCATGCGCTTCAAGCTGGTCGAGGCGCTGAAGGGGAATTGATCTGTGTCTTCTCCCTCGCAGCGACGGCATCGGCATGTCGGCTTCGTGCTGCCAATAGACGACATTAAACGCTTGGGATGCTATGAAAGAAGCCGCCAACTGAGGCGGCCCCCGGAACGAGCGATGACCGAAGAAGAACACCGTGGAAGGCAGCTTCAGCTTCAAGGACGCCTATCTTCCACTACCCAATCTGGTTGAATTGCAGGGCGACATGCTATCATGATGCTATGCTCTCTGACAAACTTCCCCTTCTGAGTTTCTCAAGCCCATCGGCATTTAAGCGTTGGTTGGCAGCCCAGCCCCGCAACTCTCAGGGTGCTTGGTTAAAATTCGCCAAGAAAGGGGCGGCAGAGGCAACAATTAGCAAGTCGGACGCCATAGACCTTGCCCTCGCGCATGGTTGGATTGATGGGCAGTTGGGACGTGTAGATGAGTTTTACTTCAAGACGCGTTTCACGCCACGGAAACCAAAGAGCGCTTGGTCGAAAATAAACTGTGAACGCGCCGAGCGGCTGATCGTGTCCGGCCAGATGACACAACAAGGGCTGGCGCAGGTTGACGCGGCAAAAGCGGACGGGCGATGGGAAGCCGCGTACCCATCGCAGAGCACGGCCGCTCCCCACGCTGATTTGGAGGCAGCGCTGGATGATGATCCACGGGTTCGTAAGGTGTTTGACGCTTTGGACTCGGCGAATCGCTACGGCATTATCTATCGGGTTCACCAAGCAAAGACTGCCGAGAAGCGTGCGGAGAAGATCACGGAACTCTTGGCTATGCTTCGTCGCGGCGAAACGATCCATCCGCGCAGCGTCAAACGTTCCTCGAATTCATAATTCTTGATTTCTGCACCTAAAACCAAAGCGGCGCGAGGTCCGTTCCGGGTCAAAAACGGAAGTGGCCGCGCCAGTTCGGCATGTCCGCTCTAACCTCAGGAGCAGACGTCCTCAGGCCGCCTTGCATGTCCGTTCGGTGCCACCAACGGAAGTCGCCAGCCTTCTGGCACTAAGACCGATGGAATCTCTTTCAGCCGTTGACAACGCGGATTTGCAGGCGCGAGCCTGTCTTCCGAGGTGATTCAATGGCTGACATTTCGGAATATTCGATAGTTACCTACGAACGAAAACCGGGGCACTGGCGTGCCGCCGTTACCCGGAAGGCGCGCACTGGAAATGTCGTCAATGGCGCGCAGGTGCATAGCATCGTGACGCCAGATGACTGCGCGTCCGAGTCTGACGCCCAGCTTGCGGCCCAAAAGCTCATCAGAAAACGTTAGTTGCGGTGTCCGCCACAAGCTCGGCTGAATACACTCGCTGACTAGTGCCTACAAAATCGCCCAAACGACTTTGAAAATCCGCTTTGAGCCGCGGTGGTTTACGCTGCGCAATCTACAACTGCGTCTATAAAGGTTTGAGCCTGACGGACCGCATCTAGTCTGGTGGCGCAAACGCCGACCGTAACCGTTTTGCTCTTTCCTACGGTCCATTTCCAACCGCGCGGAAAGCTCATTTCGACCACCGAGAAACTGATGCCGCGATGTTCCACGGAGGGCCTCCGTTGACATTTAATTACGCGCTGTCGGTATCGTCCGCTGTAGAAGCCATTGACGCCCCAGCTATCACAGACTTTAAGGCTGCTCTTTTTCTTGCCGTGATTGTGAAGCGAGTGCCCCTGCCGGGTGAAGCCGACAGGGGTAACGAGGGGAAGACCGGCGGCGAGCGATATATCGCCCGGTGGCCAGTCAATGGCCTCGCCTGATGATCGAAGACCTCCCGCACGATATAGTTCAAGACGACATTGTAGGCAGACCGACGGTTGATGTATGCAGCCTGCCCTATTTCACCGCAGATCGTCTATTAGTTACTCGCGTGCACCGGATAACCGCGGCCTACAGCCACCGTCGTCAGATCGTCAGTTCTGCCGCTGGGACTAGTGCAGACGATACGTTATCTCGTGTTTTCCTGAACCATGACAGCCGACCAACCGCACAAATTCTTGCGAATACATCTCATGACCGTGAGAGCCCACAGCATCCTGCTGTGACATCGGACCATGGTCACCTTTGTCGGCGAGCCCATCTCTTTTTTGCGGAAATTCAGCAGGTGCCGCGCCCACTCTAGGAGAGATCATGGACAGCTCCTTTGCATCGTGAGTTGAATTTAGGGCTAAGATTAACGGATTGAATTGATGCGGATCAATTCCGGAGCGACCAAGGCCAGATGCCGACCCGTCATGCTGATGTCCGGTCCGGGTCATTCGCGTCGTTTTGACAGTCGTCCGGCGACTTCTGGTCTTCCCCCGGAAACGGACATCGTCAGAGGTGATCGGCATGTCTCAAACGTGCCAGGAGCGGACAAAGGACACTGCCTTCCAGACGTCACGTCTGCACGTCCAAAGCCGGACCGGCCACAGCGCGGACAAGGGTTCTGCGGATTCATCAGGTCAATCGCAACAAGGAAAAGCTTGATTGATCGACATCCAACTCAGTAGTAAGCTTTGCATGGGGACGTGGGATCCACTTCAAGCAAGTCCTCCAACGGGACGGCGCATAGGTGCCTGAAGAGCGCACGCAGCATTCCGAAGACTCGAAAGGGCGTACAGGCCCCGAGGACCTGCGCGGCTCGGTCGCAACCTTTGATCGCGTCGAAGAGGGCGCCACTGCCATTGCGACCCTGAGCACCAAAAACCACGAGGTCTTGGAATCAAGGGTCCGAGATCGTTCGCAAGTGTGTCTGGCTTGCGGCCAGGCGAGCGTCCATCGATTTCTTTATAGGAAGAACGGCTGCGACATCCTGCGTTGTGAGCAATGCGGTCTCGGGCGAGCTGAGACGATGGGCTTCGACCCGGAGAGCTATTATACCAGCGACTATTTTTCCGGGAAGCGTCCCGACGGCTACGCGGATTATATCGGCACGGAAAACATCCTTCGCCGTGAGTTTGCAGGAACCGTGGAGTTCATCCGAAAGTTCCGCGCTTCCGGGCGATTGCTTGACGTCGGATGCGCCTACGGTTTTTTTCTGGAGGAAGCAAAGCGCTTCTTCGATGTGTCAGGGATCGAGCTTGCCGAAGACGCCGCCGAACACTGCCGACGATCAGGCTTGAACGTGTTCACCGGTCAAGCCGACGAGACCCTTCTTGGGCGGCTCGGCACAACCGACGTTATCGTGTTGCTCGACGTTATCGAGCACTTGCCATCCCCTCGCGACACAATCGCGCTCCTCGTGAATCATCTCGACCCCGGTGGGATTATCGTGATTACCACGGGAGATTTTGGCTCGCTGTATTCAAGAGTTGCCGGGGCGCACTGGCGGCTGATGACACCGCCGCAGCACCTATGGTTCTTTTCGCAGGCGAGCATGCAGGCCATGGCGACCTCCCTCGGTCTCGAAGTCGAACATCTCGACCATCCATGGAAAGTTGTGCCATTGTCGCTAATCAGTTTTCAGCTCACACGCATGTCTGGCCTTAGACCCAAACGCATAGCGATATCAAACCGGCTGGGGCTGCCGGTCAACTTATTCGATGCCATGCGCGTCGTGCTGCGGAAGCCAAGCCGATGAGCGATCGTCTTTCGCTGAGCCAAGTTGCCGCGCTCATGGCCTATGCAGGCGACCACGGCTGGCTGCCAGCTGCTGTTCAAACTCGGCGCTGTGGGGGGTGGCGATGGTCCGCTCGCCGAGCGGATCGCCGGCTTTCTGCTCAACGGGTAATTTTTTCGTTGCGATCATTCTCTACGCCGCGCTGACCGTTCTGTGAGTGTGGATCCTGAGCTTTAACCAGTTCTCGCGCGCCTATTCGTTCCTCGCGCTTGCATTTGCGCTTGCGCCAGCGCTTGGCTGCCGAACCGTTGTCGATGCGACTGCATCGTGCTGATTTTGTGTGGTCTTTTCTTCATTGCGGGATAATCGATGACGTCGCAGGAGCCGCAAGTATGGGTTGTCATCGCTGCCTACAATGAGGCACCGGTGATCGCGAGCGTCGTCGCCGACGTCAAGCGCGCTGGATATCGCGCCCTCGTCGTCGATGATGGCTCGACCGACGCGACAGGCGCCGTTGCCGCTGAAGCAGGTTGTATCGTGGTGCGACATTCCCTCAATTTAGGGCAGGGCGCCGCACTTCAAACCGCCATCGATTTCGCGCTTAGCGAGGGGGCTGACGTCATCGTGACGTTCGATGCCGATGGGCAGCACCGCGCCGCCGACATCGCCGTACTGATCGATGCGTTGGCCAGGCAAGGCGCCGATTTCGCGCTCGGCAGCCGTTTCCTTGGGACTTCGCTCAACCAGCCGCTGTCGCGGCGCATGCTGCTCAAGGCGGCGACCTTGTTCACGCGCCTCACAACCGGATTGCGCGTCACCGACACCCACAACGGCCTGCGCGCGATGACGCGCCGGGGTGCGAGCAGCATCAACCTTCGCCAAAATCGGATGGCCCACGCCTCTGAGATTCTTCACCAGATCGCTGCCAGCGGACTCAATTACGTCGAAGCGCCTGTGAGGATCGAGTACAGCGCCTATTCGCTCGCCAAAGGTCAAACGCTTGGCGACACACTGATGATCCTGGTAGACCTGTTCGCGCGGAGGCTCCACCGATGATTGCGCAGCTCATCCTCACTGCATTTTTGCTTGGCATTTTGCTCTATGCTTTGACCGAGTACCGGCGTTCGCCGGCAGTCGGGCTCATCGCCGTGCTCGCTGCGGTCGGCGGGCTCTATTTCGTCTGGGTTCCTTCGCACGCGACCCGCCTTGCAGATTTCGTCGGCATCGGCCGCGGTGTCGACCTCATTATCTATATCTGGATCGTGATCAGTCTGCTCCTTCTACTCAATCTCCACCTCAAGCTGCGCGCGCATATGGAGCTGATCACCGTACTGGC
>NZ_SSNA01000093.1 GCF_004799445.1 Bradyrhizobium sp.
GCCGCCCAATATCAAGGTGAACGAGTTCTTCTTTCTGGCGGGACGGTGGCTGCATGTTCCGTTCGCGCAACAGCATTATGTTTCCGCGAATTACACCCACGTTGCGTCATATCTGCTGGCACGCGGGCTGAATGTCATCGCTCAACTGGTGGCCAAGCGTGTCGTCGACGGCGTCGCCCGCTATAGTCTGAGCTGCAACACCGATATCACAATGGATCTGCTGCGTGCGCGCAGCCAAGGCTGCGCACCGTTCAGGCTGGTCGCGCAGGTCAATTCCGAACTGCCGTTCATGCCGGGCGAGGCCGACCTGCCGGGGGAGGAGTTCAGCGCGGTGCTGGACAGCCCCGCGACCGAATTTCCGCTGTTTGCGCCGCCGTCCGAGCCGATCACGGATATCAGATACGCCATCGGCCTTCATGCCGCTGGCCTGGTGCGCGACGGCGGTACGCTGCAGATCGGCATCGGGCAGGTCGGCGATGCGCTGGCGCAGGGGTTGATCGTTCGTCACCGCGACAATGCGCAATATCATGGGATCATGAAGCGGCTGGTGCCCGGACCGGAGCAACTCGCAGGCCTGCACACCGGATCGTTCGAACAGGGCCTCTACGGCGTCAGCGAGATGCTGTTCGCAGCATTTCTCGGCTTGATCGACGCCGGCGTCCTCAAGCGCGAGGTGGACGGCGTGGTGTTGCACGGCGCGTTTTTTCTCGGGCCGAAATCGTTCTATCGCAGCTTGCGCGAAATGCCGCCGGATCAGCTCGCGCGAATCCGGATGATGCCGGTATCCTTTACCAATGAACTCTATGGCGAGGAGGACGGCAAGCGGCGCGCGCGGGTCGACGCCCGCTTTGTCAACAGTGTCATGATGGCGACCTTGATGGGAGCGGCGATTTCCGACGGACTTGAAGACGGCCAGGTCATCAGCGGCGTCGGCGGTCAATATAACTTCGTGGCGCAGGCCTTCGCGCTGCAGGGCGCGCGCTCGGTGCTCACGCTCGAAGCGACCCGGCAGGCCGGCGCCAAGGCCCAGTCCAATATCCGCTGGAGCTATGGCCATGAGACCATCCCGCGGCACCTGCGCGATGTCGTCGTCACCGAATACGGCGTCGCGGATCTCAGGGGAAAATCCGATGCCGATGTCATCGCGGCGATGCTGCAGGTCGCCGATTCCCGGTTTCAGGACGAACTGGCGCGGCAGGCCAAGGACGCCGGCAAGTTGCCAAAGAACCATGAGATTGCGGCGGCGCATCGCGACAATTATCCGGATCGGATCGCAGACGCGCTGAAACCTGGCCGCGAGGCCGGCTTGCTGCCGTCGTTTCCATTCGGCAGCGATTTTACGGCAGCCGAGCAGCGGCTGCTTCCGGCTTTGCTGATCCTGCAGGACGCGGGACGCGCGCCGCAGCGCCTGCTCGGCCTGTTGTGGCAGGGCGTCACCGCCCATCCCGATGCCGCCGACCACGAATGCCTGGCGCGGCTCGGGCTCGACAGACCGGCCACACTCACTGAGCGCGCCTACCGCGCCCTGGTCAGCGCGGCGCTGGCGCGGAGCCGGGCTGGGTGACCGGGCGCCGGTGCAGCAGCGCGTTTGAATGTATCTCTCGTCGTCCCTGCGAACGCAGGGACCCATAACCACAGGGCTCGGTTGTTGCGGAAGGCAACTGCCACATCGCCCTAACGAGAGGCCGCGGCGTATGGGTCCCTGTGTTCGCAGGGACGACGTGGGGATGTGATCCGCCGCTTATCTGTTCCTGTTCACCGGCTTGCGCTTCTCGATGAACGCCGCCATGCCCTCGGCGCGGTCTTCCAGCGCGAAGGTGGAATGGAACAGATCGCGTTCGACGTTGAGCCCTTCGGCGAGCGGCGTCTCGAAGGCGCGGTTGATGGCGCTCTTGGCCATCTCGGCCGCCGGGCGCGACATCGCGGCGATTTTTTCCGCCATCGCCAGCGCCTCGGCCATCAGTTGGTCCGCCGGCACGACGCGGCTGACAAGGCCGGAGCGCTCCGCTTCCGCGGCATCCATCATTCGCCCGGTCAGGCACAGATCCATCGCCTTGGATTTGCCGACCGCGCGCGTCAGCCGCTGGGTTCCGCCGATGCCGGGAATGGTGCCGAGCGTGATTTCGGGCTGGCCGAATTTCGCGGTGTCGGCGGCGATGATGATGTCGCACATCATCGCCAGTTCGCAGCCGCCGCCGAGCGCATATCCGCTGACGGCGGCAATGGTCGGCTTGCGGCAGCGGGCCACGCGGTCGCCGCGGATGGTGAGGAAATCGCTGGCGAACATGTCGATGAAGCTTTTCGGCTGCATTTCCTTGATATCGGCGCCAGCGGCGAATGCCTTTTCGCTGCCGGCGAGCAGGATACAGCCGATTCCGTCATCGGCCTCGAGATCGTCGACCGCAGCGGCGATTTCGCGAAACACGCCGAAAGACAGCGCATTGAGCAGCTTCGGGCGGTTGAGCGTGATGATGCCGACGGCGCCTTTGCTTTCGACAATGATGTGCTCGAACGTGCTCATGGTCCACCCCGCGCCTGCTCTGGCGGGCAATGTGCCCGCTGGCGGGGTGGGCTTCAAGTGGGGGAAGCGTGACGATCGTGTCCCGGACGCGGTGCAGCGTTCTTTGCGCTGCTCCGCAGAGCCGGGACCCACACTCCCATTGTGCAGCGGTGGACCGCGGCTTTGCAGCGCACCGCTCCCGCGCTGCGCTGCTTCCGGGGATCGGGATCAATCACGCCATGAACATCCGCGCGGCGGAGGCCATCGTCAGCAGGGCGCCGAAGCCGATGAAGATTTTCCCGATCAGGGAGGTCTGGTCCCAGGTGGAGCTTTCCTGGGGGCTTGCCGTAACGGGCGCGGCCGGCGGATCTGCCGAGGCCAGCACCATGTTTGTCACCGGCGGACTGCTCTCGTGCAACGCGCGATCGACGTCGTTGAGCTGGTCGGCGGCGACGACGACCTGGGTCTCATTGCCGGTCACGTTGTCGGCCTTGGCGCTGGCCGGGCTGTCGGTCTGCAGAATACCGTTCGCTCGCGCCGACATCGCCCTGGCGTTGCCGGCCGGCGTGTCGGGAGAGGGCAGTTGCGCGTTGGCGTTGGCCACCGACGGCGGAATCGCGGACAAGCCCTCGCTGTCGTCGGCGCTGGCATCGGTCGGGGCGGGTTTGTCGTCCGCGGCAGGCTTCAGCGCAACCTTGCTGGATTTGCCATGCGCGTAGCTTTTCCCGTGACGCGAACCGTGCTTGAGGTTTTTGTTGAGTGCCAGCGGTGCCCCCGCGGCATTCTGAGATTTTGAAGTCGCGGTCGCATCGTCGGCGGCTGGCGCCGCTTGCGAGGGACCGGCGAGACACACAAACAGCCCTGCCGCGAGGATCAACGCCGAGCGCCCGTTTTTGATTTTCATTTGGCAATCTCCCCATTTGCCCGCCCCTGAAGCGGAATGAGACCTCAAGGCGTGTCAGCAGCGGGGCGAAAAAAGGGAATCTTCGGAACGACCCGGGCAAAAACGGGGCAGCGCCGCTGTTCGCGCTCCGGTGGTTCGCGACAGCCGCCTTGTAAAATCCCTTCGCAGCTGCCGGGCGGCTGTCAGCCGGATCGATCGGTGGAAAGAGCCTTGTGGTGAAAAACCCGCGGCTTGTAATTCCCGATCCGGACGCGGAGATTGCCGGGCTTCGGGGGCCTTGCGAAACTCTCGATAATTCTTGATAACTTTTGATCACGACTTCGTGATCGAAGGTTGGCGACGTAACAAATTGAAAGATCGACCGAATTGAAGTGTGGGAGCGCGCGTGCGCGAAACTGAAGACGAGTGGACCGGCCTGATGCGGCTGGCCATTTCGGGGGATGGTACGGCGTATCATCGCCTGCTCAAGGCCGTCACGCCGGTGCTCCGGGCCGGGGCGCGCCGCGGGCTGGCGCGGGCTGGCCAGCCGATCGATCAATCCGAGGACATCGTGCAGGAGATTTTGTTGGCGGTGCATTTGAAGCGGCATACCTGGGACGCCAACGCGCCATTTGCCCCCTGGCTGTTTGCGATCGCCCGCAACAAGCTGATCGATCAGCTGCGCCGCCGCGGCCGCCGGGTTTTCGTCAACATCGACGATTTCGCCGAAACCATCCCGGACGAGCCTGCCGCGGAGACCGCGTCGGCGGGCGAGATCGCAGCCCAGCTCCAGTCCCTTCCGGCCCGCCAGCGCGACGTCTTGCAGTCGATCGCGGTCGAAAGTGCGTCGATCAAGGATACCGCTGCGAAATTCGCCATGAGCGAGGGCGCGGTGCGGGTAGCGCTGCATCGTGCGCTCGCCAGCCTCACCGCCAAACTGCGGGAGCAATGAGAATGGAAACCGAACAGCTCATTCGCACCCTGGCTGCCGACAATCTGCACCGTGCCCGCCCGGTGGGATTGGTGCTGACAACGGCGTTGCTTGCCGCAGCGCCGGTTTCAATGGCGATGTTCCTGGCGACGCTGGGGGTTCGGCCGGACGTCATGACGGCGATGCATAATCCGTTCTTCGACCTGAAGTTTGTGGTGACGCTGGCGCTGGCGATCTCGGCCATCGCGGTCAGCCTGCATTTGTCGCGGCCGGAAGCGTCGTTGAAGGGCTGGGCGTGGTTGCTGCTGGTTCCGGCCGGGATTCTCGCCGCCGGGATCGCCAGCGAGATGATGATGCCGCAACGCCTGCCGATGTTGACACGCCTGATCGGCAGCAATTCACGGACCTGCATGACGGCCATTCCGCTGATATCGCTTCCGTTGCTGGCGGGGGCGCTGATCGGCCTGCGTCACGGCGCGCCGGCGCGGCCCGCGGTCGCAGGCGCCATCGCCGGGCTTTTGTCGGCGGGATTGGCGGCAACGCTGTACGCGTCGCACTGTACCGACGATTCACCGCTGTTCGTGGCGACCTGGTACACGGTCGCCACCGCGCTGGTGACTGCCATCGGCGCGCTGGCGGGATCGAAGCTGCTCAGGTTTTAGCACCGGTCACCTCGCCCCTCGCCGCCACGCGCTTCGCGCGTGGGAGGGGAGTGCGATGACGGCTTGCCCGCTCACGCCGCCGGAGCGGGTGCCGTGGTCTGCTGCATGCGATGGAAGCGAAGCACTTGCTGCGCGGTCGAGGGCCTCAAGCGTTCGTAGGTAGCCTGGCAGGTCTCAAGATCGGAGCGCTCCTTGCCCGAGAGATCGTCGCGCATTTTGATGATCGCCTTGACGGTCGACCACGGCATCCCCGAGACCTTTGCCAAAATCATGACGCCTTCGGCGCGGGTCTCCACCATCATGCTCTCGGCAATCGATACCGACACGTTGGCAAGTGCGGCGATGGCGGCATTGGCTTCATCGAATTTGCCGGCTTCGGCGAACGCCGTCACTTGATGCTCGTCGAGCCTGCCGTCCTCGTACAACGACTTCACGAGCGCATGCGCGATGGCGGTTTGCTGGGTAATGGCCGAGGGCGCGCTGCGTGCCCGCCGCGTCGCCTCCCGCACCGCGGTCGATACCTCCACGGCCAGCGGCGGGTTGGCCGCCTCGAGCTGCGCCCGCACCGTTGCGGAGGCTTTTGCAAGCAGTTTCAAATAGAGGTGCCGCGGCAGGGTGGGACGCAGGCCGATGCAGGTCGCGAGGGTATCGTCGCCCTCGGCGCGATTGACCAGCCGGGAGAAGCCTCGCTCGGAGAATTCCGCGCCGGGATTGTTGATGGTGCTGTGGATCACCTCATCGTTGCCCCGCAGCACCAGCACGTCGGTGACCGCGCCGCTGAGCACCCTGCGCGTCGAAATCGCCAGCAAATGCGCCTGGCTCTTGTTGCGCGCGGTCTCGATCAGCGCCTCGTCGTCGAGCCGTTCCGATTGCGACAATACCGGCGCTGCGACCTCGATCAGATCGTCGAACGCCAGCGCGCGGACCGTAAGCGGCGGCGCGCGGTCGAGCGACGCGAGGCGATTGGAGAGCAACGCCCTGGCTGATTTCTCGATGTGATGCAGCAGGCACTGGAAGACGTCGTCGAACAGCCCGATCTGGTCGTCCGAAAAATCGACCGCGCCGTTGATGAACAGATCGGTGACGCGGCGCAGGGTTTCGACCCGGCGCGCGACGGTGCCGTGGGCGAGGGTGGCCTGCAGCTCGTCAAGCAGGTTTTCGGAAGTGGAGGCGGGTTTCGAACTCATGACTCTATCCTGGAGTTTCTGGCGTATCGGCAGGCGACGGTTTCTCCGTCCCCCTAGAAATGGTAGATCGGATCAGGCACTGGCGATGCGGTTGCGTCCTCGTGCCTTGGCTTCATAGAGCGCGTGGTCGGCGCGCGGGAGAAAGCTTTCCGGAGTTTCGTCCGGTCGCAGCGTTGCGACGCCCGCCGAAACGGTTACCCGCATGCCCTGCGAGAACGCGCTCCAGTCCAGATCGGCAATGATCACCCGCAATCGGTCAAGCGTGCGCACGGCGGTGTCGTGGGGCGTTTCGGGAAGCACCAGCAGGAATTCCTCGCCACCGAAGCGGCCGAACCGGTCGATGCTGCGGATGTTGGCGAAAACGGTGATCGCGAATGTCCTGAGCACCTCGTCGCCGGTCGGGTGGCCGTAGGTGTCGTTGATGCGCTTGAACCAGTCGAGATCGATCAGCGCGATCGAGCAGGGCGCCTTGGTGCGATGGGCGCGAGAGATCTCCTCGTCCAGCATCCGCATGATGCAGCGGCGGTTGAACGAGCCGGTCAGATCATCGAGTTCGGCGAGCTCCTCGATGCGCTTGTTGGCTTCCTTGAGTTCGAAGCTGCGGTCGTAGAGCATCTTGCGCAACGAACTGCCGTAGAGGCCCACGAACACACACTGTCCGATCGTAAGCACGTAGCAAAGCATCGCGGCAAGACGTTCGGCAGGGGTCGCGACGGGCATGCCGATCGGCGTGCTGGTGAGCATGAAAATCGGAACCAGGCCCACCATCGTCAGTGTCCAGGCCATGGTTGCCTGCTGGGAAGTCATCCGCAGCCCGCCGAAGCCGAAGATCAGGAACAGCACGCTGAGAAAGGCATATCCGATGACGGGCGCCGCCAGCAGGAAGCCGAACTGGAGCGCGACATGGCCGCCGACCTGGAAGATGGTGAGATAGTGATCCTCGAACCTGTCGTTGAGGTGGGCTTCGGACAGCACGACGAAAAATCCGATCAATCCGATACCGGACAGGAAATACGCCGAGGGAATCGCGATCGAGATGGTGCCGATGTAACAATAAACCAGCAGCACCAGCGTGATGAGCGAGCAACTGGCGGCCTGCACCGCCAGCATCTGACGGCGCTGGCCGACACGGCGCTGCAGCACCGCCGGCGTCAGCTCGGGAGCAACGCCGTCCAGTTCAGCCGCAATCGGATTCAGGAACGGGGACGCAGCGGTGCCCATGATCTCGCCAATGGTGGAACCAAGCCGGAAAAATCTAAAAGGCAAAGCCTTTAGGTTTGGTATCTTTCGCGGCCAATTCGTCGGCGCCGCACGGGCTTTGTCTTTGATTGGCTGTGGAAATTGGTCCGCTTATGCTAGCGGGATGCCCTGAACGATGCGCCGGAATCGCGAGGGAGGACCAATCATTCAAAGGCTGGTTTGCGTGGCAACCCTTGGTAAGGTCGGCATTGGCGGTCCACCGGATGGTTTGGGTCGGAAGAGAGTATAGCTGTATTATGATACCGACTTCGGCGTGTGAATCGACCGCCCGGCCGCAGTGGCTGGCCGAAAGCCGGCTTCCATGCGCCAGATCACAGTTCCGGGCGGGCTATTGCAATAATGTGAAAAATCTTGCCTTTCCGATCGAACCACCCGCCACCCCGATCCGACCAACCTTGCGAGACGGCCATTGAGTGCGACACAGGCGGCCCCGGACGACGTCCTGATCGCTCGGATCGCCCAAGGCGACCGGCTCGCCATGCAGGTGCTGTACGGAAGGCATCATGTCAGGGTGTTCCGCTTCGGACTTCGCCTGGTTCGGAACGAGCAGGTCGCCGAGGACCTCATCAGCGAGGTTTTCCTAGATGTGTGGCGCCAGGCCGGCAAGTTCGAGGGCCGGTCCGCCGTTTCCACCTGGCTCCTGGCCATTACGCGATTCAAGGCCCTGTCTGCGCTGCGCCGCAGAAAGGATGTCGAGCTGGATGACGAGGCTGCCAATGCGATCGAGGATTCGTCCGATGATCCGGAAGTGGCAGTGCAGAAGAAGGATACCAGTGAAGCGTTGCGCAAGTGTCTGACCGCACTTTCGCCGGAGCATCGGGAGATCGTCGATCTCGTCTACTACCATGAGAAATCCGTGGAAGAGGTGGCGGAAATCGTCGGCATACCGGAGAACACCGTGAAGACGCGCCTGTTCTATGCGCGCAAGAAACTGGCCGATCTGCTGAAGGCAGCCGGCGTGGAGCGAGGCTGGCCATGATGGCAACGAGCAAGAAAATACTGGAGCATGAGCCCAGTGAAATCGAGTTGCTGTTGCCATGGCATGCGGCCGGCACCCTGAATGTCCGCGATTCCCGCCGCGTCGAGGAAGCGCTCGCCCGCGATCCCGAACTCGCCAGGCAATACGCCGTGATCCGGGAAGAGTACGCCGAGACCATTGATCTTAACGAGAATCTCGGTGCGCCGTCCGCGCGCGCCATGCAGAAGCTGTTCGCCGCGATCGACGCGGAGCCGCCGCGCCAGCAGCGCTCCTCGCTCAATGTCGCTGCGCGATTCAGCGGGTTTTTCGCGAAGCTCTCGCCGCAGACGCTGGCCTGGTCGGCCAGCCTGGGCGCGTTGGCGCTTCTGGTGCAGGCCGGCGTGATTGGCGCGGTGCTGATCAGCAACCAGCCTGCCTCGTTCCAAACCGCATCGTTGAGCACCAATGAGCCCATCACCCGCGACCTGGGAGCGGCCGCGCGGCCCCGTGCGCTGGTACGTTTCGCTCCGGACGCCCGCGTCGCCGACATCACGGCATTGCTCGACAAATATCAGGCCTCGATCGTCGATGGCGCCAAGGGTGGATTGTTTCGGCTGCAATTCGGCGACCGGGCGATGACCAAGGATGAAGTCGCCGGCCTGATGAGCAGGCTGCAAAACGAGAAGATCGTCAGTCTCGCGGTGCCGACGCCTTAAGGCCGCGGCGCGCTTGCCGTTCCAATCAACGGCTTGCGCGCACAGGAATTGCGCGAACAGGAATTACAGAATGGGTTACCTTTTTGGCGCAATAGCCATGCCGCGCGAACCCGAGGTCTCATGATGCACGATGGTGCCAACTGGCGGATGACGATGCGGCGCGCGGTCCCGGCCCTGATCGCGGCCATGGTGCCGTTCGCGCCGTTCGGGAACCCGGCGGCTCACGCCCAAATCATCGTGCGCTCGGTCACCGTCAACGTTCCGTCGCGGATTCCGAGCATCAATCCGACGGTGGCGCCACGGATCAATCCCAATCTCGCGGGCGGGGCGGCGCTTGCAGGGGTTGGCGCCAATTCCGCCAGGCTTCGTCCGGCCTGCAGCTACGCCTATCGCGATAGCGGCGGCGACTGTTCGGGCGCGGCGGTCAGTTCGGGGGATGGCAGCGGCAACGGCCGCAAATCGGGCAAGAACGCAAGCAACGATACCGGTCGCAACCTGGCGCAGGCCGCGCTGACCTTGCGCGCAATCCCGAATGAAATCGTCGCCGAGATCGATGACGGGCTGTCGGATGCGCAGGCGCGGCGCCACGGCCTGACACGCCTGGACTCCCAGAGCTTTCCGTTGGTCGGCGGCACCATCGGCCTGTTCCGCATCACCAACGGCAAGTCGGTCGAGGCGGTGAGCCGCGAACTCGGCGCCGTCACCGGTTTTCGCTCGGTGCAGCCGAACTTCCGCTATGTCCTGCAGGACCAGAGCACCGAACTGACCGAGGGCGATCCGGCGCAATATGCTAACGCGAAACTTCGCCTGCCGCAGGCGCATAGGCTGGCCCATGGCACCAACGTCACCATCGCCGTGATCGATTCCGGAATCGATGTCCGGCATCCCGAATTCGCGGGTGCGATCGTTGCCAGCTTCGATGCGCTTGGCAGCAAGGAGGGTCCGCATGTCCACGGCACCGGCGTCGCCGGCGCGATCGTCGCGCATGCACGGCTGATGGGGAGCGCGCCGGCGGCGCGGATTTTGGCGATCCGGGCGTTCGGCGCCGCGCCGAAGGGCGCGGAAAGCACCTCTTACGTGATCCTGAAGGGGTTGGACTATGCGGCGGCGCACGGCGCCCAGATCATCAATATGAGCTTCGCCGGCCCCAAGGATGCCTTGATCGAACGCGGCATCGCCGCCGTGGCCACCAAGGGCATCGTGATGGTGGCGGCCGCGGGCAATGCCGGCCCGAAATCGCCGCCGCTGTATCCCGCCGCTAACACAAACGTGATTGCGGTCAGCGCCACCGATGCCCAGGACAAGTTGTTTGCCGCATCGAACCGCGGCGGCTTTATCGCGATATCGGCACCCGGCGTGGAGATCTTCCTGCCCGCTCCGGACGAAAAATATCAGATGACCTCGGGCACCTCGTTCTCCGCTGCCTACATCAGCGGTCTCGCCGCCCTGCTGCTGGAGCGCAATCCAGCGTTGAAGCCGGATGAGGTGCGGGCTGTCCTGATGAAGACCGCGCGCGATCTCGGTCCACCCGGTCGCGACGATCAGTTTGGCGCCGGCGAAGCCGATGCCTATGCTGCGGTCTCGGCCGCCTCCACCACGCCAGCGGGACCGGTCGCCGAGGTTTCGGACAAGCCGGCCACTGAAACCGCGCCCGACCGGCAGGAAGTTTCCACGACGAGGGCCCTTGCTCTGCCAGCTGCCGCCAGCGCGTCCGAGAAGCCCGCCGCAGGGGAACCAAAGCCTGCGGCGCAGTAATTTCTCCGTCCAAAAAGCCGGCCGGAAAAGTTAAAAAATTCGCCAACCGCTTTGAACGTCCGGCGTACCTTCCGCGACCAATCAATGTGGGAGCGGCAATCCCTCCCCATCGAGGCTGTATTCGGCGCGAGCGCCCATCCACCCCAAGCGCCCATATGGCTTGACCCGTCCGGTTGTCCCCCCGGACGGGTCTTTCGTTTGTGGCCGTGCCTTTGCCCGGCGCGACGGTACTTGCGGCGCTTGCGACCACACAAGGCGGTCATGCAAGCGTGTCGCTTGACTGGGGATGGGCAGGAAAATCCCGCGTTTCTACGGCTTCACGCCGACCCATGATGTCGGTTAGAGGTGATGGCTGGACAAAATAAAAAGTTTTCCACAAAATATCGCTGTCACGTCCGATTGATTCGTATCCGTTGCGTCCGCGTCCGTTTTTCTCCTTGCGGGCTGGGTTCATGACATATCAACGAGACGTGGCAGGCGGCCGCGACATTGTCGCGCGCTGGTGCTCCCTTGCCGAGCGGCGGCTCGAATACCTCACCGAATTGTTCGAGACCGGCCGCTGGCGCCGCTTTCACGGCGAAATCGAATTTCTCGAGAATATCCGGGAGGCCAAGGCTGCGGTTGAAACCTGGCGCGATCTCCTATCGCGCGAGGCCTCCCGCAACAACACCGCCATCGACATGTCATGGCTCGGCCGAACCAGGACGGTGCTGCCGCGCGGTGAGAACTGGCCCGATCTGGCGCAGCCGAAGGCCGCCGCGATTTCGGCCGAACGGCCGGACCGGATTTCGATCGTCCCCAAGGCCGATCCGGTTTGCGCAGAACAAGCATTTTCCGCGCCGGCGATGGATGACAACGCCAGCGAGTTGAGGCCGGACGTGGCAGCGATCGCCGAACGCTATCCGCTGCTGCGCAACGCGCTGTAAAAAGCCGCGAGGCGATTAAGAACGTCATCCTGGGATGACGCACCGTGGTTTGCTGTCAATACTTTAGCGCCGCACCGCATTCGTCCCCACCACGACCTGGGCAAAGCGCGGCGCGCCTTCGGCGGAAAGATCTGCCGTGATGGGGCGGGCGTGATCGAGCCCGACCACCGCGCCGCGCGGCGCCTCCGAGATCACGTTGTTATTGACCAGCGCGGTCCCCGCGCCCGGTGTCACCGACACGCCGACGCCGACAAAAGCGTTGCGGATCACATTGCCCGAGATCACGACGTCGCGCAGATATTTGCCCCAGCCGGCGACGATCCCGAACGATGGCGCGTTCTCGATCACATTGCCTGACACGGTGGTGTCGGCCTCGACATAGATGCCGATGCCGGCGTCGTCATCCGGCGCGGTGCCGATCGGCCGCTTCGGCAGCAGGTTGCGGATGATGTTGCCTTGCACCACCGCGAGGCGTCCGCCCTCGTTGAAATTGCAGACCGAAACACCCAGCGCCGCCCCGTCCACGGTGTTGTTGGCGATCACGGCGCCCTCGAACGAAAATTCGCTGTAAAGCGCCACCTCGCGGACATCGCTGACACTGTTGCCGGTGATCTGGATGTTGGACGCCGAATTGCCGCGCACGGCCGAATAGTCGCAGTTGCGGATCCGGTTTCCGCGCACGGTCACGTTGCCGGCGCGAAAAGCGTTGATGGCATTGCCATATTGTCCGGAGCCGCCGGGGCCGGCCTTGATGTCCTCGATGCGGTTGTCGGCGACCAGCGTGCCGTCGTCGCCGATCGTGGTGCGGATGATTTCGATGCCGTTGTCATTGGTGCCCTGGATGGTATTGCGCGCGACCTGTAGGCCCTGCGCGTCGAACGACACGATCGCGGTCGCAGCCGACCGGGTGATGATGTTGCCGCTGACGTCGCCGGAAACATTCTCCAGCCAGATGCCATTGCCGCCGCTGCCGGCGATCTCGCAATCGGTGATGCGGATGTCGCGGCCACCCAGGCAATGCACGAGGCCGCGCCGCGTCGGCAGGGGAATGCCGCTCCCGTCGAATGTGATGTTGAGGAGACCAACGCTGTTCGCGCCCTCGCCGGACAACATCGATGCGCCGCCGTTGAAAACGAAGCGGGTCGCGCCGCGCACGCCAACCAGCTGCGTGCCGTTTTGCAGACGAAGCATCGAGGTGCGATAGACGCCGGCCGGCAGCGCCAGCGGGATTTGCGCGCGCGCGGCCTCGTCGATCGCGCGCTGCAATAGCTTGGTCTGGTCGTCGGGGCTGCCGGGGTGGACGCCATACTGCGTGGCGTCGCGCCCGAGCGTCGAAATCAGCGGCGCCGCGCGCGCGGTCTGCGTCGACATCGCGAGCGCGCCGGCTGCGGATGCTCCGATCAGATGGCGGCGACTGATGTCCATGATCGCGTAAGCCCTACGGGAGTGGTCGCATTCGCAGCTCATACGTAGCGCAAAAGCGCGGCGGAGCAGGGCGAAACGGGAGGCGGAAGTTGTTGATTATCGGGGTAGGGTTAACAGGGCACGGACACCGTAGGGTGGGCAAAGGCGCGCTTGCGCCGTGCCCGCCAAAGATGTCCACGCTCAGCAAGGCGGTGGGCACGCTATCGCTTTGCCCACCCTACGAAGCCCGCGCCGCCTGTCTTGCCAGCTTCACCATCTCCAGCAGCATGGCTTCCCCGGCATCGACCAGTTCTTCCAGCGTGATGCGCGGGCTGCCCTTGCGCAGCGATGTGCCGCTGCGTGCGAGCAGGGGGATGTGCACGAACGAAGCCAACCGAAGATTGCCGTCCTTGCCCACCGCTTCGATCGCGCGCCAGCTCAGATAGTTGCAGAGGTAGCTGCCGGCATTACGCGAAGCCCGCGCCTCAACGCCGCTGCCGGCAGCCACACCCAACAGCCGGGCGGTATGAGGGCCGAACATCAGCGCGTCGGCGCCGCCGGATATCGATCCCTGGCGCAGCCGGGCATGGTCGGCATCAGGCCAGAGTGTGGTGACGGCGTTGCGGGCGCGGGTCTCGACCCGAATGTAGCGGGTGCGGGTGGCGAGGCCGAACATCAGCAGTGCCTGCGGCTCTCTTTTTTTGAGCAGTTGCGGCAGTTCGCGATCGACGGCCTGATAGGTCACCGGGAAGATATGCCCGGTGAGTTCAACTTCGCTCAGAGCGGGGCGGCGCAGCCGCAGCAGCCGCGCCACCAGCGGCTCCGTCGGATTGAACGGCGCGCCGGGAAAGGGGCCGAAACCGGTGATGAGGATGCGGAGTTTCTCGTTCAATTTTCCAAAACCCTCCTCCGTCATGCCCGCGAAAGCGGGCATCCAGTATTCCAGAGCTGCCAATTGAGAATCAAATGCGGAGCGGCGTTTACTGGATCGTCCGCTTTCGCGGACGATGACGATCTCACATGGAACGAGGGCTCCCGCTTACTCACCTCAGCATGCCCGCGATCTGCTCCGCCGCCAGTGCCGGCGTGGTGCGGCCATCGGCGACCTCGGCCTCGATCTTTTTCACCCTGGCGCGGATCGCCGGATCGGCGCGCAGCCGCGCCATCATCCGCTGTTCCAGCATCGACCACATCCACTTCACCTGCTGCTCTCGCCGCCGCGATGCGAATTCGCCTGATGCATTCATGGCGGTGCGGTGGTCGAGAATCTTCTGCCACAGCGTGTCGATGCCGGCGCCGGTCAAGGCGGAATAGGTCAGGACCGGCGGCTGCCAGTGCTCCGAACGCGGCGTGAGGATATGCAACGCGCCGCGGTATTCGCTCGCGGCCAGATTGGCGCGCTTGATGTTGTCGCCGTCGGCCTTGTTGATCGCGATCATGTCGGCGAGTTCGACCAGGCCCTTCTTGATGCCCTGCAGCTCGTCGCCGGCGCCGGGCAGCATCAGCGCCAGGAAGAAATCGGTCATGTCGCAGACCGCGGTTTCGGATTGCCCGATGCCGACGGTTTCCACCAGCACCACGTCGAAGCCCGCGGCCTCGCACAGCAACATCGCCTCGCGCGTCTTCGCGGCGACGCCGCCGAGCGTGCCCGATGCAGGCGATGGCCGGATATAGGCGCTGTCGGAGGCCGCAAGCCGCGCCATCCGCGTCTTGTCGCCGAGGATCGAGCCGCCGGTGCGGGCAGAGGAGGGGTCCACCGCCAGCACCGCGACCTTGTGGCCGCGTTCGATCAGGTACATCCCGAGCGCGTCGATGGTGGTGGATTTGCCGACGCCGGGCGAGCCGGTGATGCCGACCCGGATCGCCTTGCCGGTATCCGGCAGCAGCGCCTGCACCAGATCGCGCGCCGAAGCCTGATGATCGCCGCGCCGGCTTTCGATCAGCGTGATCGCGCGCGCCAGCGCGGCGCGGTGGCCGGCGCGGAGGTCCTTCGCCAATGCGTCGATGTCAACGGAGGTCTTGTTTGGCGGTGTCATGCCCTGCTTTACAACGGCCGGGCGTGACAGGCGAGGGGCCGCAACGGTCGCCTCGCCGGACATCGGGAATCGGGTGGGTTTGGTGCGGGAGCGGCGCCAAAGTTAAGGACAGCGCTCCGCACAACGGGAACGGAGCGCGATCAATTTCCGGAGCCAAATGTGAACAAAGCCTACTATAGCGCCATCCTCGATTATCCCCTCGAAACGGTCTGGCTGCTGATTCGCGATTTCAACAACTATCCGGCCTACATCGATGGCGTAAGCGAGAGTGTCATCGAGGATGACAAACGCGGCGACGAAATCGGTGCGGTGCGGCGGTTTTGTTATCTTGGCAACTGGGTCAGGCAGCGGCTGACCGCCCATTCCGACGAACAGCATCTGCTGTCCTATGCGGGCATCGAACCGCTTCCGTTCCCGAAAGGTCTTCTGCCGGAAGCCAAAGCGCCGGTGCGCTATGAAGGCACGATGCGTCTGCTTCGGGTGGTCGAGGGCGATCGGACCTTTATTGAATGGGCCGTGACGCTCGATACTGCTGCGCAGGATGCCGATCGCTGGTGGACGTTGTTTCAGTCCTGGATTCCGGACTGGACCAGTTCTCTCGAACGGACGTTAGCTCGCCTTAGTCGATGAGGGCACCGCGAAACCGTTATCGCTCACCGTCATCGTCGCCTTTGGGGCGGGCTCCGCCGAAGATTTTCACGCCTTCCGGCGTCAGATAGGGCTTCAGGGCTTCCCAAGGAACAAAGGCAACGTACTGGCCCTCGGCGTAGGGACCGACCGCATAGGGCGGATAATGAAAGGTCAGACCAGAGCTTTTATCGGCTTCGGTTGAGGGCGCCAGCGTCACCGCGCCGATCTTGAGCAGTTTCGGTTCGAGACCCTTGTACCATTCGGCGGTCGCCGTCTCGGTGGTATCGCGCTTCTTCTTTTCGATGTTCAGCGAGGCGATCACGTCCTTCAGCATCGCCTTCATTGTCGGTCCGTTGTCGGCCGTCTCGGTGAAGAAGGGGCGAATACTGATGCGCTTCTTCGCGGTCGCATCCCACAGGATGGTGTCGACATCCGAATTGGGATGCGCGCCGCCGGTATTCATGTAGTCGGACCTGACGATGCTGACGTAATGTCCGTCGACCACCGAACGGACAGCGTAGTTGCGCTCAAAGCTCCAGGCGCCGTTGCGGAACATCACCGGGTCCTGCTTGCGCGAGGCGGCGGCTTCCGCGGCATTCTTGTCGATCCACTTCCTGCCCTCGGTGAGACAATCCGCCGACAGCACGGCGTCGGCCTTGATCTTGTCGTCGAGGAAGACGCTGGCTTCGACGCTCTTGTTCTTGATCGCGGCCTCGGGCCTGGGCTCGGCGGCAAAAGCTGCCACCGTTGCGAGGCAGGCAATCATGCCAGAGAGGCCGATCAGGCGGACGAACGGAACGGTGGCTGCCGGGCGCAAGGGAAATCCTCGAATGAACGGTGGTGCGGGATTATTCCGCCGCCTCGCTGTGGCCGAGCCGCGCATTGAGCTTGTGGATCAGCTCCTCGGCGGCGTCCGCGATCACGGTGCCCGGCGGGAAGATCGCCTCGGCGCCGGCCTTGTAGAGCGTGTCGTAATCCTGCGGCGGCACCACGCCGCCGACGATGATCATGATGTCGTCGCGGCCCTGTTTCTTCAGCGCGGCCTTCAGTTCCGGCACCGCGGTCAGATGCGCGGCCGCGAGCGAGGACAGCCCAAGAATATGCACGTCGTTTTCCACCGCCTGGCGCGCGGCTTCCTCGGCGGTCGCGAACAGCGGGCCGATGTCGACGTCGAAACCGACATCGGCGAAGGCCGAGGCGATCACCTTCTGGCCGCGGTCATGGCCGTCCTGGCCGATCTTGGCGACCAGAATGCGCGGCCTTCGGCCTTCGGCTTCCTCGAACGCATCGATCAGCGCCTGCACCTTTTCGACCCGGTTGGACATGGTGGACGCCTCCCGCTTGTAGACGCCGGTGATGGACTTGATTTCGGCGCGGTGCCGCCCGAACACCTTCTCCATCGCGTCGGAAATTTCGCCGACGGTGGCCTTGGCGCGCGCGGCATCGATCGCCAGCGCCAGAAGGTTGCCATTGCCTTCGCCGGCCGAGCGCGTCAGCGCCGCCAGCGCGTCGTCGACGTCCTTCTGGTCGCGCTCTTTCTTCAGGCGCGCCAGCTTGTCGATCTGCAGGCGCCGCACGGTGGAATTTTCCACTCTCAGCACGTCGATCGGCGCTTCGTTGACCGGCTTGAATTTGTTGACCCCGATCACCGCCTGCTTGCCGGCGTCGATCCGCGCCTGGGTCTTGGCGGAGGCTTCCTCGATCCGCAATTTGGGAACGCCGGCCTCGATCGCTTTCGCCATGCCGCCGAGCGCCTCGACCTCCTGGATATGGCCCCAGGCCTTCGCCGCGAGATCGCGGGTGAGGCGCTCGACATAATAGGAACCGCCCCAGGGATCGATGATGCGGGTGGTGCCGCTTTCCTGCTGCAGGAAC
>NZ_SSNA01000094.1 GCF_004799445.1 Bradyrhizobium sp.
GGCACGGACCCCTATAGTGCGAACAACAATGTCGTGCTCTCGCCGTTCAGCGCATTCTGGGGCGGCGCGATTACCGAAAACATCGGCGCCTTCGCGCAGGTCACCTATAACGCGGTGCCCCCCGGAGGTTTTGGCGATCCGTTCGGCCACACATGGACGTGGGACAATACCGACGTCCGCTATGCCAGCACCGCGCATTTCGGACCGCTTGACTTCATTTACGGCATCACGGCCAACAACAATCCGACGGTGCAGGATGTCTGGAACACGACGCCGGCATGGTCCTTCCCTTACGCCGTCTCGACGATCAATGGCCCACAGGGCCATCCCACGGTGATCGAGGGCGCATTTGCCGCGCATGTCGGTGGTGTCGGCGCCTACACGTTCATCAATGACCTGCTTTATCTGGAATTCACCGCCTACAAGACGCTCGGCTTCAGCCAGCAGAACAATCTGGGCACCGATCCGTTCGGTGCGCCCGGCCAGATCGGCGGCGTTGCGCCCTATTGGCGGGTCGCGTTCGAGCCGCACTGGGGCCGCAATACCTTCATGATCGGCACGTTCGGAGCGCAATTCAACGTCCATCCCTGGGTCGATACCAGCTTCGCGACTTTTTCGACCGCGACGTTTCCCCAGTCCGACACATTCACCGACATCGGCTTCGACACCCAATATCAGTATCAGGGCGACAATTATTGGCTGACATTGCGCGGCAGCTATATTCGCGAATTTCAGCGGCTCGACGCGAGCTTTTTCAGCACGAGCGCGTCCAATCCCACCAACCTGCTCAACAGCATGAAACTGCAGGCCTCGTTTGCCTACGGCGCCGACAACAGGGTCGTCTTCACCGGGCAATATTTCAATCAATGGGGCACGGCCGACATGAACCTGTACGGGACCGATCCGGTCACCGGGCTCGCCTCGACTCCGAACACCAATGGCTGGATGGCCGAGATCGCCTACATCCCGTTCGGGGCCAGCAAGATGATCGGCTGGCCGTGGTTCAACGCCCGGATCGGCCTGCAATACACCTACTACAACAAGTTGAACGGCACTACGGTCGGTGCCCACGACAACAACACGCTGTTCCTCCATGCCTGGTTTGCGATGTAGGCGGACGCGTCCGCATACGGAGATTGTCTGATGAGAAAACTTCTTTTCGCCCATGCAGCAGTGCTCGCAGCGGCCTTGGCGGGACCTGCGATCGCGGCGGACTTGCCGATGAAATCGGAGGCGCCCTATGTGCCACCGCGATTCACCTGGACGAGCTGCTACGTCGGCGGACATCTCGGCGGCGCCCGGGCCACCAAGGACATGACCGATCCGGTACAGGTCGTGCAGGATTCGTTTAACGGCGGCCCCATCACTACCGGCATCACCACCGTTAGCACGACGCCGACCGGCGCCGTGATCGGCGGCCAGATCGGTTGCGACTACCAGTTCACCTCCAACCTGGTTGTCGGCATCGAGGGCTCGGCCTCGGGCTCCACGATGAAAGGCAGCGCGAATGTCAGCCTCCCGGCCGGCGCGCCTGACCTCGCGCTGGTGCAAGCGAACACCGACTTTCTGGCGAGCGTGACGGGGCGGGTCGGCTACGCCTTCGACAACGTCCTGCTCTACGGCAAAGGCGGCTTTGCCGTGGCTGGAGACAAATACAATATCAGCGGCGTCACAACCATCGGGCCCGGCGGCCCGTTCAACTTTCAGGGATTGGACAATCGCTACGGCTGGACCGCGGGCGGCGGCGTGGATTGGGCGTTCTCGCGTCATTGGTCCGTCAACCTCGAATACGATTACTATTCATTCGGACACGGCAACGTGCTGATGACCGAGCAGATCAGTAACGGCGCTTTTTCGGGCGTCGCGGACGTCAGGCAGACCGTTCAGGTCGTCAAGGTCGGGGTGAACTTTCATATCTGGGGGTCCGGTTGGTGATGGTCCAAGCCCGTTCAGTTGAAGCGGACGCGTCGGGCTGCAGGCGAGGGGGCCGGACCGTGAGCGCAACCGGCTTGCGGCTGATATTGCAGACGGCAATCCTGGCGGTGGCTTTTTCCGTAAGCGGTCACGCGCAGGAAAGACTAGCGCCGGCCAGGGGTGGCCTCGAAGCCAAGCTCGAATATTGCAAGACCTGCCACGGGCTGTCGGGTCAGGGCTATCTCGGATATTTCGCGATGCCGCGGCTTGCGGGGCAGCAACCCGAATACATCGAGGCTCAGTTGCGGGCCTTCATCGAGCGCCGACGCTCGAACCCTGTCATGCAAAACGTCGCGCATGTGCTGAGCCCGTCGATGGTTACGGCGCTGGCCATGCATTTCAAGAATCTCAATCCAAAGCCATTTGGCGGGGCGCCGAGGGGATCGATCGCTACGGGCAAGAAAATCTACGAGGAAGGTCTCCCCGAAGCCAACGTTCCCGCGTGCTCGGCCTGTCATGGCAATGAGGGCAAGGGCCAGAATGAAATTCCGCGGCTGGCGGGCCAGGTCTATCCGTACCTGGTCGGCCAGTTGACGGGCTGGAAGCAACAGCGAGGCCAGGGAACGGCGGTCGATACCTCCGCGATCATGGCGCCGACCGCGCACAACCTGACGCGGTCACAGGTTGAAGCCGTCGCGGCCTATGTCAGTTATCTGCAATGAGTGATGCCATCTCATCCGTCAGTGAGTGCATGAAGCGCGAAAGCTTGGGGTCATGAAGCGCATCGGGTTAAAATTAGCGATCCTGGCGATTTTCGCCTCCACCGTCTCCGCATGGGCCGGTGAGAGCGCCGCAGTCCGCAACTGCACCTGGTGCCACGGCGCAGGAGCGCAGGGCTATACGGTCGCGCCGCGGCTGGCCGGACAGCGGCCGCAATACATCATGAGTCAGATCAGGAGTTTTCGCGAGCACGCGCGCAATAATCCGTTTTCGAGGCAATACATGTGGGGAGCGGTCGCGGCGCTCGATCCGTATACGGCGCGCGAGCTGGCCAATTATTTTGCAACGATCGCGCCGAAGCCCGCCAATGATGGCGACAGCACGCTCGCGTCGCGGGGACGAGCGATCTACATGGAAGGGATTCCGGAAGCCAACATCGTATCCTGCTATGCCTGTCACGGCCCGAATGCAGAGGGAGTGAGAGATATCCCGCGGCTCGGAGGGTTGGCCTATTCCTATCTCAAGGGCCGGCTCGAGCAGTGGGGCCAGGGATATCATTCGACCCCGGGATCGCCGATGCCGATGGTCGCGAGCCACCTCGGCCCGGAAGAGATCGAGGCGCTGACCTCGTATCTGAGCTTCGTCCGATAGACGGCGCCCTGACGCCCGGGTCTGATCGATTTCCGGAATCACTATCGGCCCCGGATGGATTTTTTATCCGTCAGCGTCGAACGCCGCGCCGATCCCAAAGCCGAGTTGAACTAGCTCCTTGGCAGAATATCGCATTGCTTGGAAGCGTCGCCTCGACAATACCACAAAGTCAACATGCATCCGCCGTGGCTTCATAACTGATGTGAAAGCTCGGTGGGGTCAGAATGACACTGCTGGAAATATCGAGACATAAAGCAATGTCGTTGCGATCACGCCTTCGATCGTGGCCTTGCGATGCCGGGAAAAGTGTCGGCTGATAATGAAGCGGATCCGGCGGGCAATTCATGCGTTCGATCCAAAGCTGCGCGACGTCCGCCCTGATGGCCGGCTGCGGCGAGCCGCACTGTTCGGCTTAATCTGCGCGATAGCTTTTTCTGCTGCCGGCTGTGCGACGATTTCTCCGCGCAATGTCCTGCCGCAAGCCAGCGCCAGCCAGATCGACCTCGAGGGATTTCACAATATCCGTTTCTGGGGCGATGCGCCGGTACGCGACATCGAAGCGACCGTCATGTTAGACGCGCCCAGGACTGCAGCGCGATCATCGCGGGACTTGAATTTTCTCGCCATCTCCGGCGGCGCCGAAGACGGCGCCTTCGGCGCCGGCCTCCTGGTCGGCTGGAGTGATGCAGGTACGCGTCCCGCGTTCGATCTGGTGACGGGCGTCAGCTCCGGCGCGCTCATTGCGCCCTTCGCGTTCCTCGGGCGTGAACACGACGGTCAGCTGCGCGAGATCTTCACGAAATACGGCAGAAAGGACATCTTCGCCTACAACGTACACGGGCTGATCGAAGGCTCCGCGTTGGCCGACGATGCCCCGTTGGCGCGGTTGATCGAGAAATATGTCGACGATGCCTTTATCCAGGAAATCGCCAGGGAGCGGATCAAGGGCCGAATCCTGCTGATCGGCACAACCAATCTCGATACCCAAAGGCCTGTCTTGTGGGACATGGGCCGGATCGCGATGAGCAACAATCGCGACGCGATCGCGCTGTTCCGGAAGATATTGCTGGCATCGGCGACGCTTCCCGGGGTGTTCGCGCCGGTTCGGATCCAGGTGCAGGTTGGCGGAAAGAATTACGACGAACTGCACGTCGACGGCGGCGTCACTCGGCAGGTGTTCATCGCTCCATCGCTGTTCTCGCTCGGCTCGGGCAATCGAAGAGCGGTAACCACGCGGCGCTTGTACGTTATCAGAAACGGAAAAATCGATCCCGAATGGCAATCGGTCAGCGAGAATGTCCTATCGATCACGCAGCGTTCGATCGCCACGCTGATCAAGAATCAGGGAATCGGCGATCTCTACCGCATCTATTCCATCGCCAGGCGCGACGGGATCGATTTCAATCTCGCCAGCATTCCGTCCGACTTCAGCGATGTCAGCGCCGAACCGTTCGACCAGCGATATATGAACGCGCTGTTCGACCGCGGCTATGATCTCGCAAGCCGCAACTATTCCTGGGTGAAGGCGCCGCCGGGCCTGGAATTGGCCGCTCGGTTGCACAATTGAGTTCTTCGGTTGCGGCGCTGTTGATCGATATCAAGCTCACGCAAGCGCGCGGTGCTATGCTTAATGAGCCGCAAGGGAGTTCAAAATGACCGGTCATATGCCACCAATCCCCAAGGGGAACCAAAGCAGCAAGGGACCGAAATCCGCCGACGCCGATGCGGTCCGCGATACGTCGGTGAAGGAAGGTCATACGCAAAATACCAATGAACAGGGCGACTCCGCCAACGTCAGGCAGAATACGACCAACAAGGGTTTCTTTCACGGCCGGCGCGTGAAGTAAGATCGGCGATCGAAGAGAACCTGCTCCGATATCCGGCGCCGGCATTGATGCGGCAGCGAACCCGCGCCAAAACACTTGACGCGTCGGGCAAATCACAGTCACATTGACAGCATCGCAGGATCCGAGGCCCGCGCCGGGAACCGGTCGCGGGCTTTTTTTGGGCCATGACGGCCACGCCCGCACCTTCGTGCCGCCGCATTTTTCGAATTCCTTGGGGCAAAGGAATTTGTCATGAAGAATCTTTGGATTGGTGCCCTGCTCGTGGGCTCGCTCATATCGTTCGAGGCCAAAGCTCAGGAGCGCGCGGGCGATGCGGCGCTGGGCGCGGTATCGGGCGCGGTGGTGTTGGGACCCATCGGCGCGGTAGCCGGCGCGTTCATCGGCTATACCGCCGGGCCCTCGATCTCGCGCTCATGGGGCGTGCGACGGTCCGCGTCGCGTGCGCGGGTGCAGCGAACGTCGCAAACGAGCGCGGTGCCTGAGCCGCAGACCACAGGCCAGGCAAGTTCGCCGCCGCCCGCCAGATCTCCCGAGCCTGCGGCTGCCACCAAGCCGCCACCGGTTCAGGGGTTTGAATAAATCGAGCGAAGGAGTAATCCGGCGTCTTCGAAAAATTGACACGTCGGGCAAATCACCGGCATATTGACAACATCGCAAGTATTGAAAGTGGAGCCCGCGCCGGGAAACCGGTCGCGGGCTTTGTCATTCGAGCTTTCAGAAATCGGACGGCGGCCGCGGAGCGCACCAATCTCCACGAAGCGCTTGCCGCAAGGCGCCTCGACGCGCGCTGCCGTCCGAACCATTTGAGTTTTGCCGGCGCGCGAACGTGCCGGCGGCAATGACAACCCTAAGGAAGCAGGCCGCCATGACCGCATATCTGATATCGCTCGCACTGGCCGGCCTGGTCGCGATCGCGCTGTGGGAGGGATTTTCGTGAGCGCGGAGATCATTCCGTTCATCCCGCGTCCGGACCGTAGAAGCCGGTTGACGGAATTTCCCG
>NZ_SSNA01000095.1 GCF_004799445.1 Bradyrhizobium sp.
GCATAAGCTCACCAAGGAACTGCACAAGGAGTTCTGGGAATCCGGCGCGCTGGCGCTCAATCGAGACCAGACCGTCTCGCTACTGGAGCTGCTTGCGGAGGTGGCCGGTCAGGTCGACCACTTGACGCACATGCCGATCAAGGAACCGTCGACCGAGACCTAGCCCTGATGGGGCTCGCCCAGTCCGTACGCGACGGACCGGAGCCGGGCGCCCAAGCGCCCCGGCGGGCATCGGGATGGGGTCTATAGGCCCGGTTTATGTTACCGTGTAACCGAACATGCAGGGGAGGATTAAATGCGGTTTCTAGCTGCTCCGGGACTGCTAATTGCAATTGTCACAGCGTCAGGCGCGGCCGAACCAGCAAAAGAGGCGCCAGCTAACGCGACGAAGATATATCGTTTCGCCCAAGTTAATGGGTGTCTCGGTCGGTGCGAAATCGACACGAATATCTGTAACGCAGCGTGCCCTGGTCCGCAGGACCCAACTAGACTCCAGTGTCAACTCGCCTGTGGTGCGCAATACAGTGCCTGTGCAAAGGCGTGCAGAAGGTAAGATCGGATCACGCTACCAGCCGCTGAATCGGGTGGCGTTGGCAGCCGTCACCAGTGGAGTGGAATCGCCCGCGTCCCTGCCGACTTATTTTTTGAGCCCGTTTCGTCGCGCTTTGACCTTCGCCGACTTGGTCGTTCCGAGAGGCTCTTGTGGATGGGGTAGCAACCGTTGCAACCCCACCCCATCGCCGGCATCCGCATCGCATAGAAAACGGCCCCAGCCGGGGGGAGCTGAGGCCGTCATTCATCGGATTGCGCGGGGCTGGCTGCGCATCCGGTAACGCCAATTCAACTTGCGGCCCTCGGGGTTGTTCCCGGGGGCCAGCTAGTGAGTAAAAATCATCATGGTTGCGATCAGGACCAGGGGCACCTCGGCGATGATTGTGCCGAGCGCAACAATCCAGATTTCGTGCTTCGTTTCCTTGTCCATCGTCGTCCAACGCACAACGGCGGGGATTGATCCATAGGTGGCCATTTGTGAAACTTAGGCGTTTCGCAAAGAAACGCTGGACAAGCAAAATCAACGTGATACAGTTTGCGAAACTTACTTGTGAAAATGGAGCAACGCAAATGGCCATTATCGGATACGCCCGGGTATCGACGCAGGACCAGGATCTCACCGGCCAGCTGGAGGCCCTCAAGGCGGCCGGTGCCGAGACCATCTATCGCGAGAAGATCAGCGGCGCGCGCGCCGATCGGCCGCAGCTGGCGAAGCTGATGGCGTCCCTGAAGGCCGGCGACGTGGTGCTCGTCACCAAGCTCGACCGGCTAGGCCGCTCGACACGCGAGCTGCTCGATTTGATCGAGCGCATCAGCGGCGTCGGCGCGGCGTTTCGATCGCTGGGCGATCCGCTGTGGGATACGTCCAGTTCGCAGGGGCGGCTGCTGTCGGTGTTGCTGGCGGCGATCGCGGAGTTTGAACGCGATCTTATCCGCGAACGCACCGGCGACGGCCGCAAGCGCGCGATGGCCACGGGCGTGAAGTTCGGCCGCAAGCCGAAGCTGTCGGAATACCAGCGCCAGGAAGCGATCAAGCGCCGCGCCGCGGGCGAGACGTTGGCCGAGATCGCCAAGTCCTACGCCGTCGACCTTTCGATGATTTCTCGGCTGAGCTGAGCCTCCGGCCGGTTCAAGCAATTGATCGGGGCGCCCATGAGGCGCCCACCGTGACCACCGCCTCGCTCGCCCCGCCAAGCCGCCGCCCATCGCGGAACCCGCAGGCCTGGTTCGTATTGCCTTTATGGGCCGGCGCTTCCCGGAGACGGGCGCCGGCTTGGCGCGGCTCCGTCGCTTCCCCCTTTTCACGAGCTGGCGGGGTCGCGTTTTTAAAGGAAACACGATGATAAATGAAGGCACGGCCTACGGCACCGCCCTTGATCCAGCTCTGCGTGCCGCCCCGGCGCAGCCTGGTAATCCAGGGGGCACGGCCTACGGCACCGCCCTTGCGGTGAAGCACATCCTCGCGCTGCTCGAACAGAAAGGCGTCGTCGCCCATGGCGAGGTGGTGAAGGCTTTGGACAGCGCGCTAGACGAACTGAATGGTTTGAAGGGCGTCATGGCTCCCGACGCTTCCGCGGCTGCTGCCAAGACTATCGGTTTGCTCTACCTGCGCTGACCGATCACTCGCTATCCGCAGGAACTCGACGTTTCGACCATGCGGCGGATCAGTCCTCATCCTCGAGGCCGACATTGCCAGCAGCGCCAGGGCGAGGCGCCCTCACGGGTATGTGCTAAACTTCGTGGGAACACGAATCGGCGAGTCTGGAATGGGCGAATCCTCGGCAATAGTGCCAAGTGGCGATAGGTCGGCGCGCGCGATGGCGCTGCCGGCGACCGTATGGCCCTGGCTTGGTCAGAAGATACTCGCTGCGTGGCTTGTGATGATGCTCGCGCTTTGCCTCGGGGTTCTTTCGTTTGCGGCGGTCCGAGAGATGACCGTCGATTGCCGCCGCCAGCCGAATTACATCCTGACGACCGAAACCGGCGATCGCCTCGCACTCGAGGACGGCGTTAACTTCCTGGTGTCCGAGGAAAAACACCTGCGATGCCGGCTCGCCATGGGCGATGCATTCGACATTTCCTTCCCCCCATGACAGCCCCGACTCCTGAAGAGCAGCGATACCACTGGAGTGAGGGCAACAAGTACGCCCTTGAGGCTATGAAGGCGCTGCTGTGGCTGAACGGCGGCTCCGCCGCTGCGCTACTGACGTGGTTCGGCGGCACACGTCCGCGGCTGATCACGCCCTATTTCGGCTATTCCATCGC
>NZ_SSNA01000096.1 GCF_004799445.1 Bradyrhizobium sp.
AGATCCGGACGGTGACCAATGCTCAATACGGTCGTCTGCTTCAGCTCATCGTCGAACAGGCGCATGACGCGGCGCTGGCTGTCTTCGTCGAGCGCGGCGGTCGCTTCATCGAGAAACACCCAGCCCGGTTTGTGCAGCAGGAGGCGCGCGAAGGCGAGGCGCTCCTGTTCGCCGAGCGACAGTTCCTGGTCCCAGCGCTCGGTCCGGTCGAGCTTGGCCATGAGACTGCCGAGATCACACCGCTCCAGGGCTTTTCGAATATCCGCTTCGGGGAAAGCGTCGGCGGCGCTCGGATAGCTCAGGGCGTTGCGCAATGTGCCCAGCGGCAGGTAAGGCCGCTGCGGCAGGAACGCCATCTCCCCGGGCGGAGGCGTGAGGATGGTCCCGGAACCCCACGGCCAGAGACCCGCGACGGCGCGGAACAGCGTCGACTTTCCTCGACCGGTGTCGCCGACGATCAGCACGCGCTCGCCCGGTGCTATGCTGACGGTCGCGTCGTCGATAACGATGTGTCCGTCCGGCAGCAGGATGCGCACGCCCTCGAAAGCGAGATATCCTTTCGGGTGCAGCGCGTGTTTGATCTCCTCTGCGTCTGCCTCGATCGCCGGCAGGTTGTCGAGCGCTTCGCGGAAGCGGGCCACCCGGTGGACTGCGGCGCGCCAGTCAGCGAGCCGCGAAAAGTTGTCGACGAACCATCGCATCGCTCCCTGCACCTGGGTGAAGGCGCCTGCCACCATGATCAGGCCGCCCAGCGTCAAGCTGCCGCCGAAATAGGCCGGTGCGGCGACGAGTATCGGAACGACGAGCGACAGCCAGCCCGTGCCCGATGTGATCCAGGTGAGGTGGGCGAGCGAGGAGGAGATCCGCCGCATGGTATCCACGACAGCCGCGAGCGCGGCCTCGAGATGTCGTTGTTCGTCCTTCTCCCCGCCATGCAGCGCGATGCTCTCGCCGGATTCGTTGACCCGAACGAGGGCGAAGCGGAATTCCGCCTCGCGCGCATATCGCTCGCCATTCAGGGCAATCAGCGGCCGACCTACGAGCCAGGTCAGACCTGAGCCGATCGAGGCATAGGCCAGGGCACACCAGACCATGTAACCGGGAATGGCGATGTCGTAGCCCGCCACCTGGAACGTGACCTGCGCCGACAAGGCCCACAGCACCCCGACGAAAGCGACGATCTGAAGCAGGGAATAGACGATGCCGCAGCCGAGATCGGCGCTGTAGTCGCCGAGCAGACGGGTATCCTCCTGGATGCGCTGGTCCGGGTTGCGGCCGTACTGGCCGGCAAAGCTAAGCTGATAGACGCGCAACGGCTTGAGCCACTCGACCAGCAGGTGGCGGGCGATCCATTCACGCAACCGAAACTTCAGGCGCTCCTGGAGAAAGGTGTTTGCGACCGTGAGCGCCAATAGAACGGCAATGATGACAAGGAACGTCCAGAGATCATGGACAAAGCCCGACAGGTCCTTGCGGCCCACGGCGTCGAAGAATCGGCCGTTCCAATCATTGAGCTCCACCTGTCCGAACATGTTGGCAATGGTGACCGCGGTGGAGGCAAGGAAGATCGCCATCACCCATCGGCCGCCTTCGGCCCGCCGCAGTACACGGGCAAACAAGGTCAGGTCGCGGGCAAGATTGAAATCCTGCGCTGGTGCGGCCTTGATGAGTGCGTCCGCGAGAGCGGGTCTCACTATGACCGGAATTATCGGAATTATCGGCAATACCGGCTGTGCGGCCTGCGGGATCCCAGACGTTTCCTTCGCCGGAGGGTGTGCGGCCTGAGGGGTAAAGGTTGATCCAACTTCCGGCTTCATTCGTCTGCGTCCACCCCTGTTTCAGCCGTTCGATCATGGGATAAGTCAGCAGGTCCGGGTAATCTGAGCCTTGACTTACCGCAATGAATGGCCGTCGCAGCCCCGTAATTAACGCTATCATGGCGTTGATTCAGCAAGAAGTCCGCGCCACCATCATCTCTACATTGCCCGCAAGGCAGATTGTTCGACCCGTGGCATGTCGGAAATAACGAAAAAATCGGACGAGCAGCAAGACGCCGAAGCCGAAGTCGAGAGCTTTCGGAAGGACCTCGGCCCGTTTGTCGTTGCCGCCGAAACAACCCGAATGGCGATGTTGTTTATGGACGCGACCGAGCCCAACAACCCGATCATTTTTGCCAATGACAGCTTTCTCTCGTTAACCGGGTACAGCTGCAAAGAGGTGCTCGGCAAAAGCCTCAATTTTCTGATGGCAAACGGTTCGGATGCCGAGGCGCTGACGCGAATTAAAGCCGAGTTCGAAGGCTTGTCCAGCAGCGGGACGGAAGTTCTCTACCGCCGCAAGGATGGCAGCGAGTTCTGGGCCGCGCTCTTCGTCAGCCCGGTTCGCGATGCGGGAGGTAACGTTGTTCGGTATTTTGCATCGCTCATCGATCTCAGCAAACACAAGGAGGATGAAGTCCGGTCCAGGATGCTCATCGACGAGTTGAACCACCGCGTCAGGAATACCCTTTCAACGGTGCAATCGCGCGCGGTGCTTCGTCCTGGCGAATGGGAGTTGAAATCGCTCAATCCGTTTCGGTCGGCCCTAGCGCCGAGCATGTGGTGAGGAGGCCCAAGCTGAAATCAGCACAGCATCCCGACGCCAAGGCTTTTATTCCCGCCTCGGTATTGCTTCAGCGGCTGCACGACGAGGCGCCGACTGATCACTTTACCCTGGGCTGGCT
>NZ_SSNA01000097.1 GCF_004799445.1 Bradyrhizobium sp.
CCTCCTGCCTCCTGCCTCCTGCCTCCTGCCTCCTGCCTCCTGCCTCCTGCCTCCTGCCTCCTGCCGCCCGCGCTTGCGACCGGCGGCGAGAACTGCGGCGGCTCAATCGCCGATGGCCTGATTTAGCGAAGTCCAGAAATCCGTAAATACGCGCGGCGGCTGCGGCGAATCCATCATCCGCTGCGTCAGCAGAATGCCGGTCAGCTGCTTGCCGGGATCGGAATACCAGGACGTGCCATAGCCGCCGTCCCAGCCGAACCGGCCGAACCGGCCGGGCTTGGCATCGGGGTCGTCGCGCCCTTTGAAGACGGACATTCCGAAACCCCAGCTTCTGACATCGCCCAGGAACAACTGGGATTCCTGTTTGTTCTCCGACGAGATCTGGTCCGTCGTCATCTGCTCCACCGAAGTCGGCGACAGGATGCGTTCGTTGCCGAGATCGCCGCCGTTCAGCAGCATCTGCGCGAAGGCATTGAAATCGTCCGCGGTCGAGACCAGCCCGGCGCTGCCGTTTTCAAAGACGGGCGGGCTGGAGAATTTGCCGGTCACCGGAAAGTCGAAAACTTTCAGCTTTTGTGTCGCGGGATCGCGGGCATAGCAGGTCGCGAACCGATGTTGCTTGTCGGCGGGGACATAGAACGCGGTATCCTTCATTCCCAACGGCGCAAAGATGCGATCGCGCAGGAATTCACCGAATGTCACACCGGCCACTCGCGCGATCAGGACGCCGAGGATTTCTGTTCCGCTGTTGTAGAGCCAGCGTTCGCCCGGCTGATAGATCAGTGGCAGGCTGCCGTAGCGCCGCATCAGTTCATCCGGCGGAAACGACGGAAATACCGGCCCCGGCGCGAACCCTGCCTCGGCAATCGCCTTCTGGATCGGATAGCGATCCGGAAACACCGGGATCATGCCGTAGCCACAGCGAAAGGTCAGCAGATCGCGAAGCGTGATCGCGCGTCTTGCCGGCACCGTTTGATGGATCAGCGCATCGATTGCGAGCAACACCTTGCGATTTGCCAGTTCCGGCAACCACCGATCGACGGGGTCGTCGAGCCGCAATTTGCCTTGCTCGACCAGGATCATAGCGGCAGTCGCGGTGACCGGCTTGGTCATCGAGGTGATGCGGAAAATGCTGTCGCGCGTCATCGGCGGACCATCGAATGCAAGGCGGCCGATCGCATCGACATGGATCTCGCCACGCCGGCTCACCAGCGTCACCAGGCCCGGCATATCACCGCTTTCGACATAGCCGGTCATGATTTCGCGCACGCCATTGAGCGCCTTCGAAAGGCCGTCCGCGCTGGTCATCGACATCAACCCTCTCTCGGGAACATTGCAAAATATGGCTCCGCCTCCTTTAGGACGCGCGCATAGGACGGTCTACCCTTCAGGCGACCGAAATAGGCCGCGAGATTCGTGTGCCCCTCGAACGGCAACACCTCGTTGGCGTAGAACAATGCCGGCGCGGCGGCGCAATCGGCGAGACTAAAGCTATCCCCCATCGCCCAGGTCCGCCTCGCCATCTCCTGATCGATCAGGCCATAACAGGTCCGCAGCCGTGCCCGCGCTTCCTCGACGCCGTGCGGATCCTTGCCGCCCTGAGGACGGATTCGATCACCGACAATCTTCTGCATCGGCTCATGCACATAGAGATCATAGAAGCGGTCACGCAGCCGCGTCTGCAACGCCTGCTTCTCGTCCAGCGGGATGAATCGGGTGCGGCCCGGATAGTGGTTGTCGAGATATTCGATGATGATGCTGGATTCCGGGATGGTCCGATCCGTTGCGTCGTCGCGCAGCACGGGAAACTTGCCGATCGGCCACAGCTTCAACAGCGCCGCGCGCTCCTGCTCGTCACCGAGATTGACCAGGTTGGACGTGAACGGCGTGTCGTTCTCGTAGAGCGCGATCAGCGCCTTGTGGCAGTATGACGCCAGCGGATGGAAATGCAGGGTAAGCGACATCTCGGCCTCGGTTCAATTTTCGGGTTGTCTGACGAAGGCGCCGTCCTGATAGGTGCCGCCAAAATAGACGTCGATGCTTCTGACCTTGTTCCTCGCGAAAACGAAGACCTCGGTATTGCGAAAATTCCTGCCGCCCTTGGCCACGCAGTTGTAGGTCACAAAGGCCTCGTCGCCCTGGACCATGATCTTTTCAAGCTCGTGACGCTCGATCCAGCCCGTGTCGCGCCAGCAGCGCTCGAAATAGGTGGCCTTGTCGATCCGGTCGTCATACGGGCTGGTGAACCGGAAATCGTCGGCAAACGCATTTTCGACCGCCCTGCGGTCGTTCGAGATGTAGGCGGCAAAGATGCCGCGGATGATACTCTCCCTGTCATCGACCGACATCGCGCGCGCCCCAAACTGATTGCATTTAGCAACTGGTTGTATTCTGAGATAGCTAGTGCGATATTGCAAGCGGTTTTTTTCACCCGAGAGGCAGATGACCGACCAACGACGTTCCGGCTGCCCGATCAATCTCACGCTGGAGGTGGTCGGCGACAAATGGAGCCTGCTGGTGATCCGCGACATGATGTTCGGCAACCGCCGGCATTTCCGCGAGCTGCTGACCAAGTCCGAGGAAGGCATTTCCTCCAACATCCTCGCCGACCGGCTGAAGACGCTGAGGGAACAAGGCATCATCAGCTGGGCCGACGACCCCAGCCACAAGCAGAAGGGAATCTATTCGCTGACCGCGCAGGGCATCGAGCTATTGCCGGTTCTGGCGCAGATGTCCGGGTGGGGATTCAAATATTTGCCGGTGAGCGAGGAGCTCGGCATCCGCGCCAAATTGCTCAGCGAGGGCGGCCCGAAGATGTGGGCGGAATTCATGGACGAACTGCGCGAGATTCACCTCGGCGTGAAGCGGCGCAAGAAGGCGGGGCCGAGCGTCGGCGAGCGGCTGCAGGCGGCCTATGAGAGGGTGATGGCGAGGAAGAAGGGATAAGAGGCGTTCGGTTTCGGTCCTTCTTCGAGGCTCACGCCAACACCGCGTGCCGAGATTGCGCAGCTGTAAAGAGCAGACAGCGGTCTTTCCGTGCTAGAGACAACGCGACAATCAAGAATGATGGAACACTTGATGACCTCTTCTTTTTCTTTGCAAAAAGTCACTTTGGTGACGGGCGCCGCGCGCGGCATCGGACTTGCGGTGACAAAGCGTTTCCTCGCCGAGGGCTGGCGCGTGGCGCTGCTCGACATCGAGGACGAACTCCTGGCGAAGAGCGTCGAAGCGCTGGCGGCGCCCGATCATACCCTCGGCCTGCATTGCGACGTCTCCGATGCGAAGGCGGTGGCGCACGCGTTCGGTGAAATCGAGCGGCGATTCGGCAGGCTCGACGCGCTGGTCAACAATGCCGGCATCGCGGTGTTCGCGCCGCTTCTGGAAACATCCGACACCGATTGGCGCCGGGTGCTGGAGGTCAACCTCACCGGGCCGTTCCTGTGCACCAAAACGGCCGTGCCCCTGATGCGCGAGCATGGCGGCGGCGCGATCGTCAACATTACGTCGATTTCCGCGGTGCGCGCCTCGACCCTGCGTTCGGCCTACGGCACCAGCAAGGCCGGGCTCGCGCATCTGACCAAACAGCTCGCGGTCGAACTGGCCTCGCTCGGCATCCGCGTCAACGCCGTGGCGCCCGGCCCGGTCGAGACCGCGATGGCGAAAGCCGTCCACACCCCGGAGATCCGCGCCGACTATCACGACGCGATCCCGCTCAACCGTTACGGCCTTGAGGAAGAACTGGCGGAAGCCGTGTTCTTCCTGTGCAGCGATCGCGCCAGCTACATCACCGGGCAGATTCTCGCCGTCGACGGCGGCTTCGACGCCGCCGGCATCGGACTGCCGACGCTGCGCGGCGCGCGGCGAAACGGTTAGCTCGATCAGCGAAGATTTACCGCGACAACGCGCCAGCCATTGTCGAGCCGATCGATCCTTGTCAGCGACAGCGGATCGATCACAAAGCGCAGCGCCGCATCAGGCGAAAGGTCGAGCGCGACCGCAAGCACCGCGCGGATGGTGCCGGAATGCACGACCAGGACGGCTTCGCCTGCCGGCAGTGCCGCGAGGCCATCGACCGTGCGGCCGATCTGATCGACAAAACTTTCCCCGCTTGGCGGACGATTGCTCGCCGGCGACTTCCAGAAATCCCGGTAGGCATCGCCAAGCTCCGCAACAAGATCGTTATGCCGCCGTCCGGTCCATGCGCCGAAATCCTGTTCGCGAAAGGCGTTCCGCTTGACTGCGTCGAGCCCGAGCGCGGCGGCGGTGTCGCAGGTACGCCGGGCCGGGCTGCAAACCGCGTGAGCCGCCGCCGGCAATCTCGCCTTGAGCGCGGCAAAGGCCGCCGCATCGCCGACATCCGCCGGCGCATCCGGACCATGGATGACGCCGCGCGGGCCGTCGACCGGGGCATGACGGATCAGCCAGAGTTTTGTCTCGGTGGCCATGCGCAAGACTAGGCAAATCGCGCGGCGAGCAACAGCAGGATCGCGGTCTCGCCGAGTTGCTCGGCGCCGCCGAGCACATCGCCGGTCTGGCCGCCGATCTGCCGCCGCGCGAGCCATGCCATGCCGATCGCGCAGGCTGCGGCCACCAACGCCGCGCCCAGCGCGTCGCGCCAGGGCAACGCCACGAGGGCAATGAGAACCGCAATCGCGCCCGCGGTCAAAGCCGTCGCCGAATCCGGTCGGCCGGCATTGGCGGCCAGTCCATCCTTGCGGGCGTAATCAAGGCTCATCGCCATGAACGGCAAGACGCCGCGCCCCAGCGCATGCGCCGCGACCAGACTTTGCACGACATATCCATCCGGCAACGCCGCGAGCGCCGAGAGTTTGGCGACGAAGCTGACCATTAGTATCAGAGCGCCGTAGGTCCCAAGCCGGCTGTCGCGCATGATCTCCAGCTTTGCCGCGACATCGCGGCCGCCGCCGAAGCCGTCGGCGACATCGGCAAGGCCATCCTCGTGCAGTGCGCCGGTCAGCAGCGCGCTTGCACCAAGCGCCAGCGCCGCCGCGGCGAGATCGGGCAGACCGATCGCCCGCAACGCGAGACAGAGCAAGCCCACCGCGCCGCCGATGGCCGCGCCGACCAGCGGAAACGCCCGGTGCGCCCGGACGAAATGTACGGGCATGGCGCCTTGCGGATGCGGCATCGGCAGCCGGGTCAGGAAGGCAACCGCGGTTCGGAGATCGTCCAACCAGTCATTCATGATGGAGCGCCGGCATGATAGAAAATCTCGGCATTCGCGGATTCGCGGGAGCCTTCGACGAGGGAATCGCATGCAGTTCGACAGTCTAGACGATATACGCGCCTTCTGTCGCGACCTGCCCGGCGGCGATGCCCGCGCGGCCGAAGCTGCGGCCCAGCGGCAGCAGATCCTGACAAAACCGCCGGGAAGCCTCGGCCGCCTCGAAGACCTGGCGATATGGCTCGCGCATTGGCAACGGCGCGAGATACCCCGGCTCGATCACGTCATGATCGCCGTCTTTGCCGGCAATCATGGCGTGGCCGAACGCGGCGTCTCGGCTTACCCGCAGGCGGTCACCCTGCAGATGGTGGCGAATTTTGCCGGCGGGGGTGCTGCGATCAACCAGATCGCGCGGCAGGCCGGCGCCGATCTGCGCGTGGTGCCGATCGAACTTGACCGTCCGACCCGCGACTTCACGGTTGCGGCGGCGATGGACGATGACGAGCTCTTGAACGCTATCGAAATCGGATACCGAACCGTGCCGCCCGATTGCGATCTGCTCGCGGTCGGCGAGATGGGCATCGCCAATACCACGACGGCGGCAATGCTGTGCGCGGCGCTACTCGGCGGCGGCGCCGCGCGTTGGGCCGGCCGCGGCACCGGGGTCGATGATGCCGGACTGGCGCGCAAGCGCACGGCGATCGAGGCCGCGCTCGAGCATCATCGCGCCATCCTGGGCGACCCGCTCAAAGTGGCCGCGGCACTGGGCGGGCGTGAGCTTGCCGGTATCGCGGGCGCGATCCTCGCGGCGCGCCGTCATCGGATTCCCGTGCTGCTGGACGGATTTGTCGCGACCGCGGCGATCGTGCCGCTGGCGCAACTGGATGCGGGGATCCTGAAGCATTGCCGCGCCGGGCACGTTTCCGCCGAATCAGGTCACCGTGCATTGCTTGGTGAACTTGGTCTCGAACCGCTGCTCGATCTCCGCATGCGGCTCGGCGAGGCTTCCGGTGCAGGCGTTGCCATCCTCCTGCTGCGCGCGGCGCTCGCCTGTCACGCCGGGATGGCGAGCTTCACGGAAGCCGGCGTTTCCGGCGCGGAAAAGTGACGGAACCTTGCCGTCTGGCTTGCCATTGATAATCTGGTCCGCTCGAAAGTGTCCGAAGACGACCCGATGATGCGAACGGCGATCCTGAAAGCCATCCTCCTTGCTATAGTCGCGGGCGCTCTCGTGGCTCCGCCGGCGAGAGCCGAGGTGCGCATCCTCGCCAGCCCGGGCGGACAGGTCGGCCCGTTTCTCGACCTGTTCGAGGGCGTGCGCGCCTCGGGCGAACGCGTCCTGATCGACGGTCCGTGCCTTTCGGCCTGCACGCTGGTGCTGAGCCTGGTGCCGAACGATCGCATCTGCGTGACACGCCGGGCGGTACTGGGATTTCATGCCGCGCGGTCGATCGACCGGCGCGGCCGCCAGTATGCCGAGCCGGAGGCTTCCGAACTCGTGCTGCAGGCCTATCCCGCTTCCGTGCGGGGCTGGATTCGCCGCCGCGGCGGATTGACCTCGCGGCTGCTTCTGTTGCACGGACGCGAACTCGCGGCGATCTATCCGACCTGCCGCTAGCGCGATCACCCCTCCGGCGGGCAGTTGACCATCCAGGGAATGCCGAACTGATCGGCGCACATGCCGAACCCCTTGGAGAAAAAAGTCTTGCCGAACGGCATGTTGACGCTGCCGCCCTCGGACAGGGCCTTGAACTTGCGCTCGGCGTCCGCGGGGTCCTTGACCGTCAGGGAGACCGAAAACCCCTGCGGCTTGTGGAAGTGTTCGGGGGGCGCGTCGGACGCCATCAGCACCTCGCCGTCGATCGAGATCCGAGCGTGCATGATTTTCTTCTTGCGCTCCGGCGGCGATGGCATCTCTTCCGGAGCCTCCTCATTTCTCAGCAGCGCCTCGATCTTGGCGCCCAGCACCTTCTCGTAGAACTTGAACGCTGCTTCGCAATTGCCGTCGTAGAACAGATAGGGATTGACCTGCATCGCTTGCTCCTTGGCTGATGGACGTTACTAACTCCGGTTATTTCTCGGCGAGCGTTTTGAGATTGGCCAGGCCGATTTCAAAGTCCTTGCCGATCATGCTGTCCATGTTCATGAACACCTGCATCACCTTGGAGATGAAGGGTGCAGGACCGTGCATGACCCAGATCACGTCGGTGGCACCGCCCTGCGGCTGCATCGTGAACTCGGCGGTGTTGTGGGCCTCGAACGGTTTGAAGAAGTCGAGCTTGATGACGATTTTTGACGGAGATGAGGCATCGAGAATTTCCATGCGGCCGGAGCCGACATTCTTGTTGCCGTCCCACGCATAGGCGGCGCCCTTGCCGCTCTCGGCGCCGCTGTAGGTACGCTTCATCGCGGGATCCTTGTTCTCCCATGGCGACCAACTTCCCCAGCGATGGAAATCGTTGATCAGGGAGAAGATACTGTCCGGCGGCGCCTTGACCAGGGCTGCGCGCCGGACGCTGAACGTATCCGGTTTGGCCGCGGCGAGGACGAGTACGACGGCGATGGCGACCGCAAGCACGACGGCGATGATGGCAATGATTTCCAGCACGGGATGCTCCCTATCTGTAATTGTCGACGAGGTGAATTAGCTCCGCAGCGGCATTAATGCGCGCAGCTTTCGGTCGCGCAACCAGAGCCCGCCCCATACCATCACGCCGAGATAGAAACCAAACAGGACGTGGCTGAACAGCGGACTGCCGAGCCGAACATGCGATGCCATCGCGCCGCCGAGATAGCCGGTTAGAAGGATTGCTCCAACGAACGAGGTCGGCGGGATCGCATAAAGCAGGGTGCAGACAAGACTGATAGCGCCCAGGCTTCGCGCCAGACTCTCGCTCGAACCGTAGCCCATCCTGTCCATCGTTTCCGTGACAATCGGCCACGGCACCAGCTTGACCGCGCCGTCGAACAGCATGAACAGAATGACGACACCGCTGAGCACGCGGCCCAGCCACCGCGCGGACCTGGAAACCTGCGCGGTCATGGCCATCGCCGGTACGGCTTTTCCAGCGGTTTCGACAGCTTGCGTGCTCATCTCTCGTCCCCTCTTTCGTCCGTCATGACCTAGAGACGAACGGAGCAAGCGCGGACCGACAGGGAACGAATTATTTTTTTGAGGCCTTTGTCCCCCGCGGCTGGCTATCGCGGATCAGCCGATCGAGATGCATCCGGATGTGGGCGGCCTCGGCGGAAGTATTGGCGAGCGCGATGGCGCGGTCGAACGCCACGCCGGCCTCTTCGTTGCGGCCAAGCTGCATCAGGAACGCGCCGCGCACGCCAAAAAAATGGAAATAATTGGAAAGCCGCTCGCCCAGGGGCTCGATCATTTCCAGCGCCGCCTCGGCGCCGCGGACTTTGGACACCGCGACGGCACGGTTGAGCGTAACCACCGGTGACGGCTGCATGATTTCCAGCGTGCCGTAGAGCAGATCGATCTGGGCCCAGTCGGTGTCCTCAGGGGCTGCGGCGCGGGCGTGCAGGGCCGCGATCGCCGCCTGAACTTGATAGGGCCCGCTGCTGTGATGGCGCAACGCCTTGTCGATCAGCGCCAGGCCTTCCGCTATCATCTTCTGATTCCAGAGCGTGCGATCCTGATCGTCGAGCAGCACGAGTTCGCCGGCGGCATCGAACCGCGCCGCGGCCCGGGCATGCTGCAGCAAGAGCAGCGCGGTCAGGCCCATGATCTCCGGCTCGCTCTGGAACAGCCGCAGCAGAAGCCGCGCCAGGCGTATCGCTTCCTCGCACAGGGGCTTGCGAATTTCCGAAGTCTCGCCGCTGGCGGAATAGCCCTCATTGAAAATCAGGTAGATCATGGCGGCGACCGCGGCCAGCCGCTCGGAGCGCTCGACCGCGCCGGGCGTTTCGAACGGCACGCCGGCAGCGGCGACGCGCGCCTTGGCGCGGGTGATGCGCTGCTCCATCGCGGCCTCGGAAACCAGGAACGCGCGCGCAATCTGCTTCACCGTCAGGCCCGACACGACCCGCAGCGCCAGCGCGATCTGCTGCGTCGCCGGCAGATCGGGATGGCAGCAGATGAACAGCAGCCGCAGGATGTCGTCGCGGTAATGCGAGCCGTCGAGCCGTTCGGCCAGCGCGTCCTCGGCATCGTCGAGATCGGAGATCGCCTCGTCCTCGGGCAACGCCTCCTGCCTGCGGGTGCGGCGCACCTCGTCGATGGCGACGTTGCGCCCGACCATGATCAGCCACGCCGCAGGGTCGCGCGGCGGGCCGTTTTGCGGCCAGCTCTTCAGCGCCCGCAAGGACGCGTTCTGGAAGGCCTCCTCGGCGGTATCGAGATTGCGAAAATAGCGCAGCAGCGCGCCGACCGCCTGGGGACGCGCCGAGGTCAGCGCGGCATCGATCCAGGCGGTATCGGTCACGTCTGGGTGTCCCCGGGATTGAACAGGCCGACGGGACGAATTTCGTAGGCCCCGCCGGGATTGGCGGCGCCGAGATCGCGCGCGACGTCGAGCGCCTCGTCAAGATTCTTGCAGTCGACGACGTAGAAGCCGAGCAGCTGTTCCTTGGTCTCGGCATAGGGACCGTCGAGCACCACCGGAGGATCGTCCTTGCGCAGCGTCGTCGCCGCGGTCGTCGGCAGCAGCCGCGCCACCGGGCCGAGCCGGCCCTGTTTTTTCAGCTTGTCCTGCACGACGGCGAGCTTGGTCATGACGTCGGCGTCCTGTTCCCTGGTCCATGAACCGACGAGGTCCTCATCGTGGTAACAAAGGATCGCATAAAGCATGGGCAATGGTTCCGTTTTGATACAAGGACGAGTGAGTATGCCCGGAGCCGACAGCCAAACGGAAATATTTTGTGCCGGGAACATGGCCCGGTAAGGTCACCCGAATTCCCCAGCTAGAAGGCAAAATTGCGATGGACAAAGCCACGCTCGCCCTGCTCATTCACGGCGGGACCGAAAACTGGTCGCCTGCGCGCTGGAAGCGCCGGTTTGACGAGGTGTGCCGCGATCGCCGGGTCTGGCTGCTGCCCGAAGGCCAAGGCGATCCCGCTGATGTCCATTACGCCGCGGTCTGGAAGCCGGCCCCGGGTGAGCTTGCCGCGTTTCCTAACCTGCGGGTCATTTTCAATCTGGGCGCCGGCGTCGATGCGTTGATGGCCGACAAGTCCTTGCCGAAAGTTCCGCTGGTTCGCGTCGCGGTCGGCGACCTCACCCATCGGATGACGGAATATGTCGTGCTGCATGTGCTGATGCACCACCGGCAGGAACTCTATTTGCGCGCCAGCCAGCGTGAAAAACGCTGGCAACCAAAATTTCAATGGCCCGCCGCGGCCATTGGCGTCGGCATCATGGGCCTTGGCACGCTCGGGTCCGACGCCGCCGATGTGCTGAGACGGCTCGGCTTTCGCGTGGCGGGCTGGAGCAATACTCCCAAGGCGATCGAGGGCGTCGAATGTTTTCACGGCAAGGAAGAACTCGATGCGTTTCTGCAGCGGACCGACATCCTGGTCTGCCTGTTGCCGTTGACGGCCGACACGCGGCACATCCTCAATCGCGGTCTGTTCGCCAAACTGAACCGAGCCGGTCCGATGGGGGCGCCGGTGCTGATCAACGCCGGACGGGGTGGGCTGCAGAACGAAGCCGACATCCTGCATTGCCTCGACGACGGAACACTCGGCGCCGCATCGCTCGATGTGTACGCCGTTGAGCCGCTACCACCCGACAGCCCGTTCTGGACCCATCCCAAGATCGTCCTGACGCCGCACAACGCCGCCGACACCGATCCCGACGAAATATCGCGATATGTGGCGCAGCAGATCGAACGTTTTGAGGCCGGCGGCGCGCTGCAGAACGTCGTCGATCCCGCGCGCGGGTACTAGCGGCGGGCCGCCGTCCCATAACCCCTCCCGCGGACCGCAGCGTGACGGTCGCGGCGGCTTTCCCCGCGCGCTTCGTAGCGCCGGTCGAAATAGGGACACTTGGCGGTGGGGGCGTTGTCGGTCGGGAGCCGGACTCTGCGGTATCCGGAAAATGCCAGAAACCCCATTGTGTTCTCCTCACAGGGACAATCACCGCTTCGTCGGGGAACCTCGTTGCGAGGACCCGGTTAAATGCTAGGCTTCAGTTGAGCAGCGGCAGGTGGGTGAGTGGGGCCATTTTCTGTCGCATTTGTCATAGGATGTCCACGTACCGGAGCGCGTTCCATGACCAGCCTCGTTGACCAAATGGGGTCGGCAACACCATTGCCGGGCTTGCTGGACCAACGCATCCTGGATCCCGATCCGCGACCGCGTCTCACCGGACACAAGCGAGATTCCGACGCGATCCTTCAGTCGTTGCCCGTGGCGGTCTATACGACGGATGCCGCAGGAAAAATCACCTTCTACAATGAGGCCGCAGCCCAGCTTTGGGGGGTACGGCCGGAACTCGGCAAGAGCGAATTCTGCGGCTCGTGGAAAATGTATTGGCCCGACGGCACGCCTTTGCCGCATGACCAATGCCCGATGGCTCTGGCGCTGAAGGAAAAGCGTCCGATCCGAGGCATGGAGGCCATCGCCGAGCGCCCCGATGGGACCCGCGTATGGTTCATTCCCTATCCGTCACCGCTTTTCGACGCCTCCGGTACCTTGATCGGCGCGGTCAACACGCTGGTCGACATCACCCAGCGCCACCAAGCCGAACAGCGTGTTCGCGAAAGCGAAGCCCGGCATCGCGAGATCGCCGCCATCGTCGAGTTTTCCGATGACGCCGTTCTGACAAAGGACCTCAACGGCGTCATCACGAGCTGGAATCACGGTGCGACACGGCTGTTCGGCTACACGGCCGAAGAGACGATCGGCAAGCCGGTTACCATCCTCATTCCAGCCGAGCGGCACGACGAGGAGCCAACCATCCTGGCCCGGATTCGCCGCGGCGAGCGCATCGATCACTACGAAACGGTGCGGCAACGCAAGGATGGAAGCAGCGTCGACATCTCGCTGACCGTGTCGCCGGTCAAGGATCCGCAAGGCAGGATCGTCGGCGCTTCAAAGATCGCCCGCGACATCACCGACCGCAGGCAGGCAGAGCAACAACAGCGCCTGCTGCTCCGGGAAATGGACCACCGCGTCAAGAACCTGTTTGCGCTGGCCAGCGGTGTCGTGGCCCTCTCTGCCCGGTCGGCGGCCACGCCGGAAGAACTCTCGTCGGCGGTGCGGCATCGGTTGGCCGCGCTGGCGCGCGCCCACGCCTTGACGCTGCCGGTGACGTCGGAGGGCGGCAAGCGGACCGATCAGTCGACCACGCTGCACCTTTTGATCCAGACGATCCTTTCGCCCTACGAAGGCCGAACCGACGCCGACGCGCCGCGTGTCGCGGTCAGCGGACCCGATCTCCGGCTGGCGGGCGGGATGGTGACGACTTTCGCGCTACTGCTGCATGAATTCGCAACCAATGCAGCCAAGTATGGCGCGCTCTCCACGCCCGCAGGCCGCGTCAGGATTGATTGCGCCGAGGCCGACGGCCAGTTTGCCTTGACGTGGCAGGAGCGCGGTGGACCGCGGATCGACAATCCAACCGATAGCGAAGGGTTTGGCACGATGCTCGCGCGCGCGACGGTGAAGGATCAATTGCGCGGCGACATTTCACGCGAGTGGAAGCCGGAAGGTCTGACCATCCGCCTCTCCGTGCCCAGGGATCGCGTCGCCTCCGAGTGAACACTGCATCGCCCGCGCCGGCTTGCGACCATATCGTCATTCGACGCGCATCTGAACAGGCGCGTGTGACCTATGCGCTGGATTGCGCCCCGACCATCACGTCAATCGCGCCCTTCACGATCGCCTCCAGCTCCTTGCGCGGCACACGCGCCCGCGCCCGGATGGCGATGGTGTGGATGGTTGCCGATGCGAGTTGTGCCAGCACCATTGGATCGGCGGTTTCCGGCAATTCGCCGTTTTCCCGGGCGAGGCGGAAACAGGCCGCAAAAGCCTTGTCGAGTTCGGAAAATCCCTCCAGCACCATGGCGCGGATATCGGGATCGGCCACCGCTTCGGAGGCCGCCGTCATCACCGTGAAGCAGCCGCGCGGTCCGGCCTCGCCCGAGAGGTAGATGTCGAGCGCGACGGCATAAATGCGCTGCAGCCGTTTGCGGATCGGCAGTTCGTCCCTGAAAATGTCGATCATCGCCGCGCGGGCGTCGGCGCGATAGCGCTCGTAACTCTTGATGTAGAGCTCGCGCTTGTCGCCGAACGCGCCATAAAGGCTCGGCCGGTTCATGCCGGTGGCGGCGCTGAGGCCGTCGAGCGAGGTCGCGGCGAAGCCATCTTTACGAAACAGGTCGAGCGCCTTGCCGAGCGCGACTTCGGGCTGATAGGCGCGCGGCCGGCCGCGGCGCCTGGGCGCGGGCGCATCGGGAGACGACGCCGGCGGTTTCCCAGTTTTTTGTACCATTTCGCAAAAAACTCCTTGACCGGGATTATATTATGCGAGACGGTATAAAAATCAACCCCGGCTCGAAAATGCTGAGCCAGACCATCAAGGAGGCACCCATGGAGCTGTATTTCTCGCCACTCGCCTGCTCGCTGGCGACGAGGATCGCATTGTACGAGGCTGGCGCCGAGGCCACCTATCTCGAGGTCGATCCGAAGACCAAGGTGGTGCAGAACGACGGCTCGGATTTTCGTTCGGTGAACCCGCTTGGACTGGTGCCGACGCTGCGCACCGACGACGGGCTGGTGCTGACCGAGAACGCGGCCATTTTGCAATATGTCGCCGATCGGTTCCCGCAGGCCGGCATCTCAACCGGACCCGGCATGGAGCGCAGCCGGCTGCATCAATGGCTCTGCTTCATCGGCACCGAGCTGCACAAGGGACTGTTCGTGCCGGTGCTCGACAAGAAAGCGCCGCCGGAGGTGAAGGCCTACATCCTCGGCAAGGGCCTTTCGCGGCTCGACTATCTCGATAACTATCTCAAGGGCCGTGAATTCCTGCTCGGCCATTTCAGCGTCGCGGATGCCTATCTCGTCACCGTCATCAACTGGACCATGGCGACGCCGCCGATCGAACTGGCGAGGTGGCCGACGGTGAGGGCCTATTACGAACGCCTGCGCGCCCGTCCGAGCATCGCCCGCGCGATCGCCGAGGAATTCGAGCTGTATAAGGCCGAACTCGCGCGCCACAAGGCGGCGGCGTGACCCGCATCTGACGGCGGGGCGCCGCGAGGCGGCGTCCCGCCCCCCGGGACGGGACAATACGTTTCACCCTCTTCATGCTTAATGCTTTGTTTTTTTCACAAGCTTTCTTCAGTTTTTTTCATGGCCTTGGGCCAATCGTAAAAACTTTCGCAGCAAAATTTGATCGTCACGCTCTCCAGCCAAGAGCCAACCGATGACGCACCCGCGATTGTACAAGAGAGTTAAGCCGTCGGGGCTGATGTCCGCTACAGGCCGTATCGTTGTCGGCCCGAAGCTGCCGGTCCTGACCTGCAAGGTCGTCGACTACTCCGCTGGCGGCGCGTGTCTCGACATCTACGGCCTGGGGGCGTTGCCGGACCGTTTCGAATTCCTCTATGGCGGCGTGAAAAAGAAGAGCCGCATCGTTTGGCGACGCGGAATTCGCATCGGCGTGGCATTCTAGCAACCGGAAGAAGCTGCGCGCCCTTCAGGGCGGCCCCCCCATTAAAACCGGGCTCTCACCCAGTCCCGGCACATCCGCCGGCCGCGGACCGGGCGCGGGCCAGTGAAAACGCCGGTCTTTCTCCGCAATGGCGATATCGTTGATGCTGGCTTCACGCCGGCGCATCAGGCCGTTTTCGTCGAACTCCCACTGCTCGTTGCCGTAGGAGCGATGCCATTGCCCGGCATCGTCGCGCCATTCGTATTGAAAGCGCACGGCAATATGGTTCTGATCGAACGCCCAGAGATCCTTGATCAGGCGATAGTCGAGCTCCCTCGCCCATTTGCGGGTGAGAAAGGTGACGATCGCGGCGCGGCCCTGGAAAAATTCCGAGCGGTTGCGCCAGCGACTGTCCTCGGTATAGGCCAGCGCCACGCGCTCGGGATCGCGCGAATTCCAGGCGTCCTCGGCCATGCGGGCCTTTTGTGCGGCGGTTTCGCGGGTGAACGGCGGAAGCGGTGGACGCGGCATGATGACCTCCGGTGTTGGTGAGGCAGCAAGTCTATCGCCGCACCTCGCAGAGTCGATGGCCGTGTGCCTATCGGCCGATAGCTAGATCATATCAGCCTTCATCAACTGCCGGAGCGATTTCGGGATCGGCTGCGCCCGCCCCTCGCTGATGAAGGCAACGCGCACCTCCGCTTTGACCAGCACGTCCCCGCCGCGCCGCACTTCCTGTGCCAGCGTGATCGAGGCGCCCTTCACCGCGACCGGCCATGTCACGACATCGAGCACATCATCCATCCGTGCCGGCTTGAGGAAATCGATCTGCATCGAACGCACCACGAAGGCAAAACCCGGCGTTTCCGCCTGTGCCACCGCGAACAGCGCGTGTTGCTCGGCGCCCATCAACCGCAGATGATTGGTACGGCCGCGCTCCATGAAGCGGAGGTAATTGGCGTGATAGACGATGCCGGAGAAGTCGGTGTCCTCGTAGTAGACGCG
>NZ_SSNA01000098.1 GCF_004799445.1 Bradyrhizobium sp.
CAGAGGGCGCAGGGAAAGCCGGGTGCCGATTGCACCCATGGGTCCCGTGCAAAAAAAGCACGGGGGTAGGACCACAGGTTCAACCGGAATCACTCCGGCTTTCCCTGCGCGGTGGTTTACGGCTTACTTCGTGCTCTCCCCCGGCGATCGGGCTTTCTTGTCACCGTCACCCCCGAGAAGCTTGCCTCTCAAGAGCTTGATGCCAGCGTCGGGGCATCAGGACCACACGACTTCACCGTCCGCGAGGCCGCGCTCTCGTCAGGTGCGCCACCCGCGTCCATCGCATCCCGCGCTCTACGTCCGTGACGATCGCGAAACGCCCCTATCGAGAAGGCGGGATGGCGGTGGTTGTAAAGATGATTTGGGTGGTGCGAGAACCGGAATATTTTTGCAAACGGGACTGGACTGCTAGCATCAGCCTGATCCGGCTCGATAAATTAGCGTTTTGGCGCAAACCGCCGGCTCCGGCGATGGCGTAACAGGCCCGCGACCCCATCGATGCCTGTTTCTATCCGCTGGCAGCTTGACACCGATGGCCCGCACTTCGTAAATCGCGGGCTCTGGCACTGTCCATTGCCCGGTCCGACGCCGATTTCAAGGCTTTGATCGGGCATCAAAATCCCGGGCGCATAGCTCAGCGGGAGAGCGTTCCCTTCACACGGGAGAGGTCCAAGGTTCGATCCCTTGTGCGCCCACCATCACGCCTGACACCTGCCGTTCCGAAATTTAACGGCGTGTAGCGTTCAGCAACCGTCCTTCTCCGAGAGGCGGCAGATTCTCATTTTCCGCATTTCGGCGGAGGATACCTAGCTCCCCGAAGGCCGCAGCGATGGCTCTATGCCGCCCACGCTCGATCGGTCCCTTCCGACGCTCCAGCCGTAAAGCCGCCCTGGGCAGGGCTGCCCAAATCCGGGGCCTTGAACGCAGTCGCGGTAGTGATGCGGCCACGGCTGCGGTTCCAGACCCCTTCGGCTTCCCGAACCGAATACGCCAACGTCCTGAGCGAACACTGGGCTGGCGATGGCAGCGGAAAGAACAACGACGGCGCTTAGCGCTTTCATTTTCGTCATGGGTTTTTTCCTCATTCCAATCGCGAGAAAATCCCCGCTCGGGAAGGACGTTCCGCCACCTCAACCGAACGTGAAATCTGAATGACGTTGACAGTACACTCAACTGACCCCGGCTCGCCTTCGCGAGGCATCGGACGGATCGGAAAGTCCGGCAACCCGACGCGATGAATCGTCACGCTCGTTGCCAGGCCGGACATCGCGGCCTGACTTCAAGACCGTTCACCGGGAATATATCGGGCGCGCCTTTTACTTGGTGGCCAGCCAGCGGTTCATCTCGGCGGCGATGCGCAAGCGCCCCGCTTCTCTGAGCGCGGCCCGTCGCTGTTCTCCCGGCGGCATCTTGCGCGCTTCGGCAATGACCTCCGTCGCCCGCTCGTCCCAAACCCGGCTATCAGGTGGATGTCGGGTTTCCTGTTCCATGATCAACTCCACTTTTGCCGCGGCGTCGACGACATTCCGAAGGCATCGGTCTCGACCATCATTTCGTGAACGTGGTCGCACTTGGGACACTCAAAGGTGTGGAGCTCGAAACCCATGCGGGCAGGCATGATGCGGGCGAGCATCATGTAAGCTTGGCATTCTGGGCACGCCGGCCGATGGATGTGAAGGTTGAGGTTGTCAGGCAACAAACAGGATTTTTGCATGGTGCTTCCCCTTTGCAAAAGGCGGGAGCGCAACACTCTCGGTCACCGATGAAATGCCTGTTGGGTAGCGCGGTGATAAAGCACAGCTTTGGGTTTTGCCGTTCGATTGGCTGTTCCTTTTTGATCAGTTTGCGAAGCGTAATGCGGCTTTGCTTAAGCCTGACCTTTCAGCGCGCGGCAGATTTTCGGCAAATTGTCGACGAAGGTCACGAGTTTCATCGCGACGGCAAGCGAGCGGGCGGCAGTCTTGGCGTCAGGAAATTGACGAGGTGATTTACTCGAATTCGTCCTGCGCCAGCTGACCCGCCATTTTTTCGGCCCCATTTGCCATCGCATGCCATTGCGTTGCGAGTTCATGCCATTGCTGTTCGGTGACGAGGTCGGTCGCCTGTTCGGCGGATTGCTCGCAGCCGACCGCTTTCAGATGATATCTTCGCGATAAACCATGATCCGGAAAGCTTTGAAATACGGGCATTCTGCCGCTCCCCGAGAAGGCGGCGCACACCACTCTCCGTAAATCGGTAAGGTACGCCGCGATGATGCGTCAGTTGACAACTTTGCAGCGTGCGGCGCTGCCCAGTTCTGCTCACACCCGGAGGATTTGACGGTGCGGCAAACAGGTCTCGGACGGAGCCCCGGTTCCGTGTGTCGAGCGTCAGCCTTCAGGTCGGCGCCGTGAGTTCCCCGGCAAGCCAGCCGGCCGCCCCCGATTTCAACGGGTCCGTTGCAATGACGCTGATCTCGACGTGGTCGCATTTCGGGCATTCGAACAGCCGTTGTTCGAAACCGGCTGGTCCCGGCGAAACGCGCTCCAGCATCATCCGCGCCTGGCAGCGGAAACAGCAAGGGCGCTCAATTACCGTCAGGAAGGGTTGGGGTGAGTGCATGATGCTTCCCCTTCGTCCGGCGAGAGTACGAAACTCCCGGTCACCGTTGGTTGCCGAAGCGGGGCGGCGACGGAACCAGCATGCTCTTCCAGGTTCCAGAGCCTGTGGTCAATATTGCTCACTCACAGAAAGTTTTGAGGACGGCGGCGAGGGGTAGCCGGGTAGCTTGCTCGGGACGGTATGCCCAGTACAGGTCACAAGCTGTGGAAAACATCGGCCGGTGTTCAATACAGACCACCATGACGGAAGCGGCGCATGCTGGCCTTGTCGGGCTGTGTTCGCGCCTCCCCAAGTTGCCGGGCGCAGTAAACACGAAGGCCCCAGCGCACCGCCGTCCGCTGGGGCCGTTTTAGTGGCGCGGGTCTTCGACACGGATTCAAAAAAATCTCTGCATGGAACGGGCTGGAGTTTCCCATGCAGAGAGAGTCAGGAGGCTGGTCTCGGCCCCCCATGGGGACACCGATACAATCTAGCGATGTAGTGGCGCGCTGTCTGATCAATAAGGGACAGTTCCACCAAGGTTCATGAACCGCCGGCGGGACGCGGTCACAGCTTCCGGCACTGCACTTCGAATCGAACAACGCATCGTTCGACGTGTCGCCCCTGGTCAACCTTCGCCGATCATGCCGCGCTCCGGACACGGCCGAGGAACGAACCAGTGTGTGAAGCGCGTCATGTCCAACGATCCGCCCACGCCGCGTAAGGCCGCGGGTCTGAAATCCGCGTGACTTGCCGGGTGATGCTGGCGCGCGGTGACCGGCCGTTCCGTAGTTCTACGGGACGAAACCAGGCGCGCGCCGCGCGACGCAGGTAATCCCCCGTCACTTCATTAACTCTTGAAACCTAATTTCGGAGAGCGAGAGCGAAGGTCAGTTCCAGCGCAAGGTCGCCGCTATCATGTTTGGGTCGAACAAGTCGGTGAAAAGCGAAAGCGTTGGCAAAGGCTCAAGCCACATTCTCGCGACATGGGGAATCGTAGGGTTCATCGCCGCCGCCTGCACCGTGCTGATCGGCCTGGAAACCTCCCGCATCCTCACTCAGCGTTCGGACGTATTGGCCGACAGCCAAAAGGATACGGCCAATCTTACCGCCTCGCTGATCCAGCATGCCGAGCTGACCTTCGGCACCGCGGACGCCATCTTGATCGGAGTCGTCGACAGGCTTGAGCAGGAATCGCTCGGTCCCGAGACCCGCCAGCGGCTAAGGGCCTGGTTCATTCAGGAAGTCCGTCATTCATCCCAATTCCTCAGTTTTGCCGTTATCGACAGCGACGGCGCGATGATCGTCGGCTCGGCCGTCGAGAAAGAGCAGGGTAACTTCTCCGACCGCGAACACTTCATCTACCATCGCACCCATGACGACGCTGGTCTTCACATCGGCGTTCCGATCTGTGAACGCCTGGATCATTCCGGTGACGCGCCGGTTCAATCGCGCCGACGGCACGTTTGGCGGCGTAGCGGTTGCCGCCATCAATCCGAAGTATTTTCAGGATATCTATGACCGGCTCGAACTCGGACACAACAGCGCGGTTCTGCTCGTAGCACAGGATGGCACGCTTCTGGTACGACGGCCGTTTGTCGAAGGCAATGTCGGACGGGACCTGGCGCATGGCAATATATTTACGCATTTGAAGCAAGCGCCAGCGGGAAGCTTTGAAGCGGCTTCATCAACCGATGGCGTGTGGCGCCTCACCAGTTACGAACAGGGGCATATCTATCCTCTGGTCGTTTCCGTCGCTCAGGATATTACCGAGATGCTGGCGCCCTGGAAACAACGCGCCATGATTCGGCTGGCAGAAATGGTCGCGATAACCGCGTTTATCATGCTGATGGGCGCGTTTGTCTGGCGTGCAACGCGAACGCTGGCCACCAGTTCCATCAAATTGCGCGAGACCAATGACCGCTTCGACGCCGCCCTGGCCAATATGTCGAACGGTCTTTCCATGTTCGACGCCGACGGCAGGCTGATGGTCTGGAATGACCGCTACATCGAGCTACACGGAATGTCCGCCGAAGTTGTCAAGGCGGGCACCAGCATCAACTCGATCGTCGAGCATGGCAAGCAGACCGGAAATCCGGACCTCGACGTCGGCGCCTATCTCGGCGAATTCCGGCAGCTGCTAGCGGACAACGGCCGAAGTCAATCGACCTTCCGGCTCAAGGACGGGCGATCGGTTTCCGTCGTCAACACCGCGATTACGGGCGGGGGCTGGGTGGCGATTCACGATGACATCACCGAAAGGATCCGCCGTGAGGAATCGATGTTGCAGCAGGCGAGCGAACTGGCGCGCACCAACATGCGGTTCGACGCGGCCTTGAGCACCATGACGCAAGGGCTGTGCATGTTCGACGATCAGAAGCGACTTGTCGTCTGGAATGATCGTTACGCGGAATTCTACCAGGTGCCGCCCGACCTGCTGAAAGTCGGAACATCCTATGAAGCGATCGTCACCAATCTTGTCTCTCGCGGTGTGCTGAAGGGAGAAACCAACGCGCTTGCGGTCAAGACCAAAGTCGCCGAACTGGCCGGGCTGCCAGCCGATTCCGCCAGGATCGATGAACTGGCGGACGGGCGGTTCGTGCTGCTTACCCGGCAGCCGATGGAAGGCGGCGGCTGGCTCTCCATCATCGAGGACATCACCGAGCGCCGGCGCGCGGAGGCCGAGATCATTCACCTGGCGCGGCATGACGTTTTGACCGGACTTGCCAACCGCGCGGAGTTCAATGCGAATCTCGATGAAGCGAGCAAGCGCCTGAAGCGGAGCGGTGGCTCCTTCACCGTCATGATGCTCGATCTCGATAAATTCAAGGCCGTCAACGACACGCTCGGGCATCCCGCCGGCGATCAATTGCTGGTCGAGGTCGGAAAGCGCCTGCAATCCACACTTCGTGAAACCGACGTGCTGGCGCGCCTCGGCGGCGACGAGTTCGCGATCCTGAAGGACGGCGGCCCCAATCAGCACGAAGGCGCGATCGCGCTCGCGCTTCGGATCATCAGCGTCATCTCCCAGCCGTTCGATCTTAACGGCGATGAGGCCAGCATCAGCACCAGCATCGGGATCGCCATGGCCCCGGAAAACGGCGTTGAACCCGAGGCACTGCTGAAGCGGGCCGACCTCGCGCTTTACGATGCCAAGGCCAATGGCAAAAATAATTTCCGCATCTATCAAGCGGCAATGCTGGAAATAGCGCATATCCAGCAATCGGCCGAGAGTGAACTGCGGAACGCCATCGCGCGTGACGAATTTGTGCTGCATTACCAGCCGGTGGTGGATGTCAAGACGCGACGGCTTTGCGGCGCCGAGGCCCTGGTCCGCTGGCGGCATCCGACGAAAGGGCTGATCGCGCCGGGCCAGTTCATTCCGCTGGCCGAAGCAACCGGCCTGATCGTGCCTCTCGGCGAATGGATACTGCAGCGGGCCTGCGCGGATGCCGCTTCGTGGCCTGCGCAGGTCAAGATTGCAGTCAATATCTCGGCGGTTCAATTCAACAGGGGAAACCTGTTTGACGTCATCCTGTGCACGCTGGTGGAGACCGGTCTTGCGCCGGAACGGCTGGAACTGGAGATAACCGAGACTTCGCTGCTGGAGAATCAGGAAGCGCATCTGACGACGATACGCCAGCTGAAGAATCTCGGGATATCCCTGGCGCTCGATGATTTCGGCACGGGATATTCCTCCATGACCTATCTCACAAACTTTCCGTTCGACAAGATCAAGATCGACAGGTCCTTCGCTCGTGACGTTCTCAATCGCCGCGATTGCGCGGCGGTGGTGTCCTCGGTGCTTGCCCTGGCCCACGGCCTCGGCACGATAACGACCGTCGAGGGCATCGAGACCGAAGAACAATTCGAATACATGCGCCGTGCGGGAGTAGACCTCGCGCAGGGCTATCTGTTTGGTAAACCCGTCCCGATCTCTCAACTCAACCTGAACGATGCAACCCTGCCCGACGAGTTGGTGGCATAACTGCAAGGCGGCACTTCAAGCAATCTCTGTCGCGGTGTTGGATGATGAACATGAACTCGCACGAAAATATAATCGACCAGCTCGAGAGTATATTGGCCAGCAGGGATATCTCGCGGCGCGCCGGGATTCTGCGAAAGGTCACCGATCTCTTTGTCCTCGGATCGGGCAAGCTGTCCGAGGATCAGATTGAACTGTTCGACAACGTCATGGCCAGGCTGCTCGAAAATATCGAGCAGGCCGCCCGCGCGCAGTTCGGAAGCCGCCTTGCCGGACTTCCCGACGCGCCGCCCTACGTCATTCGCATCCTCGCATCGGATGCCGCGATAGCGGTGGCCGGACCCGTTCTCCGGCACTGCGAACGACTTGACCAGGATGCCCTGGTCGAGAATGCCAGAACCCAGAGCCAGGATCATTTGCTGGCGATCTCCGGCCGCAGGGTCCTGGTCGAGGCGGTGACCGACGTCCTGGTGGAACGGGGAAATCAGGCCGTCATTTCCTCTACCGCGAGAAACGGCGGCGCGCAGTTCTCGAACTTCGGCATTTGCACGCTGGTCGAGAAGGCGCGTGACGACGGAGATCTCGCGATGTGCGTCTGGTCGCGCCCCGACATCCCCCGTCAAAACCTCGTCAAGCTGTTCGTGGACGCATCGGAGACCGTCAAGAACCAGCTTATCGAAGCGCACCCTCGAAGGGCCGAGTTGATCAAGTCCATCGTCGCCAGGGCAGCGGATGCGATACAAACCAAGGCGCGCGCGGGCTCCAGCGATTTCGCGCAGGCATTGTCGCATGTCAGCGCACTTCACGCCGCAGGCAGGCTCGACGAAGCGGAATTGGTGACCTTCTGCAGGGAAGGCAGCTTCGACAAGGTGGTCGCGGCGCTGTCGCTGATGTGCGATCTTCCGGTCGGGTTGGTGGAACGGGCGTTCGTCCAGAATCAGACCGAACAGATTCTCGTGCTGGCAAGAGCCATCAATCTGCCTTGGGAAACAACCACAACTCTCTTGACGCTGCACGCCGGCGTCAACGGCAGTTCCCGACAACAGCTCGACCAGTGTCTGATCGGCTTCTCCCGACTGCAACCGAAGACCGCCCAAACCGCGCTGCAGTTCTATCGAATGAGGGAGAAGGCAAGCCAGCCGGGCGACCCGTTGCCGCTACCGAATAAATGAAATCGCGCCGATGGCGCGCTAGAGCGAGATGACTTTTCGTTGAATCGTCATCTCGCTCTATTTTTTTGTTTGAGCATGATCTTTTCGGAAAACCGCTGCCCACTTTTCCGGATCATGCTCTATTGCGGACCGAGGCCGGTATCCTTCAGCCGCTGCGCAAACCAGCGGGACAAGGGCTGGTCGAGCACGCCGCCGACATAGACATCCGAAACGGCGCTACGCTTGCCCAGCACCAGATGGACGCCGATCCAGTAGGCGAACCACAGATGCGGGTCGGTCAGCGCGCACAGCTTGTGCCGGTCGTGTTCCGGCGGCTGATGGTTGGATGCCTTCCTGACCTCGATGGCGAGCAGATTATTGGGGATTTCGCGCTGGTGCACGACGATGTCGGGATAGATCGATTTGCCGAGATGGTCGTCGGTCGAGACGATCGTTCCATGCGGAAGCCGCAGCGTCCGCGCGCCCAGCCGGTCATAGTCGCAATCGACCTCCCAGCCCGGAAACTGCTTTTCCAGGTGCACCGCCAGCCGGTGCGTCAGCGTGCGCTCGCCGAGATCGTGCTCGAACAGGAATGTCTCGTGTGCGTAAAATTCCCTGAGCGCGGTGACGACCTTGTCCAGCTCGGTTTGCATTGGGCCCCTCTACGTCATTCCGGGGCGATGCCAACGGGTCCGCGCAAGGCGCGGCCCGATGACAGGCTCCGCATCGAACCCGGAATCTCGAGATTCCGGGTCTGGTGCTAACGCACCATCCCGGAATGACGACTAACCCTTGAGCACTCGCCGCCCGCCCTCACATCTGCACTTCGATCAGCCGCGGTCCGCGCTCCGGGATCGCTTCGGCCAGCGCCGCGACGAATTCGTCCGCCGTCGTGACCGAGCGCGCGGCAACGCCCATGCCCTTGGCGAGCGCAACCCAGTCGAGCGTGGGGCGGTCGATCTTCAGCATGTCGAGCGCGCGCTGTCCCGGCTCGCCGGCGCCGACGCCGTCGAATTCGCCGCGCAGGATCTGATAGATGCGATTGGCGAACACGATGGTGGTGACATTGAGGCCTTCGCGGGCCTGGGTCCACAGCGACTGCAGCGTGTACATGGCGCTGCCGTCGCCGACCATGCAGATCACCTTGCGGTCGGGGCATGCGACCGCGGCCCCGGTTGCGACCGGCGTCGAAAATCCGATCGAGCCGCCCATATTCTGCAGCCAGTCGTGCGGGGCGGCCGCGGCGGTCGGCGGAAAGAAGCCGCGCCCGGTGGTGATGGATTCATCGACCATGATGGCGTTTTCCGGGATCGCCATCGCGATCGCCTGCGCGATCGAGGCATGGGTCAGCGCGCCCGTCGGTTTTGCCAGTTCGACCAGCGCCTGCGGCTTGGCCTCGGCGGGCCTGGCGCCGAGTGCCGCGGCCAGCGCCTCGAGGGCGGCGACCGAATTCTCGCCGCCAGACGTCATGCGGTGGACCTCGCAGCCCTCCGGCTTCAACAGGCTCGGCTTGTTCGGGTAGGCGAAAAACGCCACCGGATCGTTGGCTTCGACCAGAATGATGTTCTTGAAGTCCTTCAGGATCGGCAGCGCCTGCTCGATCACGTAGGGAATCCGGTCGATCGCAAACCGCCCGCGCCCGCGCGCCATGCGCGGATTATAGGTCTGGCCCATCACCTTGCAGCCGGTCTTGCCGGCGATCTGCGCCGCCAGCGCCAGCCCCTGCTCGGTCAGCGCGCCGCCGGTCATCAGCAGCAGCGTCGGCGCGCCGCCGCGCAGCACTTTGGCGGCGTTGTCGACGGCCTGCGACGAGTAGCTGGCGCGCTGGGATTCCGCCGGCACCTGCGCGATGCCGTCGGCTTCGTTCCAGGCGGTGTCGGCGGGCAGGATCAGGGTCGCGATCTGCGGCGGCGAACTTTTGGCGGCCGCAATCGCCGCGGCGCCGTCTTTGGCGACGGATTTGGCATCCGGCGAGGTCCGCACCCACGCCGACATCGGCCGCGCCAGCCCCTCGATGTCGGAGGTCAGCGGCGCGTTGAAGCCGATGTGATAGACGGCATGCTGGCCGACGATGTTGACGATGCCGGAATTGGCCTTCTTGGCGTTGTGCAGGTTGGCGAGGCCATTGGCGAGACCGGGGCCGAGGTGCAGCAGCGTCGAGGCCGGCGTGCCCTTCATGCGGAAATAGCCGTCGGCAGCCCCCGTCACCACCCCCTCGAACAGGCCCAGCACGCAGCGCATACCCTCGACCCGATCGAGCGCGGCAACGAAATGCATCTCGGAAGTGCCGGGATTGGCGAAGCACACGTCAACGCCGCCCGCCACCAGGGTCCGCACCAGACTTTCCGCACCGTTCATCGTTCCACTCCCGTTCGGCCCGACCTTGTTCCAAGGACTGAGCGAAGATCAATCATTCCCAGCGGCTTTCGTCAAAGGGTTAGCCGACATTGCTGCCATCGCCGCAGGCGAGCTGCGCTTTTTTAACCGCGCCCTTTGAAATCACGACGCTTCACACGCTAGTTGCTTGCGAAAATACGCCAACTGTGGCCTGACTCGGTGCCCAGATCGCTTTTTTGCGAGGAACGAGATGACCCGGGTTTTTGCCTTCCTGGCCCTGGCGGCGATGGTGCTGGCGGGCGTTTGTCCGGCGCAAGCCCAAACCAGCAACGACGACTTTTTCAACTTCTTCGGGCGTGGCGGCTCCAATTACAGGAGTAGCCCCAATTACGGCGCTGGCTCCGACAATTACGGCGGCGGCTCAGGCCCGATTCCGCGCACCGTCGTCAGCTTTCCCGGCCGATACGCCCCGGGCACCATCTACATCAATACCGCCGAGCGGCGGCTTTACCTGATCCTCGGCAATGGCGAGGCGCTGCAATACGGCATCGGCGTCGGCCGCGACGGCTTCCGCTGGTCCGGCGTCCACCGCATCTCGGCGAAACGGGAATGGCCGGGCTGGACGCCGCCGGCGCAGATGCGGGCGCGGCGGCCCGACCTGCCGCGCTATCTGCCCGGCGGCATCGAAAATCCGCTGGGCGCGCGCGCCATGTATCTGGGCTCGACGCTGTACCGCATCCACGGTTCGAACGAGCCCGAAACGATCGGCCGCGCCGTATCGTCCGGCTGCTTTCGCATGACCAACGAGGACGTCACCGATCTCTACAATCGCGTCTCGGTCGGCGCCACGGTGATCGTGAGGAACTAGGGGCACCCCACGTCGGACATCGTGCCCGGATAGAGCCGATGCAACGGTCATCGCGGCGCCGCGGCGGTAGTTTCGAGAGACGCTGCTTGACGGCTTTCGCACAATAACTAAAGCCTGTGGTTATGGGTCCCTGCTTTCGTGGGGACGACGGTGTCAATATTGTCGCCATGAGCCGGTCCTTGCATCCACGGATAGTTGCGGCGGCTTTGATAGCGATCGCGCTCGGCGGCCTTGTCGCGCCAGCCTTCTCTGCTGAAAATCCTGCGATCGCGTCGCGGCAGCGCGCCGAAAAGAAATCCTTCACCGACAGCGAAATCGCCGATGGCTTTTTCAGAGTAGCGTTCGGCGCGGAGTATCACCTTGCCGGCCGGGTCGACCGCATCCGGAAATACGATCGGCCGGTGCGGGTGTTCGCCGGCGGCGTCAGTCGTCCGGACCGAAAGGCCCAGCTGGCAAAGGTCGTCGCCGATATCGCCACGCGGATTGCGCATCTCGACATCGCCATGGCGAAAACCGCCGATGACGCCAATGTCGTGGTCACGCTGGTGCGCGACCGCGACCTGTTCCGCACCATCAGGAGTTTCTACGGCGAGGACCGGGCGCGCGAAATCCGCAAATCGCTCGACCCGCAATGCCTGTCCGGCTTCCACAAAAACGAGAAATTCGAGATCGAGCACTCCGACGTGATCCTGACCGTCGACACCGGCGATTTCACCTTCCTCGACTGCGCCTATGAGGAACTGCTGCAGGCGCTGGGACCGATCAACGACACCAGCGCGGTGCCGTGGACCATGTTCAACGACAAGGTATCGATGGGATTCTTCGACGTCTACGACCAGTACCTCCTCAACATCCTCTATGACCCGCGCATCAAGGCCGGCATGACTATGGCCGAGGTCGAGGCCGTGCTGCCGGAAGTGCTCGCCGACGTGCGGGTCTGGGTGAGGAAGGTGAATGGACTAAAGGAGTAGAGCAAATTCAGCCGTCATTGCGAGGAGCGCAGCGACGAAGCAATCCACGCTTGCTGTGTGGTAAGATGGATTGCTTCGCTTCGCTCGCAATGACGCTGGAAGCCCCTACGCTGACTTCTCGAACAACTCCCGTCCGATCAGCATGCGGCGGATTTCGCTGGTGCCGGCGCCGATCTCGTAGAGCTTGGCGTCGCGCAGCAATCGCCCCGTAGGATAGTCGTTGATATAGCCGTTGCCGCCGAGCAGCTGGATCGCGTCGAGCGCGCATTGCGTCGCCTTTTCCGAGGCGTAGAGGATGGCGCCGGCGGCGTCCTCGCGCGTAGTCTCGCCGCGATCGCAGGCCTTCGCCACCGCGTAGACATAGGCCCGCGACGCATTCATCGTGGTGTACATGTCGGCGATCTTGCCCTGCACCAGTTGAAAACTGCCGATCGGCTGACCGAACTGTTTGCGCTCGTGGACATAGGGCATCACCACGTCGAGGCAGGCCTGCATGATGCCGAGCGGCCCCGCCGCCAGCACCGCGCGTTCATAGTCGAGGCCGGACATCAGCACGTTGACGCCGCGGCCGACCTCGCCGAGCACGTTCTCCTCCGGCACTTCGCAATTGTCGAACACCAGTTCCGCGGTATCGGAGCCGCGCATGCCGAGCTTGTCGAGCTTTTGCGCGGTGGAAAATCCCTTCATGCCTTTTTCGATGATGAAGGCGGTGATGCCGCGCGGTCCCGCGGACGGATCGGTCTTTGCGTAGACCACCAGCGTCTCCGCCACCGGGCCGTTGGTGATCCACATCTTGGCGCCGTTGATGACGTAGCGATCGCCTTTCTTCTCGGCGCGGGTCGACATCGACACCACGTCGGAGCCGGCACCCGGCTCGGACATCGCCAGCGCGCCGACATGTTCGCCGGAAATCAGCCCGGGCAGGTATTTCCGCTTCTGCGCCTCGTTGCCGTTGCGGCGCAGCTGATTGACGCACAGGTTGGAATGCGCGCCGTAGGACAGGCCGACCGCGGCCGAGGCGCGCGAGATCTCCTCCATCGCCACGCAGTGTTCGAGATAGCCGAGCCCCGAGCCGCCATATTCCTCCTCGACGGTAATTCCGTGCAGGCCGAGCGCGCCGAGTTTCGGCCACAGATCGCGGGGAAACTGGTTGCTCTTGTCGATCTCGGCGGCGCGCGGCGCGATCTCATCCGTCGAGAAATCACGGACGGTGTCGCGGATCGCATCCGCGGTTTCGCCAAGATCAAAATTGAACATCCGATGCGCGTTGGGAATCATGATTCGGCGGCCTTTCGGGCTTAAGCGGCTGGTCTGGCGCACAGCCTTACTTCGTTGCCCATAAGCTTGTCACGGGCCATGGAGGCTGAGAAGGGCCTTTCGCCGGATTGTTCCGCGGTTGCGGCGACAGGCCCAAATGCGGCAAAACTCTCTCTTGCCCTGACCCGCGCAAGAGGATGTAATTCGAACCAATACCACCCTCCGGCAGCAAGCATGGAGGGGGATAATTCTGGGGGAGCGACCGATGCGCGGGACCGATGATCTCGCCAGAATCCCCCGCAGAGCGTTGCGTGTGAACGCGCCGGCGCGCATCGCCGGCCGACATGTTCTTGGAATTTTTCTTAGGATTTATCTCGGGATTTATCAGCGATGAACATCCAGGCCGCCATCAAAACCGATCGACAAGAGCTGCAGCGCGCCGCGCGCGAAGCCGCCTACGCCATGCCGCTGAAGGATTTTCACCCCGGCGCGCCGCAATTATTTCGCAGCGATACGCTGTGGCCGTATTTCGAGCGGCTGCGCAAGGAAGAGCCGGTGCATTTCTGCACCTCTGCGCCGATCGAACCCTATTGGTCGGTCACCAAATACAACGACATCATGCATGTCGATACCAATCACGGCATCTTCTCTTCCGACGTTTCGCTTGGCGGCATCTCGATCCGCGACGTGCCGGCGGGCTACGACTGGCCGAGCTTCATCGCGATGGACCAGCCACGGCACTCCGCCCAGCGCAAGACCGTGTCGCCGATGTTCACGCCGACCCATCTGGACGAGCTTGCCATCCTGATCCGCGAACGCGCCGGCAAGGTGCTCGACGCATTGCCGCGCAACGAGACCTTCGATTTCGTCGATCGGGTGTCGATCGAACTGACCACGCAGATGCTGGCGACATTGTTCGACTTTCCGTTCGAGGAGCGCCGCAAGCTAACACGCTGGTCCGACGTCTCCACCGCGCTGCCCAAGAGCGGGGTGGTCGAATCGGTGGAACAGCGCCGGGCCGAGATGGATGAATGCGCGGCCTATTTCACCAAACTGTGGAACGAGCGCGTCAATGCCGAGCCGCGCAACGACCTGATCTCGATGATGGCGCATAACGACGCCACCAGGTACATGGACCCGGACAACCTGATGGGCAACATCATCCTGTTGATCGTCGGCGGCAACGACACCACCCGCAACACCATGAGCGGATCGGTGCTCGCGCTGAACGAAAATCCCGACCAGTATCGCAAGCTGCGCGACAATCCGGCGCTGATCGATACCATGGTGCCGGAAGTCATTCGCTGGCAGACGCCGCTGGCGCATATGCGGCGCACCGCGCTTGTCGATACCGAGCTTGGCGGCAAGACGATCCGAAAAGGCGATCGCGTGGTGATGTGGTACGTCTCCGGCAATCGCGACGAAGAGGTCATCGAGAATCCCAACGAATTCATTATCGACCGCGCCCGGCCCCGCACCCATCTGTCGTTCGGCTTCGGCATCCATCGCTGCGTCGGCATGCGGCTGGCCGAACTGCAGCTCAAGATCGTGTGGCAGGAAATGCTGAAGCGATTCGACGAGATCGAGGTGGTCGGCGAGCCGAAGCGGGTGTATTCAAGTTTTGTGCGGGGCATCGAGTCCCTGCCGGTGCGCATACCTGCGTAATGGCGGGCACGCTTGCGCTTTGCCCAGCCTGCGTGCTGAGGTCGCTGGGGTGGACGCATATCGCGACGCGCCCACCGCCGGATCAGGAACGACCGACATGAACAGGCTTACTGCTTGAACACCCCCTTGAATCCGTCGAACCTTGCCGACGCCATCAATGCGCGGGGTTTCAGCCATGCTGCGGGCTTCCGGATCAATGCGATCCAGCCCGGCAGCGCGGAGGTCTCGTTGCCGCGCCGGGACGACCTGCTGCAGTTCTTTGGCCATTTCCATGGCGGGGTGATCACCGCCCTTGCCGATCAGGCCGCGGGCATCGCGGTCACTTCCGGCCTGCCCAAAGGGCGAATCGGGGTCACGGTCGAGATCAAGGTCAATTTCCTCTCGCCCGCAAGCGGCAACGAACTTGTAGCCCGCGCCAAAACTCTGAAAATGTCAGGTTCGATCGGGGTTGCCACGGTCGAAGTCTTCAGTAAAGACGGGGCCTCTGAGACCCTCTGCGCATTCTGTACTGCCACCATGCGCGCCCTCGATTTGCCAGCCGAGTTCCGATGACATCCACAGAACACGACGAATATGTCGATATCCGCGAAGCCGTTACAAAACTCTGCGCGCAATTCCCCGGCGAATATTGGCGCAAGCTCGACCGCGAGATGGCCTATCCGTCCGCTTTCGTCGATGCGCTGACGGAAGCGGGCTACCTCTCGGTCCTGATCCCCGAGGAATATGGCGGCGCCGGGCTGAAACTGTCCGCCGCCGCCGCGATCCTCGAAGAGATCCAGCGTTCGGGGTGCAATGGCGGCGGCTGTCATGCCCAGATGTACACCATGGGCACGCTGCTGCGGCACGGCAGCGACGCGCAAAAAGCAAAATGGCTGCCGAAGGTCGCCAGCGGCGAGTTGCGGCTGCAGGCGTTCGGAGTCACCGAGCCGACCAGCGGCACCGATACCTCGTCGCTCAAGACCTTCGCCAGGCGCGAAGGCAATGACAGCTATGTCGTCAACGGCCAGAAGATCTGGACCAGCCGCGCCGAATATTCCGACCTGATGATCCTCTTGGCGCGCACCACGCCGAAGGAGCAGGCCAAGAAGCGCACCGACGGCCTGTCGGTGTTCATCGTCGACATGAAGGCGGCGAAGAACAACGGGCTCTCGATCAGTCCGATCCGCACCATGATGAATCACTCCACCACCGAAGTGTTCTTCACCGACCTTCGGGTGCCGGCGGAGAACCTGATCGGCGAGGAAGGCAAGGGCTTTCGCTACATCCTGTCCGGCATGAATGCCGAGCGCATCCTGATCGCGGCCGAGTGCATCGGCGATGCCAAATGGTTCATCGCCAAGGCCTCCGCCTACGCCAGGGAGCGCACCGTGTTCGGCCGCCCGATCGGCCAGAATCAAGGCGTCCAGTTTCCGATCGCCAAGGCCTATGCGGCGATGCGCGCCGCCGATTTGATGGTCAAGGAAGCCACGCGCAAATATGAAGCTGGGCTGGACTGCGGCGCCGAGGCCAACATGGCCAAGATGCTGGCGGCCGACGCCTCCTGGGAAGCCGCCAACGCCTGCGTGCAGACCCATGGCGGCTTCGGCTTCGCGGAGGAATACGATGTCGAGCGCAAATTCCGCGAGACGCGGCTCTATCAGGTCGCACCGATCTCGACCAACCTCATTTTGTCGTACCTCGCCGAGCATGTGCTGGGCATGCCCCGCTCCTACTGAGAACCTAATATGCTGCCGCTTGAAGGAATAACCGTCATCGCCGTCGAACAGGCCGTCGCAGCACCGTTCTGCAGCTCGCGGCTGGCGGACGCCGGCGCCCATGTCATCAAGGTCGAGCGGCCGGAGGGTGATTTCGCGCGCGGCTACGATGCGGCGGCAAAGGGACAGAGCAGCTATTTCGTCTGGCTCAACCGCGGCAAGGATTCGGTGGTGATCGACCTCGCCAGCCAAGCGGGCCGTGGCAGCCTTGAAGCGCTGATCGCCGGCGCCGACGTCTTGATTCAGAACCTCAAGCCGGGCTCGATGGACAAGCTCGGCTTTTCGCTCGAGCGCCTGAAGAAGGATTACCCAAAGCTGATCTGCTGCACCATTTCCGGCTACGGCGATGACGGCCCCTATGCGCATCGCAAGGCCTATGATCTCCTGATCCAGGCCGAAAGCGGGCTCGCCTCGATCACCGGCGGGCCGGATGGACCCTCGCGGGTCGGATTGTCGATCGTCGATATCGCCACCGGCGCCACCGCGCATGCCGCGATTCTGGAGGCGCTGATCGCGCGCGCGCGCTCGGGCCAGGGCGCCGACATCCGGATTTCGATGTTCGACGTGATGGCGGACTGGCTGACGGTGCCGCTGCTCAATTCGGAAGCCGGCAATCCGCCGCAGCGCATGGGCCTCGCCCATCCTTCGATCGCGCCCTACGGCGTATTTCGCTCCAAGGACGGCAGGGACATCCTGATTTCGATCCAGAGCGAACGCGAATGGAAGAAATTATGTTCGGATGTGCTGGATCAGCCCGACCTGCCCAATGATCCCAGATTCGCCAGCATGGTCGAGCGCGTCCGCAACCGCCAACTGACCGACACCACCGTCGGCGCCAGCTTTGCGACCATGACGCGCGACGATCTGCTGAAGCGATTGTCGGACGCCGACATTGCGTTCGCCGAGGTCAACACCATGGCCGATCTCGCGAGCCATCCGCACCTGCGCCGTATCGAGGTGGACACACCAAAGGGACCGGTGACCTATCCGGCGCCCGCGGCCATTGTCGTGGGAGAACCGCGTCATTATGGCGCCGTGCCAGGGATCGGCGAGCGCACGGGCACGATCGAGAAACCTTCGGCACGGATCAAATCGTCATGACCGAGAAGCCCGATCTCGACCATTTGCGGCAATGGATCGGCCGCAGCACGCAAGCCTCCGACGTCGTCACCGCGCAACTGACCAAGGGTCTGCGCGCCACGCTGTTCCTTCCCATCGGCGAGCCAAAGCCGGGCGACGCCGCGCCATTCACCGTGCATTGGTGCCTGGCGCAGCCGGTCTTCCCGATGGCGGAACTCGGCCCCGACGGTCATCCCGCCCGCGGCGGCTTCCTGCCGCCGGTGCCGCTGCCGCGGCGGATGTGGGCCGGCGGCGAGCTCGAATTCTTCGATTCGCTCCGTGTCGGCGATGCGGTGACGCGGACCTCGCGCATTGCCGAGGTCACAATGAAGACCGGCTCAACCGGCGCCTTGTGTTTTGTCTCCGTCGATCATCTGGTCACGACGCCGCGCGGCACCGCGGTCCGTGAACGGCAGGATATCGTCTATCGGGATGTGTCGCCATTCGCACCGGCCAAGCCGACGGCACCGCCGCCCACCGCGCAGCACCGCGAGAGCCACATGGCCGATACCGTGCTGCTGTTTCGTTATTCGGCGCTGACCTTTAACGGTCACCGCATTCATTATGACCGTGATTACGTCACCAAGGTCGAGGGTTATCCCGGCCTGATCTTCCACGGTCCGATGCAGGCGGCGTTGCTGGTGGAATTCGCGGCCAAATTGCACGGTGGTGCTGCGCCGAAGAAATTCAGCTATCGCGGCGTGCAGCCGTTGTTCGAAGGCTCGGAATTTTCCGTCAACGCCAACGACACCGGCGCCGGCATGGAATTGTGGACGGCAAATTCGGCCGGCCAGCCGACCATGAAGGGGACGGCGACGTGGTGAGGGGTAGCCCGTCATTCCGGGGTGATGCGAAGCATCGAACTACGATGTGCAATTGCACATCGGAGAATCTCGAGATTCCGGGTCTGGTGCTAACGCACCATCCCGGAATGACGGAGTAGAGCATTGCCCCGCAAACCCGCCAAAACCTCCGCCGCCTCCGTCACCGTCAAACAGGCGACGCTCGACCTGTTGCGCGCGTTCGGCATCAAGAAAGTGTTCGGCAATCCCGGCTCGACCGAATTGCCGTTCTTGAGCGACTGGCCCGACGATATCGACTATGTGCTGGGCCTGCAGGAGGCTTCCGTGATCGGCATGGCCGACGGCTACGCCCAGGCCACCCGCAACGCCGGCTTTGTCAATCTTCACTCCGGTGCCGGCGTCGGCAACGCGCTCGGCAATATCTTCACGGCGCACCGCAACCAGACCCCGCTGGTGATTACCGCCGGCCAGCAGGCGCGCTCGATCCTGCCCTGGCAGCCGTTTCTTTACGCTGAGCGCGCCACAGAATTTCCGCGCCCCTACGTCAAGTTCTCGATCGAGCCGGCGCGGGCCGAAGATGTGCCGGCGGCGATCGCACGCGCTTATTACGTGGCGATGCAGCCGCCGTGCGGACCGACCTTCGTTTCGGTGCCGATCGACGACTGGACCCATCCAACGCAGCCGGTGGAGGCCCGCAGTATAAGCCGGGAATTGGGCCCCGATCCCACGGCCATGAAGGCGCTGGCCTCGGCGCTTGCGGCCTGCAAGCGCCCGGCGCTGGTGGTCGGCCCCGGCGTCGATCGCGCGGAGGCCGTTGAGCTGATGGTGCGTCTGGCGGAGAAGACGCGCGCCGCGATCTGGGTCAGCCCGTTTTCGGCACGCTGCAGTTTCCCGGAACGGCATCCGCAATTCGCCGGCTTCCTTCATGCCTCGCCGGAGCAACTCTCGGACGCCCTGCGCGGCCACGATCTGGTGGTCGTGATCGGCGCGCCAGTCTTTACGTTCCACGTCGAGGGTCACGCCGCGATCTTCGATGGCGCGACTGCGATCTTCCAGATCACCGACGACCCCGATGCCGCGGCGATCACGCCGGTCGGCAGCAGCATCGTCGCGAGCATGAAACCGGCGCTGGCGATGCTGCTCGACATGCTGCCCGAGACGGGGCGAGCGATGCCGGCGGGCCGTAGCTTGCCGCCTCCCCCGCGCGCCGGCGATCCGATGGCCGCCGAGCTGGTGTTGCACATGCTGTCGGCGGCCATGCCCGCTGACGCCGTGCTGGTGGAGGAAGCCCCCTCGCACCGTCCGGCGATGCAGAAATTCATGCCGATGCGCGGCCAGGACAGCTTCTACACCATGGCGAGCGGCGGCCTCGGCTGGGCGTTGCCGGCCGCGGTCGGCATCGCGCTGGGACGCCCGGGCGTTCGGACCGTCTGCCTGATCGGCGACGGCTCGGCGATGTATTCGATCCAGGCGCTGTGGACCGCGGCGCAACGCAAGCTGCCGCTGACGGTGGTGGTGCTCAACAATTCCGGCTACGGCGCGATGCGCTCGTTCAGCCAGGTGATGCAGGTGAGCAACGTGCCCGGCCTCGACCTGCCCGGCATCGACTTTGTGCAGATCACACAGGGGCTCGGCTGCGACGCGGTGCGCGTGACGACATCATCCGAGCTGGCGCCCGCGCTCCAGCGCGGTCTCGCCCATGCCGGTACCAGCCTGATCGAAGTGGTGGTGGATTCGGCGGTGCCGGTGCTTTATGCGCAGAGGGGGTGAAGGACGACCTCACAGCGTCATTGCCTGCGACAAACGCGAAGCGTTTGCGCAAGGGAGCGTTGGCGACGAAGCAATCCACTCTTCCTTTGCCGTCCTATGGATTGCTTCGCTTCGCTCGCAATGACGAGGGAGAGCGTGCCGCGCTCCTCACCATGAGGGTCCTGGATTACTTCCCGTAAGGAACACGTCGTCCGTCAGACCTCGGCGCGGCCCATCATCGATCGGACCACGAAGGGATGGATACGGCCGACCGGCGCCATGTAGACGCGGCCGAGCAGGTTGTGCACGTGCACGACGGTCGAGACGACATAATGAGGCAATCCGTTGCGCTGCGACTTCAGCACCGATACGCGCACATCGAGGTGACGGTCGTCGATTCCGAGCAGGAGTTCTTTCTCGGTCTTTCCGAAAATGCTGAAAATGCCGAGCCGGTCGCCGACCTCGTAGGCATCGGGCGCTTTCGCCGCAACCTTCAACGCGCCGACATCCTTGAGGCCGAACAGGCGCACGATGTGGTTGCGGATCGCCATCAGGTCGTCGACCCATCTCGGGGTGGAGCGGGAGGCACGAAGAAAGATCTCCGTCGGCGACAACATCGCGGTGTTCAGCGGCGCCTCATAGGCGTCGTAAAAATCCGCGTCAGCCAGTGTGGGCTTGAGCGCGCTTTCATCCGGCACGGTTGTCGCGGTAACTTTGGTCACGATGCACCCTTTGGTTCGCCCCACGCAAAATCTATCATGGTAACCGCCCGACGGTTCATCGTTCCGGCGAGACAACTCGTCACATGCAGGCACCTAACAAGTGCGTCGTTCGTCGAGAACAGGACCCACCCCTACCGTCACGACCGGTATGGTTGTCCGAAGGACGGCGCCGCTTGCGCTCGCCTATATGTCCCGGCCATCCACGTCTGCGGTGCTAGCGCGGTGCTGCTTCTGAACGCAGGGTGAAGCCTCCAATCGGAATGTGGGCGTATCGCTCTTCAGGCTTGCCGCCATGCTTGAACCCAAGCTCCGACATTCGGAGTTCTTCTTTCACCGTTATCAACACCGGCGGATATTCACCGATAATCAGCGCAGCCCTGTCCAGGGTCACCGTTTCTCTCTCATCCAACAGCATTTGATACATTTTGCCGATCGGGCGGACATGCTCAAACGTGACATTCTTCTTCCAGGACTTGTCGCCGGAGTCGCGGACCTGTTTGGCGGCGTCACTGACGCGATTGTACGTCCGCCAGTTCTCCCGATTGAAGCTTCCGCATTCCAGGTAAAGCGAGACTCCCCAGAGCATTTTGTTGATGGAGAAGCTCGGCCTGACGCCCGCCTTTGCACAATCGACCAGCGCATTGATCAATATGCGAGCTTTTTTCGCATCGAGCGTGTCGTCGTGAATAGAGTACCGCATTTGCCTATGTGGTCACCCGAAGATTGAATGGACGCGATCAGCGCATCCTGCGCCGCAATCTGATGGCGTCATCTACAGCCAGCAGGCGGACGCGGCAACTCCTGCCCAGGCCCTTTGCAGAGATGCCAGTCATTGGCTTCGATGGGCCTCTCGGCGAAAGCCGAAGATAGCCACGCCAGCGTCGGCAGGCTGGATTCACTGCCCGTGCGCTTCCCGCATCCTGGCCTGGATCTTCGCCATGCCCGCGATCCAGCGGTCGTAATTCTCGGTCTTCTTGCGCATGTAACCCAGCACCTGAGGGTGCGGCAGGATCAAAAAGGTCTCCTGCCCGATGCCGTCAAGCGCATCCTTTGCCACCTGTTCCGGCGAAAGGTCGCCGTCACCGGATTGCGGCCCCCTGGGGATCGAGCGCAGCATGTCGGTGTCGACGCCCTGCGGGCACAGGATCGAAACCTTGATGCCGTCGGCCTTGTGCGAGATCGCCAGATTCTCGGCAAATCCCACCGCCGCATGCTTGGTGGTCGAATAGGCCGGGCTGCCGACCTGCGACAGCAGTCCGGCGGCGGAAATCGTGTTGAGGAAATACCCCTCCCCGCGCGCCTTGAAGCGCGGGATCAGATGCCGCGCGGCATAGACATGCGCCATGACATGAATGGCCCAGCTTCGCGCGAACGGTTCGTCGGAGGTGCCCCCGGCATTTTCCGACTTGGGATCGAACCCGCCCCCGATGCCGGCGTTGGAGCAGAACAATGAAATCGGGCCGAACAGCCGCTCGGTTTCCTCGATGACATGGATGATGTCTTTTTCCTGCGCGACGTCGCATTTGAAGGCGGCGCCATCGACCGAGGCGGCCACGGTTCTGGCGCGGGCGACATCCAGATCGGCGACGACGACCTTGGCGGCCCCGGCGCGGTGAAAGGCCTCGCAGAGCGCCCGGCCAATGCCGTTGGCGCCGCCGGTGACGACCACGACCTTGCCACTCACCTGCATCGCCGAACCTGTGTGTTTGAAATCGATCTCAGGTTAGTGCCCCGTTTCCGAAGTTCGTGATCCATTGAGGAGCCACCTGGCACGAACTTCGGAAACAAAAGGGGCACTAATAAATATATATTTCTAGTGCCGCTTTTCGATTTGAAGTTCCCGACGCGAACTCGCGGCAACCACTGTAGGAACTTCAAATCGACGGCACTAGAACCAGATCGAGCACGGCGGTATAATGGCAGGCCGCGCCCAACAGCACGAAGGAATGCCAGATCACGTTCTGGAAGCGAAGCCGGTGCCAAGCATGAAAGATAATCCCGAAACTATAGAGAAAGCCACCGGCAACAATGAACCAGAACGCGAGCTGCGGCAGCGACGACAGGCCGGCGTCGTAGGCGATCAACCCGCTCCAGCCCATCGCCAGATAAAGCCCGACCGATACCCGGTCGAAGCGGCCCGGGAAAAACAGTTTCAGCACGACGCCGACCGCGGCCACGCTCCAGACCCCTGCCAGCAGCGACATCGCGAACGCGCGGTCCTGCATTTGGGCAAACACCGGCGTGTAAGTTGCCGCGATCAGAATGTAGATCGCCGAATGATCAAACCGGCGCAGCAGCCATTTGCGCCGCGACACCGGCCAGAGATTATAGGCGGCCGAAAACCCGAGCATCGCGAGCAGGCCTGCCGCGTAAATCGACGCCAGCGCAATCTGGTAGGCGGACGCGAATACGCCGGCCAGCACGATCAGCACCGTGGTGGCGATCAATCCGCTGAACACGCCGATCCCGTGCACGATACCGTCGGCGATCAGTTCGGCCCGATCGTAGTTCCAGCGGATGGCGCCGGCCGCCGCGTGGGCGGAGGTCGAGGCGAGTTGCTTCAGTCTGAAGACGGTCATGGCGGCCCGGCAAGCTTCAAAACAAGACAAATGGTATCTCCAGGAGGTCAACGAACCATAAAACCCCAATAGCGTCCTAAGTGTGAAGCTTGATTTTGCTGCGCCAATCGCCACTTTCCGGTGAGTCCTGCCGCCAACTTCCCCCGCAAATCGAGCTTTTCGCGCCCGCATGGCCCCCCGTTTTTCCGATATTGTCGAGGAAGCGCGGCTGTCGGCGCGGGCGTTGAGGGATTTTGGCGAGCACTTCTTCAATCCGACGGTGCGGCTTGGCGTCACCGGACTTTCGCGGGCCGGCAAGACCGTCTTCATCACCGCGCTGATCCACGGCCTCACCCGCGGCGGCCGCTTTCCGGTGTTCGAGCCGTTCGCGACCGGGCGGATCGCCCGCGCCCGGCTCGAGCCGCAGCCGGACGATGCGGTACCGCGCTTCGACTATGAGAACCATGTCCGCACCCTGATCGAGGCGCGCCGCTGGCCGAACTCGACGGTCGATATCAGCGAGCTGCGGCTGGTGATCGATTATCAGCGCCAGAACGGCGCCGACCGCAGCCTCACCCTCGACATCGTCGATTATCCCGGCGAGTGGTTGCTCGATTTGCCGCTGCTCAACAAAAGTTACGAGCAATGGTCGAACGAAAGCCTGGCATTGTCGCGGGGGCGTCCCCGCGCGCCGCTCGCCGCGCCCTGGCACGCGTATCTCGCAACCCTCAGCGCCGAAGCACAGGCGGACGAACAGGCCGCGCTGACGGCGGCCAAGCTGTTCACCGACTATTTGCGCGCCTGCCGCGACGAGCGCTTTGCCATGAGCCTGTTGCCGCCGGGCCGCTTCCTGATGCCCGGTAATCTCGCGGGCTCGCCGGCGCTGACCTTCGCGCCGCTCGATCTGCCCGAACACGGCACGGCGCCCGACGGATCGCTGTGGGCGATGATGCGCCGGCGCTTCGAAGCCTACAAGGACGTCGTGGTTCGCCCGTTCTTCCGCGATCATTTCGCGCGGCTGGACCGCCAGGTGGTTCTGGTCGACGCGCTCTCTGCGTTCAACTCCGGTCCGGAAGCCCTCGTCGATCTGGAGGCGGCGCTGGCCGGAATTCTCGATTGCTTCAGGATCGGCCGCAGCACGCTGCTCAGCGCGCTGTTCCGGCCGAGGATCGATCGGATTCTGTTTGCCGCGACCAAGGCCGACCACCTGCACCATTCGAGCCATGACCGTCTGGAAGCGGTGCTGCGGCGCGCCGTCGCCATGGCAGTCGTCAAGGCCGAGGACACCGGCGCCGATATCGACGTCGTGGCGCTGGCCGCGGTCCGCGCCACCCGCGAGGCGATGGTCGCGCGCGGCCGCGAAAAACTGCCGTCGCTATTGGGAACGCCGGCGTCGGGCGAGCGGGCGGACGGCGAGACCTTCGACGGCAACACCGAAGTCGCGACCTTTCCGGGCGATCTGCCTGACGATCCCGAAGACATGTTCAAGGGCGAAGCCGCGTTTCGCGGCCTCGCCAGCGCCAGCGCCGGGAAAACCGATTTTCGTTTCCTGCGCTTTCGGCCGCCGCTGCTGGAGAATGACGGGCCGGATGGCCCGGCGCTGCCTCACATCCGCCTTGACCGGGCGCTGCAGTTCCTGATCGGAGACCAATTGCAATGAGCGAGCGCTCCCCGCATCGCAAGCCGGCGACCTTCAAGCTCGGCGATCCCGGCGTGATCGTGATGGACGGCGACGATGCCAGCCGCCCCGCCCGCGGCACGGTCCACGTCACGCCGGAGTCCGACCCGGCTTTGCTGCCGGTCCCCCTCGAGGCCGAGGTCCTTCCCGCACCGCGGGGATTCCGCTGGGGGACGCTGTTCTGGAGCGCGGTCGGCGGACTGACCCTGCTCGGCGTTGGCCTGGGCGTAACCCAGCTGATCGAGGATCTGTTTGCGCGCAGCGAAGGCCTCGGCTTTCTCGGTCTCGCCTTTGCCATTGCCGCCGCGCTGGCCTTTGTTGTCGTGGTCACGCGCGAGGCGTTCGGACTGATGCGGCTGGCGACGATCGAAAAACTGCATTTGCGCGCGATTGAAGTGCTCGCCAGCGACGATCGCGCCGAAAGCCGCGCCGTGGTGCAGGATCTTCTGAAGATCGCGCACCAGAATCCGCATCTGGCGCGGGCGCGCGCTGCGCTGGTGGGCCATGCCGACGACATCATCGATGGCGCCGACATGATCCGCCTCGCCGAGCGCGAATTGATGGCGCCGCTCGATTCCGAGGCGCGGCGCCTGATCTCACAGGCCGCCCAGCGCGTCTCGATCGTCACCGCCGTCAGCCCGCGCGCTCTGGTCGACGTGCTCTTCGTATTCGCCGCATCGCTTCGCCTGATCCGGCAATTGGCGCGGCTCTACGGCGGCCGGCCGGGCGCGCTCGGCATGATCCGCCTGATGCGCCATGTCATCTCGCATGTCGCCATCACCGGCGGCATGGCGGCCAGCGACAGCCTGATCCAGCAGGTGCTCGGCCATGGGCTGGCGGCGAAACTGTCGCAGCGGCTCGGCGAAGGCGTGCTCAACGGCCTGTTGACGGCGCGGCTCGGGCTAGCCGCCGTCGACGTTACCCGGCCGCTGCCGTTCACCGCGCTGCCGCGGCCCGCGCTCACCGACCTCGCGAAGGATCTTTTGCGCAAGCGCGAGGGTGAGGAGTGAGTTCTTAGGTCCTGGATTTGGTCATTCCGGGACGGTTCGAAGGACCAGACCTCAGATGTGCACTGCACATCGGGGAATCTCGAGATTCTCCGATGTGCAGTTGCACATCGTAGTTCGCGCCCTGCGCACCCCGGAATGACATCTTTCCGGCAGCAACGTGAAATGCTGGGCGAATTTCCCCCGCCAGTTCACGCCAGCGATAAAGCGGCGAGCCCTCGGGCGGTGAGAGCTCCGGTGTCCAGCCGGTGAATTTTTCCAGCGCGTAGGTGTCCATCACGATGCCGCGCCAGACGCGGTCGACCCGTTCCAGCGGCTCCCGGATCGCCGTCGTGGAGGCCCACAGCGGATTGGCAGGGTGATTGTAAGGCTCGCGCCCGACATAGAGGCCGGTGTGACCCCGGATCAAATTCATGTCGGGATCGCGAAAGCCGAGATACCGTCCGCGCTCGTTGATCTGGACCACCGGCAGGCGACCGCCGAAAAACCAGCGCAGCATCGCATAGGTCCGGTAGTCGGTGGTGGCGATCCAGGTCGCGCCGGTTTTTTGCAGTTCCAGCTTCGCCCGATCCACGATCGCCTCGTACCCAGCCTCGCCGCCGACCGGATCGGTCCGGCCGATGAAATTCCACGGCGACGCGACATAATAGAGAAACACGCCGGCGACAAAGGCGATGCCGCAGATGATCGCCAGCCTCGCCCAGGCGAACGACGATCTGACCAACGATTCCGGCCAGCCCTCCCCCCTGAGCATCGCAAGATTGATCGCGGCGGCGGCAAATCCAAACGGCCAGATGAACATCGGCCAGGTATCGCCGACCCGCAAGCTCAGCGACTTCCACAGGAAATAACCGAAGGGAACGATCACCGCGGTCGATAACAAAATGGCCACGGCGTCGCCTCGGCGGTAACCGCGCCACGCCGTCAACGCGACCCCGGTCAGCACCACCGGCAGCAGGATGAATCCGACCAGCCCGAATTGCAGGCCGATGAATTCGCCGAGCGTGCGCAGCGACCATTCATGCGTCGCGATCGCGCGCACCAGCTGGAAGCGGAACGACGCCCAGTCGTGCTGCATGTTCCAGACCAGGACCGGCAGGAACAGCACCAACGCGATCAGCGCCGCCAGCCACGGATAGGGGCTGCGCAGCCAGCGCCCGCGCCAGCGCGGCACCAGCATGAACGCCGCTACCGCCGGAAGCAGCAGGCCGGCGGTGAATTTCGACAGCAATGCCAGCCCCGCGAAGGCGCCCGCGGCAAGCCACCAGCGCCCATCGTCGCTCTCGGTGAGCCGAACCAGTGCCCACACCATGGCGGTGGCAAATGGAATTAGCGCGACGTCGGGCGAGACCTTGGCCATCAGCAGACCGTAGTAGAGTGCGGCTTCCGGCATCAGGACCGCGATCACCACCGCGCGGCAATCATGCGTCACGCGCCGGACGATGTCGGCGATGAGCAGTTGCATCACCCCCATCGCCAGCACGCCGGCAAAGCGCACCCCGAAATTGGTGTCGCCGAAGATCGCGGTGCCGAACCGGATGAACCACGCAATCATCGGCGGGTGATCGAGGAAGGAAAGCACGCTCTCCTTCGACCAGGTCCAGTAATAAGCCTCGTCGGTGCGCAGATCGAGCAGGCTGGCGTAGATCACCCGCAACGCCGTCAGTGCGGCGATCAGCGCGGCCACGGCAAGCCGTCGCCGAAAGGCGGAATGGTCCGGCCTGGCGGGGCCAATGTCGGGAGGCGCAATCGTCACGGTGCTTTCTCCCCGACTCTCCCGGAGGTGTCAACGTGTTCACACCCTCTCCGTCGTCCCGACCAACGCCAGGACCACTTCTCGCTTGCGGAATTAAACGCTAGTTTCGCGGGTCTATCGTAGATGCAACGGATCCGCATGACTGCATTTGACACGGCCCAGCTCGGAAAACTCGTTCGCGGCGTCAGCCTGCGGCAGATCCGTCTGGTCTGCGGGCTGGTGCTGTTTACCTATCTGGTCAGCCATTTCCTCAACCACGCGCTCGGCAATATCTCGCTTGATGCGCTGGCATGGGGCGTCCATTACCACGTCCTGTTCTGGCAGTTTCTGCCGGTCGCGATCATTTTTTACACTGCCGCGCTGCTTCACGCCGGTCTCGGGATCTGGGCGCTTTACGAGCGCCGGCAATTTCGCTGGAAGGCGATCGAGCCGCTGCAGCTCGTGCTCGGCCTGAGCATTCCGGCGCTCGTCGTTGCCCACATCGCCGGCGTGCGGCTCGGCCACACCCTGTTCGGACAGACAAAGCTCTATCCGCAAGTGCTCTACGGCTACTGGGTGGTATGGCCTTTCCGAGTCTGGCTGATCTTATCGGTGCTGGTCGTCGCCTGGATCCATGGCAGCATCGGTCTTTATTTCTGGCTGCGGATGAAGGCGTTCTTCAAACCCGCAGCACCCTTCCTGCTGGCCGCGGCGGTGCTGGTGCCGACGCTGGCCTTGCTCGGTCTCTACCAGGGCGGACGAAGCGTCGCCAAGGAAAGCACCAGCGCCGAATGGCGGACGACCAATCTGTCGCAAGACAAGGTCGGCACGCCGGCCGAGCAGAACGTGCTGGAAAGCATCACCGATGATTTCCTGATCGGCTATCTCGGCCTGATCGGATTTGTCCTGGCCGCACGGGGCGTGCGCGCCCTCAACGAGCGGCGCGGCGGCATGATCAGCCTGTCCTATGGCAATGGCCGCACGGTCCGGGTGCCGAAGGGCCTTTCCGTGCTGGAAGCGAGCCTGCGCCACCAGGTCCCGCATGCCAGCGTCTGCGGCGGCCGCGCCCGCTGCTCGACCTGCCGCATTCGCGTGATCGGTGACTGCGCCATGCTGCCGGAGCCATCCAATCGCGAAGCCTTCGTGCTCAACCGGGTCGGCACCGGAGCGGATCCGGCCATTCGGCTGGCCTGCCAGCTCAGGCCCGAGACCGATATTTCCTTCTTCCAGATTTTCATGCCGCAGACCGCGGCCGCCTCAGGCCCCTCACATATCGGCGAGGAGCGCTACCTCGTCAGCATGTTCGTGGACATGCGCGGCTCGACCAAACTCGCGGAACACCGGCTGCCGTTCGATACGGTGTTCGTCGTCAACCGCTTCCTCGGCGCCGTATCGCAGGCCGTGATCGAATGCGGCGGCCAGCCCAACCAGTTTCTCGGCGACGGGCAGTTGGCGCTGTTCGGACTTGCCACCAATCGGCAAACCGCCTGCCGGCAAGCGCTGAAGGCGGCGGCGATGATTGCCGCCAATGTCGATGAACTGAATCAATTTCTCCAGCACGATCTGCGCGAGCCGATCCGCTTCGGCATTGGCATTCACAGCGGCGAGGTGATCGTCGGCGACATCGGCTACCGCGATCACATGGTATTCACCGCGCTCGGCGACGCGGTCAACGTCGCAGCACGGCTGCAGGACATGACCAAAAATCTCGGATGTGAAGCCATCCTGTCGGACGAGGTCCGGGCCACGGCCGGCCTTGCAGCCGATGCGCTGCCGCGGCAGGAAGTGGACATCCGTGGCCGCAATGAGCCGATGATTGTTCGTACTGTCGCAAGCACAAATGTGCTGTCGGCGTTGCTCGATGACGTAAAGCCTGCGGCTGCTTAACGACGCCATCTTAACGACGTCAGGTCGATACGTGATCTGGCGCACATCTGAATAACCATTCAGAAAAATCTCCCTGAACTGCCATCGAATTTCTCGAACCCCGCTCCTCGGGGGTGCGACTGATGGGCGATGGGTAAGACTGAAAACTACAACCCGCGCCTCTCGCGCATCGCTAAAAGGAGAACGACCATGTTACGTAAACTCACTCTCGCTCTTGTCGCCGCAGCTACTCTCAGCGCAGTAGCGCTGGCTCCCTCCGCCGCTTCCGCAAAGCCCTGGGGCGGCGGATGGGGCTGGGGCGGCGGCTTTCATCATCATCACTTCGGCGGCTTCGGTATCGGCTATGCCGGCGACTATGACGACGGCGGATGCTATGTGACGCGCCGCGTGATGACCCCGTTCGGTTATCGCCTGCGCACCGTCAATACCTGCGGCTATTGATCGAAGTCAGCTTCGCTCAAGCAAGAGCCCCGGCCGCACACCAGCGGCCGGGGTTTTGTATTTTGCTGTCCCAATGAAAGCGTCCCGTCATAGTGATCTGGGCCGGCCGGTTGCTGCATCGCAGCGTCCTGGGCGCTTTCGAAAGCATAAATCAACTCGGAATTGACTTACGCCGTGGCAATGCGACTATCGCGCGGGCTCCATTTAGCAAAATCGACTACCGGTTCGGCGAAAATGGGTAGCCACAAATCACCGAATCCGGCCACCGCCGGCATCGGCAGAAAAGCTTCAGGGGGAGAGGCGATGCTCGACAGACGGGAGTTGCTCAAACGCGCCGGCATCGCGGCGCTTGCGACAGGTTTGGGCCCGGCCAGGGCGTTCGCCCTCGACCCCACCGTGGTGCTGCCATTCGACAACGGCAAACGGCCGCTGGTAAAATATCCACAAAAGCGCCCGATGATCGTCCTGACCAGCCGGCCGCCGCAGCTCGAGACGCCATTCTCCGTGTTCGACGACGGCCCGATCACAGCGAATGATGCTTTTTTCGTGCGCTATCATCTGGCCGGCATCCCCTACACCATCGATCCCGACAAATTCACGCTGGCGATCAAAGGCAAGGTCGATCGTCCGCTCAGCCTCTCCCTTAAGGACATACGCAAGCTGCCGGCGGTCGAACTGGTCGCGGTCAATCAATGCTCGGGCAACAGCCGCGGATTTTTCGAGCCGCGCGTCGCCGGCGGTCAATTGGGCAATGGCGCGATGGGCAATGCGCGCTGGCGCGGCGTGCCGCTGAAGACCGTGCTCGACATGGCCGGCGTGCAGCAGGGCGCAAGACAGGTCACCCTCAACGGAATGGATGGACCGGTGATGGATACGACGCCTGATTTCGTCAAGGCGCTCGATATCGACCATGCGCGCGACGGCGAGGTGATGCTGGCCTACGGCATGAACGGCGAGGACCTGCCATTTCTCAACGGCTTTCCGCTGCGCCTGGTGGTGCCCGGCTATTACGGCACCTATTGGGTCAAGCACCTCAACGAAATCACGGTGATCGATAGTGTGTTCGACGGCTTCTGGATGAAATCCGCCTACCGGATTCCGGACACGCCCTGCAACTGCGTCGAGCCGGGCACCGCGCCGAAAGCGACGATCCCGATCAACCGCTTCACGGTCCGCTCCTTCTTCACCAATGTGAGCAATGACGGAAAACTGAAAGCCCGCAAGACGACGAAACTGAAGGGGATCGCCTTCGACGGCGGCAAGGGCATCAAGGAGGTCGCGGTCTCGACCGACAATGGCGAGACCTGGACACCGGCCAAGCTCGGCAAGGATCTCGGCAAATATTCGTTCCGCGAATGGACGTTGCCGGTGAAACTGGTCCCCGGCTTCTATGACTTGCGGGTTCGCGCGACCAACAATGCCGACGACACGCAGCCGATCGAGCCACGATGGAATCCGGCGGGCTATTTGCGCAACGTCGTCGAAACCGTTCGCGTCACCGCGGCGTGAGGAGACATGTCATGACACGCCGGCTTGCTCTTCCCCTGCTCGCCACCGCGGCCATCTCGGCCCTGGGTCTGGGTGCAGTAATCGCCGCGCCGGTTTCCTACAAGCTTCCGGACGAAACGGCCGCCTTCAAGCCGGGGCCAAATCTCGAGGTGGTGCAGAACAACTGCACGGGCTGCCACTCCGCCGACTATATCGCCATCCAGCCGCGCGGGCCGAAATACAAGACGGATTTCTGGAAGGCTGAAGTCACCAAGATGATCAAGGTCTACGGCGCGCCGATCGACGAAGCGGACGTTGCCAGGATCGTCGATTATCTCGCCGCGACCTATTAGGAGATTTGCAACCAAGGCGGACAGCGGTTTGCGTAAAGCAAAAAGCAAACGTCTCGGTTCTGATTCGATCAACGGATCAAGCCCGGGTAGCAGCGGGGCCGTTCCCGCGATGGAACGGCACCCGCTTGCAATTCCCAGGTCTTGCAATTCCCAAGTCAGGATCAGTTGTCGGGATCAGTTGAAAGTGGCGTGACCGTTGCTGTAGTAGCGGCCGTCGTAGTCGTAGTAACTGCCGTCGTTCCCGCCGTCGTAGCCATATGAATCGCCATAATAGCCGGGGCCGCCATTGTAGCCGTAGACCCCGCCCAGCACTGCGCCTCCGATCAGGCCAGCCGCAACACCGGCTCCGATGCCGCCGCCACGGAATCCACCGCCTCCGAAGTGAGCGCCGCCACCATGGTAACCTCCACCACCGTGACCGCCTCGTGCGAGCGCCGGAGACGCTGCGGCCAACGCAGCCGCAAGACAGATCGCGCCTAAAGTCCTAAATTTGGTCATATGATTTTCTCCATGAGTAAAGCTATGGAGAGAAACGGGGCGTTCACCGCCTTTGTTCCGGACAGATCCAAAGATGACGAAGGTTTCATCTCCTGTTCCAGGGCAGAAAAGGCAGCTATCACCGGAACCAACGGGGCAACCGGCGAACGGGAGTATTCAGCCGGCGATCCGGCCCCCGGCCGCCTCTACCCGATAGCGTTCTTGAAGGTGAAAATTTGATTCCAAATTGAAGGAAGCCATCCAGCGTGACGCAAGTCACAAGCCCAATCCCGGCTCGCTCGAAAAACCATAACCGGCCGCATTTTTCGAGCGTTCACAGCGCGAAATCCTCGCAAAACGGCCAAAAAGCTGCAAATGCGCCGCGATAATGATCGTTTTATGCCGAAATCCCCCTGACGTTTAAGCTATCAAGCGCGCGCCATACCGCGTATCGTATTGGTCGGACATGGCGGTTTGCGGGGACCGGGAGTCCACTTTTGTTTTTGATCCTGCGGAGACGACGTGATGGCTAAAGGTACTGTGAAGTGGTTCAACGCGACCAAGGGCTTCGGATTCATTCAGCCCTCGAGCGGCGGCAAAGACGTTTTTGTCCATATTTCGGCAGTCGAGAAAGCTGGCCTTTCGACGCTTAACGAAGGACAGACGGTGGAATACGAAGAAGTTGCCAATCGCGGCAAGACATCGGCCGAGAATCTCAAGGTTTGATCCGAGAGCGCGGTCGATAGCAGCGCACTCTCGGAGGCGATCCGGGAGTGGGGCTTCAGCAAGAACCCCAAGCAAACAGATTTCAACTGGCAGGAGCGGGAACGCTCTTGCGCATTTTTGAGTCGGCGCAGAACGCGCCGGTTCGAATGCCCGATACCTTTGACCCATTCTCCGACATTCCCAACCTCCGGTGGCAGCACGCTGCCCGCGGCAGGCTTTGCGTCGATCGCACGCCCGATGATTGAACACGCCTCGTCGTGACGCCAAACCGCCGATTCCTTTGAGTTCGGCTTGATTGTATGCTTGGCGGATCTTGCGCCGGGGCATGCGATGAAACTCGATCCCGCCTCCCTTCCCCAGTTCACGGCGCCCTACGCGCCGGACGATGGTGCGATTGCTGGGCAGCTTCTCGAAATCGCCCGCCTGAGCACCGAACAAAACGCGCGGATCGACCGCACCGCGACGCGTCTGATCGATGCCATTCGTTCAAGCGACGACCGGCTCGGCGGCGTCGAGGACATGCTGCGCGAATTTGCGTTGTCCACCAGGGAAGGCCTGGCGCTGATGGTGCTGGCGGAAGCGCTGCTGCGCGTGCCCGACGCCCGCACCGCCGACCGTTTCATCGAGGACAAGCTCGGCGAGGGCGACTTCGTGCACCACGAGACCAAGTCGAGCGCGTTCCTGGTCAATGCGTCGGCGTGGGCGCTCGGGATGTCCGCGCGCGTGATTCAGCCCGGCGAAACCCCGCAAGGGACGATCGGGCGGCTGGTGAAGCGTCTGGGCGCGCCGGCGGTCCGCGCCGCCACCCGGCAGGCGATGCGGCTGATGGGCAGCCATTTCGTGCTTGGCGAGACCATCGAGGCGGCGCTGGCGCGGGCACAGTCGCCCGCCGCCCCGCGCTATTCCTTCGACATGCTCGGCGAAGGCGCGCGCACCACTGACGATGCGGAGCGCTATTTCGATTCCTACGCCAGCGCGATCGAGGCCATCGGCCGCGCCACCGACGACCGGCCCCTGCCCGACCGGCCCGGCATCTCGGTCAAGCTATCGGCCCTGCATCCGCACTTCGAAGCGTTGAGCCGCGAGCGGGTGATCACCGAACTGGTGCCGCGGCTGATCGATCTGGCGCGGCGGGCCAAGGCCCACAATCTGAATTTCACGGTCGATGCCGAGGAAGCGGACCGGCTGGAACTGTCACTGGAGGTGATCGCTGCCGCATTCAGTGACGCTTCGCTCGCCGGCTGGGACGGCTTTGGCCTCGCCATCCAGGCCTATCAGAAACGCGCCGCCGCCGTGATCGACTATACGGACGAACTCGCGTCAACGCTGAACCGGCGCATGATGGTGCGCCTGGTCAAGGGCGCCTATTGGGACACCGAGATCAAGCGCGCGCAGGAGCGTGGGCTTGCCGGCTATCCGGTGTTCAGCCGCAAGGCGATGACCGATTTGAATTACATCGCCTGCGCGCAAAAACTGCTGGGCTTGAGACCCCGCCTGTTCCCGCAATTCGCCACCCACAATGCGCTGACGGTCGCAACCCTTCTGGAATTGGCTGATGGCGGAGGCGGTTTCGAATTTCAGCGCCTGCACGGCATGGGGGAAGCGCTTTACGCGCAATTAAGCGAGGATGCTCCGAGCCTGGCCTGCCGCACCTATGCGCCGGTCGGCAGCCACCGCGACCTCCTGGCCTATCTGGTGCGGCGGCTGCTGGAAAACGGCGCCAATTCATCATTCGTGGCGCTGGCCGCCGACGATGCGGTGCCGGTGGCAACGCTGCTGCGGCGCCCGGCCGGCATCATCGGCACCGCCGAAAATGCCCGCAATCCGAACATCCCGGCCCCCGGCGATCTCTATCGGCCACAACGCCGAAATTCCCGCGGCATCGACTTCGGCGACCGCGCCGCGCTGGGCGGCCTGCTTGCCGCGGTCGCGGCGGAAACGGCTCCGGTTGCGGCAGCATCCGTGATCGACGGCCAGGCCAGCGCAGGCGTTGCGCGACCGGTTTACAGCCCGATCGACCAGACCATAGGGATCGGGAGCGTGGTCGACCCGGCGACCGCCGACGCGAACGCGGCCATGGCAGCCGCCCGCAACGGTTTTTTCGGCTGGAGCCGAACGTCGGCCGACACGCGCGTGAAAATCCTGCAGCAGGCCGCTGACCTGCTGGAGCGGCGCGCGGCGCGCTTCATCGCGCTATTGCAACGCGAGGGCGGCAAGACGCTCGATGACGCGCTCTCCGAAGTCCGCGAAGCCACTGATTTCTGCCGTTACTACGCCGCGCAAGGACGCGACCTGTTCGGCGCTGACAAGACCATGCCGGGTCCGACCGGCGAGAGTAACCTGTTGCGGCTGCGCGGCCGCGGCGTGTTTGTCGCGATATCGCCATGGAATTTTCCGCTGGCGATTTTTACCGGCCAGGTGACGGCGGCCTTGATGGCCGGCAATGCGGTGGTGGCAAAGCCTGCCGAGCAGACGCCATTGATTGCCATGGAGGCTGTCCGGTTGCTGCATGAGGCGGGCGTGCCGGCTTCCGCGCTGCAGCTGTTGCCCGGCGACGGCAATATTGGCGCGGCGCTGACCGCCCATCCCGATGTGGCGGGTATCGTCTTCACCGGCTCGACCGAAGCCGCCCGTTCGATCAACCGCGCGCTCGCCGCCAAGGACGGCCCGATCGTGCCGCTGATTGCCGAGACCGGCGGCATCAATGCGATGATCGTGGATGCGACCGCCCTGCCCGAACAGGTCGCCGACGATGCCGTGACCTCGGCGTTTCGCTCCGCCGGCCAGCGCTGCTCCGCGCTGCGGCTATTGTTCGTGCAGGACGACGTGGCCGAGCGCATGATCGAGATGATTGCTGGGGCCGCGCGCGAACTTAAGGTTGGCGATCCGCGCGATCCATCCGTGCAGATCGGACCCGTGATCGACGCCGATGCAAAACAGCGGCTCGAGACGCATATCGCGCGAATGAAGAATGAAGCCCGCACCCATTTCGAAGGGCGTGCGCCCGCCGGCAACTTCGTCGCGCCGCATATTTTCGAACTGTCCGACGCCGGTCAATTGACCGAGGAAGTATTCGGACCCGTGCTGCACCTGGTGCGCTACGGCGCCGACCGGCTCGGTTCCGTGCTGCGGTCGATCGAACGCTCGGGCTACGGGCTGACGCTCGGTATCCACTCGCGAATCGACGACACGATCGAGGCGGTGGTCGATCGCCTTTCCGTCGGCAATATCTATGTCAACCGCAACATGATCGGCGCCGTGGTCGGCGTGCAGCCGTTCGGCGGCCAGGGATTGTCGGGCACCGGCCCCAAGGCCGGCGGCCCGCATTATCTGGCGCGCTTTGCCACCGAGCAGACGGTGACCGTCAATACGGCGGCGGCCGGCGGCAACGCGGCGCTGCTGTCGAGCGAGGAGTGAGACGTCCTTACCCTCCCCTGGAGGGGGAGGGTCGGCTCGCATCGAGCGAAGCAAGATGCGAGACGGGGTGGGGTGGTCTCTCAGTTCGGACACCGTTCGAGGTGAGAGTCCGTCACCCCACCCTGCCGCTCATTTCATTCGCGTCGACCCTCCCCCTCCAGGGGAGGGTAAGAAAGCGCCGTTGCATCGCGACGCCAACATCGGTCAAATGCGCGCGAATCCGCCTGGTCGCGAAGAGTAATTCCACGGCGCGGTATAACAGCAACAACAGAAGACCAACAACAAGACGGGAGCGACCTCGCATGGAAGAGGGCATCTTTGAAGGCCTCAAGGTTCTGGATTGCGCGAGCTTCATCGCCGCACCCGCGGCCGCGACCGTGCTGTCGGATTTCGGCGCCGAAGTGATCAAGATCGAGCCGCCGGGATCGGGCGATCCCTACCGCAACCTGCCGAATTTGCCGGGATATCCGGTCAGCCCGCATAATTTCGCCTGGCTCTTGGAATCGCGCAACAAGCGCAGCCTTGCGCTCGACCTCTCCAGGCCGGAGGGCCAGGCGGTGCTGTATCGGCTGGTGGCTGAAGCCGACGTCTTCATCACCAATTTTCCGCCCGGCGTGCGCCAGCGGCTGGGCATCACCTATGAGGAACTCAAGCCGAGGAATGCGCGGCTGGTCTATGCGTCGTTCACCGGCTACGGCGAGAAGGGCGAGGAAGCCAACAAGCCCGGATTCGACAGCAACGCCTATTGGGCGCGCTCGGGCCTGATGGATCTGGTGCGCGCCGACGAGAACACCACCCCGGCGCGCTCGGTCGCCGGCATGGGCGATCACCCCTGCGCGATGGCATTTTACAGCGCGATCGTCACCGCGCTCTACAAGCGCGAGCGCACCGGTGAGGGTTCGCATGTCAGCTCAAACCTGATGGCCAACGGCGTCTGGGCCGCCGGCGTGCTGGCCCAGGCCAAATTATGCGGCGCGAAATTCGGAGAGAGGCGCCCGCGCGAGCGCGCGCTGAACGCGGTCACCAATCACTACCGGTGCAAGGACGGGCGCTGGCTCATTTTGTCGCTGCTCAACGAGGAGCGGCAATGGCCGGTGCTGGCGCGCTGCCTCGGACGGGAAGATCTCGTCAACGACGCGCGATTCGCCACCAGGCCCGACCGCCATGCGCGATCGCTCGAACTGATCAGGATATTCGACGAAGTCTTTGCCACCAGGGATCTGGCCGAATGGCGCGGGATACTGGACGGCAACGGCCTGGTGTTCGGCGTGGTCGGCATCCTCGACGACATCCCCAATGACAAGCAGATGATCGAGAACGAGGTGCTGGTGCCGTTCGAGAACGACACCATGCTGACGATCAACAGCCCGATCTGGATCGACGGCAGCCAGAAGGTCAAGCCGCGGCATCCGCCCGGGATCGGCGAGCACAGTGATGACATCCTGCGCGAGGCCGGTTACGACGACGCGTCGATCCGGAAATTGCGGGCGTCGGGCGCGGTGGCGTGAAGGCCGGACGATACGGCGAAGTCAGCCGGCATCGTCGCACGACAGATCAAACAAGGAGATCGGGAATGCCTGCCTACCGCCTGCACTATTTTCCAGAGTCCGGGAACAGCTACAAGCTGGCGCTGATGCTGACCCTTTGTGGACAGACGTTCGAACCCGTCTGGACTGATTTTGGCGGCGGCGTGACGCGTACAGCGGAGTGGCGGCGGACGGTCAACGAAATGGGCGAAATTCCAGTGCTGGAAGAAGATGGCGAGCGCCTCACCCAGACCGCGCCGATCCTGCTCAAGCTCGCCGAACAGTATGGCCGGTTCGGCGGCGAGAATGCCGCGGAGAAGTTCGAGATATTGCGCTGGCTGTTCTGGGACAACCACAAGCTGACCGGCTACATGGCGACCTATCGGTACTATCGGACGTTCACGCCATCTCCCGATCCGCATGTGCTTGCCCACTTCCGCAAGCGCCTCGACGATTTTCTGAGAATCCTGGAGCAGCACCTGCAACGCTCCGCCTTCGCCATCGGCGACCGGCCGACCGTGGCTGATCTTTCAATGACCGCCTACCTCTCTTATCCAAGCGACGAAACCGGATACGACCTTGCGGCGAGCCACCCGGCCGTCAGCGCCTGGCTCGGCCGCGTCGCCAGCCTGCCCGGCTGGCGCTCCGCCTACGATCTGTTGCCCGGCAAACGTCTCACGCATTACGCGCGCTAATGGTTGTGGAGCAGCACCCAGCCGACGGCGGCGAGGACGATGATGACGGCGACTGCGATCGCCCACACGCTAACGCGGATGTCGCCGGTGGTTTGCCGCGCGCTTTCGTTCTCGGCGATCTCGCGGTTCCGCTCTTTGGTTTCCCCGCTCGGATCGCTCACGGCCTGTCCCTCCCGTCACGAACCGTCCTAACCTAGCCTAGGCCCCGGCCGTCGTCGACGGACGCAGGCTCGCCTCAAACGATGCCGGGGATTCGGCAACGCCTCTGCCGCTTCCGCCGAGCCCCGCGAGCCGGCTCAGCGAAAACGCCGCCAGCGCCGCGCACAGGGCCGCGGCCGCGGCCGCCACGAACACCTGCCCGGCACTCCATTTCATGGTCAGCAGCGCGCCGCCGACCAGCGGTCCGACGATCGAGCCGACCCGGCCGATCCCGAGCGCCCAGCCGACGCCGGTGGCCCTGACCGCGGTCGGATAGAACCCCGCGGCCAGCGCATTGGCGGCGATCTGGCCGCCGACGATGCAAAACCCGGCCGCGAAAATCGCCATGGTGACGAAGCTGGCCGAATGCCCAAGCTGGCCGATCGCGCCGACCGCGAACACGGCGATGAAATACACCAGCGCCAGCGCGCGAAACGAGAAGCGGTCGATGATGCTGCCAAGCACGAAAGTTCCGACCACGCCGCCGACCTGCAGCATCGATCCGATCAGAGCCGCCTGCGGAACCGAAGCGCCGAGATCGTTGAGCACGGTGGGCAGCCAGTTCGACAGGAAATAGAGGTCAAGCAGGCTCATGAAGAACACCACCCACAACAGCAGCGTCGCCAGCGTTCGTCCGCCCTTGAAAAGATGCTTGACCGGGATCCCGGCCAGTTCCGGCTCATCCACCATGAACCGGGTCCCCGGTGCGAACAGCGCCTTCGGATTGATAAGCCCGAGCAGTTGCGCGACGCGCGCATCGGCGCGGCCGGTGAGTGCCAGAAACCGTACCGATTCCGGCAATTTCAGCGCCAGGATCGGCGTCAGCAGCAGCGGCGCGATGCCGCCGACGACAAACACCGACCGCCAGCCGAACTGCGGAATCAATGCGGCCGCCAGCAGACCGCCGAGCGCTGCGCCCACGGAAAACCCGCAGAACATGATCATCACCATGGTGGCGCGGCGGCGGCGCGGATTGAACTCGGACGTCAGCGCGATGGCGTTGGGCATCGCACCGCCCAACCCGAGGCCGGTTAGAAAGCGGATGGCGATCAGGGTGCTCACGTCCTGGACCAAGGCGGTGAGGAGCGCGCCGATGCCGAACGCCAGCGTCGACAGGATGATGATCTTCTTGCGTCCGACCCGGTCCGCCAGCGGTCCGAACACAAGCGCGCCGATCATCAGCCCGAACAAGCCCGCGCTGAACACCGGGCCGAGCGCGCCCTTGCCGAGGCCCCATTCCCTGGCGAGCGCGGGGGCGACGAAGCCGATCGCCTGGGTATCGAAGCCGTCGAGAAACAGCACCGCCGCGCAGGTCAGCAGCAATTTCAGCTGAAACCCGCCGACGGGTTGCGCATCGATGAACCCGGCGACATCGACGGGCGGTGCGCCCCCGCCTTGCGCCTGAGAGATATCCATGGGCCTTCCTCTAACAATATCGTCATTGCGAGGAGCGAAGCAACGAAGCAATCCATCTTTCCGCGCGGTTAGATGGATTGCTTCGCTGAGTTTATCATCGGGCGCGCATACGCGCGACCCGTTGGCTCGCAATGACGGTCCCAATGGCGCGCCGCCCATTCTCACACCCGCAACGCTTCCTTCGAATAGCCGGCGATCTGCTTGTAGCCATCGGACAGGGCGACCAGTTCGTCGCGGCTGATGACGTCGTCGATTCGCGCGAACGGCCGGTCGTGGGTGCGTTGAAACACCTCGCGCAGGATCGCGTCGGGCGGATTGGTGCGGTTGGTCAGAACCACGCGCGTGGTCGCTTCAAGCCGCTGCTTCTCGTAGGCGGCGAACGCGGCGACGGGATCGGCGTTGCCTGATAGTGCCGACGTCAGCGCCCGGGTATCGAGGATCGCCTGGCCGGCGCCGTTGGAGCCGCGCGGCACCATCGGGTGCGCCGCGTCGCCGAGCAACGTCACCCGGCCGAAACTCCAGCGCGGCAGCGGGTCCTGATCGACCATCGGAAATTCCAGCACGCTGTCGGCGGCGCGGATCAGGGCTGGAACGTCGAGCCAGTCGAAATGCCAATCGGCGAACGCGCCGATGAAATCGTCGATGGATCCCGGCCGGTTCCAGTCGCGCTTGCGATAGACCGGCGTTTCGATTTCGGCGACCCAGTTGACGAGCTGCAATCCGTCGCTCGCTGCGGCGCGGATCGGATAGATCACCATCTTGCCGTGCGACAGCCACCCCGCCCGGATCAGGCTCGCGCCCGACAGGATCGGCTTCCATCGCGTGACCCCGCGCCACATATTGACGCCGGAATAGCGCGGCTCGCCTTCGCCCGGGAAAAACTGCTTGCGGATCGCGGAGTTGATGCCATCGCAGGCGATGGCGGCGCGGCCGCGGATGGTGTGGCTGGTGGCGCCGCCCGGCCCGGCGGAGAAATGCACGCTGACGCCGGTCTCGTCCTGCTCGACGCCAACGCAATGATGGCCGGTGAGGAGCGCCTCGGCTCCGGCGCGCGCGCGGAACGCCTCCAGCAACACCATCTGCAGGTCGCCGCGGTGGATCGAGAATTGCGGATGGTCGTAGCCCGCGGCGCGGCCCAGCGGCTCCTGGTAGATCAGCTGACCGAAGCGGTTAAAGAAGGTTGCATCCTGGGTGGCGATCGCGGCCCGCGCCAGATCGGCCTCGAGGCCCAGCGCGGCCAATTCCCTGGTGGCGTGCGGCAGGAGATTGATGCCGACGCCGACGGGGCGGATTTCGGCCGCCGACTCGAATATCCGGCACGGGATCCCGGCGGCGTGCAGCGCCAATCCCAGCGTCAATCCGCCAATGCCGGCGCCGACAATGATGATGTCGTCCATGTTTCCTCCCCGGCATGCATCGATGTCCGGTTACCGCGATGAAACAGATCGGTGAGCCTACTGTCAATCTGGAGGCCACGCGACGACCAAGGCTTTGCCTAGCGACTGCCGATGAAACACATTCCCATGCCTGAGACATCGCTGAGGACCTGACAGGCGAGCCCCCTGGCGCAGGTCCATGACCTGAAACTGCGGTCATTGTCGGCGGCGTTGGGGCGCTGGCCATAGCAATGCGCGCCCCAGCCGTCGTCATATTCGGTCCCGACGAGTTCGCTACTGCCGCGCAATTGCGGCCGGCTGGAAAAGCCCCGCGAGTAGTCCGGGCGTTCGCCGTCGCGCATCGAGGTCAGAATGGCGCGGCGGCGGATCTGGTCGCCGAAGAAATGCGGCGAGCCCGGCACCACCGTCGAATTCGAAGGATGGACCGCCATCCAGTCGACGCCCGGGAAATGAAACCCGCCGATGCCACGGGTTTGATGGCAGCCGGAGCATGTGATGTCGTTGAGCCGGCGCTCGAAGCCCGCGAGCGAACGGATATTCTGCAGGCTGATGCCGCGTTTTGCCGCGTTTTCCAGGGCCGCGACGACGTCGTTCTTCGTGAATACCGGATCATCTCGCTCCCCTTGCACCAGGCCGAAGGCCGGTTGCAGGTCGGAGGGCGAAAATCCGGTCGGGGTCGGGGCGATCGCGCGGGTCGCGAGATACGCTTGCGGAATCAGAATCGTCCCGCGATCGAGTTCACTGAAATGCGTTGGCTCGAGCAACCATGCCTTGAAGTCGCGCGCGAGACTCCTATCCGCCAGGATACGCTCGCGATCTATCTGGTTTTCGAGCGGCGCTTCCTCGAACGTCTCCGCCGGCGCGTTGTAGTCAAACACCTTCAGGAGATAGTCGGTGCGGAAATCGCGGACCTGTGATTTCGGCGCGTGCGCGATCTGAAGATTGGTCTCGATGCGGACGATGTTCTCTGGCCCGATCAAATCCAGCGGGCCGGCTTCGGATGTCAGTTTTTCCGCAAGCTCAACCCCGGTCTGCGGCCAGTCGCCCGCTGCGAGCCACCGACGCGCGATCCCGGCGCAGCCAAGTGCGGCAGCCCTGTTGTTCGTCGCATTACCATCCGTCGCCCTGTCGTGCGTCGCCGCGTCGTTCCTGGCCCTGAGCACCAGATTGAGGGTCATCGGCAGCCGCGGCGAGACCACCTGATCACCGGTCGCCGGCACATCGGCCCGCGTCAGCCGGTAGATCAGCCGGATTTCACCGCAATTGGCCTCGGACAGATAGGCGCGGTCCATCCGGTTGACGATGCCCGCCAGCACGAAGCGCGCATCGGGAGAATAGAGCGATGCGCGATCGAACAACTGAAAATCAAAGCCCGTTCCAACGCCGATGGTCTCGTTCGGAAGATCGGCCTTGTGTCGTTGCGTGTACCGCTCGAACTCTTCATCAAGCGCCCTGCGGACGAGGGCCATCGAGGGCAACGCGAACAACTCGCTGCCGCTAAGCGGCGCTTCCGCCGGCCGCGCCGGCACAAGGAGACGAACGAGGCCAAATCTTCCGCGGTCGAGTTCGCGCAAAGCCAGAGGATCGGTGATCGCCACTCCACGCTCCAGCGCGGGCGCGCTCTGCGCGTGGCGTAGCGGAAGCAGGCTACAAAACAGAACGAGGATGACGACGAGAAATCGCAATGGCCGGCCCATATCCTGACAAACACCGCGCAACAAGCTGCATTCCAGGCCTCTCGCAGGCAGCGCTTCTATTTCAGGAAAATAGCCGAAAAGCGGGCCGGCTGTCGCGCGGCCATCAAAATCACCACGCTTGGCTTCACGTCGCAGTGAAGCGACTGGCCAGGGCCTGACCCAGCTTCGCTGAATCAGAACCCCCGCCTGACATGATCTTTTTGCAAAAACCGCTACCCGCTTTGCGGGATCATGGTCTATCGCGCGACGATCAGGCCCTTGCTGGTCACGACGACCCAGCGGCCGTCCTGGCGGCGGATGGCATCGACCCGGCCGAGGCCCGGCACGAAATCACCCGCATACACTTCGTAAACGCCCTGCCGTCCGTCGATTAGCGCGCCGCCACGGGCGACGTCACGCAGCACCCAGCCATCCACCGTCGGCAACCTTCCGACGTCGACCTTGGGCGCCGTGGCCGCTGCCGCCGTTGCCGGCGGCGTAATCGAGCCGGTGACGTCCTTTGCCGGCGCCGGCGCCGCGGCGACCGGCGCAGGCGCAGTGGCCGGTGCGGCGCGCAGCTTGTCCACGGCCTCGCTGAGCTTGGCGATTTTGGCGGCGGGCTCAGCTTGCGCCTTCTCGAGCTTGTCGAGACGATCGCCGGTCTTGTTGAATTGGCTCATGCCGAGCTTGGAGGTGTGTTCGGCGCCGGCCTTCAGCGCCAGGATATCCGCATCGATCCGCGCGACAGTGGCCTCGAGCGCGTGATTGCCGGGGGGCGCGGCGTCATCGCCGGCAACATGCGTCAGCGCAGCCGTCGCCAGCGCGCCGCCGAGCGCGCCTGCCAAAATGGCCAACGCCACCACGGCAGCAAGGGCTGCGATCCGGCGCTTGCCGAACATGGCCTGGCTCTCCGTGATCTCTGGTTCCGAACTGTGCTCGTTGTCTGTCCAGGCCCGATCGCCGGATGACATGATCATGATTTTGCCGGGGATGCGCGGCGCGGCGGCCTCGGCGGCATCGGAACTGGCGGCATGGATGGCCGCGGCGTCAGCCTTGGGCGTATTAGCCTTGGGCGTTTCAGCCTTCGGCATGTCAGTCTTGGGCGCGTCGGCCTCCGGCATTTCGGCGGCTGCGCCCTGCTCCGGCGCCAGACCCGGGGATTCCAGGTCGGTCGATCGGTGCGCCGCCTGCTGCGCCGAGGAAGCCACCGGTTCGTTTTGCCCGTCCGACGAATGGGGAACGGCCGGCCCGTCGCCGAGGGTACCGGATTCACCGCTGATCTGTTCGCCCGTTTGTTCGCTCACGATCAAAATCTCCAGTAAAGGTTGACCATTTGGTAACTTTTATTGCTTGCGAAATCGTTACCTGGCCGCCGGCTTACCGAAATTTAAGGAAGTCACCGGCGCGGGTCTCAACCCAGGACCGCGTCCTTCGGCCGGCCCCTGACGGGCGGATCGCATTTCGAGCCGATCATGCCCATCGCCGCGCGCCCTCAACAACCCGACGAGCCCCGAGCGCCCCGGTTTGACAAAACGGGGTGCGGTCTGCTCAAAAGCGTCAACAAAATGCCGGTACAAATTCTGGGGGGAACGCCATGAAACTCTACGACTCGATCGGACCGAACCCGCGCATCGTCCGCATGTTCATGGCCGAGAAGGGCATTGAGATACCCAGGCAGACCGTCGATCTGCGCGGCGGCGAAAACCGGCAGGCCGACCATCTCAAGCGCAATCCGCACGGCCAGATGCCGACGCTGGAGCTTGATGACGGCAGCTATCTGTCGGAGATCACCGCGATCTGCGAATATCTCGAAGAGAAAAAGCCGGAACCGGCGCTGATCGGAACGACGCCGGAGCAGCGCGCCGAGTGCCGGATGTGGACGCGGCGGGTCGACCTCAATATCTGCGAGCCGCTCGCCAACGGCTATCGTTTTGGCGTTGCCCTGAAATTTTTCCAAGACCGGATTCCCTGCGCGCCGGAAGCTTCTCCGGGCCTCAAGATGATCGCGGCCAACCGCCTGCAATGGCTCAACGTTCAGATGGCGGGCAAGCAGTATCTCTGCGGCACGCGCTTCACGCTGGCCGATATCCTGCTCTACTGCTGGATCGATTTCGGCAATGAGGAGCGAGTCGGCCAGCCGCTCGATCCCGCCAATACCAATATCGCCGCCTGGTTCGCCCGCGTCAGGGAGCGGCCTTCGGTGAAGGCGTAGCTGGTTTCGTGTTCCGGACGCGGTGCAGCGCCTCTTCGCGGTGCACCGCAGAGCCGGGATCCACTCGTTTCCAAATGATGGGGCCGCCGGATCAGCAGCGCACCGCTAACGCGCTGCACTGCATCCGGGGAACGACACCTCCGGCAAGAATCAAATCACCACCGGCTTATCCGAAAGTTCATTCGGCCCCGTTCCGTGTTTCGGAAAGTGCGCCGCCAATTGCTGCGAGACCGCCTGGATTCCCTTGACGACGCCGCCGGCGAAATTGCCCGCCTTGAAATCGGTCTCCATGGCCTTGCAGATCCTCTCCCAGCCGGCGGCGCCGACCTTGGCGTCGATGCCGCGGTCGGCGACGATCTCGACCTGGCGGTCGGCCAGCAGCAGGTAGATCAGGACGCCGTTGTTATGGGCGGTGTCCCAGATCCGCAATTGCGAGAAGATGTCGAGCGCGCGCTCACGCGCGGACTGGTTCGTGAACAGCGGCTTGCCGTCCAGCGCACCCTCGACCACGAAGCGGACCTGGCCGGAATGGGTTTGCTCGCCGGCCTTGATCGCCCGCTCGATCACGGAGAGCGCTTCCGGCGGAAAAATGCGTCGTACCCGCCAGCCGTGCTCGAGAAGATGCTTGCCGATGCGCTTGATGCTCATGCTTGCCTACCAGCTACCCGACGCGCCGCCGCCGCCGAAACTGCCGCCGCCGCCGGAAAACCCGCCGCTGTCGCTCGAACTACTGCCGGAAAACGAACCGCCGCCGCCGGCCCAGCCGGTTCGACCGCTCGACGACGCGAAGCTGCCACCGAACAGAGTGAAGACGAAGGCAATGGCTGCCGCGATCAACGACAGCGCCAGCGATCCCAGGATGAACCACGCCAGCAATCCGACAATGCCGCCGGCGGCAACCGAGCCGACCAGCCTGCCGAGTGCCATCCGCAGGAAGCCGCTGAGGGCAATCACGCCGAAGATGATGAACGGGAACGCGTCTCCGACCTTGTCGGGCAAACTCCAGCTCTGCTGCGGCTGCGGCGCGGGAAGCGGCTCGCCGTTGATGACCGCGACGATCCGCTCGACGCCTGCAGCAATCCCGCCGGCGAAATCCCCGCTCCTGAATTTCGGCACGATGATCTCGTCGATGATGCGCTTGGAGGTGACATCGGTCAGCGCGCCCTCGAGGCCGTAGCCAACCTCGATGCGAAGGTGACGGTCGTCCTTGGCGACAACAAGCAGGGCGCCGTCGTCGATCTTCTTGCGCCCGATCTTCCAGGCTTCGGCGACCCGGATCGAATATTGCTCGATCGTCTCGGGCGCCGTGGTCGGAACGATCAGCACCGCGACCTGGCTGCCTTTGCGCGCTTCCATATCTCTGAGGGTTTGCGTCAGCGAGGATATATCGCCGGCCGACAGCGTGCCGGTTTGATCGACCACCCGCCCCGACAGCGGCGGCACCGCAACGTCGGCAGCCGCGGCGAAAGCCCAGCACACCAGCAGCGCAAGCAGGGAAACCCTTGCAGCGATCATCGAGGAGCCAGTCTGTTTATCGAAAGCTACTTCGCGGGTGCCGGCGCCGGATTGAAATCCACTTTCGGCGCGGTCGAGATTTCCTTTTCGTTGTCGACCGTAAAATTGGCCTTTTCCTTGTAACCGAACGCCATCGCCGTCAGGTTGTTCGGGAAGGTGCGGATGCCGACATTATAATCCTGCACCGCCTTGATGTAGCGATTGCGCGCCACCGTGATGCGGTTTTCGGTGCCTTCGAGCTGCGACATCAGGTCGTGAAACAGCGCATCGGATTTGAGCTGCGGGTAATTCTCGGTCACCACCAGAAGCCTCGACAGCGCGCTGGAGAGTTCGCCCTGGGCGGCCTGGAATTTCGCGAACGCACCGGGATCGTTGACGAGTTCCGGTGTCGCCTGGATGCTGCCGACCTTGGCGCGGGCGTTGGTTACCCCGAGCAGCACGTCCTTTTCCTGCTGCGCAAAGCCTTTCACGGAATTGACGAGGTTGGGCACCAGATCGGCGCGGCGCTGGTACTGGTTCAGGACCTCGGACCAGGCCGATTTGACCTGCTCGTCATTGGTCTGAATCGCGTTGTAGCCGCAATTGGTCAGGCTCAACGTCGCCAGCGCCGCCAGCACGGTCCATAGTCTGCGCATCGAAATCTCTCCGGTTATGCTTGGACCGCAAGGTATCAGAACGATGTGTCAGGGAACACAGTCATTCCGGGGCGCGCAGCAAGCGCGAACCCGGAATCTCGAGATTATGGCGGGAGATTCCGGGTCTCGGCCTAACGGCCGATCCCGGAATGACGACCTCGAGTTACACCCGCGCCGCTTTGGCCTGCTGAATCGCCTGCCAGACCTTCAGCGGCGATAGCGGGGTATTGATCGACTTGATGCCAAGCTCGCTCAGCGCATCCATCACGCCGTTGGTGATGCAGGGCGGACCACCGATCGCGCCGGATTCGCCGCAGCCCTTGGCACCGAGCGGATTGGTCTTGCAGGGCGCCGAACCATCGAGCGTGACCTCGATCGGCGGAATGTCGTCGGCCCGCGGCAGGCAGTAATCCTGATAGCTCGCGGTCAGCAATTGGCCTTCGGCGTCGTAAGCCACGCCCTCATACAGCGCCTGCCCGATCCCCTGCGCGACGCCGCCGTGAACCTGTCCCGTCACCAGCATCGGATTGACGGCGACGCCGACGTCATCGACCGTGGTATAGCGCACGACGCGCGTGATGCCGGTCTGCGGATCGACCTCGACTTCGCAGATATGCGTGCCGTTCGGCCAGGTCGGCCCGTCGACTGAACCTTCACTGTCCACGCTGAGGCGCCCGCCATTCTCCTTTTTCGCGATCTCGAACAGGCCGATCCGCTTGTCGGTGCCGACCACCGTGAGCGCACCCTCGCGATATTCGATGTCCTCGATCGAGGCCTCGAGCATCTGCGAAGCTTTCTCGCGCGCCTTGGCGATCAGATCGTTGGCGGACACCACCGCCGCCGTACCGCCGACAAACAGCGAGCGCGAGCCGACGCTGCCGAATCCGATCGCGAGATCGGTGTCGCCCTGCACCACGTCGATCTTGTCGATGGGAATGCCGAGCGATGCCGCCACCATCTGCGAGAACGAGGTTTGCAGTCCCTGCCCCATCGCCTGCGTGCCCGCATTCAGGATGACGCGACCTTCCGCAGTGGCGTGCAGCGAGACCTTTTCGGTATGCACGGTTCCACCGGTCCACTCGATGTAGCTGGTCAGGCCGCGGCCGTAGAGCAGGCCCTTCTTCCTGGCGGCCTTCTTGCGCGCGGCAAAGCCGTCCCAGTCCGCAAGCTTGGAAGCGCGCTCGAGCATGTGCGCGAACGCGCCGGAATCATAAACCTGACCGACGGCGTTGGTGTAGGGCATCTGCACGGGCTTGACGTAGTTCACCTTGCGGATGGCGCGCGGGTCCATCCCGATCTGGCGGGCGGCGGCGTCCATCAGCCGCTCCACGATGAAAACCGCTTCCGGCCGCCCGGCGCCGCGATAGGCGCCGACCGGCGCGGTGTTGGTCATCACGGCCTTGGTCTCGTAATGCACCAGCGGCAGGTCGTAGACGCCGGTCTGGACGAAGGGACCGAGCACCAGCGGAATGAGGGCGCCGGTGCCGGACACATAGGCGCCGGTGCCGCCGATCGAGCGCACCCGGTAGGCCTGCACGCGGCCTTTGGCATCGAGCGCAAACTCGGCTGATGAGGTCAGGTCGCGGCCATGGGTACCGCCGAGGAATTCATCGCTGCGGTCGCCGCGCCAGCGCACCTTGCGGTTCAGCTTGACGGCCGCATAGGCCACCATGCCGTCTTCCGGATAGAGGCTGGTCTTCTGGCCGAAACCGCCGCCGATGTCGCCGACCAGCACCCGCACGCTTTCCTTCGGCCGCTTCAGCACGGCTTCGGCAAGAATGTCGCGGGTCGAGCCCGGCGTCTGCGACTGCACATGCAGGATCAGCCGTCCGGTTTTCTTCTCGACCTCGGCGATGGTCGAGCGCGGCTCCATGGCGGAGGGGACCAGGCGCTGGCTGACCAGATCGAGCGAAACCACATGGGCCGCCTTGGCGAAGACCGCCTCCACCGCGGCCGCATCGCCATAGCTCATCGCCGCCACGATGTTGTCGGGCGCCCCCGCCCATACCACTGGCGCGCCAGGTTTGGTCGCGGCGACGGGATCGACGACCGACGGCAGCACCTTATATTCGACCACGATGGCCTCGGCCGCGGTCTGCGCGGCCACACGCGATTTCGCCACCACGGCCGCCACCGGCTCGCCGGCAAAGCGCACCATCTCATGGGCCAGCAGCCGCCGCGGCGGCACCGTCATCGGCGAGCCGTCGGGGCGCGGGAAAACCAGCAGCGTCGGCAGCGTGCCGATGTCATCGGCGACCAGATCGGCGCCGGTGTAGACGGCCTCGACATCAGTCATCGCAGCAGCAGCCTTGGTATCGATAGCCACGATTTTGGCATGGGCATGCGGCGAACGCAGCACATGCAGCCACAGCGCGCCTTCTTCCGGCTTGTCGTCGATAAACTGGCCTTTTCCGGTGAGAAGCCGCTGGTCCTCAAGCCGCTTGACGGATTGGCCCGCACCGAAACGCATGTTGCCGGGAAGAATGTTCATGAGCTGATCCTTCGAGTGTGCTGGGCTGGGTCGGGGATTGTTTTAGCCGATAGGCAAGGAACAGGCCAAGCCCTTCATACGCCGTCATTCCCCCCGCAAGCGCGGAGCGCTTGTCGCCGGGCGCGCTTTAGCGCGAGCCCGGAATCTCGAGATTCCGGGTTCGCTCCCTTCGGTCGCGCCCCGGAATGACTCGGTTGGGTTAGGCGATCTCCCGCAACACCGCCTCGACCGCCTTGCGCTCATCGGCGGTCAGGGCGGCCTGAGGCGGGACGGGATCGCCGACGTTGTAGCCCTGGATCGCAAGCCCGGCCTTGATGCAGGCGGCGAGATTGTAGCGCGCGAAGGCCTCGTTGACGCGCCACAGTCTGCGCTGCAGCACCAGCGCCTGGTCCCAGCGCCCGGCCTTGCAGAGATCATAGAGTTCGACGCTCTGCCGCGGAATGATGCAGGCCGGCCCCGCCATCCAGCCCACGCCGCCGATCAGCATCACCGCGGCCGGGATATGCGCGGATGCCGAGAACACGCGGATCGCGTCGCCGCAGCGGTTCATGATCGACAGCAGCCGCCCGGTATTGGTGGAGGCGTCCTTGATATATTGAATGCGCGGATGGGCCGATAGCCGCGCGACGCAATCGAGCGAGAGGTCGGAGCGCTGAAATTGCGGATTGGTGTAGATCACGACGGGAATATCGACCGCATCCGCGATGGCGCGAAAATAGGATTCGACCTGCGCATCCCCAAGCGGGAAATACGCTTCCAGGATCGCCAGAATGCCGTCAGCACCGAGCTTTTGACAGGCTTTTGCCTGAGCCACCGCATCCGCGGTCGACGTCGAGGCGACGCCCGCAATTACCGGCACGCGGCCTTTGGCAGCTTCGATGGTCGCCTGCACCACGGCTGCGCGCTGGGAATTGTTCAGATAGGCGAACTCGCCGGTCGAGCCGAGCGGCGTCAGCCCGTGCACACCGGATGTGATGAGATCGTCGCAGAGCCGGCCGAGCACCTCGGTGCGGATTTGCTCCGACGCATCGATCGGCGAGACCAGATAGGGAAAGACACCGTGGAAATCAGGCATGGTCTGGGGCAAGTCCCGCAATGCACGGCGCCCGGACGCCGTGTCGTTGTCCCTCTATAGTTCAGCCGATGCCAACCGGGCAACCGATCAGGCACAGTCCGTCACTGTCCCGGCGACCAGGCCGGAAAAGCCTGCTGAATCCGCAGCATGATGAAATCGAGCAGCAGACCGACGGCCAGCATCGTCAGGATATAGGCGAACACGGTCGGGCTCTCGAAAAATCGCTGCGAATACATCAGCGTGGCGCCCATCCCGCCGCCGCCGCCGACCATCTCCGCGGTAAAGGTCGTGATCAGCGACACCGGCAGCGCAACCCGCAACGCCGCGAAGATACGCGGCCATGCCGCCGGCAGCACGATGCGAAACAGCAGGGCAAAGTTCGAGGTTCCCAGCGAATAGGCCGACCAGATCCAGACCCGGTTGAGGGCGGAGGCCGCGGCAAAGGTTCCGATCAGGATCGGAAACACGCAAGCAAAGGCGACGAGCAGGATTTTGGAGATGCTGTAGATGCCGAACCAGAGGATGAAGATCGGCAGAAACGCGATCTTCGGCGAGGGAAAAGCGAGCGCGATCACGGGATCGAACATCCAGTGAAGAAGGCGATTGCGCGCCATCGCAATCCCCAGGGGCACGCCGATCGAGGTCGCCAGCAACAGCCCCGCGGCCGCGCGGAACAGGCTGGTGAAGAGATCGCCCGGCAGCGAGCCATCGGCGCAGACCGACCACCATTCGCCAAGCACCTTGGTGAAAGCCGGCAGAAACAGCGGCGAGGCAAGCCCGGCGCGCGCGGCGGCTTCCCAGACGGCGACGATCGTCAGGACCGAAATCAGCGACCGGAGTTGCAGGCCACGCTTGCTTGCCACCTTCTCCATCATCGCGCCCGGCTCATGCCAGCTCCCGCCGGGCTGACGACTCGTGCCAGCGCAGGCATTTGTCAGTCGCGATCAACAGCAGCCGATCGGCGAGGAAGGCGACGACGACAACGCAGGCGATCGCCGCAAACATGTAGTCGTAGGCGCCGTTCTCGCCGTACATGAAAATCAGTTTGCCGATGCCGTTGGTCGACGCGACCATTTCCGAGGAGATCGCCAGCACAAAGGAAAATCCCAGCGCGACGCGAAGGCCGGCGAAGATATCGGGAAGCGCATGGGGCAGGAACACCCGCCACAACATTCCCTTGGGCGGCGTGCCGAAGGCTTCCGCACCCCAGATCAACACGCGCGGGGTCGAACGGACCCCCTGAAAGGTGTTGACCACCATCGGCAGCAGGCAGGCGAGAAACACCGCGCACACCGTCGTCACGGTGCCGATTCCGAACCACAGAATGAACAACGGGATCAGCGCCGATTTCGGCAATGAATATGTGCCGCCGACGATCGGCGCGGCATAGGCGCGAAAGACCTCCGAACGCGCCATCATCAGGCCGAGCCAGACGCCGGCCATGGACCCCAGCGCCAAGCCTATCGCCGCGCGCGACAGCGTGACAAGGAGATTGTCCCGGATTTCCCGTCCCGTCAGGAGGTCGGCGATGGCGTAGGCCACACGCACCGGCGACGGCAGGAAGGACGGATCGACGAGCCTGAACGTACCGGCCGCCTGCCAGATCAGACCCACCACGACGAGTGGAATAATCCGCCCGATCGGCGACCACAGATACGAATGGCGGTCAGATCGCTGCATTCGCAGTTTCCGCCGCAAGCGCCTGGTGCCTAACCGCGATCCAGACCTGGTTTCGAATCTTGTTGAACGCATCCGATGTGACGAGCTGCTCGCGCGGGATGGTGCGGTCGAGATCGATCCTGAACTCGTCGACGATCTGTCCCGGCCGGGCCGACATCACGCAGATGCGGTTGGAGAGATAGACCGCCTCGGTGACATCATGCGTGATCATCAGCACCGTCTTGCGGGTCTCGAGCCAGATCCGCAGCAATTCGTCCTGCATCACCTCGCGGGTCTGCGCATCGAGCGCGCCGAAGGGCTCGTCAAGCAGCAGGATGGCGGGGTCGCAGGCCAAGGTCCGCGCGATCGCGACGCGCTGCTTCATGCCGCCGGAGAGCTCACGGGGGTACCGGTCTTCGAACCCCTTCAGCCCGATGACGCCGATCAGCCGGTCGGCGATTTTCGCGCGCTCATCGGATGCAAGCCCACCACGTTCGAGGCCGTACAGGATGTTGTTGCGCACCGAGAGCCAAGGAAACAGCGCATATTCCTGAAAGACCACGCCGCGGTCGGTGCCGGGACCATGGATCACCTTGCCGTCGACCAAAACCTTGCCGTCGGCATTCAGAAAGCCGCCGACCACGTACAGCAAGGTGCTCTTGCCGCAGCCGGAGGGACCGACGATGGACACGAACTCGCCTTCGGCGATCGAGATGTCGACGGCCCTCAGCGCCTGCACCGGACTGTTGTCGCCGGGATATGATTTGGAGACTCCCCGGATCTCGATTTTCGGTGTCGGGTCGGTCAAGGCGCGCATGGCTTCGGCAGGAAACCGAGATTGAGATATTTGGCGACCTCGATGCGACGATCGATCAGCTTCTCCTCGAACATCGCATCCAGCGGCTTTTGGACGGTCTGCGCGGAAACGCAGCCGTTGGGGTCGCGGTAGTAGTCGCGATCGGTTGCGAAATAGGAGTTCAAGACCTCCTTCGGCGATTTCGTGAAGTCGGAGACGATCTGGACCGCCTTTTCGCGGTTGGCGGGATCATAGAACCACGCGATGCCGTCGACGTAATCGGCGAGGAAGCCGCGCACGGCGTCGGGGTTGGCCTTGAGGAAGACATTGGTCGTCACCTGAAAGATCACCGAGGACGGGCCGAACGCGTCGCCGCCGGTGAAGACGGGACGAAGGTCGCCCTTGGGACTTTCGACCGCCAGGAAGGGAATCACCAGCACGCCGCAGTCAATCCGCTTCTCGCGAATGGCGGACGCAATATTCGGAAAGGCGATTTCGACAATCTCGACATCGCGCCGCGGATCGATCCCGTTCTTCTTCAGCACCACGCGCAAGGCGAGATCGACGGCGGAAGCAAACGCGTTGATGCCGATCTTTTTGCCTTTCAAATCGGTCACGCTTTTGATCGGCGAGTCCTTCAACACCATGAAGCTGTTGGTCGCATTGCCCGGATGCCCGTCCTGATAATTGTCCGAGATGATCGTCAATCCGCCGGGCACCGCGTCCTTGACGATCACGGTCGCAAAGGCCGGGCCCGACAGTGTCGCCACATCGACCTGTCCCGCCGCGAGCAGCGCGGCCGCTTCGGGCGTTCCGCGCGTGAACGTCATGTCGAGGGTATAGGACTTGCCGTAGTTCTTCAGCACGTTCTGTTTGAGGTGGTCCAGGAAGATGATGGTTTCCATCTCGTTGGGGCCGATCCCGCCGCCGGTCGCGTAGCGGATATTGGGGACCGTTGCGGCCGAGGCGCGCGAAACAAAGGGAGCCGCGATCGCGGCGCCCGCAGCACCCAGCGTAAAGACGCGGCGTGAAATGCGGTGGTGGGTCGGCTTCATCGGGTTTTCCCTTGTTTCAGCAATCAAGCAAACATCATGTTTTGAGCAATGCGATGGCTTCGATTTCAACCAGCAGGCTCGGGTGCGACAACCGCCGCACCTCGACGGTTGTGCTCGCCGGCAGACCGACGCCGAGATAATCGTGCCTGACGTCGACATGTTTGAAGAATTCGTCGATGTCGGTGACAAAGGTCGTGGTCTTGACCAGATCGTGGAGCGTCGCCCCCGCCGCCTCAAGCGCGTTCTTGAGGTTCTCGCCGACCTGCCGGATCTGGGCACGCATATCGCCGGGACCGACGATGTCGCCATTCTGGTCGCGCGCCAACTGGCCGGAAATGAAAACCAGCTTCTCGCCGGATGCGACTACGACATGGGAGTACAGCACGTGGCCGCCGACGTTCCGCTTGAACAGGGAGGCCGGCTGAATTTTCTCGATCGTCATGCTTCGATGCGTCCGTCAGGTTGCCTGCGGAGAGGTTAGGGCAAGACGCAAGGCGGCTCAATCGCCAAGCCGGCATGGCCGGCAAGCGCAACGCAGGCGAAAGTGCATGGGGCCTTGCAATTAGACGGGGTGCTGCCGTCGTATGGCAGAGCTGTATCCCCTCATGCCCAACCCGGCAATTTGCTCTTGCCCGCCATCCCGCTAGGCCTTCTTGTTGCCGGTCCCGCCCTTCTCACCGGCGCGGCGCAGGGCTTCGGCGAGCGCTCCGCCGCCGGAGGACTGTTGCGGCTTGCGCGGCGTCTGTGATGTCATCGACGCGCGGGAGTTGTCGCGTGGCATGCCTTGCGCCGGACGTTCGCTTCTGCCACCGGGTTCGTCGTCGAGACGCAGCGTCAGCGCGATGCGCTTGCGGGCGACCTCGACCTCGAGCACCTTGACCTTGACGATGTCGCCCGACTTCACCACCTCGCGCGGATCCTTGATGAAGGACTTCGACATCGCCGAGATGTGCACCAGCCCGTCCTGATGCACGCCGATATCGACGAAAGCGCCGAATGCCGCGACGTTGGTTACGGTTCCTTCGAGGATCATGCCGGGTTTGAGATCCTTCAGCGTCTCGACCCCCTCCTTGAACACCGCGGCCTTGAAGGCCGGGCGCGGATCGCGGCCGGGCTTTTCAAGCTCGCGCAGAATGTCGGTCACGGTCGGCAAGCCAAACGTGTCATCGACGAAGCTCTGCGGCTTGACCTGGCGCAGGATCTCGGCGTTGCCGATCAGCGCCTTGATGTCGCTTTTGGTCGCGGCAAGAATCTTGCGCACGATGGGGTAGGCCTCCGGATGAACGCCGGAGGCATCGAGCGGATCGTCGCCACCGGCGATGCGCAGGAAGCCGGCGCATTGTTCGAACGCCTTCGGCCCCAGCCGCGGCACCTGCTTCAGCGCCTTGCGTGACCTGAACGGACCGTTGGCGTCGCGGTGCTGCACGATGCTTTGCGCCAGTCCGGTGCCGATCCCCGATACCCGCGTCAGCAGCGGCGCCGAGGCGGTGTTGGCATCGACCCCGACCGCGTTGACGCAATCCTCCACTACCGCATCGAGCGAACGCGCCAGTTTGCTCTCGCCAAGGTCATGCTGATATTGCCCGACGCCGATGGCTTTCGGATCGATCTTGACCAACTCGGCCAGCGGATCCTGCAGCCGCCGGGCAATCGACACCGCACCGCGCAAGGTGACGTCGAGTTCCGGCAATTCCTCGGACGCAAAGGCGGACGCCGAATAGACCGAGGCGCCGGCTTCCGACACCACGACCTTTGACATCTTCAGGTCCGGCAGCAGCTTCACCAGATCCATCGCGAGCTTGTCGGTTTCGCGCGACGCCGTGCCGTTGCCGATCGCAATCAAATCGACGCGATGCTGCACGGCGAGCTTGCCCAGGGCCGCCAGCGCCTCGTCCCAGCGCCGCGCCGGCTCGTGCGGATAAATCGTGGTGGTGGCTACCACCTTGCCGGTGGCATCGACGACGGCGACCTTGACCCCCGAACGGAAACCCGGATCGAGGCCCATGGTGACGCGCGCGCCGGCCGGCGCCGCCAGCAAGAGGTCGCGCAGATTCGACGCGAACACGCGCACGGCCTCCTGCTCCGCCGCGGTCCACAGCCGCATCCGCAAGTCGATATTAAGATGGACCTGGATCTTGGTGCGCCACGCCCACCGCGCGGTCTCCACCAGCCATTTGTCGCCGGGGCGGCCCTGGTCGGAAATCGCGAAACGCTGCATGATCTTCAGTTCATAGGAGCTGACCACGGCCGGCGTAGCAGTGACCGGCTCGGGCAGCATTTGCAGGTCGAGTATCCCCTCTTTCTCGCCGCGGAACATCGCGAGGATCCGGTGCGACGGCAGCCTGGTGAGCGGTTCGCTGAAATCGAAATAGTCCTTGAACTTCTCGCCTTCGGTTTTCTTGCCACGGCGCACGGACGAGGCCATCAGCCCGTTCGACCACATCTGCTCGCGCAAGCTCCCGATCAGGTCGGCGTCTTCGGCGAAGCGCTCGACCAGAATTGCGCGCGCGCCCTCGAGCGCGGCCGCGGCGTCGGCCACCTGCTTGTCGGGATCGACGAACGGGACGGCCACGGCTTGCGGGTCGTTCTCCGGCTGCGCCAGCAGCAGATCCGCCAGCGGCTCCAGCCCCGCCTCCTTGGCGATCTCGGCCTTGGTTCGGCGCTTCGGCTTGAACGGGAGATAGATGTCTTCCAGGCGCCCCTTGCTGTCGGCCGCCAGAATGGCCGCTTCGAGCGCGGCGTCCAGCTTGCCCTGCTCGCGGACGGAGTCGAGGATCGCAATACGGCGTTCTTCCAGCTCGCGCAGATAATTCAGACGCTCCTCCAGCGTGCGCAATTGCGCATCGTCCAGCGCACCGGTAATTTCCTTGCGGTATCGCGCGACGAACGGAACCGTCGCGCCGCCGTCGAGAAGCGCCACCGTCGCCTCGACCTGTTGTTCGCGAACACCGAGTTCTTCCGCGATCTGCCGATTGATATTTGCCACGCGCGATCTTTCTGACGCCGTCGCGGCGGGTGAATCGCCAGCCGCGGGAGGACGCTTATGGACCATCGCCGACGGCTTCAGCAACCCGCCGCACCAAACAAATTGATCTGTGGACGGGAGGTTCGCATTCAAGGCGAAGCCATGCTGCAAAGACCAGCGCGCATCCTTCCTGCGGCGGGATAAAGGGTGGCCGGTGGCGCTTGACCGATAAGTCTTGGATAAACCTCATTGTCCGCTTTGCGCCGCGGCGGTCTCAGCTTCAGGCTACATCTTCGAATTGAATGGCGAAGCCGTGACGGCCAGAACGAAACAAGCCGGCCCGGTCATTCCGCCAGCCTGGGCTGTCCGATCGCGTCATCAACGCGGATTGAGTTTTTGCGCGAAACGCCACTTCGGTGGAATGGGGCCAGCCTCACACCCGCCCTCGTCAGCAGCGAGCGCGCGCAACCTTCTACGCTCCAGCTTCAGCGGACGCAGGTTTTCTTGATCTGCCGGCGCAAACGGCAGCTCCGCCGGGGGTGGGGGTAATGACCACACCAGCGGAGCTGACGAGAGCGCTTGTCTCAGGCCGCCTTGGCTTTGGACTTCGCCACATGGGTGGCGATCGCATCCATCAAGGCCGGCGACAGACAATCGTAGGGTTCGAGCCCGAGTTCCCTGAGGCGCGCCCGGATCGCGTTCATCTCGGACGGGTTGACGCCGGACTCGATCACCGAGGACACGAACGCCGCAAATACCGGGGCTGCGGAGCCGACTTCCTGGAACAGTTCGGGATGGATGAAGTCCAACCCGTAGAACGGATGCGCCTTGTTCTCGATGCGGCCGTACATATGGGTGCCGCAAACCTTGCAGGCGTGGCGCTGGATGGTCGCGGAAGCATCGATGATATGAAGCTTGTCGCCGTTCTCAAGTACCGTCACGTTGTCCCGTGGCACCACCGCGACCACCGAGAAGGTCGCCCCGGCGGGCTTCCAGCATTTGGTACAGCCGCAGGCGTGGTTGTGCGCGACGTCGCCCTTGATGCCGACCTTGACCGGCTTGTCCTTGCACTTGCAGACTAGGGTCCCGCCGGCAAAGCTGCCCGAACCCTTCTTGACGCCGCTGTCAACCGATGGATGGATGTGAACAGTCATGGGCCTATCCTCCTTGTGTTTGACGCTTTTGATTCGAAAAACGCGCTTGGTTTAGAACACGACGACCGAACGGATCGACTTGCCTTCGTGCATCAGATCGAAGCCCCTGTTGATCTCCTCGAGCTTGAGGACGTGGGTGATCATCGGGTCGATCTGGATCTTGCCGGTCATGTACCAGTCGACGATCTTCGGCACGTCGGTGCGGCCCCGCGCGCCGCCGAACGCCGTGCCTTTCCAGACCCGGCCGGTCACGAGCTGGAACGGCCGGGTGGAAATTTCCTTGCCGGCTTCCGCCACCCCGATCACCACCGACACGCCCCAGCCGCGATGACAGGCTTCCAGCGCCTGGCGCATCACGGTGGTATTGCCGGTGCAGTCGAAGGTGAAATCGGCGCCGCCGTCGGTAAGCTGAACCAGATGCTGGACGATATCGCCATCGACCTTTTTGGGATTGACGAAATGCGTCATTCCGAAGCGGCGGCCCCACTCCTCCTTGGAATCATTGAGGTCGACGCCGATGATCTTGTCGGCGCCCACCATCCGCGCGCCCTGGATGACGTTGAGCCCGATACCGCCGAGCCCGAACACGACCACATTGGCGCCCGGCGTGACCTTGGCGGTGTTGACCACCGCGCCGACGCCGGTGGTCACGCCGCAGCCGATGTAGCAGCTCTTGTCGAACGGCGCGTCCTCACGGATTTTCGCGACCGCGATCTCCGGCAGCACGGTAAAATTCGAAAAGGTCGAACAGCCCATATAGTGGAAGATGGTCTTGCCCTTGTGGCTGAAGCGTGAGGTGCCGTCGGGCATCAGGCCCTTGCCCTGGGTGGCGCGGATCGCGGTGCACAGGTTGGTCTTCTGGCTGAGGCAGCTTTTGCACTGGCGGCATTCGGGCGTGTACAGTGGGATCACATGGTCGCCCGGCTTCACCGAGGTGACCCCCGGTCCCACTTCGCGGACGATGCCGGCGCCCTCATGGCCGAGGATCGAGGGGAAAATTCCCTCGCTGTCGAATCCATCAAGCGTATAGGCGTCGGTGTGGCAAATCCCCGTCGCCTTGATCTCGACCAGGACTTCGCCGGCCTTCGGGCCCTCCAGGTCGAGCTCGACGATTTCAAGCGGCTTCTTCGCCTCAAACGCGACTGCGGCGCGTGTTTTCATCTTATTCTCCTGTTGCGCTCTTCAACATCGCAAAACATGTCGTCATCCACACAGCACTGATTCACAGCTTTCCCGCGTGCTCATTTGATCCCCGTGCAACTGGTTTCGGCGGCCTTGGCGGCGTCCGGCTTGTCTTCGTGTTTGGGCGGACGGCCGCCCGGAATGGCGTCGCTGGCGCGCGCCCGC
>NZ_SSNA01000099.1 GCF_004799445.1 Bradyrhizobium sp.
TCTCCAAGGCCTGCGGCGAAGCAGGGGGCTGCTGAGCGTGCGCAACCTGTAATGAAAGGCCGGCCACCACCAGGCAGGCCAGGAGAAATCGGACGTTCATAGGCAGGGAACCTTTCGCAGCGCACCGGGTGCACTCTAAGGGTACAATTGTAGCAAACGTTTACTCACCTATCACGGGTACAAGCCGTGGTCTTCATTGGGGCTCAACACTTACCATAGCGTACGGGGAGACCTAGGGCCTCAGTTGCGGCAACTTAGCAAACGTTTTCCAAGTTTTGCTGGCACCACCACAGAGCCACCAACTCTTTGCCGCGAAATCAACGGCCAGCGTTTAGTGCGAGCCAAGTCGTTTCTTTCTGGAGCGGTACAACGTAGGCTCCGCGCTGAGACTGCAAAGGTGCCGCTGGGCGATAGCTGCCGACACCGCTCACCTTGGCCGGCTGCTCGATTCGCAACAGTCCTTTCGGAGTGGCCTCCGTGGCTCCAGCCAGTCCCACTCGCACCACGCCAGTGACGGGATTCACCTCGATACTTTCAAATTTACCCGCATCCAGCGTCAGCCATAGTCCCAGTGAGGCTATGTAGACCCGTGCGCGGAACGAGTCGTGCGGAGTGACGGCGACCACTTTGCCTTTCCTTTTGACGTTCCCGCCAAACGCTATCCAGCCAAATTCAGGGTGATTCACGATATAAGTGGCAGTGTTCCAGGCGTGTCCAAAGAAGTTGGGACCGTAGTCGCCGCTGAAGGGATCGGACTTAAGCATGTCAGGGAATCCGTGGAAAGCTGCTGAGGCAAATCCCTCCTGGTCAATGTCAGTAAGCCCGCCCATTGTTCCGCCGTAGCCAACCCGCAATAGATGGAAGTCCTCCGGGTGTTCACGGTATTCGGCTAGCAACGGGATGGCGTTCAGTCCAGAACCGTAATGGTGCAGTTGTCGCTCCAGTCGCCGGTCTTTAGCGGCAAAAATGAAATCCCAGTATCGGCGTGCGCTGCCGTTATAGCCCCAGTGGGGAATTGCCGGATCGTACCCGAGAATTGCGTCAAGCGTGACCTCGGCTTTGTCGAGATAACCAAAATACTTCGTCCACGCGTAGACCTCTTCTTGTCCGGTGGAATCCCACGGCATTTCGCTGCCGAACGGGTAGGCTTCCTTCCTCCATCGGTCGGCGCGTTCTCGCATCTTGCTTTCCAGAGCCTCGGCTTGCGTATTCATGCCTTCGCGCTTGAGATCGGCCAGTATCTCCACAAAGATGGAACCCTCCATCTGACCAAACACCGCCAGGTCCTTGGCATAACTGGTCATCGCTATCGAAGTCTCGTAGGCATGATTCAGGTACCAATCCCAGGGATGGTTGGTGACCAACCCTTGGCGATCGCGAGCCAGGCGATAGAGTACCCAATACGCCGCCGCCACGTGTGGATAGTCATAAGAACGATCAACCGCCTCCGAGGCTTGCTTATTCCAGCTTGTCCAGGATTTCCAGTCAAAGTTGCTGTCGTAGTAGTTGGCGGGCATCTCGTCAGGTTGGTAATAGAAGAGACTCTTACGAACTCCGTATGGGTGAGGTCCATCCTTGGATTGCAGCCCGCCCCACAAAACGCCGTCGACGAACTGTTGAAGTTTCTCGAGTTCTTCCTTGTCTGGCTGGACGAGTTCCTTCATGACGGCCGCCAGCCAGGAACTGGCGCCGCCTTCGTCGCTCAGACCCGCGATCCATACGCGGCTGTCCTGCAGCACCATCCGATTGGTCTCGCGGTCATACGTGATTGCTGCGGGAGCGCGGTGGAAGGGATCGCTGGAGTCGGTGAACCACTGGCGAGTGGCAGTGGAAAGTCGTAGGCCATCGCAGATTTTCCAAATGGAACGCGTGGTAGGCCACCACATCATAGCGCCACGGCGACCGAATATTGCCCATCTTCATCGGCCGTGGCGCGCCACTTCAGAATACGCTATTGGCGCTGAATACCGCCATTTTCGCGCCGCGAGAACTTGACGGTTCCGGACGCCTGGGCTGAGCCCTGACAGTTCAGGGCGCCGCTCACGCCGCGTTTTTTCGGCTCGGCCGGATCAGCACTTCTGCCGAGATACCGAGGCGCTCGTGCAAACGTCGGATCATTCCCACCGACAGTCCTCGTTTTCTGTTTAAAACCTCGGCGATGCGGGTGCGGGTGCCAATGATCTCCTCTAGGTCCCGCCGGGTGAGGCCTTGCTGCTCCATGCGGAATTTGATTGCCTCTATGGGATCAGGCGGGTCCATCGGATAGTGCTCAGCCTCATAGGCATCGATGAGCGTTGCGAGCACATCCAATCGGTCGCCGTCGCGCGTTCCCAACTTGGCGCCCCAGAGGCGCTCAACTTCCTTGAGCGCGGCTTCATAATCCCGCTTCGTCCGGATCGGCTTTACCTCACCCGCCATGCTGCACGCCTTTCACATCGATCTTGTCGTAGTCTTTGTGCGTGCCGATCCACTTGATCCACACGATACCCTTGTCGAAGTCGGTGGCTACGACCAACCGATAGTCGTTGCCTTTCACATTGAACACAATCCGGTCGGCCGAGACGATGCTAGCCGTCGCGTAGCTCCGCTTCACATCCGCTGCGCTGGTCCATCGCGCCTTCTTAACTTCGTCGAACCAAGCGTCCAGGGCGGCCTTCAAAGCCGCGTGGTCCTTGTACCCTCTCCGTCCCTCGACGAACTCTCGCAAAGTACGCCGGGAAATGACTCGCATGCTCAAGAATTACCATGCGCCCAATTTGGGCGCAAGCCATCAATGGTGACACGCAGAAGCAGGGAATTCAGAAATAACGGGAAGCGCAACTCAGGTTGCGCTGTTGAGCATGATCCGGAAAAAGTGGGAACCGGTTTTCCCTCGCGACAAACGCGGAGCGTTGCGCAAAGATCATGCTCAAACAAAAAGATGGGATCATGATGCGATTCAACCTAATCGCATCATGATCTGGCCCGTTGTCATTCGGCAGGCGCCGCGAGCCCCAAATCGTGTTGCGGAACATAGGAAGCGCTGGCGCTGAACTTGCCCACGGCGAAGAATCCGGCCGCGACCACCGCGTAGGCCAAAGCGACGCCGGGCGTCACACCCATTCCGCCGCCGATGCCGACCGCCTCACCATGCATGAAGCCGAAATAGGTCAGCACCGCGCCGGAGAAGGCAAAGGCCGACGCCTTGACGAAATCGCGTTCGATGACGAAAACGCCGATCGCACCAAGCACGAGACCGGCGAGAATCGAGCCGCCGCCCATCACCTCCAGCCCGTGATAGAGCACGCCCTGCTGCGGCAATGAGGCGATCGCGGCGGTCTTGACCGCACCCACCTTGTCGGCGGCAAGACCGCCGACCGCTTGTGCCGCATTCACGGTCGCACCGAGCATGGTGTCGATCTGAAGCTTGGCCCATGCGGCGAGATGCGGCGTCAAGGCCAGCACGATCGCCGGCGCGTGCTTGATCGGCGTGGTCTGGAACGCCTGCGCGCCGATCAGCATGCCGATATAAAGCAGGATCGGCGAGATCGCGACCACCGGCACCAGCGCCAGCAGCACCGAGATGATGCCGAACCACGCCAGCACGATGACCATGACCCCGGTCGCTGCCGAATAGCCGATCCGGCCGCCCATCGCCTTCCATCCGGGATGACCGATATAGACGGCGTTGATGAAGGGATTTCCCATCAGGCAGCCGATCAGACTGACGACGCCGTCGGCGGTCAGAACCCGCGTGGTCGGATATTCGTCGCCGGCGGCTTCGGCGCTTTCGACGTTGTCCATCGCCTCGACGAGATCGTAGATACCGAACGGGATCGCGGTCACCAGAATGATGCCGAGGAATTCGAAGCCCGAGAATACCTCGCCGACGGCGGGCAGCGGCACCGAAAAGCCGAAGCTCGCGAACGCATCGCCGAGGCCCTTGACGCTCAGCCCGCCGAAATTAAGACCGAACAGGTTGGATCCCCAGGCGATGATCATGCCGACCGCGATGGCGACGAGGCCGGCGGGAATTCCCTTTGGATACTTCACGCCGCCGAACCAGCTCACCAGGATGATCGCGAAGCAGACCAGGCCGATCTGCGGCGTCATGTACATTTCCAGCGCCGGCCGCATCGAGATGAAGGTCACGGACACGCCGGCCAGCGTGCCGAGCAGGGCCGCGCGCGGGGTAATTTTCCGGATGTACGGCGCGATGAAACCACCGATCATCAGGATGAAGCTCTGGAAGAATACCCAGACCAGGCCGGCCGCCCAGCCTTTCATCGGATCGCCGGTCTTGATCGTGATCGGCAGCATGATCACAAAGGTGACGATGAACATGTGGGGCACGCTGACGCCGGACGGCAGCGCGCAGACGTCGGTGCGGCCGGTCTTCTGCGCCAGCCGATAGGCGAGAAAGGCGTAATAAAAGGTCGACAGGCACATCATCAGGCCGAGCGCCGGCAGGATGCGTCCGAACACCAGCGAGTCAGGCATCTTCAGCACGAAACGCAATAGCCCCGTCAGCACCAGCATGTTGACCAGGATGTTGGTGCCGAAACCGAAAAAGGCATTCCAGTCGCCCGGCGTCCACAACGCCGGCTTGAAGTCGGACTTTCCGGCAGAAATGCTCGTGCTCATCGTGATGCTCCTGCTGCCAATATGTTTGAAGTCTCCGGTGTCATTGCTTGAAGGACTGCGGCTGAGTCGCTGACCCAGCCGAAGATGCCACCCTGGGCCTTGATCATCTTCAGGCCCATCTCGTGGAATTCAGGGAAATAGGATGCACAGCCATCGGCCAGCACCACGCAGCGATAGCCGCGGTCATTGGCCTCGCGCACAGTGGTGTTGACGCAAACCTCGGTGGTCACGCCGCACACCAGCAAATTCTCGATGCCGTATTTCTGCAGGATATCGCCGAGCTCGGTGGCGTAGAACGCGCCCTTCCCGGGCTTGTCGATGATGACCTCGCTGTCGAGCGGGTACAGTTCGGGAATGATGTCGTGACCGGCCTCGCCGCGGATCAGGATCCGTCCCATCGGACCGGGATCGCCGATGCGAAGACTTGGCGCGCCGCGCTCGATCTTGGCCGGCGGCGCGTCCGACAGATCGGGCAAATGGCCCTCGCGGGTGTGCACGACGAGTATTCCGAGATCGCGCGCCGCGGCCAGCACGGATGCGATCGGCTTCACCGCCCGTGCCAGCTGCGAGACGTCGTTGCCCAGCGTTTCTCCGAAACCGCCCGGCTCCATGAAATCGCGCTGCATGTCGATGATGACGAGCGCTGTAACCGACCAATCGAGGTTGATCGGCTCGGGTTCCGCGGCGACTGTGCCAACTGGCAGCTGCTTTGAGTTCGCCATAACCTGCACCCCTGGCGAGAGAACTCCCGAAGTGAGCCAAGCAAAGCCCGTGCCATTGTGTACAATGCCGCATGGCGACGCGGCGCTCGAGAATCCTCCTTATTTTCAGTCAGTTATATTTTTGACCGGCTATCTCTCATTCGCCGTGCGCAGCTTTTGCGACGTGCATTTGCTCATTCGTTGAGCGTGACGCGGCATGCATCACAGCATCCGCAGCGGCGCAGGGGTTCGCCGAAAACCCGGATTGCGCGACCTGCGGCCGCCGCCTATGGCCTGAAAAATGGCCCTGTTGTTGTTGCGAAAATTCGGATTTGCTTGCTTGCGGGATTTCTGGCGCGGAATTTGCTGCTTGGGATACCTGTTGGGGATGCCTTGTTGGGGATGCCTTGGATCGAGGGGGAGCGTTCGATGACGACCATCACTGCCGCGGCGCCGGTTGCGCGAAAGCCGCTTTATACATCGTTGTTTGTCCAGGTCCTTGCGGCCCTGCTGCTGGGGATCGTGCTCGGAATGGCGGTTCCCGAGTTTGCCGTCAGCCTGAAGATTTTCAGCGACGCGTTTTTGAAGCTGATTTCGATGATCGTCGCGCCGATCGTGTTCTGCGTCGTCGTGCACGGTATCGCGGGCGCCGGCGACCTCAAGAAGGTCGGGCGGGTCGGCGTCAAGGCGCTGGTCTATTTCGAGGTGATGACCACGGTGGCCTTGGTCGTCGGGCTGTTGCTCGCCTATTTGTTCGGCCCCGGCCACGGCATGAACATCGATCCATCGACCCTTGATGCCAAGGCGCTCAACACCTATGCCGACAACGCCCACAAGCTGAAGGGCGGCGGGATCGGCAGCTTCCTGATGAACATCATACCGACGACATCGTTCGACGCGCTGTCGCGCAACGACGTGCTGCAGGTGCTGTTTTTCGCGATCCTGTTCGGCACCAGCGTTGCTTTGGTCGGCGGCGAAAAGGGCGAGAAGATCACCTCGCTGATCGACGCCGTATCGACCGTACTGTTCCGGACGATGGGGCTGATCGTGCGCGTGGCGCCGCTCGGCGTGCTCGGCGCCGTCGCCTATACCGTCGGGCAATATGGCGTCGGCTCGCTCAAGCAACTGGTGTCGCTGGTAGCGCTGTTCTACGTCTCGGTCGCGATCTTCGTCCTCGGCGTGCTTGGCACCGTGATGGCGCTCGCCGGGCTGAACATTCTCAAATTCCTGGCCTATCTGCGCGAGGAATTGACCATCGTGCTGGCCACCGCGTCGTCGGATGCGGTGCTGCCGCAGATCATGCGCAAGCTTGAGCGGCTTGGCGTGAAGGATTCGGTGGTCGGGCTTGTGATTCCGACCGGCTATTCCTTCAACCTCGATGCGTTCTCGATCTACCTGACGCTGGCGGTCGTCTTCATCGCGCAGGCGACCAACACGCCGCTGTCGTTCGGCGATCTCCTGCTGGTGCTCGGCGTGTCCCTGATCACCTCGAAGGGCGCCCACGGCGTTCCCGGCTCCGCCATCGTGATTCTCGCCGCCACGCTGAATGCGGTGCCGAGCATCCCCGCGATCGGGCTGGTGCTGGTGCTGTCGGTTGACTGGTTCATCGGCATGGCGCGCGCGCTCGGCAACCTGATCGGCAACTGCGTCGCCACCGTCGTCGTCGCCGCCTGGGAAGGCGATCTGGACCGTGCCAAGGCCGTGCGCGTGCTCGATGGCGAAGAGCTGGTGGACGTGACGGCGGGCTAGGACGTGAAGACAGCAGTGTCGATGGCGCCGGCAGGCTGACGTCCGCCTCGGCGCTGTTGCGATCATATCGCTCAATCAATTGGGGCCGGCAGCCGACATGCCGGCCCCAATCGCGTTTGGTCTGTCGTCGTCGATCGACTAGCGGGAATCCCGATCGTCCCGATCGTGATCCCTGTCGAAATCGAACATGTCGAAGAGATCTCCGATGGCCGGCATGTTGACGGGAACATAGACATTGTCGTCGTGGGCGCGCGGATTGGGCAGATTATCGCGGCTACGCGCGCTGAGCTTGCCGAGATACCAATTCCGCTCGACGAACTTCACGAAGGAAGAATGTTCGCCATAAACGTGGGTGATGTGACCGCCGCGCGAGAACGGCGAGACCGCAATCATCGGAATGCGCGGCCCGGTACCGAAGAAATCGACGGGCTGGATGAAGCCGGAGTCATAGAATCCGCCACCCTCGTCCACCGTGACGAAGATCGCCGTGCTCTCCCACAGTTCCCTGTTGCTTTGGGCAAGCTCGATGATGTTCTTGGCGAAGGCTTCGAACAGATCGAACTTCGATGATGCCGGATGGCCGTCCATGGTGCCGTCGGGTTTGGCGTAGGACACCGCCGGCAACGTGCCGTTCTTGAGATCATTGAACAGATCGGTGACATCGCGCATATGCGCGGCGCGCATCGCCGGGTAGTTCAGCTGATATTCAAACGGGTTGCAGATGTTGCAATAGATTCCGTCGAGCGGAGCACCCGTCCCGGAAGCATTGTAGCTGCCGCCATAATACTTCCACGGGATGTTCTTCGCGCTCAGGAGATCGCCGATGCTGGTCATGGTGACCGGTGGAATAGCACCGGCCGGGCTTGGCGTGCCCTGCGGCGTCCAGGCCGGGTTGATGTTGACCGCATTGTAATAGTGACCCGGATCGCACTTGGTCTGGACCGTGTAGGGCAGCTTGCCGAGGTAATCCAGGATCGGCTTGATCCCGGGCTGCGTCGGATCGGAGCAATTGAACCACTGCTTGCGCGTGGTGTACTGGTTTAGCGTATTGGGTTCCGGATCGGGATTATAGATGCTGCTGGCCGGTGGAGTCGTCGCATGGCCGCTGCCGTCTCCGAAAAACACCTGATCGGCAAAGCCGAGCGGCACGCTGTCCGGCCCGGTGCCGCCCAACACCGGCTGATGATAATTGTCGCTCATGGTGTATTGGTCGGCGAGGGATTTCAGATAGGGCACATCGCCCTTCTGCATGTTGAAAAACGCCATCGTCTGTCCGGCATCGTGCGGTGTGGCACCGGGCGCGGTCGCGTAGGTCGTGGTGACGAACGATTGCAGATCGTGCAGGCAGCCGGTCGGATTGTTTCGCGTGACGTGCTCACGGTCGATCGCGCAATCCACCTGCTGGTACATCTGGAAGAACTGGTGGATGGTATCGGCAGTATAGGCGTCATAGGGCATGGTTGGGCCGGTGAGCTGGAATGGCCCGGGCGGCAATGTGTTGACGTTGGTGATTCGGATATCCGGGCCGAGACTGTTTGGCAGACCGGTGCCGCCGGTTCCGAACAAGAACTGGTCGGCGGCGGGTAATCCCGGATCGCCACCGGGTATGCCGAGAAGAGCGGCAGCCGGCGGGTTTTGCACGCCGCCGAGGTCAGGCGCAGGCAGCACCGAATACAGTGCCTTGTTGGCCGATCCTGCGCTTATGAAATACTTTCCGCCATTCGGCGCCGAGGTAATCTGAAACTGATGCGCCCTGTCGAAATTTTCGTCGGGCGTGCCGTCGGCCTTGACGATGTGTTCGGACAACAGGTTCAACACCCGCTCGTCGCGCGACTTCGGCATGTAGGTGGCAAACAGGTGATCGAAGCTGCGATTTTCGCCGACGATAATGATGACATGCTTGATCGGTGACGCGGTCTTGATGGAATTGATCGCGTCCTCCGCGCGAGCACCTTGCGAAAGCGCAAGGGCCGCCAGGGAAACTCCGAGCAAGCCAAATCGGCGCGTAAGCGCTGTTTTTTGCATAGCATTCTCCTGTTGGATTTTAAAAGTCACGGCAACGGGCGCATTGTTATTCTGCGACGATGACAGCCATTTTTTGATTGCGTGACACAACCAGAAAGCTTCGCAGCACGAGATCGCCGCCGCGCGCCACACTGATGTCATGATGCGTGCTGCTTGAACCGGTCAGCAGGTAATTGCGTCGATTCGAATCTGACGGACCGTGCGGAATTTTTCTGATGGAACTGTCGCGCGATCCGCCGCGTATGCGGAACTCTCGGACCGCTTTGAGCTCAACGCGGAAATCTCTAATTGTTCCGGTTCCGAATTCGGACATTCGACCGATGCAGTCGGGTGTTCGCAAGAGGCGGCGAAGGTCTGCGACCGCGCGCTGACCTTCATCATGCTCGCATCCAAATTATTCCGCCGCGCGCCGCGGCCGGAAATTTTCGATCAGCCGCAGCAGCACGCGCGCCCCAGCATCGGCATCGGCCAGCTCGACATGCTCGTCCGGATGGTGGCTGATGCCGCCGCGGCATCGCACGAACAGCATGCCGACGTCGGCAATGTCGACCATCGCCATGCCGTCATGCCCGGCGCCGCTTGGCAGTTCGAACACCGGATAGCCTTCCGCCGCCACCGCAGCCGCCACCTGCGCCTTCAGCCACGGCGCACATGGCACGGTACGATTTTCATGGGTCACGTCGAGCTGCAGCGGGAGCTTGCGGCGTTTTGCAATCGCTTCGATATGCCGGACGATATCGGTCACCGCACGCTTGCGGTGGGTGTCCGTGGGCGCGCGAAGATCGATGGTAAAGTGAACCTGCCCCGGGATCACGTTGGTCGCTCCGGGCATGGCGTGGATATAACCGACCGTGCCGACCAATCCGCCGTCATCGGTGCGGCATACCTCCTCGATCTTGCAGATGCATTCCGCGGCGCCCGCCAGCGCATCGCGCCGCAGCGCCATCGGCACCGTTCCGGCATGACCGGCCATGCCGGTCAGTTTTGCCGCCAGACGGGTCGCGCCCGAGATGGCGCTCACCAACCCGACCGGCAGGTTCTGCGCTTCCAATACCGGTCCCTGCTCGATGTGAAGTTCGATATAGGCCAGCAGCTCGCTGCGGATCCTTGCCGCCGCGCCGATATGGTCGGGATCGAGACCGAACTGAATGAGCGCATCGCGCATCGACATCCCGGCGCTGTCCTTCGAGGCGAGCACGCTCTCGTTGAACGTTCCCGCGACCGCCCGGCTGCCCAGCAGCGTCGAGGCAAACCGAACCCCCTCTTCGTCGGCGAATCCGATCACCTCGATGGCGAACGCCAATCGGCGGCCTCTTTTGTGCAGATCGGCGACACAGGAGATCGCCGTGATCAAGCCGAGCGGGCCGTCCCATTTGCCGGCATCGCGCACGGTGTCGTAATGCGAGCCCAGCATCAGGCACGGCATACCCGGCCGTTCGCCTTCGTAACGGCCGCAGACATTACCGATCGCGTCGAGATGCGCGCGCATTCCCGCCTCACGCATCCAGCTCAGGATCAGCTCAGCCGCGGCGCGATGCTCTGCTGTCAGGAAGATGCGCGCGAGATGTTCCGGCGTTTCGGAAATCGTCCCAAGCCGGTTGATCCGGCCGACGATCTCGCCGCCGAGGGATAGGGTTTGTCGCCCGGCGGTTTCCGCATTCATCTCGCTCATGTTTTTCCGATGATGGGGCCAAAGCCGGCTTGCATGGGCTTTCGACCGGTCGATACAAATCCAGTGCCAGCGGACCGGCAAATCCGGGGGTGATCCGAAACTGGTAGCAGCCTATGCCCGATTGATCAGCCGGCAAATGATCGGAGGCACCACTGCGGTCCAACCGCGAGCCGACCGATCCGGGTTAAGGATTGCTTAACTCCATTGCATACAATCAAAAAATGTCGCCTAATTTTTAGTCATGCTATCGCCTGCCCAAGTTTTAAACCGAAATCGAGAAACCAAAATATTCTAACAATTTCAATCGATTGTTTTGGATTGCATAGCAAAAAAGCTCTGGCATGAAGATTGCGACATGGCCTGTCGGGCTCCGCCGGATCGGCGAAGCCGCGTATTAGCGGCGGTGCGTCCGCCAAAGGGAGCAGGCACATGGATTTTGGCAGGATTTCACGACGACATCTCTTGCAGGGAAGCGCGGCGCTGACGCTCGGCACGGCCTTCGGCGGGCGAACCGCCTTCGCGGCGGATACCACGATCGGCTTCATCTATGTCGGGTCGCGCGACGACTACGGCTACAACCAGGCGCACGCGCAAGGCGCCGCGGCGCTGAAGAAGATGCCCGGCCTCAAGGTGGTCGAGGAGGAAAAGGTCCCGGAAACCGACGCCGTCGAAAAGACGATGGAGTCGATGATCAATCTCGACGGCGCGACGCTGCTGTTCCCGACCTCGTTCGGATATTACAATCCGCACGTGATCAAGATGGCCAACAAGTTCCCGAAGATACGCTTCGAGCACGCCGGCGGCCTGTGGACCGACAAGGATCCGAAGAACGCCGGCAGTTACTTCGGCTATATCGACGAGGCCCAATATATCTCCGGCATCGTCGCCGGCTACTCGACCAAGAGCGGCAAGCTCGGCTTTGTCGCCGCCAAGCCGATCCCGCAGGTGCTGCGCAATATCAATGCCTTCACACTCGGCGCCAAGCTCGCCAACCCCAAGGCCACTACCCAGGTGATCTTCACCGGCGACTGGTCGATGCCGGTCAAGGAAGCCGAAGCAACCAACAGCCTGATCGATCAGGGGGTCGATGTCCTGACCTGCCACGTCGACGGGCCGAAGACCATGGTCGAAAACGCGGCGCGGCGCGGCGCGATGGTGTGCGGCTATCACGTCAACCAGTCCCCGCTGGCACCGAAAGCGTATCTCACCGGCGCTGAATGGAACTGGGAAGCGCTCTATCCGAAGTTCGTGAAAATGATCGCCGCCGGAGAGGCCATCCCGAATTTCTATCGCGGCGGCCTGAAGGAAGAGATCGTCAAGGTCTCGCCCTATGGCGAGGCGGTCTCGGCGGAAGCCCGCAAACACGCCGACGATATCAAGGCCAAGCTCACCGCGGGCACCTACACCATCTTCAAGGGCCCGATCGTGGACAACAAGGGCAAGACCGTGATCGGCGCTGGAACCGAGCGCGGCCAGAGGGATACCGAACTGGAAAAGATGGACTACCTGGTGGAAGGCGTCATCGGAGCGACTTCGTGACGTCAGAAGTTGCTGGTCCTGCCGAAGCGGTGGCGATTTCCCCGGCCGCGGATCCGGGGTTTCTGCAGCGTTACGGCGGGACCATCGAATACATCCTGATTCCGGGCGCGGCGCTGGTCGGCGCGCTCGGGGTGTTCGGGATGTTCGTCGCGCTGTTCGGCAAGAGCCCGCTCGACCTCTATTTCTATATGTACCAGGGCGCGTTCGGCACCTGGTTCTCATGGCAGAACACGCTGACGCGCGCCGCGCCCTTGATACTGACCGCGCTATGCACCGCCCTGCCCGCGCAACTCGGCATGGTCATCATCGGCGGCGAAGGCGCGCTTCTGATCGGCGCGCTGGCCTCGACCAGCGCGGCGCTGACGATGCAGTCGGCGCCGCCGCTGGCGGTGCAACTGGCGATGGCTGCCACCGGCATGATCGCTGGCGGACTTTGGATCATGCTGTCGGGCGGGCTTCGCCAGTACCGCGGCGTCAATGAAACGATTTCGAGCCTGCTGCTGGTTTACATTGCGCTGGCGATCCTCAACCATCTGGTCGAGGGCCTGATGCGCGATCCCACCAGCCTCAACAAGCCGTCGACGCGGGAGATCGGCGCGGCCAATATGCTGGGATCGATCCCCGGCACCGACGTGCACTGGGGACTGGTGTTCGGCATCGTCGCCGCCGTCGCATCCTACATCCTGATCTATCACACCGTGTTCGGCTTCGCCGCGCGGGTCGCCGGCGGCAACATCCGCGCCGCCAGGATCGTGGGCCTTGGCGTCGGCAAGCTGATCATGACCGTCTGCTTTCTGGCCGGCGCGTCGGCCGGCCTTGCCGGGATGGTCGAAGTCGCCGCGGTGCAGGGCCGCACCAATGCCAATCTCGCCGCGGGCTACGGCTTTACCGGCATCCTTGTCGCCTTCCTGGCCCGGCAAAACCCGCTGGCCGTCATTCCGGTCGCCATTCTGCTCGGTGGAATCGGCGCCAGCGGCGGGCTGTTGCAGCGCCGGCTCGGATTGCCCGACGCCTCGGTCCAGGTGCTGCAGGGCATTATCTTCGTCTTCGTTCTTGCGAGCGACGCGCTTTACGGACGAATCGGCTTCCTGAAAGGGAAATCCTGACATGGCTGACGGAACGATCGGACTCTGGACCGTGCCTCTGGCGGTGTTTGGCGGCGCCATCCGCGTCTCCACGCCGTTTCTGTTCGTCAGCCTCGGCGAATGCATCACCGAGCGTTCGGGGCGCATCAACCTCGGCCTCGAGGGAACGCTGGTGATGGGCGCGATGAGCGCTTACGGCATTTCCTATGTCACGGGGTCGCCCTGGCTCGGTGTGCTTGCCGCCGGCGTCACCGGCGCGCTGTTGGGCGCGCTTCACGCCGGAATCTGCTCGCTGCCACGGGTCAACGACATCGCCGTCGGCATCGCACTGATGCTGTTCGGGACCGGCCTTGCCTTCTACCTCGGAAAGCCGCTGATCGAGCCGACGGCGCCGCGGCTGCCCGCGATCGATTTCGGATGGTGGAGCGACATAGCCCAGGTTCGCGCCGCGCTGCGAATCAACGTGCTGTTTCTGATCGGCATCGCGCTGGCGCCGATCCTGTACTGGGCCTTTCGGACGACACGTTGGGGCTTGCTGATCCGCACCGCCGGCGAAAGTTCGGATGCGGCGCGCGCCATGGGATATTCCGTTCTGGCCATCCGCTTGCGCGCCACCATGGTCGGCGGCTTTCTCGCCGGGATTGGCGGCTCATTTCTGTCACTGTTCTATCCCGGCAGCTGGAACGAGGGCCTCTCCAGCGGACAGGGTGTCACCGCGGTCGCGCTGGTGATCTTCGCGCGATGGGATCCAATGCTGTGCATGTGGGCATCGCTCGCCTTTGGCGGCGCGGCCGCGCTCGGGCCGGCGCTGCAGTCGGTCGGCGTGACCTCGGGATATCACCTGTTCAACGCCGCCCCCTACATTCTGACGCTCGCGATCATGATCATCACCTGCTCGCCGAAACGCACCCTGACCGGGGCTCCGGCCGAACTTTCGATCACCCGATGAACCGCTATCGACCAACGAGGCTAAAGACATGGCCGAACGTTATCTGAAGTCCGAACCCTATGCGTGGCCCTATAACGGCGACCTGCGGCCGGAGAATACCGCGCTCATCGTCATCGACATGCAGACCGATTTCTGCGGGGTCGGCGGCTACGTCGACAAGATGGGATACGACCTGTCACTGACGCGCGCGCCGATCGAGCCGATCAAGCGGCTGCTTGCCGTCATGCGCGCCCAGGGCTTCCACATCATCCATACCCGCGAGGGTCACCGCCCCGATCTCACCGATCTGCCCGCGAACAAGCAGTGGCGGTCGCGGCAGATCGGCGCCGGGATCGGCGACCCCGGCCCGTGCGGGCGCGTGCTGGTCCGCGGCGAGGCCGGCTGGGAAATCATTCCCGACCTGGCGCCGCTGCCGGGCGAGCCCATCATCGACAAGCCCGGCAAGGGATCGTTCTGCGCCACCGATCTGGAGCTGATGCTGCGGCTGCGCGGCATCGAGAACATCGTGCTCACCGGCATCACCACCGATGTCTGCGTCCACACCACCATGCGGGAGGCAAACGACCGCGGCTTCGAATGCGTCCTGATCGAGGACTGCTGTGCCGCCACCGACAAGAGCAATCACGACCACGCGCTGAAGATGGTCAAGATGCAGGGCGGCGTGTTCGGCGCCGTCGCCACTTCCGCCGCGCTGATCGGCGCCCTGTCATGATTATCGGCGAAGCGCCGCTGCCGAGCGGGCCCCTTGGCGTCGATGCCGTCGCCATGACGATGCGGTTTGGCGACTTCGTCGCCTTGGACAACGTCGAACTGAAAGTGCGTCCCGGCTCGTTCCATGCGCTGCTTGGCGAAAACGGCGCCGGCAAGAGCACGCTCGTCAAATGCATCATGGGCTATTACCACCCGACCGAGGGCGATGTCCTGGTCGGCGGCCGCGAACAGGCGATCGGCAATCCGAAGGACGCCCATGCGCTCGGCCTTGGCATGGTGTACCAGCATTTCACCCTGGTGCCCGCGATGACGGTAGCGGAGAATCTGGTGCTGGCGCGCGACGACGTTCCCGCGGTGGTGAACTGGGCCCGGGAGAAACAGGAGCTGGAAGCCTTTCTGGGACGGATGCCGTTCAAGGTCCCGCTCAACGCCAGGGTTTCCGACATCTCCGCCGGCGAGCGGCAAAAATGCGAAATCCTCAAGCAGCTCTATTTGAAGCGGCGGTTTCTGATTCTCGACGAGCCGACATCGGTGCTGACGCCGGGTGAAGCCGACGAGGTGCTGGGCATGCTGCGGGCCATGGTCGTCGATGACGGCCTGACCATCCTGATGATCACCCACAAGTTCCGTGAAGTGATGGCGTTCGCCGACGAGGTGACGATTCTTCGCCGCGGCAAACTGGCGGGCCACGGCAAGGTGGCCGACCTCACGCCTGACAGCATGGCCCGGATGATGATCGGCGCCGAGGAATTGACGCTTCAGCCGCCCCGGGTCGGGGAAGTGGGCGACGTTCGGCTTGAACTCGATAAACTCAACGCGCTGGACGATGCCGGCGCGGTTGCGGTTCACGACGTATCGCTGGCGGTGCGGGGCGGAGAGATCGTCGGCATTGCCGGCGTATCCGGCAACGGCCAGCGGCAGCTGGTCGAGGTGCTTGCCGGCCAGCGCCAGGCGGAGAGCGGCGCAATCCGCGTCATTGGCGACCCCTATCACGCCACCCGCGAGGAAATGCGCCGGCACAAGATGTCGCTGCTGCCGGAGGAGCCGCTGAAGAACGCCTGTGTCGGAGGCATGAGCGTCGCCGACAATATCGCCTTTCGCGAATTCGACCGCGCGCCGTTTGCAAGCGGCGGCTGGTGGCTCAACCGCGCGGCCTTCCGCAGCGACGCCGAGAAGAAAATCGGCCTCTACAAGATCAAGACCCGCACCCCGGACACCCCGATCTCGGCGCTTTCCGGCGGCAACGTGCAGCGCACCGTGCTGGCGCGCGAACTCGGCGGCGAGGTCGAAGTGCTGATCGCCGCCAATCCGTGCTTCGGGCTGGATTTTGCCGCGGTCGCGCAGATTCACGCGGAGATCATGGCCGCGAGAAACCGCGGCGCCGCGGTGTTGCTGGTGAGCGAAGACCTCGACGAGCTGCTCGAACTGTCGGATCGTCTGGTGGTGATGTTTCACGGCCAATTCGTCTATGAGGCCCGCGCCAGCGAAGCCGACCTCACGGATATCGGGCGGCACATGGCGGGACATTGACCTGCTGGCTTGCTTGTCTATCACGGCCGCTGTCTGCATGATGGCACAAGCGGTCGCGGACAGAGGGAAACTTCGGAGTTGAATTTCGTTCGCGTATCTCATGGCCTCGTGGTTCTCAAGGCGATGCGAAGCATCGTCCGGAGACGCACGGCGTTGCCGCGCTCCTCACCATGAGGATCCAAAGCCTTGTCTTTAGGAGGCGCCAACGGGTCGCGCGAACGCGCGCCCGATGATAAACTCCGCGCCGTCTCGAAGGATGCAGCACTGAACCGGCCAGGGCCTTGATATGACGCCCCTCGAACTCGACGAACATTTTCTGCGGCGCTCGTTCGATGTCGCCCGCCGCGCCATGACCCGCGGCAACCATCCGTTTGGCGCGATCCTGGTCGACCAGAACCGCAACGTTCTGATCGAGACCGAAAACGGTTACATGCCGGCGCATGACGGAACCGGCCATGCCGAACGGTTGCTGGCGACGCAGGCCTGCACGACGCTTGGCGCGGACGTGCTGCGGAATGCCACGCTGTATTCATCCGCCGAACCCTGCGCGATGTGCGCCGGCGCGATCTACTGGGCAGGCATTGGCCGCGTGGTCTACGGCTTGAGCGAACGTCGCCTGCGCGCCGTCACCGGCAATCACCCGGAGAACCCGACACTCGATCTGCCGTGCCGCGAAGTGTTCAGGCGCGGACAGCGCACGACCGAGGTCGTCGGGCCGCTGCTCGAGGACGAGGCGGCAGCACTGCACGCCGGCGTCTGGGACAAATAAGGCGTTTCCGAGAGCGAAGGTCCGATCCGCATTTGATGCGGGCGGGTTGCCGCGTCGTCTGGCGAAAACACGAAAACCGAGAGCCTCGGTCCGCCGGTTCGACCGCGACCTACAGGCTTGCGCCGCGGAGAATGTGTATCCTGGAAACGAAAATGGCGCCGCGAGTTCATCGCGGCGCCATCGTTTCTTGAATTATCAGGCAGTTAGAACTTTACGGTGACACCGGCATAAAGCGTCGATTCGGTGCAGCTGTTGGTGCTGACGCCATTCACGGTGCAGACGCCCGGAGCGGCATTGTGATCGAGGCCGAACTTGTTCTGCCAGTAGCGATAGGCAACCCAGGTGGTAACGAACTGGGAATACTTCGCACCCCAGATCGCCTTGCTGGCGTCGAAGGTCAGACGGATCGGCTCGCTGTTGATTTCGGTCTTGGTCGGGGTTCCCCCGCTGGCAAGACCGAGCGGCTGGTTCTGGTTTCCTTTCGGTCCGTAGAAGCCGGCACGGCCGCTGATGGCGAAATACTGCATTTCCGGCGGCAGGAAGTTGAGATCCATGTAGTAGTTGATTTCAACTGCCCAGGTGACGTTGAAGTTCGTACCACCGTCCACGCTGCAGGCACCGGGGACACCGAAGCCACCGCACTGCAGGAACGCATTGTGGTTGATTTCCTTGTAGGCCAAGGGCGCTACGTTGAAGTAACCCTTGTAAGGAAGATCGAAGGCGAACTGCAGACCAGCTTCGAAGGCGCGCTTGTTGGGTGCCAGATAGCTATTTTCCGTTTCGCCTTCAGCACCGACTTCGAACGAAATGTTATGCAGCGGCCCCATGGTGAAGGCCTTGGTATTGAACAACTCGTTCCAGCCGAACGTGCTGCGGATCAGGCCGAAGAATTCGGTCGCGCCAGCGCAGCTCGCAGGAGTGTTGCCAAAACCAACGGGGTTCGTAATCACGCCGGCATTCGTGCAAGGCCCAGCCGGATCGTTGTGGTCCGACTTGAACATATTGATGCCGAAGAAGTTGGTGCCGTAAGCCCACACGTCGAAATGGGTGAACGAATAGACCGACTTCGCGGTCTTGCCGTCGAAGCCACCGGTCGGCTTGGTGCTGAACGCACCGGGATCGGTACCCTGGAAGATGTAGGAGTAGGTGACCCGGTTATCGATCACCAAGAAGAAGGGCACGTCAGGAACCGGCTTTGCCTTGACCTTGTAGGGCAAATCCGCAGCGCTGGCGAAGCTCGCTGGAGCCAGAGTGGCAAATGACAGCAACGCCGCTGCAATTACTTGGTTACGATAGGACATATTGGATTACCCCCAGAAGTTAACGATCGAATTGATCGAGGTCCTTGAGGTGACCTTTGCTCCGTTCGTTAATCCTGAGAAGCCTCAAGTTTTTCCAGCGCCTGCCGCAAGTTTCATCAGCAGGGCCAAGATCGTATGCACATCAGACACTGCAGCCGTAGAACCTTGCCACCTATGGACGAGGAAGAGGCCTATGACCCACGGACGGATACCCCTGTTTATATTATATTTTTTGACTATCCCGCCGCCATGGGACGGCGGCAACCGCCGACCCAAGCAAGCCTCTCGCGGGCATCCCTGGTGACCCGACGGTGCCGCTCATGTTCGTGGCAGGCCGCGATGGCGGTTCCGATTTGGTTGGAAGCGTCACAATTTTGCAACAGTGATTTCGCCGGTTTCGGTCCGCAAAGCACGCAATGAGCCTCCAAGCCGGTGCCAGTCGGAATGAAGGCGGGGGAGAGAATCATGGGGGGCGCCTGCCAAACAGTTGGGCAAACGCTGGCGCTTTTTCTCCACTTACGCTGAAGTCTAAACTAGCCCACTATTGAGGCAGCCGTCCCTCGCATGCGTGAAAATGAATGTTAGACCCGACGCCAACTGGCCCGCACTCGGGCGGAACGCCCCTGCTCCAGACGATCGGGCTGACCAAGCGCTACGGCGATTTTCTCGCGAACGACTCGATCGATATCGAAATCTGGCCGCAGCAGATCCATGCTCTTCTCGGCGAGAATGGCGCGGGCAAATCGACGCTGGTCAAGACCATCTACGGATTGATCCAGCCGAGCGACGGCGAGATGCGCTGGCAGGGCGAGAAGATGGTGCTGTCCGGGCCCTCGGAAGCGCGTGCGCGCGGCATCGGCATGGTGTTCCAGCATTTCTCGCTGTTCGACAATCTCACCGTCGCCGAGAACGTGGCGCTCGGCCTCGACGGCAAGGAATCCTTCAAGGACATGTCGGCGCGACTGGAGCAGGTGTCCAATGTCTACGGCCTTCCGCTCGACCCCAGGCGCGAGGTCTGGCAACTCTCGGTGGGTGAGCGCCAGCGCATCGAGATCGTCCGGGCGCTGATGCAGAATCCGAAATTCCTGATCCTGGACGAGCCGACGGCGGTGCTGACCCCGCAGGAAGCCGATCAATTGTTCGTCGTGCTGCAGCGCCTGAAGGCCGAGGGCCGCGCGATCCTCTACATCAGCCACAAGCTGGAAGAGGTGAAACGGCTTTGCGATACCGCCACCATCCTGCGCGGCGGCAAGAAGGTCTCGACCTGCAACCCGCGAGCGGAGACGGCGGCCTCGTTGGCCCGAATGATGGTCGGCGCCGACATCAAGGAGGTCAAAGCAGCCGCGGGCCGGAAGACCACGGTGCCGCGCCTCGTCGTCAACGATCTCGGCATGGAGCCGGACGATCCCCATGGCGTCAAACTCCAGCATATTTCGCTCGAGTTGAAGGGTGGTGAAATCTTGGGCATCGCAGGCGTGGCCGGCAACGGACAGGATGAGCTTTTCGCGGCGCTTTCGGGTGAGCGACAATCCATGGACCCCGGCACCGTGGTGATCGACGGCCAGGCGGCGGGACATCTTTCCATCACCCAGCGACGCAAGCTTGGCGCGGCCTTCGTGCCGGAAGAACGGCTCGGCCATGGCACGGCGCCACGGATGAAGCTTTCCGAAAACGCCCTGCTGACCGGCCATGCCGCCAGCGGCATGGTGCAGCGCGGCTTCATCAACACCGCCGCGACGCTCAAGACGGTCGATCGCGCGACCGAAGCCTTCGACGTCCGCAAGGCCAAGCGCGATCCGGAGGCAGCGAGCCTGTCGGGCGGCAATCTGCAAAAGTTCGTCGTCGGCCGCGAAATCCTCCGCAACCCCGCCGTCCTCGTGGTGAACCAGCCGACCTGGGGCGTCGACGCGGGCGCAGCCGCGGTAATCCGCCAGGCCCTGCTCGACCTCGCCGCGGGCGGCGCCGCCATCCTGGTGACGAGCCAGGACCTCGATGAGTTGATCGAAATCGCCGACCGCATAGCGGTGATGTTCCACGGCCGCCTTTCGGAACCTCTGGCGACCGCCGATGCCAGCCGCGAGAAGCTCGGCCTGTTGATGGGCGGCAGCAGTCTGGCGGAGAAGGAAACGGCTCATGCAGTTGGTGCTTGAAAAGCGGGCCGAGCGATCCAACATCATCGCCCTCGTTTCGCCGCTGATCGCGATCGGATTGACGATCGTGACCATGAGCATCCTGTTTGCCATTCTTGGCAAGAATCCGATTTCAGCGCTTGGCGTCTACTTCATCGATCCCCTGACCGACAGCTATTCGCTGCAGGAGATCGCCGTGAAGGCGGCGCCGCTGGTCATGATCGCCATCGGACTGTCGCTCTGCTATCTCGCCAATGTCTGGAATATCGGCGCCGAAGGACAGTTTCTGATCGGCGCAGTCGCCGGCAGCTGGCTCGCGGTTGAAACCCATGGCACCGATGCCGGGCCGTGGGTCTTACCCGCCATGTTGCTGCTGGCAGCCGCGGGGGGTGCGCTATACGCGCTGATTCCCGCGATCTGCAGGGTCCGGTTCGGCGCCAGCGAGATCTTGACCAGTCTGATGCTGGTCTATGTCGCGGACCTCTTTCTCGATTACCTGGTGCGCGGTCCGTGGCGCGATCCGGCCGGATTCAACTTTCCAACCACGGCGGAGTTCGATCCCGTCGCCACCATGCCGATCCTGATCCAGGGTGGTCGCCTACACCTTGGCGCGATCATCGCGCTCGTGGTCGTGGCCGCTGCGGCGGTGCTGCTCGGCCGCACCATCAAGGGCTTTGAAATCCGCGTTGTCGGGGCGGCGCCGCGCGCGGCGCGCTTCGGCGGTTTCAACTCCAATCAGCTGGTCCTCCTCACCTTCGCGATCTCAGGCGCGCTGGCCGGACTTGCCGGAATCATCGAGGTTGCCGGACCCGTCGGGCACCTTCAGCCGGGCTTTTCACCCGGTTACGGCTTTACCGCGATCATCGTCGCATTCCTCGGGCGGCTGAACCCAGTTGGAATATTAATTGCAGGTCTTTTTCTCGCATTGACCTTCATTGGCGGCGAACAGGCCCAGATCGCGATGAAAATACCCCTGGATGTCACAAAGGTCTTCCAAGGCATCCTGCTGTTCTACGTGCTCGCCTGCGACTCGCTCATTCTCTACCGGTTCAGGCTTATTTTCCCTTCGCGGCAGGTGCACCGTGGAACTGCTTGAAGCGATCATCCTGTCGGTGCTCGCGGCATCGACGCCGCTGTTGCTTGCGGCCACCGGCGAACTCGTTACCGAACGCTCCGGCGTGCTCAACCTCGGCGTCGAGGGCATGATGATCGTGGGAGCGGCGTGCGGATTCGGCGGCGCCTGGCTCAGCGGTTCCACCACCGTGGGCGCCATCTGCGGGATCGCCGCGGGCACCTTGCTGTCGCTGATTTTTGCCTTGATGACGCTTGGCCTCGCCGTCAATCAGGTCGCCACCGGCCTTGCGCTCACCATCCTCGGTGTCGGACTTTCCGGCTTGATCGGCGCCGGCTTCGTGGGCGAGCGAATTACCCCGGCGCCGCATCTCCATATTCCAGGCCTCACCGACATTCCGCTGGTGGGGCGTATCCTGTTCGGCGAGGACGCTTTCGTTTATTTGTCGCTTGCGCTGGTGATCGGCGTCTGGCTGTTTCTCTATCGCACGCGCGCGGGGCTGGTGCTGCGGGCCGCCGGCGACAATCACGTCTCGGCTCATGCGCTGGGTTATCCCGTGCTTCGGATACGCCTGTTCGCCGTGATGTTCGGCGGCGCGTGCGCGGGGCTCGGCGGAGCCTATTTGCCGTTGGCCTATACGCCATTCTTCATCCCGGGCATGACCGCGGGCCGCGGCTGGATCGCGCTGGCGCTCGTGGTGTTCGCGTCATGGCGGCCGGGGCGGCTGGTGATCGGCGCTTATTTGTTCGGCGCGGTCACAATCCTTCAATTACACGCGCAAGCCTTTAGTCTTGGCATACCCTCGCAATTCATGTCGGCGTTGCCTTACCTTGCGACCGTCATCGTCCTTGTTCTGATTTCGCGCGCGCGAACCGGCGGCTCGACCGCGCCCGCGGCCCTGGGAACCGTATTCGTGCCGGATCGATAAATAACCGAGGCGCGTGCGATGGGGCGCGCGCGCAGCGGGACAGTCAGTCCACCCCTTAAGTAGTCAGGAGAAACCCATGAGAAAAATTCTCATCGCGGCGACAGCAGTCATGATCGCTGCTGCAGCAAGCCTGTCCGGCGCCTCCGCCGCAGACAAGCTCAAAGTAGGCTTCATTTATCTCGGCCCAGTGGGAGATTTCGGCTGGACCTACCAGCATGAAGTTGCACGCCAGGCGCTGGTCAAGGAATTCGGTGACAAGATCGAGACTACCTATCTCGAGAACGTCAGCGAGGGTCCGGATGCCGAACGTTCGATCGAACAGCTGGTTCGCGCCGGCAACAAGCTGATCTTCACGACCTCGTTCGGATACATGGATCCGACGCTGAAGGTGGCGAAGAAATATCCCGACGTGCATTTCGAGCACGCCACCGGCTTCAAGAGCGACAAGAACATGGGCATCTACAATGGCCGGTTCTACGAGGGCCGCTACATCCAGGGCATCATCGCCGGCAAGATGTCGAAGGCCGGCGTGCTCGGCTACATCGCGTCGTTCCCGATTCCGGAAGTCATCATGGGCATCAACGCCACGATACTCGGCGCGCAGACGGTCAATCCCAACATCAAGGTCAAGATCATCTGGGCGAACACGTGGTTCGATCCTGGCAAGGAAGCCGACGCCGCCAAGGCGCTGCTCGATCAGGGCGCCGACGTGATCATGCAGCACACCGACTCACCGGCGGCGATGCAGATCGCCTCCGAGCGCGGCAAGCTGGCGTTCGGCCAGGACTCCGAAATGATCAAGTTCGGCCCGAAGACGCAGTTGACGTCGATCATCGACAACTGGGCGCCGTATTACATCGACCGGGTCAAGGCCGAACTCGACGGCAAGTGGACCACGGATAACGTCTGGGGCGGGCTGAAATCGAAAATGGTCGTGATGGCGCCCTACACCAACATGCCCGACGATGTGAAGAAGATGGCGATGGACACCGAAGCCGCCATCATCGCCGGCAAGCTGTTCCCGTTCAAATGTCCGATCGTGGACCAGACCGGCAAGACCGTTGAGTGCAAGGGCGGCGACCATCTCGACGACGGCCAGGTGCTCGGCATGAACTTCTACGTCAAAGGCATCGACGACAAGATCCCCGGCAAGTAAGGCCGGGCATCTTGCGAGATTTCCGGGTCCGGGCGGCAACGCCCGGACCCTTTTTCATTGCAGCGAATGGATGTTACCCGACCTGCATCGCGTACGCGGCGGCGCTGTGGCGGCGGATCAGATCGGGCACGTCGAGCCCGGGGATGGCGCCATCCGACACCACCCATTTGCCGCCGACCATCACCCGGTCCGCGCGATGGGCGCCGCACAGGACCAGCGCTGCCAGCGGGTCGCCGTGGCCGGAAAAACGCAGCTCGTCGAGCTTGAACAGCGCCAGATCCGCGGCCTTGCCCACCGCGATGTCGCCGAGCTCCGGGCGTCCAACGCACGCCGCCGATCCCCTGGTGGCCCAGCGGAGCGCGTCCTTGTGGCTGACGCGCCCGACGCCGTAGCGCGCCCGCTGCAGCAGGAACGCGGCGCGGACTTCCTGCATCAGGTTGGACTCATCGTTTGAGGCCGAGCCATCGACGCCAAGACCGATCGCAACCCCCGCCTCCTCCATCTCGCAAACCGGACAACATCCGGATGCCAGAACCTGGTTGCTGCAGGCGCAATGGCTGATCGCGGTTCCCGCCTTCCCCAACCGCTTCATTTCCGGAGCATTGAAATGAATGCCATGAGCCAGCCATGTTCGCGCGTTCAGCCAGCCGCATTGCTCCAGATAGTCAAGCGGCCGGCAGCCATGCATCTGCTCGCAGAATTTGTTCTCGTCTTCGGTCTCCGCCAGATGGGTATGCAGGCGGACGTCGAGCCGGTCGGCCAGATCAGCGGTCGCGCGCATCAGCGACGTCGTCACCGAAAACGGCGAGCACGGCGCCAGCGCGATCTGCACCATCGCGTCCTCGCCGCGCTGATGATGCCTTGCCACCACGCGCTCGCTGTCGGCGAGGATGGTATCCTCGTCCTGCACCACGTTATCCGGCGGCAATCCGCCGTCGCGCTGCGACCTGTTCATCGAGCCCCGGGTCAGCAGCACGCGCAACCTGAGCCGCCTTGCGACCGCGACCTCGATATCGACGGCGTCCTCTAGTCCGGCCGGAAAAACATAATGATGGTCGGTCGTCGTGGTGCAGCCCGACAGCAACAGCTCCGACATCGCCACGGTGACGCCGAGATCGAGCGCTTGCGGCGTCAGCCGGGCCCACACCGGATAAAGCGCCTGCAGCCATGGAAACAATTCGCGATCGAGCGCCGCCGGCAGCGCGCGGGTCAGCGTCTGGTAGAAATGGTGATGGGTGTTGATCAGCCCGGGCAGCACCACATGGTCGCCCGCCTCAAAGAACGCCGCCGAGGTCTTCGGCTGGCCGCCCCTCGGCACCAGTTCCGCGATCTTGCCGTTCTGCACGACTATGCCGCGCTCGGCGCCATCGGCGAGGATGGCCAGCGGATCCTTGATCCAAATCGCCCGCTTTGGCTCCAACATCCCCACGCCTTCTCTCTCTGATCCCAATAGTGAAGCGGCCAGCCGCGATGTTCCTGCAATTCAAAGACCAGCTCGCCGGTGGAAGAGTTGGCTTCGGTCTTGCAGGACTCTTACAGAAAGATGCATCTCGTTGAAAGCGCTAGCCTATCCATGGATCTGAACACCATCAAAGAAGTGGCTCACCCGCGACAGCGCGAGCAGCTGCCCGTTTGGACGGCAGGCGATGCTTGGCTCGCGGGCGGGACCTGGCTGTTCTCGGAACCCCAGGTCCACCTGACACGGCTGATCGATCTTGCCGATTTCAAATGGCCGGCGCTGACGATCTCCGACACCGGCTTGACGATCGCGGCGACCTGCACGGTCGCGCAACTTGATGCGCTGGCCTGCCCGCCGGAATGGCTCGCAGCACCCCTGATCAATCAATGCTGCCGCGCGTTTCTGGCTTCCTTCAAGATATGGAAGACCGCCACCGTCGGCGGCAACCTCTGCATGTCGTTGCCGGCCGGCCCGATGATTTCGCTGACGGCGGCGCTCGACGGCGTCTGCACGGTCTGGACGGCCGGAGGTGGCGAACAACGCGCCAGCGTCGTCGACTTCGTCACGGGCAATCAGCGCAACGTGCTTGCGCGGGGCGACCTGCTGCGACAGATCGCAATTCCACTCGCGGCGCTGCAGCGGCGCACCGCGTTTCGCCAGATATCGCTGACGCCGGTCGGACGTTCCGCGGCGCTATTGATCGGCAGCATCGGCGGCGAAGGCGCCTTGACGCTGACCGTGACGGCATCGACGGTGCGGCCGGTGCAGCTTTCGTTTTCGAAAATCCCCGGTGCCGGTGAATTGCGCGAGGCGCTGCGCCACCGCATTGCCGACGGTCTCTATCATGACGATGTGCATGGCAAGCCGGCCTGGCGCAAGCACATGACGCTGCGCCTGGCCGAGGAAATCCGCGCCGAACTGCAGGGCCTGGTATAGCCATGACCTTTCAGATCAACGGCAAGGATTTTTCGCAAACCCCGCGCGCCGCACAATGCCTGCGAACATTTCTTCGCGACCTCGGGCATTTCGGCGTCAAGAAGGGATGCGACGCCGGCGACTGCGGCGCCTGTACCGTCCTGATCGATGGCGAACCGGTGCATTCCTGCCTGGTCCCCGCCTTCCGCGCCAATGGCCGCGCGGTCACGACCATCGAAGGCCTCGCGCCCGCCGGCGGAACGCACCCGATGCAGCAGGCGTTTCTCGATGCGCAGGCGTTTCAGTGCGGCTTCTGCACTGCGGGGATGATTCTGACCTGTGCGTCATTGAATCAGGCGCAACGGCAGGATCTCGGCGCATCGCTCAAGGGCAATCTCTGCCGCTGCACCGGCTATCGCGCGATCGAGGACGCGCTCAACGGCAAGACCAACATCGAGGAGGCCGCCGCGGGCGCCGCTTTCGGCCGCAGCCTGCCCGCCCCCGCTGGACCGCAGGTGGTGCGGGGCGCGGCGCGCTACACCTTCGACACCGCGATGGAGGGCCTGCTTCACATCAAGCTGCTGCGCTCGCCGCATCCACATGCAAGGATTTGCTTCATCGACAAGACCGCGGCGTTGAGCGTCCCTGGCGTGCATTCGGTGCTGAGCTTCGAAGACGCGCCGGATCGGCTGTTCTCGACCGCGCGGCACGAGCGGGCCTGGATGGACCCGGACGATACCCGGGTGTTCGATGAGGTCGTCCGCTTCATCGGCCAAAAGGTAGCCGCCGTGGTCGCCGAGTCCGAGGCAGCCGCGGAAGAAGGCTGCCGCCGCCTCAAGGTCGAATACGAAATCCTGCCGGCCGTGGTCGATCCGGCACAGGCGATTGCGCCCGGCGCACCCTTGATTCACGACGGCAAGACGCTGGAGCAACGCGTTGCCAACGCGCAGCGCAATATCGTGGCGGAGAGTCATGGCGAGTTCGGCGACGTCGCGAGCGCTCTCGCCCGCTCGGCCGTGACCTACGAGGGCACCTTCACGACCCAACGCGTCCAGCACGCCGCGCTCGAAACCCATGGCGGTCTCGCCTGGGTCGATGCCGGCGGCGTCCTGCACGTTCGTTCCAGCACCCAAACACCCTTCCTGACGCGCCGCGCGCTCACTGAAATCTTTGATCTGCCGCCCGACCAGGTCCGGGTATTCTGTGAACGCGTCGGTGGCGGCTTCGGCGGCAAGCAGGAAATGTTCGTCGAGGATGTTCTTGCGCTTGCCGCGCTCAAGACCGGGCGGCCGGTCAAGCTCGAGTTCACGCGCGAGGAGCAATTCATCGCGACCTCGACGCGGCATCCGATGCGCATCACCGTGAAGGCCGGTGCCGACGCCTGCGGAAAACTGACGGCACTGCAGCTCGACGTGCTCTCCAACACCGGCGCCTATGGCAATCACGCGAGCCCGGTGCTGTTACATGCCTGCGGCGAGTCGATCGGCGTCTATAACTGTCCGAACAAGAAGGTCGACGCCGTCGTCGCCTACACCAACACCGTGCCGGCCGGCGCCTTTCGGGGCTACGGCCTGCCGCAAACGCTGCTCGCCGTGGAAGCCGCGATCGATGAGCTAGCCAGAGGTCTGGGCATCAGTCCATTCGAGATTCGCCGGCGCAACATCGTGAAGCCGGGCGACCCGATGCTGTCGCCCCCGGGTTCCGGCCACAACGACATCATCTACGGCAGTTACGGACTTGACCAGTGCCTCGATTGGGTCGAGCGCGCGATGCAGGCCGAGGGGCCGACGATCGACCTCTCCGCGGACTGGCTGATCGGCGACGGCATCGCGCTCACCATGATCGATACCGTTCCGCCGGACGGGCATATCGCGGATGCCAGGATTTCGCTGCGCGAGGATGGCGGGTTCGAGCTGACCGTCGGAACGGCGGAGTTCGGCAACGGCACCTCGACGGTGCATCGCCAAATCGCCGCCACCGCTTTGGCAACCACCGTCGACCAGATCCGTCTGCTGCAATCCGACACGGCGCATGGGGGACACGATACCGGCGCCTACGGCAGTACCGGAACTTCCGTCGCCGGACGCGCGACGCAGGCCGCGGCCGAAAACCTGGCCGAAGATCTCAAGATGTTTGCTTCCACTGCGACCAAAACCGACCCCGACACATGCATTCTCGAAAACGATTCCGTGGTTTGCGGCAAGCAGCGGCTGCCGTTCGGCCGGATCGGGCAAGCCGCGCGCGCGCGCGGCCAAACCCTGAGCGCGAATGGCAGCTCGCAAGGTACGCCGCGGTCGGTCGCGTTCAATGTCCAGGGCTTTCGCATCGCCGTCAACAAGGGCACCGGCGAAATCAGGATACTGAAAAGCGTGCACGCCGCGGACGCCGGGCGGGTCGCCAATCCGATGCAGTGCCGTGGCCAAGTCGAGGGCGGCGTCGCGCAGTCGCTTGGCGCAACGCTGTACGAGGAAATGGTGATCGACGATGGCGGCCGCGTCAGCAATCCCAGATTTCGCGACTACCACCTGCCTTCCTTCGCCGACCTTCCGCGCACCGAGGTATTCTTCGCCGATACTGCCGATACGCTGGGTCCGATGGGCGCAAAATCGATGAGCGAGAGTCCCTATAATCCCGTGGCGGCCGCGCTCGGCAACGCCCTTGCAGACGCCACCGGCATCCGCTTCACCGCCGTGCCGTTCAAGCCGGACCGGCTGTGGCCGCCGTTGCAGGAGAAGTTTGGCTAACCGCCGCGCGCCACGGCCAGCGCCGACTCGTGGACTTGCCGCTTGGCATGGGCCTTGTATTGGTTTGTTATGAGCGGGCAACAGGCCCACGCCGAGGACAGTCCATGACCACCGAAATCCACCCGGTAGATCAAATCCTGCCAACCCCTCGCCTGCTGGCGCTCGGGTTGCAGCACGTGCTGGTGATGTATGCCGGCGCGGTCGCGGTCCCCCTGATCATCGGCCGGGCGCTGAAGCTGCCGCCCGAGGATGTCGCGTTCCTGATCAGCGCGGATCTGTTCGCCTGCGGACTCGCCACGCTGGTGCAGTGCATCGGCTTTCCAGGCGTCGGTATCCGCCTCCCGGTGATGATGGGCGTCACCTTCGCTTCCGTTGGCCCCATGCTGTCGATGGCCGCGGCGCCCGAGATCGGCTTGCTCGGAATCTATGGCTCGGTCATCGCTGCCGGAATCTTCGGCATCGTTGCCGCACCTTTCATCAGCCGGCTGTTGCCGCTGTTTCCACCGGTCGTGACCGGGACGATCATCATGGTGATCGGCATCTCGCTGATGCGGGTCGGTATCAACTGGGCCGGTGGCGGAATACCCACCTTCACCAAAGTGATTGAAGGCGTTTCCTACGCGTTTCCAAATCCGGGCTACGGCCAGTTGCAGGGGCTGGGCATCGCGCTATTCGTGCTGCTGGTCATTCTCGGCCTGATCAAATGGGGCAGCGGCTTCCTCGCCAACGTCTCGGTGCTGCTCGGCATCATCGCCGGTGCGATCCTGGCCAGCGTGCTTGGCGTCATGCATTTCGAGAAGGTCGCAGCGGCGCCATGGGGTGACATCGTGGTTCCGCTTCATTTCGGAATGCCGCAATTCCACCTGGTACCGATCATCACCATGTGCATCGTGATGATCGTGGTGATGATCGAATCGCTCGGCATGTTTCTGGCGCTGGGCGAGATCACCGGCAAGGCCATCGATCGCGACGCGCTGACGCGCGGATTGCGTGCCGACGGCGTCGGCACGTTGCTCGGCGGCTTGTTCAACACCTTTCCCTATACGTCGTTCTCGCAGAATGTCGGCCTCGTCAGCGTCACCGGGGTGCGCTCGCGCTGGGTGACCGTGACGGGCGGCGTCATCATGCTACTGCTGGGCCTGCTGCCGAAGATGGCGGCCCTTGTCGAAGCAGTCCCGCTGGTGGTGCTCGGCGGCGCCGGCCTTGTGATGTTCGGAATGGTCGCCGCCACCGGCGCCAGAATCCTCACCAATGTCGACTTCAAGAACAATCGCTACAACCTGTTCGTGGTCGCGATCTCGGTCGGTTTCGGCATGATCCCGCTCGCCGCGCCGAATTTCTTCCGCAACCTGCCGCACGATCTGCAGCCGCTGCTGGAATCCGGCATCCTGCTCTGCGCGCTGGTTGCCGTCACGCTCAATGCATTTTTCAACGGCGTCGGCAGCAAGGCTGCCGCGGAGGCGGATGCGGTGGCGACGGCTTCGTCGGCGCAGCATGTGTGAGACGTCAGCGTGACAGCAGAATTCCAGAAACTGTAGGGTGGGCAAAGGCGATCTGCGCCGTGCCCACCATGGATCTGCAACGCCAATTCTCAAGGGTGGGCACGCTGCTCTGCCCACCCTACGATTTTAGCTTCCCCGATAGGTCGCGTAGCTCCAGGGCGTGACCAGGAGCGGTACGTGGAGATGGCCCTCGGGCTCGCTGACCGAAAACCGCAGCGGAATTTGATCGAGGAACGGCGGATCCGACATTGGCACCTGCCGCTCCGCAAAATACTTGCCGACACTGAACACCAATTCGTATCTGCCGATCGGCGCCGGCCGCCCGCCGATCAACGGTGGATCGGTTCGGCCGTCCGCGTTGGTGATGGCGCGGGTGACGACGCGGTTCGCGCCAAGCTCCGATAGCTCGACCAGTTCGACTGTGATCCCGGCCGCCGGCCTGCCGCTGTGGGTATCGAGCACGTGGGTCGACAGGCGGCCATGCACTTTTAGTCGGTCGTCCGAGATCACGAGCTGATCGACGCGCAGCGCCGCAATCCTGCATATCTCTTCGAGAGATTTCCGTATTTCCGTGTCGGCATCGTTCGGCAGCCGGCGCTCGAAATCACGCAGGATCGAATCCTTGGTGTGGCGGCGAACGCAGACGATATAGGGAAACCCGAACCTCGCGCGGTAGGCGTTGTTGACCCGCTCGAACGCTTCATATTCGGCGTCCGACAACCGATCCAGCCCGGCGCTGTTCTGCTCGGCGCTGGATTCGGCGGTAAGGCCTGCGGCGCGCTGGGTCTTGTTGGCGAGATCGGGATGCGCCTTGATCAACGCCAGCCGAAGCGCCGGCGTCGCATGATCGACCGCGGCCTTCATCGCCGCGAACAACTGGTTCACACCGGCGAACGGCCGTGCGGACGCGGCCTGCTCGGCGATCCACGGCGAATACTCAAAGATATTCGCAAGTGCCCCGACAAAGTCGTCCTTGCTGCAGGCGTTGAGATCGGAAAGCGATTTCTGGGACATCTGTTCTGACTATCCGACGTGCGGCGCGCTGGCGGCGAGATGCGAAAGATTGGCGTGCCAGTGCTGGGCGATCTGCAGCCGGGTCGGCACCCAGACCCGCTCATGACCCGTGATGTAGTCGAGAAACCGCATCAAGGATGCCGCGCGGCCCGGACGCCCGACGACCCGGCAGTGCAGCCCCACCGACATCATCCTGGGCGACGTTTCGCCTTCCGCGTAAAGCACATCAAAGCTGTCCTTGAGATAACCAAAGAACTGGTCGCCGTCACCAAAGCCCTGCGCATTGACGAAACGCATGTCGTTGACGTCGAGGCTGTAGGGAATGATCAAATGCGGCCCGGCCGGCCCCTTGATCCAGTACGGCAGATCGTCGGCGTAGGAGTCGCAGGAATAGAGGAAACCGCCGGCTTCCATCACCAGCTTCACGGTGTTGATCGATGTCCGCCCGGTGTACCAGCCGAGCGGGCGTTGTCCGGTCACCTCGGTATGGACACGGATCGCGTCCGCGATCTCGACCCGCTCCTCCGCTTCGGACATGTCCTTGTGCTCGACCCACTTCAGGCTGTGGCTGGCGATGTCCCAGCCGGCTTCCTTCATCGCCGCGACAATTTTCGGATTTCGTTTCAGGGCTGTCGCCACGCCGAATACCGTCGTCGGCAGTTTGCGCTCGGTGAAAATCCGCCACAGCCGCCAGAACCCCGCGCGCGAGCCGTATTCGAACATCGATTCGATATTGGCGTGGCGCTGTCCCGGCCAGGGTTGCGCACCCAGCACGTCCGAGAGGAACGCCTCCGAGGCGCGGTCACCGTGCAGAATGTTGTTTTCGCCGCCTTCCTCGAAATTCACCACGAACTGCACGGCGACGCGCGCATTGCCGGGCCAGTGCGGGTTGGGCGGATTGCGGCCGTAGCCATGGAGATCCCTCGGATATCCGGCCTCGGCCATCTAGACTTCCTCGAAGCGGATTTTCTGCGCGCCCTTCCAAAGCACGGTCTTGCCGAGCGCCGGCAGATTCTCGAGGCCCGAGGTCAGGGTGATGAAATGATTGCCCGCGAGCTGGCCCATCTTGCTGGCGAAGTGCACGCCGCCATAGGCCAGCAGAATCTCGGTCTCGCTGATGCCGCCGGGATAGAGAATGATCTGACCGGGCGCGGGATAGCTGGTGTGGTTCTCATAGCTGACGCCGAAATCGAGATCGCCGAGCGGCATCCAGACCCCCTCGCCGCTCCAGCGTACGTGGATAGCCTGACTATCGAACGGCATCGCCCGACGGAAAGCCGCGCAGGTCTTGGGTGCAAGTTGTTCTTCGAAACGGGCCTGGAACGTGAAGTCGCCGGCGCGGACAATGAGTTGGCTCATTCATGATACCTGTGATTGCATTTGTCGGATTCTTTGAAGACGTAGACCGCGGCTGGCCGTCGAACCAGCCAAAAGCAAGGAACATTCCAGCCGGCTGCCCAATTCTAGGGCCATTTCCGGTTCCCAGCAAAGGCCGATTGGGAACCCGCTTCCGGCGCGGACTGGTTGCTCGCACCGGAAAATGGCCATAACTGTCTGCGTGGCTTTCTTGCTCCTCGACGCCAAATAACCACGATAGACATCCCCAGGCCGATCCGGTTCAATAGAGGCCGAACAGCGCATGTTTCGCGAGAGACCCCGATGAAGAAGCTGGTATTTGCAATTCTTTTGATCTCATCCCCGGCATGGGCTCAAACGAAACTGACGCCCAAGAATGTGACCGCGCGCGTCGACAATTGTGCGCCAATCGGCCGCACGGCGGACGGCCAACTGGTCTACTCGATGAAGTGCGACAATCTTCCGGCACCGCCGCCACCGCCTCCACAGGCTGAAGTCGCGCCGCCGCCCGAGCCGGAAGTGCAGCGCAGCGGAATATTCGGGATGTCCTTCTCGCGATCTGCACCGTCAACGCCGGCAGCGCCCGCGGGTCAGTGACGGTCGCGTTCGACGCCACGGTCGGTCGTCCGCGGCGACCGGCTCTTGTTTTCGGCGCTGCTCCGCAGGATTGCCTGATCCGACTTGCGGCGCCGTCAATTGCACGTATTTTGTCTAGAACGCGCTTTGAATGAACCGTTCTGTCGGAGAAACGCCATGCCCCCCGTGAACTCTCCCGCCATCAAGGTCGTCAAATCGGTCCGCGAACAGGTCAGCGCGGAGGAATGGCAAACCCGTGTCGATCTCGCCGCCTGCTACCGCCTCACCGCGATGTACGGCATGACCGAGATGATCGCCAACCACATTTCCTGCCGCGTCCCCGGCTCGCATGACCACTTCCTGATCAATCCGTATGGGATGCTGTACGAGGAAATCGATGCCTCGAGCCTGATCAAGGTCGACCTCGACGGCAACACGCTGTTCAATGCCACGGACTATGGCGTCAACGCCGCCGGCTTTGTGATTCACAGCGCGATCCACATGGCGAGGGGCGATGTCGACTGCGTGGCGCATACCCACACTCCGGCCGGCATGGCGGTCTCGGCCATGGAATGCGGACTGCTTCCGCTGGCGCAGACGTCGATGCGGTTTCTCCACATCGCCTATCATGATTTCGAGGGCATCGCCGACGATATCGGCGAGCGCGAGCGGCTGGTGCGCGACCTTGGCAACCACGAAGCAATGATCCTGCGCAACCACGGACTGCTGGTCGTCGGGCGGACCATTCCTGCGACATTCAACCTGCTGTTTCGCATGGAGCGCGCCTGCGAGGTGCAGGTGATGGCGCTGTCCTGCAATACCAAGCTGACTTTCCCGCCACAGGACGTGCTGGAAAAGACCTTCGAAAAGATGAAGCCGCGGCCGGAGCTGCCCAACCGCAATGGCGAACTGGCCTGGCCGGCGCTGCTACGGAAGCTCGATCGGGTCGATATCTCGTATCGGAATTGATCTGCCTCGCGTTTTCGCGCCAATCACCAAGCGTCCGCGCCTCTCCTTCAGGTAGATGGCAGGGCCGTTGGTAATTCCCGGTAATGGATCCTGGGCGCACCCGGCTTTGCCACAAGATTAGCCACGCCGCCCACCCACCATGTTCACTTCAGCCTGCCATTCGAAACGGCTCGAGGCTCCATCACATCGCTGCCTGGCTTGGATGGCGCATGGATAGCCGGCTGCGCCAAATTTGCCGATTTTATCGCCCGATAAACTGGGATAGGGTTTCCGCAAATGGCGGTCCGTCCCCCGTTACAAAAGTGCAATTGGGCCATATCGACAGGCCTCGTCACTACGGGGTAGGGTCGGCAACCCAAAAAACGATCCGGAGAAACGCTGTTGTTGGAGAAGTTCACCTTGAAGCGTGATTACTATGCCGGCGGCCTGATGCTTCTGCTCGGAGTGGGAGCCGCGGTGACCGGCTCTGGTTATAAATTCGGCACCCTGGCCAGAATGGGCCCTGGCTTCATGCCGGTCGTGCTCGGTGTGGTCCTGGCATTCCTTGGCATTTTGATCGCCGGCACCGCGCTGGGGTCGTCCGAACCCGACGACAAAAAATTCCTGCCGCCCAACCCGCAATGGTTCGGCTGGTTCTGCATTCTCGCAGGTCCCGTCCTGTTCATCATCCTGGGGCATTATGGCGGCATGATCCCGGCAGTGTTCGCCTGCGTCTTTGTCTGCGCGCTGGGAGACAAGACCGCCACCTATAAATCATCGCTCGTCCTGGCGGGTGGTGTCACCGTGTTCGGCGTGCTGCTGTTCCATTATCTGCTGAACATTCCGTTTCAGCTGCTGCGCGGGGTGAACCTGTGATCTCAACCGCGATTACCGATCTCTGGTACGGCTTTGGCGTCGCGCTTGAGCCGCACAACCTGATGTATTGTTTCCTCGGCGTCTTGGTCGGCAACCTGGTCGGCGTATTGCCGGGCATGGGGCCCGTCGCAACGATTTCGATTCTGCTTCCGCTGACCTTCGGGATGCAGCCGGTGCCTGCGATCCTGATGCTTTCCGGCGTCTACTATGGCGCCCAGTATGGCGGCGCGATCTGCTCGATCCTGCTGAACTTGCCGTGTCATCCGCCTCACGCCGTGACGTGTCTGGATGGGTTTCCGCTGACCAAGCAGGGCAAGGGCGGAACGGCGTTGGGCATCACCATCATCGCCGCCTTCATCGGCGCCTCGTTCGGCATCACCGAGATGATTTTCCTTGCGCCGTTCCTGGTCAAGATGGCGCTCGAATTCGGGCCCGCCGAGGTATGTTCGCTGATGCTGGTGGGATTGCTTGCCGGATCGACTCTGGCCAAGGGCTCGCCGCTCAAGGGCATCGCGATGACCGTTCTCGGCCTCCTGGTCGGCATCGTCGGATCCGACATCGAGACCGGGCAGCCGCGCTTTACGTTCGGTATTACTGAATTGTTCGACGGCGTCGAGATCATCGCGCTGGCGCTCGGCATGTTCGGTATCGCCGAGTTCATGAACAGCATCAACAATACCGAAGCCGTCGACATGAAATACGCCAAGGTCGGAATCTCCGACATGTTTCCGTCGAAGGCAGACCTCAAACTGGCGTTCTGGCCGATGATCCGGGGCACCTTTATCGGCAGCCTCTGCGCGCTGATCCCCGGCACCGGTCCGACCATCGCCTCCTTTGTGTCCTATGCCACCGAGAAGAAGATATCAAAGACGCCGGAGCGTTTCGGTCACGGTGCGATCGAGGGCGTCGCCTGCCCCGAGGCCTCGACGCATTCCTCGGTGCAGGGCGACTTCATCCCGACCATGAGTCTCGGCATTCCCGGCGACACGGTGATGGCGTTGCTGTTGGGCGCGCTCATCATTCACGGCATCGTTCCCGGCCCGCAGCTGATCAGCCAGCACGCGGATATCTTCTGGGGACTGATCGCGAGCTTCTGGATCGGCAATATCCTTCTGGTCATTCTCAACGTGCCGATGATCGGCCTTTGGGTGAAGCTCCTGAGCATTCCCTACCGCTATCTCTATCCGAGCGCGATGTTCTTCGTCTGCATCGGGGTCTACGCCGCCAGCAACGACATGTTCCAGGTCGGCGAGACGCTGGTGATCGGCGTCGTGGGTTACATCCTACTGCGTCTGGATTTCCACCCCGCTCCAATCCTGCTCGGCTTCGTGCTCGGGCCGCGCTTCGAGGAGAACTTCCGGCGCAGCCTGTTGATCTCCCGCGGCGACCTGATGACCTTTATCGAGCGCCCGATCAGCGCGTTCTTCCTTCTCATCTGCGTCGTGCTGGTCGCTGCCCAGATCTATGTCTGGCTGCGCAAGCCGAAAGTCATCGAGGAGGAAAAGGCCATCGAGGCCCAGGTGCCGGCCACGCCCTATTCGGAACTGGCGGGTTAGCGGCGGCTCGTCCGGTTCAATGGCAGGACTTTCTCTATCCGGCCTGCGATTCAAGCGCGTCGGCTGCTGCTACGCACCGCCGCCGGACAACAACTTGACCAGCCGGTACAGATATTCCTCGCCTTCATAGAACGATTTCACGAGAACCCGCTCGTCCTTTCCATGGCTGCGGATGTCGTTGATATCGCCGGCAAGTCCGGAATGGCCGTAGGTCGGAATGCCGGCGTTGCGCAGATAACTCCCGTCGGTGGCGCCCGCGCTCATGGTCGGAAGCACGACAGCGCCGGGCCAGAATTCCTGCGACAATTTCCCGATCGATCCCATGATCTCCTCATGCAGCGCGGACGGCGCACTCAACACCGGCCGATCGAGCTGCGTGACGGTGATCTGGTCGTCCGCGAGCACGCGCTCCAGCGTCGCCTTGACCTCCTCGACCGGCTCGCCCGGCATGATCCGGCAATTGACCTTCGCGCTCGCCAATTGCGGCAACGCGTTGACCGCATGGCCGCCATCGAGCATCGTCGCGACGCAGGTGGTGCGCAGCTGGGCGTTATAGACCGGATTGGCCGCCAATCGGACAAACGACATCGCCGCCGGATCGGGCTTGTCTGACAACGCCGCGCGAATATCGGCCGCGGTCTGCTCGCCCTCGAATTGCGCGGTGCGCTCAAAATAAGCCCGCGTGGTTTCGTTGAGCTTCAATGGAAAGCTGAATTTGGAGAGCCGCACCAGCCCCTCCGCCAGACGATAGATCGCATTGTCCCTGGTCGGGACCGAGCTGTGGCCGCCCTTGTTCCTTACCTCAAGCTGATAGCTCAGCGAGACCTTCTCGCTGGTCTGGACGCTGTTCCTGATCGCCTTGCCGTCCTTCAGGCCGACGCCGCCGCCCTCATTCAGCGCAAACTCCGCGTCGATCAGGTCGCGATGGTTCTTGAGCAGCCATTGAATGCCCAGCGCATCGCGGTCGAGGATTTCCTCGTCGGTCTCCAGCGCGACGATGATATCGCGATCGGGCTTGTAGCCTTCCTGCCTGTAGCGGATGAGATTGGTGATGAATGCGGTCGCCATGTATTTGTCGTCGCCGCTGCCGCGCGCATAGAAATAGCCGTCCTTCTCGGTCAACTTGAACGGATCGACCGACCAGTCCTCGCGGTTGGCCGGCACCACGTCGAGATGCGCCAGCAGCAGGATCGGTTTGCGCGCGCCGGAACCACGCAACCGGGCGACCAGATTGCCCTTGCGCGGCGCCGGCGAGAACGCGTGAACGTCCGCGTCGGCAAAGCCGGCTGCCCGCAGCCGCGCCGCCATCGCTTCGGCGGCGCGCGCGGTGTCGCCGGTCGCGGTCACGGTGTTGATCTCGATCAGCTCCTTGTAGATGTCGAAGGCAAGCTGCTGTTGCGGGCTTAACCCTTCCGCGGCCGCCGGGCGCGGCAGCGCCGGCAAGATCGAAATCCAGCCGGCCAGGAATGCGATCCAAACGCCGTTCCGCGAAGTGAGGCTTCCAGGTCCGATGGCTCCGAACATCCTGCTCTCCCGACAAAGCCGCTGACGCCACAGGAATTCAGACAGGTAATCCCTTCGCTGGCAAGAGATCCGACCAGGCTCGGTTGCGGCTCAGCCATCCGATTTGGCATCGTTGCCGACGCCCGCTTCCGGCTTTTCCATGCTGCGCGTTTTTCTTTAGCGGCGGACCGCGCGCACGTCCTCTGATGTCACCGCATCCAGGTAGCGATTGCCGAAATGCGTCCGCACATAATTCACAACGGCGGCCACCTGATCGTCGCTCATCATCGCCCCGAATGGCGGCATTCCGCGCTGCCCGTTGACCACAATGCTGACGGGATATCCGCCGGCTTCGAGATTGCTGTTGCCGGCGAGCGATGGATATGTTCCGGCGCCGGTCGCGCCCTTGCCGTCGGACATGTGGCAGCCCTGGCAGATGTTGGCGAATAATTCCTCGCCGCTGTTCTCGGCGAATCTGAAGCCTGCGCTGAGAGCCGGTTCTGGCACTGAAGGCCCGCTGCCTTGTGCGTATGCGGGGAACGACAGCAGCAAGGACGCCGCCGACATCGCGACGGCGAAGCCTGCACGAAAGCTGGTGTTTTCCCGCGTCATTTGAACTGCTCCCGCCATTCCCACGCTGAAGACAGCGTCTATTGCTTGACCACGCGATCGTGCAACCGGGTGATGGCATCCAGCGACGACAAAATGGCTCCCTCCTGCCATGCCGGAATGTAGGAGGCGTGCTCGCCCGCCAGAACGATCCTGCCATCGATCTGGCAAAGGTTGTCATAATGTTGCGCCCGCGCCTCGTCGGTCCAGCGGCCGGCGCAGCCCAACGCAAACGGCACCCGATGCCACGCAACCGCGATGCCGTTGTCGTATTCGGTCCGGTATTGCGGATGAATGCGCGCGCCGAATTCGACGGCGCGCGCGACGCGCTCGACCGGCGACATTGACGTGAATTCATAGGCGTTGGGACCGTCGAACAGATAGGCGCCCAGAAGCACGCCCTTGCCGGCGCCATTGAATCCGGTGTTTGGATAGGCGATTTGCCGGACGGGCAAGTCGGTGTAACTGATGCCGCCGTAGATCGCCTCATCCTCTTCCCAGAAACGGCGCTTGAACTGCAGGCCGATCTTGACGGATGCCGAATAGGGCACCGCGTCGATGGCGGCTTTCATGCGGCGGCCCACGTCGATCGGAAGCTGGCTCAAGATCGAGAGCGGAATCGTGCAGACGCACCAATCCGCTTTGGCCTGCCGGGGTGTCGCCGGCGCATCGGGATCGGTGTAGGTCACGGTGACGCCGCGGTCGTCCTGCTGAATCCGGGTCACCTTCGCGCCGTAGCGAATGAGGTCGCCGACCTCCCTGGCAAATGCCTTGCCGATCATGTCCATGCCACCGACCGGCTGAAACATCGTGGCCTGGAAGGTATGCAGCGCGAAATTCTGCAGATAGCGCCAGAGCCGCGATTTGAGGATTTCCGAGAGATCGACGGGTTCGCCCGGGACCGGCTCGGCGCCAAGGCCGCCGCCTGGCGCTCGGGCATAGCCGCGAAAGTCACCGGAAATGAGGTTGGCCTTGTAGGCATAGTCGCCGTCGAGCGCGCCCCAACTTCGCAGCGCCTGCATCAGGATTTCGCGGTCTTCCTTCGACACGGCTTCGTCAAGCCTGCCCTGCTGGGTGGCCTTGGCGAGCAATTCGGAAACCTGGCCCTGGAAATCCGTCTTGATGTCGCGGATGCGCTGCGGAACGCCGGCAAAAGCCCCGGCGGCATGCAGGTATGCGTTGTGATTAAGCTGGATGAACGGCTCGAGCGTGACACCGAGGCGCTTGCAGTAATCGAGAAGCGCACGGTGGTGATAGGGAATCCGCCATGGCCCGGGATTGATATAGAGACCTTGTTCGAACTCGCAGGTCTGCCGGAAGCCGCCGAGTTCCGTGAACGAATCCCCGCCCCGCAGCGTCCAGTTGCGGCCGCCTGCCCGGCTGTTGAACTCCAGCACCCGGACGTCGTATCCCGCCTTGCGCAACTCCAGCGCCGCCGTCATGCCGGCAAGTCCGGCGCCGAGGATGAGCACGGAGGCGCCCCTCGGGTCGCCCTCGAGCCTGATCGGACCTTTGTATCCAGAGTCCGACGCAAACCCGAGACTCGTCATCGCATGATACATCGCCGCGCTGCCTGACACCGCTCCGATCAAAGCGAGCAGGTCGCGCCGCGTAACCATTGCACGTTCGGTTTGCATCGTGCTCAATTCGTCATCGACACCGCATATTGGATCACGGCCAGAACGGAGACACTATTATATTGTATGTCAAGGGCCGGGCTTTTATCGTTGGTGAGCATTTTTTCGATTGATCCATCGAGGTTTCTTGTTTTGATGACGTATCGGCATTCACTGGCGCAGTATTCGAGAGCAAAACAACAATGATGTGGGAATCGATACTGACGGAATGGGCAAGCCTGATCTTGCGTTGGCTGCACGTGGTGGCGGCCGTCGGCTGGATCGGCAGTTCATTCTATTTCATTCACCTCGACCTTAGCCTGAAAAAGCGCAGCGATCTGCCCGAGGGGGCTTACGGCGATGCCTGGCAGGTCCATGGCGGCGGCTTTTATCGGATCGTGAAGTTTCTGGTCGCGCCGTCCAAAATGCCCGACGAGCTGACCTGGTTCAAATGGGAAGCCTATACCACGTGGTTGTCCGGCTTCGCTCTGATGGTCGTCGTCTACTATCTCGACGCGGAATTATTCCTGGTCGACAAATCGATCCTGAACCTCACTCCCCTGCAGGCTGGAATGTTTAGCCTGGGCAGCCTGGTCCTGGCATGGCTGCTCTATGAGGGCGCGTGCAGATCGGGGTTGGCGCGGCACGAACTGCCCTTTGCGCTGGGCGGTTACGTGTTCCTTGTCGTCCTCACCTATGCATTCACCCACGTCCTGAGCGGCCGCGGCGCGTTCAATCAGATCGGAGCGATCGTCGGGACCATCATGGTCGCCAACGTATTCGTGGTGATCATTCCAAACCAGAAGAAGGTCGTCGCGGCCCTGCTTGCCGGTCAGACGCCCGACCCGAACCTCGGCATGCAAGGCAAGCAGCGATCGGTTCACAACAATTACCTGACCTTGCCGGTGATCGTGCTGATGATCAGCAATCACTATCCGCTGCTGTTCGCCACACGCTACAACTGGCTGATCGTTGCGATCGTGCTGGCGCTCGGTCCGATCATCCGGCATTTCTTCAATGAGCGGCATGCGGACCGAAAATCGCCGTGGTGGGTGTGGGGGGTCGCCGGTGCCGGCATGATCGCCATCGCGTTGCTTTCCGCGGCCGGTCCGCGGGACATCAAGACCGGCTCGCTGTCGATCGCACCGACCTTCGCCAACGTTGAAGAGATCGTTCAGTCACGCTGCAGTATGTGCCACGGCGCGGAGCCGGTTTGGCAATCGATCGTCACCGCACCAAGAGGAATCCTGCTCGACCAATCCGATCATATCCGCCGCAACGCCCGCCTGATCGGGCGTAACGCGGCGTGGTCGAGCGCGATGCCGCCGGGCAATGTAACCGAGATGACCGGTGAAGAGCGGGCGCTGATCGCAGCATGGCTTGGAGCCGGCGCGAAATAAAGGGCGGGCGGCCACCGTGCCCGCAAGAGGCGCGGTCAACGCCTTCCGTAGCAGTGGAAGCCGCCATAAATTCCCGATCGATCCTGCGCAAAGCCGACCGCGCTTCGCTCCTCGTCACGACGCCAGATCTGCCGCAATGACGCGAGCTCTGCGTTCTCCAGCGGAGATTCGACGCCGGCGGTGCGAAAGATCACGCGAACGTTGTCGCTGCCGGTGCGATCGATCGCGTTCCACAGCGAGCGGATCTCCTCCGGCGCCATCCAATCCTGCGAGTCCAGCAGAATGACGGCATCGACCTCCCGCGCCGGGAGGCTTTCCAGGAACAGCCGTAAATTGGCGTGGACCGGAATGATCAATCCGGCACCGTTGCGCATGCGCTCAAACTGGCAAGCCTGCAAATAAGGCGGCAGGCAGCGATCGCCGGGACCGGGGTAGCCGCGATGCAGCGCCTGCCAGGCAAAATAATTCGTCTCGTTGGGGTGACCGTTGATCAGGCGCAGCAGCCGTTGGTGCAGCACCTCGTTGAGCGGCGCGCCGCCGCCCAGCAGAGCCCGCTGCTGCGGCGGAATGCCGAGGCTGAACAGCAAGGCCGGGGTGCCCGTGATCAGCCGGGCCAGTGACCCGTGAAACAGGCGATCCAGACGGTTCAGCGCCTCAATGCGCTCGGGCGCGTCCGGCTTGCCGTTCAACAGCGCCGCAAGATCGATCCCGGCGAATTTCGCCAGCAAATGGGCAAGGCCGATGAAGCGGCCGAGCATGCCATGGCGATAGAACCCGTCTGTAAAATAGGCATACCGCGGACGTCCAATGACGTTGCGCTTGTCCCAGTAAGCGCGCGCCTCCCCGTCAAGCATCGGCCGCAGCCGCTCCCGATAGAGTCCGGTGTTGGAAAGCGAGGCAGCCTCGCCGAAAAACTGCCAGAATTCGGCATAGCTGGAGCAGGCACGAATACCGGCAAGCTTGAGCTTGAGCAGCGAAAGGTGCGCTTCATTGAGGTCGACCGCGTAGACCTGAGCCGGTTGCGCGGTGAGATACGACAGCGCGTTGCACCCGCCGGACGAGATGGTGACGATGGTCGATCCCAGCGGCAATCGCAACGCCGCCAGATCGGCGACCGGGTCCTCCCAGATCTGGGTATAGACCAGGCGGCGAAACCAGAACGCGAAAAGCCTGTCCCAGACCGTTGCTTCAGCCTCGCCTCTGCTGTTGCGGACTGCATCCGCGATGAGCTGCGTGTTCATCCATCCCCCGAATCAACAATCTGACAAACGTATCGCGGGCTCGCTGCAGTTTTGCGACAGAAGGCGGATGTCAACATCGGTGGGGATTGAGCCGCCTGCCGGTATTTTTGCGGGCCCCTGTGTTGCCTATCCATTGTCACACCCCTGTCGCGCGAACATCGCATGGAGTGAGCGATCACAAGCGAGATGAGGTGCATGGATGCCTGCGTATTTCCAGGATATCGGCGCAGATTCCTCGTGGCCGGTCGAAGCAACGCGCCGCATGAACCGGATGTACCGCCGGCAGCGGCACATCTACGACGGAACGCGGCGCTACTACCTGCTCGGCCGTGACCAGATGATATCGCGCCTGCGGCCGGAGGCCGGCGCGAGCGTGCTGGAAATCGGCTGTGGAACCGGCAGAAACCTGGTGTTGGCGGCCCGGATTTACCCCGATGCACGATTTTTCGGCATTGATGTCTCGACCGAAATGCTGACTACCGCCATCGCAGCCATCTCGCGTGCCGGCCTCAACCGCCGCGTTCGCGTCGCGCATGGCGATGGATCGGCGTTTGATCCGCAGCGCTCGTTAGGCATCCCCCAGTTCGGCCACGTGATGATTTCCTATAGCCTTTCGATGATCCCCGACTGGCGCCGCGTGCTCGGCGCGGCCGCTGTTCATCTCAAGCCTGGCGGCCGTCTGCACGTCGTCGATTTCGGCCGTCAACGGCAATGGCCGGGAATTGCCCGCCTGCTGCTGCGGCGATGGCTTGCGATGTTCGACGTTACGCCGCGCGACGATCTCGAGCAGGTGTTGTCGGCAATGGCCGATCGCTCCGGCGCCCAACTGAGGTTCGAACGCCCGTTCCGTGATTATGCCCAGTACGGCGTGCTGACATTTCCGGCGGAGCCGGGGACACCGTGAGCCCGTGGCTCGCATTAATTGCAGCCGGATTTCTTGAGATCGCCTGGGCATTTGGTTTGAAATATTCCGACGGTCTCACCCGGTTCTGGCCCACCGCCGCAACCGTGGTCGCGATCCTGCTCAGCTTCGCCCTGATGGCGCTTGCATTGCGGTCACTGCCGTTTGGAACGGCGTATGCGATATGGACGGGGATCGGTGCCGCCGGCAGCATCATTGTCGGAATGGTGATCTTCAGCGAGCCCACCGATCCCGTTCGAATCATCTGCCTGACGCTGATCGTCGCCGGGATGGTGGGGCTCAAGCTCAATTCGCCGGTATGAGACGCCGCAGCGACTTTATAGCGTTTTCGAGCGAAGTGGATACCGGTTCGCGCAAAGAAAACGCGTCAAAATAAAAATCTACAAATTTCGCCTCGCGCGCAAACTTCGCCACCCTTCCACGCCGCCGAACAGACCGAGCGCGATCACAAAAGGGAGGAAATGATACAACAGCCGGAACATGAGAAGCGCCGCAATCAACGGCTCCTTGTCGTCGCCGCCAAGCCCGATCAGAATTGTTGCATCGAATACACCGATTCCCGCCGGCGCGTGGCTCGCGAAGCCCAATAAAGTGGCGGCAATGAAGACGGCCATGATCGGGAGAATCCCGATATTCGGTCCGGCCGGAATCAGCACATACATGGCAAGCGCCGCCGCGCCGAGATCGAAAATCCCGATCACGATCTGCAGCAGCACTATCGGTCCGGAGGGAAGCCGCACCGGCCAGCGTCTTGTCCCGAGTGTCCTGGGAGAAAACCAGCACCAGGCGAGGAAACCGACCACCCCGAGAAGCAGCGCGGCTGCCAGGCATCGATTGACCTGCGGCGGCAGGAAGTCGATCACGCTGATGGCGTCGGGGGCACAAAGCAGGCCGAATCCGAGGGTCGTTAGATTGCCCAGCCAGAAGGTGAGCCCGGTCAGAAAGCAGATGTTCGCCACATCGAACGCGCCAAGGCCATGGTGCGAATAGATTCGATAACGGATGATGGGTGAAACCAGCGAAACCGCACCTACGCCGTGCGCGATCGGATAGCTGGTGAAACTCGCCAGAGCCGCGATCCGATACGGAACGTCGCTGCGGCCGATCGTGCGAAGCGCCAACAGGTCATAGAGCGTCAAGCTACCGTATGAAGTGACCACCAGCATCGCGGCCAGCGCGATGAGGCCGGCATTGGTGTGCCGGATAACCTCGAACACGTCGTTGTAGTCGACGTTCCTGAGCGTGTGCGTCAGCGCATAAATGGCGGCCGCGGCGATGGCAATGCTGAGGACGATACCCAGGCCCTTCAGCCTGGCGCCGCTGCCGGGCGGCTTTGGCAGCACCGTGACTTTCAGGACGTTCATCCGTTCGGCCAGCGACATCAAATATCGTGCCGTCTGATTCGGGGTGATCGATACCGTCCATTGACACGTTGATGTGACAGCCGCGTTACTGATTATTTTTTGCGCCTGGCGATTCAAGAATAGTTGTGCGGTGACCGAAATCTCGACGCATTGTGGTCGCACCGCGTTCACGCCGGCTTTGTAAGAAATCCGCGATAAGCCAACCTCTTTGAGGCAGCATGAACGACGAAATCGACTTCAACCTCACGCCGGACCAATGGGAAACGCTTAAGGGGCTTCGTGCGCCGACATCGCGACTTTCTGCGCTGAATCGATTCGTGCTCAATGATCTCGTCGCACTCGGCCTCGCGGCGGTGAGCGACAACATGCCGGTCATTACGCCGAAGGGACGCAAGGTCCTGATCAGGGGCTCGTCGCGATTATGGGACGTAGCGGCCTGACGTTCGGCCATTCCCGGCTTCGACCATTGCCGAACTCCATCCTGGTGGCCGCCGACGCCGTTCCTGCCGGTGCGGCGAGAATTTGACCCGGTCTCGCCCGACTCTTGTCGTTCGGCCCGCCCGACGGGAGTCCATGGGTCCACATCCCGCCCAAGCCCTCCGAACCGTTCCCACCCTCACTGGAGCCAATACCTCGGCCCCAAGACCCCGAATCTGCGCTCCGGCGCGGCCTTGTGGCGGACGTTGGATAGGTTCAAAATACGCGATGTTGGCTCAAATACGCCTTTTGATCGCCCCCGGCGATGAAGCGCTCCGGGAGGTTTGCGGATTGGCTGGCAGCCTTGGTCTGAACCGAAAAGTGCAATCCTTTCCGATTGTTAATGCGACAACTTCAGGCGGAGGCGTTCAAATGCGGTTCGCCGAGAACCTCGGTGCCAGCGCTGACGACACATTGCGGGAAATCGCTGCGACCGCACAAAACACCCATCCGATGGCAGGTTCATGAACCAACCGATAAAATCTCTCAAGGAAGCGCCCTCCATTGGGCCTTCACAGATTGCCAAGCCCCGATCCCGCCGACGGCTGGTTCTGTCCTCCATCCTGGCTCTGCTGATTCTCGCCGGCATCGTCTGGTGGAGCAGGCAAGGCAGTGCGCCACAGCAGGCCGGCGGCGGCCGGAATGCCGCGCCGATGTCAATCGTGCCCGAGGTTGTCGGCAAGGGCGATATCGGGATCAACCTCAATGCCCTCGGCACCGTGAGCTCGCTCGCGACTGTCACCATCAGGACCCAGATCAGCGGCTATTTGATGAAAGTCGTCTTCAAGGAAGGCGATGAAGTCAAGAAAGGCGATCTGCTCGCCGAAATCGATTCCCGGCCCTATGAAGCGACCCTGGCGCAAGCCAAGGGGCAACTCGCGCGCGACGAGGCGATGCTGAAAGGCGCACAGGTCGATCTGACCCGCTACCAGGGATTGGCGGCGCAGAACGCCGTGCCGCATCAGACGCTGGACACCCAAATCGCCCTGGTCGCGCAGGACCAGGGAACGGTCGAAGCCGACCGCGCAGCGGTGAAGTCCGCCGAGGTGAATCTGCAATATTGCCGAATCGTATCGCCGCTGGACGGCCGCGTCGGGCTACGCCAGGTCGACCAGGGCAACTATGTGACGCCCGGTGACGCCAGCGGCCTGGTTGTCATCACGCAGTTGAAGCCGATCAGCGTCCTGTTCACGGTGCCCGAGGATAACCTCCAGGCCATTTCGAAGCGCATCCAGGCTGGCGCCGCACTGCCCGCAGCCGCCTATGATCGCAGCGGCGCCACCAAGATCGCCGACGGCACGCTCCAGACCTTCGACAGCCAGATCGATCAGACCACCGGAACGATCAAGCTAAGGGCGCAGTTTTCGAACGAAACCGAAACACTCTACCCAAATCAGTTCGTCAACATCCGGCTGCTGCTGGACACCCACAAGGACGTTACGACGATCTCGACGGCAGGTATCCAGCGCGGCGTGCCGGGCACGTTCGTCTACCTCGTCAATGCCGACAGCACGGTATCGGTGCGCCCGATCCAGCTCGGTGTGACCGATGGCGATCGTGTCGAGGTTCGCTCCGGCTTGACGCCGGGCGAGCGCATCGTGATCGATGGCGCCGACAAACTGCGTGACGGCGCCAAGATCAACGTGCGCTCGGAGACTGTCCCAAGTCAGCCTTCAGACGCGGATAAGTCGGGCGCCAAGAAGCGGCGTTCCGAAAGCGGACAGAAACGATGAGCCCGTCGCAGCCGTTCATTTTACGGCCGGTGGCAACTACCTTGCTGATGATCGCCATCATGCTGTCCGGCATGCTGGCGTTCAGGTTCCTGCCGGTCGCCGCACTGCCGGAGGTGGACTACCCGACCATCCAGGTCCAGACTTTCTATCCCGGCGCCAGTCCGGACGTGATGACATCGTCCATCACCGCTCCGCTGGAGGTGCAGTTCGGGCAAATGCCGAATCTCAACCAGATGAGCTCGGTGAGTTCGGCGGGAGCGTCCGTCATTACCCTGCAGTTCGGGCTGACGATTTCCCTCGACGTGGCGGAACAGGAGGTGCAGGCCGCGATCAATGCCGCAGGCAATCTGCTTCCCGCCGACCTGCCGGCGCCGCCGATTTATGCCAAGGTGAACCCGGCCGATGCGCCGATCCTGACCCTGGGACTGACCTCGAAAACGATGCCGCTGACGCAGGTCGAGGATTTCGTTGACACCCGTCTGGCACAGAAGATCTCCCAGCTTCCCGGCGTCGGGCTCGTCAGCCTCAGCGGCGGCCAAAGACCGGCGGTACGCGTTCGCGCCGATATCCGCAAACTGGCCGCCTACGGACTCAATATCGACGATCTGCGCACCACCCTTGGCAACGCCAACATCAATACGCCAAAGGGAAACTTCGATGGCTCGATGCGCGCCTACACCATCAACGCCAATGACCAGATCAGGAACGCCAACGACTACAAGACATTGATCGTCGCCTACAAGAATGGCTCGCCGGTACGGCTCAGCGACGTCGGCGAGGTCGTCGATGGCGCGCAGAACGACAAGCTCGGCGCCTGGATGAACGAAACGCCGGCGATCATCCTGAATATCCAGCGGCAGCCCGGCGCCAACGTCATCTCGGTGGTCGAGGGCATCAAGGCGCTGCTGCCGCAACTGCAGGCCTCGCTGCCGGCCGCGATCGACGTCAACATTCTGACCGACCGAACCATCACCATCCGCGCTTCGGTGCAGGATGTGGAGTTTGAGCTGACGCTCGCGGTGATCCTGGTGGTGCTGGTGATCTTCGTGTTCCTGCGCAATGCGCGGGCCACCTTGATCCCGAGCCTCTCGGTTCCGCTGTCGCTGGTCGGCACGCTCGGCGCCATGTATCTGTTCGGCTTCAGCCTCAACAATCTCTCGCTGATGGCCCTGACCATCGCCACCGGCTTCGTGGTCGATGACGCCATCGTCGTGATCGAGAACATCTCGCGCTACCTCGAAGAGGGCGACACCCCGTTGCAGGCAGCACTTCGCGGCTCCGAACAGATCGGCTTCACCATCATCTCGCTGACGGTGTCGCTGATTGCGGTGCTGATCCCCCTCCTCTTCATGGGAGATGTGGTCGGCCGGCTGTTCAGGGAATTCGCCATTACGCTTTCGGTCACCATTCTGATCTCGGCGGTGGTCTCACTGACGCTGGTGCCGATGGCCTGCGCCAAGCTGCTCAAGCCCGAGACGGAGGCGCACGAAAACGCCTTTCAGCGTTACAGCCGCGAAGGGTTCGACCGGATCATCGAGATTTACGGCCGCATGCTCAACTGGGTGCTCGACCGTCAGACCTTCGTACTGATGATCGCGCTCGGCACGTTCGTCCTGACCGCTCTGCTCTACGTGGTCATTCCGAAGGGCTTCTTTCCGCTTCAGGATACCGGCGTCATCCAGGCGATCTCCGAGGCGCCGCAATCCGTCTCCTACGCGGCGATGGCGGAACGCCAGCAGCAACTCGCCAGCACCATCCTCAAGGATCCCGATGTCGAAAGTCTTTCTTCCTTTATCGGCGTGGACGGAACAAATACCACCCTCAACAGCGGCCGGATCCTGATCAATCTCAAACCACGTGACGCCCGCAAGTCCGACATAGCGACCGTCATGCGGCGCATTCAGAACAGCACCGCAGCGCTGACAGGCGTCACGCTCTACATGCAGCCGGTTCAGGATCTGACGATCGAGGGCACCGTCAGCAAGACGCAATACCAGTTCATCCTCCAGGACGCAGATCCGGTCCAGCTTGCCGAATGGACCCCCAAACTGGTCGACAAACTGAGGCAGCTTCCGCAGCTTGGAGACGTCGCCAGCGATATCTCCAATCAGGGGCTATCGATCTACGTTGAAATCGATCGCGATCAGGCCGCGCGTTTCGGGATTACGCCGGCGACAATCGACAATGCGCTCTACGACTCCTATGGCCAGCGCATCGTCTCCACCATCTTCACCAATTCGAACCAGTACCGCGTCATCCTCGAGGCCGATCCGAGCCTGCAAAAATCCCTGCAATCGCTGTCGGATATTTATCTTCCTTCCTCCGTCGGCAGCACGCTGGTGCCGCTGGCCGTCATGGCCAAGTTTCGCGAGGAAACCGCGCCGCTGCAGGTCTCGCATCTCGGGCAGTTTCCCGCATCCACAGTTTCCTTCAACCTGGCGCCGGGCGCTTCCCTCGGCGAGGCGGTGACGGCTATCAAGCAGGCGCAGGCCGAGATCGGCCTGCCGCTCAGCGTGATCAGCAGCTTTCAGGGCGCCGCGCTGGCGTTCCAGTCCTCCCTGTCAAATCAGCTTTTCCTGATCCTGGCGGCGATCGTCACCGTCTATATCGTGCTCGGCGTTCTCTATGAGAGCTTCATCCATCCCCTCACCATCCTTTCGACGCTGCCATCCGCCGGAATCGGCGCGCTGCTGGCGCTGATGGCCGCCGGCGACGAGCTCACCATCGTCGCCATCATCGGAATTATCCTTCTGATCGGCATCGTGAAGAAAAACGCGATCATGATGATCGACTTCGCGCTCGACGCCGAGCGCCAGGAGGGCAAACCGCCGCGGGAGGCGATCTACCAGGCCTGCCTGCTGCGGTTCCGGCCGATCCTGATGACGACAATGGCGGCCGTGCTGGGCGCATTGCCGCTGATGCTCGGAACGGGTGCGGGTTCCGAATTGCGGCACCCCCTCGGGATTTCCATCGTCGGCGGCCTTCTGGTCAGCCAATTGCTGACCCTGTTTACGACGCCGGTGATCTATCTCTGGTTCGATCGGCTGGCGACGCGGTTTGCAGGACCGTCGGGCGAAGCCGGCCCCGCGAACGAATTGACCTGAGCCATGGGCCCGTCAACGCCCTTCATCCGCCGGCCGATCGCAACGACGTTGCTGACCTTCGGTCTAGCGGCGGCGGGCGCCGTGGCGTTCTTCAAGCTGCCGGTCTCGCCGCTGCCGCAGGTCGATTTTCCGACCATTTCGGTACAGGCGACCCTGCCGGGCGCGAGCCCCCAGGATGTCGCGACCACCGTCGCCAGCCCGCTTGAGCGTCACCTCGGGCAGATCGCCGACGTCACCGAGATGACCTCGTCGAGCACGGTGGGAGCCGCCCGCATCACCCTGCAGTTCGGCCTCAACCGCGACATCAACGGCGCGGCGCGCGACGTGCAGGCCGCCATCAACGCGGCGCGCGCCGACCTTCCGACCAGCCTGCGAACCAATCCGACCTACCGCAAGGTCAATCCCGCCGACGCGCCGATCATGGTCCTGACCCTGACTTCCGACACCAAGACCCGCGGCGATCTCTATGACGCGGCATCGACCGTCCTGGCGCAGAAGCTGTCGCAGGTCGAGGGGATCGGCGAAGTCGTGGTCGGCGGCAGCTCGCTGCCCGCGGTGAGAGCCGAACTCATTCCGCAGGCGCTTTACAAATACGGCATTGGTCTGGAGGACGTGCGGGCCGCGCTCGCCAGCGCCAATGCGCACAGCCCGAAGGGCGGAATCGACGTCGCAGGTCAGCGTTACCAGATCTATGCCAACGACCAGGCCAACAAGGCCGACGACTACAAATCCCTGATCCTCGCCTATCGAAATGGCGCGCCGGTCCATCTCTCGGATGTCGGCGATGTAACCGATTCGGTCGAGAACCTGCGAAACGCCGGGCTGTCGAACGGAAAGCCGGCCGTGCTGATCATCCTCTACAGACAGCCGGGCGCGAACATCATCAGCACCGTTGATCTGGTAAAGGCGCTGATGCCTCAGCTCAGGGCGTCGATTTCACCCGCCATCGACGTCACTGTGGCAGTCGACCGTTCGACGACCATTCGCACCTCGTTGCGCGACGTCGAACGGACCCTGATACTGGCCGTGCTGCTGGTGATCGTCGTGGTTTTCGCGTTCCTGCGAAACCTGCGCGCGACGCTGGTGCCGGTTGTGGCCGTTTCGGTATCGCTGATCGCGACATTCGCCGTGATGTATTTGATGGGCTACAGTCTCGACAATCTGTCGCTCATGGCGCTCACGGTTGCGACCGGATTCGTCGTCGACGATGCCATCGTCGTTCTCGAGAACATCACCCGCTATATCGAGAACGGCATGACCCCGCTGGAAGCATCGCTGAAGGGGGCCAACGAGGTCGGCTTCACCGTGCTTTCGATGAGCATCTCGCTGATCGCCGTCTTCATTCCGATCCTGCTGATGGGCGGCATCGTCGGTCGCCTGTTCCGCGAATTTGCGATGGTGATCTCGATATCGATCATGATTTCGCTCGCGATTTCGCTGGCGACCACGCCGATGATGTGCGCCGTGCTGCTCCGCAGCGATAGCGGCGAGAGGCATGGACGGCTTTATCGCGCCAGCGAACGCTTCTTCGAGGCAATGCTGAACGCCTACCGGCGGACCCTGACCATCGCGCTCCAGCATCCCGGCTCGATGATGCTGATTCTCGCCACGGTGCTGGGTCTCAATTTCTATCTCTATGGCGTCATCCCCAAGGGCTTCTTCCCGCAGCAGGACACCGGGCGTCTGGTCGGCTCGATCCAGGCGGACCAGAGCATCTCGTTCCAGCTGATGCAGCAAAAGCTGACGCAATTCGTCACCATCATCAAGAACGATCCCGCGGTCGAAACCGTCGTCGGGTTCACCGGCGGGGGTCAAACCAATTCCGGTTTCATGTTCGTTTCGCTGAAGCCGCTCGGCGAACGCCAGATCTCCGCGGACGGAGTCATCGGGCGGTTGCGGCGTGAAATGGCGGTTGTTCCGGGCGCAACCCTGTTTCTGCAGGCCGTGCAGGATATCCGCGTCGGTGGCCGGGCCAGCAATGCGCAGTATCAATTCACGTTGCAGGGCCCCACCTTTGAGGAACTCAACGAATGGTCGCCGAAGATCGCGGCCGCGCTGCAGGGCGATCCGAACCTCACGGACGTCAACAGCGACCAGCAAAACAAGGGGCTCGAGTCCGATCTAGTCATTGACCGGGACGCTGCCGCTCAATTGGGGATCACCGTCAGCCAGATCGACAACACGCTCTATGACGCGTTCGGCCAGCGCCAGGTATCGACCATCTATGTAGCCCGCAACCAATATCATGTGATCATGGAGGTCGCGCCGCAATACTGGCAAAATCCGGAAACGCTGAAGGACGTTTACGTCAGCACATCCGGCGCCGCGGTCGGCGGGTCGCAGGCAACCAATGCGGTGGCGGGAACCGTCGCGACGTCGGCAAAGTCAGCCTCGGCCACCTCCGCCAACGCCCAGGCCGCCCGAAATCTCGCGACCAATTCGATTGGCGCCACCGGCAAGGGAGTGGCCTCCACCGGCTCGGCGGTCAGCACAAACCAGGAAACCATGATACCGCTGTCGGCTGTCGCGCATTTCACGCGGGGGGCGACCCCGCTCGCTGTCAATCATCAAGGCCTGCTGGTCGCCAACACCATTTCGTTCAACTTGCCGCCAGGCGGATCGCTCAGCACGGCCGTCGCCTCGGTCGAGGCCGCCATGAACCGGATCGGCGTTCCCGCAACAGTTCGCGGGACGTTCCAGGGTACCGCGAAGGCGTTTCAGGATTCGCTCAGCAATCAGCCCTATCTCATCCTGGCGGCTCTGGTCACGATCTACATCGTGCTCGGCGTGCTGTACGAAAGCTACGTCCATCCCCTGACGATCTTGTCCACATTGCCGTCCGCCGGGGTGGGCGCGCTTCTCGCCTTGATGGCGTTCAACACCGAATTCAGTATTATGGCGCTGATTGGGGTCATTCTGCTGATCGGAATCGTAAAAAAGAACGCCATCATGATGATCGATTTTGCGCTCGACGCGGAGCGCAGACGTGGGCTCAGCCCGCTTGATGCCATCCACGAAGCTTGCATGCTCCGCTTCCGGCCGATCATGATGACGACCATGGCGGCCATGCTCGGCGCCCTGCCCCTTGCCATCGGCATCGGCGATGGCGGCGAGCTTCGACAGCCGCTGGGTATCGCAATTGTCGGTGGACTCATTCTGAGCCAGGTGCTGACGCTCTATTCAACGCCGGTCATCTACCTGTATATGGACCGGTTCCGGTCATGGAGCCGACGTCTCCGGGGCGGCGGTACAACACCGCTGGCGCCTGATGCCACGCTGCAACCGGGCGAGTAGATGGCAGTAGTCACACCCATGATCGGTAAGGTTCTCGAACGTAGCTTGCGTGAATTCGCATTTCGGGAACCCACGCGCAAGGTGGCGCCGAATTCGGTCGCCCCGGCGCGGCTTGGCCACCGGGCGTGCATGGCTGTCTTCGCGCTTTTGCTCGCTCCGGCGCTGTCCGGCTGCATCCTTGGGACCGAACGGCCCGACCTCAACCTCGAGGTGCCCGCAGGGTATCGCGAAGCAGGCCGCGGTGCGCCCGACGCCCATGTTCCGGCACTGGATTGGTGGCGCGGCTTCCGCTCCAGCGAGCTGACCGCGCTGATGGACGCGGCGCAAATCTACAATCTCGACGTCGCGGTGGCGATTGCCCAGATCGTGCAGGCCGACGCCCAGGTGGGCGTCGCGGGGGCCCCCCTGCTGCCGTCGGCCACCGGAACGTCAACGGCTGAGCAGATCCGCAGCGTGTCCTCCAATTTTGGTGGCGGCAGTGGCTTTTCGACGACGTTCTCGCAGTACAGCCTTGGGCTTACCGCAAGTTACATGATCGATTTCTGGGGCAAGAACCGCGCTACGCTCTATGCTGCCGAGGAGAATGCAACCTCGGCCCGGTACAATCGCGAAGTCGTGACGCTCACAACGATCGCGACCGTCGCCAACACCTATTTCCAGATTCTCGCCGCACAGGATGAGCTGCGCGTCGCGCGCCGGAACCTCGCTGCGGCCGAGCGGATTCTTGCACTGATCAAGCAGCAGTTTGCCGGCGGCACCGCATCGCAGCTCGACCTGTCGCAACAGGAAGCACTGGTGTCGACCGAGCGCGCCGCCATTCCCCCTCTTGAGATCATCTTGAGGCAGAACATCGCGGCCCTTGCCCTGCTGGTCGCACGAGCACCGGCGAATTTCATGGTGAAGGGCGGAACGATGACGCAGATTGCGATTCCCCGCGTCACGCCGGGGATGCCCTCAGAGCTGCTCAACCAAAGGCCAGACATCCGTCAGGCCGAAGCGCTGCTTGCGTCTTCCAATTTCAGCGTCGAAGCGGCGCGCGCCGCGTTCTTCCCCCAGATACAGTTGACGGCCCAAACCGGCGTCCAGAGCGCGGCGCTCGCATCCCTGTTTGGACCGGGCGCATGGTTCTATACATTGTCCGCGGGGCTGACCCAGCCGCTGTTCGATGGCTTCCTGCTGGAGAGCCAACTGAAGCAGGCGAAAGGCGTGCAACTGCAAAATCTGCAGGCCTATCGCAAGGCGGTGCTGTCGGCCTTCGCTGACGTCGAAAAGGCGCTCGTTGCGCTCTCGCAATCCACCTTGCAGGAGCGCCTCCAGATCGAAGCCGTGGCCAATTCCCGCAAGGCTTTTGAGGTATCCGAAACCCAGTTGCGCGCCGGCACGGTCAATCTCATTACGGTGCTGCAGACCCAGCAAACGCTTCTCATCGCCGAGAACACGCTGGCGCAGGTGCGGCTGACCAAGTTGCTCGCGGCCAGCAGCCTGTTTCAGGCACTGGGCGGCGGATGGACCCCGACCGGGGAGTTGTCTTTGCTGCAACCGCAGGATGGCCCGACACCCGCGCGGCCGGCAAACTAGCCATCGCCGGCAAACGCGGCGATCGCCGGGTCAGCCGTTTGTCTCGGCCTCTCTGGAAAGATCGTTCAGGAGTTTGTCCAGCGCGCTGTTCCCAGCCTCCCGGGGCCGCCCGGTGCGAGCGATAGCCGGCGCCCGAAACCTTCACGCCCATGGCCTGTTTTCGGCGCTGGATCTCCCAGCCAAAGGGATTTGCGCCGCTCCCACGCCGGCTTACGACGACAAAATAGGTTCTGCTTCGATTATCGGGATGCATGCTCGGTCTAACTCACCGCCGACGCTGCGGCAGTGCGTTCCCGATAGGCGATCTCCACGAGGTCCACGCAACTGTCGCCAGCGATTCTTGCCGACCTGTGGGCGGCCGGACTTGGCCGGCCGCCCGCCTGGTATCAATACTTCGGTTTTGATTACTTCATGGCGTCATAGACTGCGAAGCTGTAGGCGCCTTCCGGCTTCTTGGTGATGACGGGATCCGATCCGCCTGACATCAAGGTCGCAACCGTTCGGTCGTAATCCTTGACGTCCAGCTTGCCGTCGGTGGCGCCAAGCAGCTTGCCGACTTCCGTCATCATCCGCGTCTGGTCCTTTGCGGTTTTTGCACCGGTGGAGTCGCCAGCCAGGATGATCTTCACCGCCTCGTCAACATGGTTCTTGGCGTAGTCCCAGCCCTTCATCGAGGCCTTGACGAACTTCGCCATCTTGGCCACGAACGCCGGGTCCTTGAGGTTCTTTTCCAGCACATAGAGGCCGTCTTCCAGGGTCGCGACGCCCTCGTCCTCATATTTGAAGACCACCAGCTGGCTCGGCTTGTAGCCGCCGTCGATCACCTGCCAATACTCGTTGTAGGTCATCGTCGAAACGCAATCGGCCTGCTTCTGCAGCAGCGGATCGACATTGAAGCCCTGCTTGATGATCTTGATGCCGCCGGCAGAACCGTCGGTCTTGATGCCCAGCTTCGACATCCAGGACAAGAAGGGATATTCATTGCCGCCGTACCAGACACCGATGGTCTTGCCCTTGAAATCGGTGGGCTTCTTGATGCCGGTTTCGGCGCGGCAGGTCAGCTCGAGTCCGGACTTCTTGAAGGTCTGCGAGATGTTGACCAGCGGCACGCCCTTTTCGCGCGATGCCAATGCCGAGGGCATCCAGTCAACCACCACGTCGGCGCCGCCGCCGGCGATCACCTGTGGCGGCGCGACGTCCGGACCACCCGGCTTGATCGTGACGTCGAGCCCGGCATCCTTGTAGAAGCCCTTTTCCTTGGCCACGAAGTAACCCGCGAACTGGGCCTGCGCGACCCATTTCAGCTGGATGGTGACCGTGTCCGCCGCTTGCGCGGTCGCCAACGACAAGCCCATCGTCATGCCTGTCGCGAGTGCCCATACTTTTTTCATGCGATAATACTCCGAAGCTTTAAGAACCCGCCGAGTCAGGTTCGATAGGATGGATGCCAAAAAGTGGTCGCGCGCTCGGCGAGCGCGACAAGTCCGTAAAAGGCCATTCCCGCGATCGCCGCGAGGGCGATTTCCGCCCACACCATGTCGATCGCCATTCGCCCCGCCTCCGTCGAGATGCGAAAGCCGATGCCCTGCGTCGGCGTTCCGAAGAATTCGGCCACGATCGCGCCGATCAATGCCAGCGTGGCATTGATCTTCAAGGCGTTGAAGATGAAAGGCAGTGCCGCTGGCAAATAAAGCTTTTTCAGCGTCTGCCGATGGTCGGCTCCGTAGGACCGCATCAGATCGCGCTCCATATGCCCGGCCGCGGACAATCCGGCCAGCGTATTCACCAACATCGGGAAGAATGTCACGAGCGCGACGACGGCGGCCTTCGATGGCCAGTCAAAGCCGAACCACATCACCATGATGGGCGCGACACCTACCAGCGGCAATGCCGAGAAGAAATTGCCGAGCGGAAGCAGACCGCGCCCGAGAAAGGCAAAACGCTGCGCGACAATCGCGACCAGCAGACCGGCGCCGCAACCGATGGCGTAGCCAATCAGCACGCCACGAATAAAGGTCTGCACAAAATCCTGCCCGAGCGTCGGCAAGGACACGGCGAACCTCGCCGCCGCCGCGCTCGGCGCCGGCAGGATGACCGGGGAGACACCGAAGCCGCGCACCATTACTTCCCAGAGATAGAAGACCACCGCGCCAAACAGCAGCGGAATCGCAAGACTGAGAACACGGCGCGATGCCTTGTGGCGCGGGCGCATCGAAGCCAGCTGAACCACGCATAGCGCGGCGCCGAGCCAGACCGCGAGCACCATCGCCCAGAAGCCCACCGCGGCGGAGCCGGCAACGCCGGGATCGCGCAGCAACGCCAGCGTTGTCGTAGCTCCGCAGAGAACGCCAGCAAAACCAGGCACCACCGACCGGTATCCGCGGATCCCGGCGGCAATGGCCAACAGCAGCCCCGCGGCGAGGGTGAACGCCAACAGCACCGGCCGCGCCGGCAAGGCCGCCGCGACCTCGCTTGAGAGCGGCAAGACCATGGCCGCGAACATGCCTGCCGCGGCAAGGATAAAGCCCAACCGGCGCCTGCTTGGGTTCACGACCGTGTCCCCATTTGTCGCGCGACGCCGCGTTCGGTCAGATCCACCAGAGCGATCAAACCAGAGGCGAGGATAGCCGCCGCCAGCAGCGCCGACCATATCTGGATGGTCTGGCCGTAGTAGGAGCCGGCCAGCAGCCGCGCGCCAATCCCGGCTTCGGCACCCGTCGGCAGCTCTGCGACGATGGCACCGATCAATGAAATCGTAACCGCGACCTTCAGACTGGCGAATAGATAGGGCACGGCCGATGGCCAGCGCAGTTTCGACAGCACTTGTCGTGGTGTTGCCGACCATGTCCGCATCAAATCAAGCTGCATCGGATCGGGCGCGGTGAAACCCTTCACCATCCCGATCGTGATCGGGAAGAAACTCAGATAGGCGGAAATGATCGACTTCGGCAGCAGACCCTGCAGTCCCATCGCGCCTAGCGCCACGACGAAGATCGGCGCCAGCGCCAGGATCGGAACCATCTGCGAGCAGATGATCCACGGCAGCAGGCTTTTTTCCAGCACGCGGCTGTGCACGATCATCAGCGCCAGGGCGATGCCCAATAGCGCGCCCAGCACGAAGCCGAGCAGCGTCGCCGACAGGGTCACCGTGGAATGATAGATCAGGCTGCGCGGCGCGGTCGGTGCATAACCGAAAACCGAATCGACGAAGGCGGTAATCACCTGGTGCGGCGCCGGTAGCAACGGCCGCTCCGCGCTCATGGTGCCCTCGATCAAGTCCGACACCGTATAGGGCGTCTCCTCCCGCTCAAACCCGTCGCGGACCAGCGCCAGGTTCATCAGGACGGCCCCGATGTACCAGATCGCGATCAGCGCCAGAACGATCGTTACGATCGGCGCGTAGCGCTCTGCCAGCCGATGGCGCCGCAACGTCCCGGCGCGGGAAACGGGGAGAGAGAGGGAGCTACTCGTCATAGGAATGCCCCGCCCGAAGGCCAACGCGCACCCGCTGCGCGATCTTCAGGAATTCCGGCGTCTCACGAATTTCCAGGGTGCGGACACGCGGAAAATTGCAGTCGATGATATCGATGATGCGTCCGGGTCGCGGCGACATCACCACGATCTTGGTGGACAGGAACACCGCTTCCGGAATCGAGTGGGTTACAAACAGGACCGTCTTTCCGGTCTTGTCCCACAATTGCAGCAACTGCTCATTGAGATGGTCGCGGACAATCTCGTCGAGTGCGCCGAACGGCTCGTCCATCAACAGCAGCTCCGGGTCGAACGACAGCGCGCGGGCGATCGACACCCGCTGCTGCATCCCGCCCGACAACTGCCAGGGAAACTTGCGCTCGAAGCCGGTGAGGTTGACCAGCGCCAGATACCGCGCAGCGCGCTGCCGCTGCTCGCTATCGGAAAAACCCATGATCTCCAGTGGCAGCTTCAGGTTCTTCTCGATCGTGCGCCACGGAAACAGCGCGGGCGCCTGAAACACGTAGCCGTATCTGCGCTCCAGCCGCGCCTGCTCCGCGCTCACGCCGTTGACAAGAAGCGTGCCGGATGTCGGTTGCTGCAGATCGGCGATCACGCGCAGCATTGTTGTTTTGCCGCAACCGGAAGGACCGATGAACGAGACAAATTCGCCGTCCGCGATCTGCAGACTGACATTCGACAGCGCATCGACCTTGCCATCGGCAGTTTCAAACGTCAGCGAGACATTGCGAACGTCCACCGCCAGGCGCTGCTGCGAAGAAATCAATTCGGCCCTGGCATCCGCTGCGCTGTTCATGGCTACTGGCTCGATCGGAGCAACATACGATTCCCGCACGTCTCGCCATAGCGTAACGTCCCGATCGTCCAGCTTCAATGCTTTCTGCTGTTGCAGCGTCATCGGCAAATACTGGCAAACACCGCTGCAAATGGCGCGCTCAATGTTTGCGCATGCGGAGATATTAATGGGCAAGAACAACCATCGGGGCCGAACATGCCCCTATCGGATTTTCAGATAGGAAAAAACCGATCGGTTTTTGACTTGTGCAGGGACGCGCCTCATACTTTGATGGCGGACCGCCAACAGCGCAGGATCGCGTTCTGATGGCTTGCATGCGAGCGCCATGAAGCCTGCTTCTTTCAGATATATTTCCGCGACCTCGCTCGAGCACGCGCTCTCGCTGAAGGCGGAATACGGCGATGACGCGAAATTTCTGGCCGGCGGACAAAGCCTGATCCCGACGATGAATTTTCGCCTGGCCCGGCCGGCCATCCTCATCGACCTCAACCGGATCGACGGCCTCGGAGCGACCCGGCCATGCGATGGCGGCGGCGCGCGGGTTGGTGCGCTGACCCGCTATCGCACCCTTGAACGTGATGCAGGCTTCGCCGGCATGTTTCCCTTGATCGCCGAAGCGCTGCCGCATATCGCGCATCCGCAAATCCGCAACCGCGGCACGATCGGGGGAAATTTGTCGCATGCCGATCCGGCGTCGGAACTCCCGGCGGTCGCCGTCGCGCTCGGTGCCAGATTCCACGTTCAGTCGACAAAACAACAACGCTGGTGTGATGCATCGAATTTTTTCGTGGGCGGGCTTACCACCGACCTTCAGTCCGATGAAATGCTGGTGGAGGTCGAGTTGCCGGCGCCGAAACCGCGCACCGGCTCGTGCTTCATGGAGATTGCGCGCCGTCGCGGCGACTTTGCCATTGCCGGCGTCGCGGCGACGATGACGTTGGGCGAACGTGATGAATGTATCCATGTCAGGCTGGTCTTTTGCGGGGTGGGTGAAACCCCTGCCGACGCTAGTTCGGTCGCCGAAATTCTCAGGGGACACGCGCCGACCGAACAAGCGATTCGCGACGTCGCGGCGGCCGCACAGGCAATGATAGACCCGAGCGGCAGCGTTCATGCCACCGCCGATTATCAGCGCCATATTGCCGGCGTGCTCACCGAGCGGGCCCTGCAGACGGCTTATCAGCGGGCGCGCCATGGACATTGACGACCACGAAATTACGATCTCTGTGAATGGCGTGCGATACCAGCGCCGCGTCGAATCGCGCATGCTGCTGAGCGACTTCCTTCGCCACGATCTGGGCCTCGCCGGTACCCATGTCGGCTGCGAGCACGGCGTGTGCGGCGCTTGCACCGTCCTGCTCGACGGCCAGCCGGTGCGCTCATGCCTGATGTTCGCCGTGCAAGCCGAGAAACACGAAATCTCGACCGTTGAGGGCGTTGCGGGCGGGGATGGGGAATATCACCCGCTGCAGCAGGCGATGCACGATCATCACGGCCTGCAATGCGGCTACTGTACGCCCGGCATTCTCATGACCATGACGGCATTTCTCGAGGAAAACCGCTCACCCAGCGAAGAGGAGGTCCGGGAGGCACTCTCGGGAAACCTGTGCCGCTGCACCGGCTATCAGAACATCGTCGATGCCGTGATGGCGGCGGCGAAGCGGATGCGGGGCTAACCTCATGTCCACCCGCACGTTCGGAGAGCCAATCAAGCGCAACGAGGACCGCCGGCTTCTCACCGGCCAGGCGCTGTTCATCGACGACGTCGAGCTGCCGGGGATGTTGCACGCGGCGTTTCTGCGCAGCCAGGTCGCGCATGCGCGAATTCGCAAGATCGATGTCTCGCGGGCGCTGCGGCGGCCCGGCGTGGTCGCCGCCTACGTCGCCGACGACCTCGGCGACTACTGGAAGCCCGGCCCCCTGCTGGTGCCCCCTCCCCCGATAGCCGGTATCGTCTTCAACCAGCGCACCCAGGTCCCGCTCGCCAAGAACAAGGTCCGCCATGTCGGCGAGCCCCTAGTCATCGTGATCGCGGAAAGCCGCTATATCGCCGAGGACGCGCTCGACGATATCGACATCGAGCTCGAGCAGCTGCCGGCCGTGGTCGATATCGAACAAGGGCTGAAAGCCGGATCGGCGCTGGTGCACGAGGATTTGGATTCCAACGTGTCAGCCCATGTCCGCCAAACCAAGGGCAATTATGCCACCGCGGCGGCAAAGGCCGATCACATCATCAAGCGCCAGTTCCGCTATGAGCACGGCATTTCATCGCCGATCGAAACCCGCGGCGTCGTCGCACAGTGGGATAAGCGCGCCAACCAGATGACGATATGGGACACCACCCAGGCGCCGGTGTTCATCCGCAACGGCCTTGCCGGCATGCTGGGACTGAGCGAACGGCAGGTTCGCGTGATCGCGCCCTTCGTCGGCGGCGGCTTCGGGCCGAAGATCATGATGTTCTATCCCGAGGAGGTGCTGCTGCCCTGGGTGTCGATGAAGCTGAACCGGCCGATCAAATGGATCGAGGACCGGCTCGAGCACTTCTTCGCCACCACCCATGAGCGCGGACAGATCCATGATGCCGAAATGGCGCTGACGCGCGATGGCCGGATCCTCGGCATCAAGGACGTGTTCCTGCACGATGGCGGGGCCTACGATCCCTACGGCCTGACGGTGCCGATCAACAGCCAGTGCACCCTGCTCGGCCCCTATGTCGTGCCGAACTACGACAGCACCTTCACGCAGGTTTTCACCAATCTGACGCTGGTGACGCCCTATCGCGGCGCCGGACGCCAGCACGGCGTATTCGTCATGGAGCGCTTGCTCGACTTCGCCGCGCATGAATTGAACATCGATCGTGCCGAGATCCGGCGGCGGAATCTGATCCCGGCCGATGCGTTCCCTTACAAGAATGAAATCATCTTTCAGGACTTCCAGCCGCTCGAATATGACAGCGGCAATTACGAGCCGGTGCTCGACATGGCGCTGAAGGCGATCGGGTACAACGCTTTCAGGGAGGAGCAGGCCGCGGCGCGCCGGCAAGGCCGCCATCTTGGCATCGGCGTGGCCTGTTACGTCGAAGGCACCGGCATCGGACCCTATGAAGGGGCCAAGGTTCAGGTGCAATCGAACGGCAAAGTCAGCATCGCCACCGGGATCGGCACCCAGGGACAAGGCCACTTCACCGTCTTTGCCCAGATCGCCGCCGATCAGTTGGGCGTCGCGGTCACCGATGTCGACGTCGTCACCGGCGATACCGATCAGTTCTATTGGGGCGCCGGCACCTTTGCCAGCCGCGGCGCGGTGGTCGCCGGCAATGCCGTCAACGAAGCCTCAAAGGTGGTGCGGAAAAAGGCGCTGAAGCTTGCAAGCGACCTGTTCGAATGCGCCGAGGAAGACCTCGTGCTCGAGGACGGCAAGGTTTCGATCGTCGGAATTCCCGAAAAATTCGTTCGCCTTGGCGATCTCGCAGGCCGCGCCAACCCGATGCGCGGGGCGGTCCAGCCGGGCACCGAACCGGGACTGGAATCGACGCAGTATTTCGGACCGCCGATGGGCGCGACGGCGAATGGCGTCCACGCCATGATCGTGGAAATGGACCCGCGGACCTTCGATCTAAAGATCCTGAAATATGTCGTGGTGCATGATTGCGGCACCGTGATCAACCCGATGATCCTCGCGGGCCAGATCCATGGCGGCGTGGCGCAGGGAATCGGCAACGCGTTTTACGAAAAACTGGTGTTCGACGACCAGGGCCAGCTCCTGAACGCTTCGCTGGCGGATTACCTGCTGCCGACCGCACTCGAAGTGCCGCGGGTGGAACTTGGCCACACCGTGACGAAGTCGCCGCTCAACCCGATGGGCATCAAGGGAGCGGGCGAAGCGGGGGCGATTCCGGTCGGACCGCTGTTCGCGCAGGCGATCGAGGACGCGCTCGATCTGGAGCGCCGTGGCGTCGAATTGCTGGAGATTCCGCTCAGCCCGAGCCGGCTGTTTGAACTGACCCGCAACGCGCCGGGCTAGCAATCCTCAGGATGCCACACAGATGATCCTCATCACCGGTGCGGGTGGCAAGACCGGCAAGGCGATTATCAAGGCGCTGGTCGCCCGCGGCGCGCCGGTGCGCGCCTTCGTCCGAAATCCCGTGCATGAGGTCGCCCTGAAAGCCCTCGGTGTTCGTGAAACCGTCACGGGTGAGATGGACGACCCGCAAGCGTTGTCCCAGGCGACACGGGGAACGGAAGCGATCTATCACATCTGCCCGAACGTCAGTCCGCACGAAGTCTCCTTTGCGAAGGCGCTCGTCGATAGCGCTGCCCGTTCCGGCGTGCCCCGATTGGTCTATCATTCCGTCCTGCATCCGCAGATCGAGGCAATGCCGCATCACTGGAGCAAGCTGCGGGTCGAGGAGATGCTGTTCACCTCCCCGCTCGACATCACCATCCTGCAACCCACCGCCTACATGCAGAACTGCCTCGCCGAATGGGATCGCATGGTCAAAGACGGCATCTATCGCGTGCCCTATCCGATCGAAACCCGGCTCAGTCTTGTCGACCTCGATGATGTTGCGGACGTAGCGGCCATCGTCCTGACCAACGCCGGCCATTCCGGCGCCACCTACGAACTGGTCGGCACGCCGCCGCTCAGCCAGATCGAGATCGCGGAAACCTTCGGCAAGGCACTGAAGAAGCCCGTCTGCGCCGAAGCCGAGGCCAACGAAAGCTGGGACCATCGCGCCCGCGCAGCCGGCATGGACGACCATTCGCGCGAGACGCTGACAAAAATGTTTCGCGCCTACGCGCGCGACGGCCTCAAGGGCAATTGCAATGTGCTCGGCTGGCTGCTCGGACGTCCGCCAACCTCGCTTGCCGGTTTCGCGGCACGCATCGCCGCAGCTCAGGCATGAGGCGGCCAGCCCACGGGGTGGAGCTGCTGCACGATCTTCATGACGGACAGAATCAACGGTTCCTCGAAACGTGGGCCGACGACCTGGATTCCAACCGGCAATCCATCGGCGGTCTGGCCGGCCGGCACGCTTCCGCCGGGCAGGCTCATCAGCGTGATCAGGAACGAGCCGGCGATCCAGTCGGTGTAATTGTCGAGCTTCTTGCCGTTGACCAGCGTCGGAAAATTCATCTCCACCGGAAACTGCTTTACCGGCGACTGCGGCGTGATCAACAGATCATATCGTTCGAAGAATTCCGCGAAACGCTGAAACAACTGCGCACGCTTCTGCTCGGACGCCGCAAAATCCAGCGGGGTCACCTTGAGGCCCGCCTTGACGTTGCCCTTCAAATTGGCGCCGAATTCTTCGAGATGTTCCAGATTGGCGAACTGCTGCCCGACCATCCAAAGCCCGCGCCACGCCTGATAAGGCGACTTGCCGTCAGAGATGTCGAACGCGATCTCGTCCACCGTCGCGCCGGCATCGCGCAGCGACATCGCGGCTTTCCGGCAGATGTCGTCGATCTCCGGTTCGACGCCGATGCCCGCGATATCGGAGACATAAGCAATGCGCAGGCCCTTCACGTCATGGGCCCTCGCCACGATCGCCCGGGCGCTGGCCCAGGGCGGCGCGACCGAAATCGGCGATGCGCGGCTGAAGCCGACCATCGCATCCAGCATCAGCGCGGCATCCTCCGCCGTGCGTGCCAAGGGACCGTGAACCTGGCCGGGGTCCCAGGCCAACGGCATCGGCCAGTTCGGCGTCAATCCCGGGGTCGGCCGGATGCCGACGATTCCGCAGAACGACGCCGGCATGCGGATCGAACAGCCGAAATCCGTGCCTTGCGCCAACGGCACCATCCCAGTCGCCACCGCGACCGCCGATCCCCCGGAAGACCCCGCGGGGCTCAATGCCGGGTTCCAGGGATTTCGGGTTACCCCGAACACGTCGTTGAAGGTATTGGCGCCGGCGGCAAACTCGGGCGTGTTGGTCTTGCCGAGCACAATGGCGCCGGCCGCCTTCAGGCGCCGTACCGCTTCGGCATCCTCGGTCGGCACATTGTCGCTGAACAGCGGCGAGCCGTAGGTGGTGCGGATGCCCGCCGTCGGCGTCACGTCCTTGATCGCGACCGGCAATCCGTGCAGCGCGCCCAACGCATCCCCGCGCATCACGGCCGCTTCAGCGTCCCTTGCCAACGCGCGCGCGGCATCGGCCACCAGCGTCACGATGGCATTGAGCTTCGGGTTCACGCGCGCAATGGTCGCGAGATGGGCGTCAAGCACCTCGACCGGGCTCACCGCCTTGGCAGCAACCATCGACGCCAGTTCGACGGCGGTCTTGCGGCTCAGATTTTTGGTCATATCGGTTTTCCGTTACTTGCCTGACCAGTGCACGAAGCGACGCTCGATCGTGAGGAACAGGAGATTAAGACCATAGCCGAGCGCGCCGGCAGCGAAGATCGCCGCATACATGTCGGGCATGTCGAATAGCTGCTGCGCCTCGAACACGCGCTGGCCAAGTCCATCGGTCGAGCCGATGAACATCTCGGCAACCACCACGATCACCAGTGCCAGCGACACGCCGTTGCGCAGGCCTACAAAGGTCTGCGGCAGCGATTCCAGCAGCATCACGTCCCAGAGCACCCTGAGGCGGGATGCGCCCATCACCCGCGCCGCCAAAATTCGCGTCTTGCGCGCGTTCATCACGCCGTAGGCGACATTGAACAGAATCACCAGCGCCGCGCCGAAAGCGGCCACCGAAATCTTGGTGCGGTCGCCGACGCCGAACAGCACCAGAAACAGCGGAAACATCGCCGAAGCCGGCGTCGAGCGGAAGAAATCGATCAGGAATTCAACGGAGCGATAGACCTTTTCCGACGATCCCAGCAAAATACCGAGCGGGATCGCGATGACCGCGGCAATCGCCGTTGAGTAGACCGTGCGCTCAACGGTCTTGAGGAAATCGACGCCCAGCTTGCCGCTGGTCATCCCGATCCACATCGCGCGGAATGTCGCGATTGGCGACGGCAGCAAAACGGGATCAACCACCCGCGCCCAGACCGTCAGCGACCAGACCGCGAGCAGCACCGCGACGCCGACAAATGGAAGCAATCCCTGCAAACGTTTCATGGTCGCCTCATCCCTTGCGAACCTCGCGCTGGAATATTTCGAGACAGTGCGCCTTGGTGCTGATGAAGTCGGCCTCCGACATCGTCCCGGGGGTTCGCGGCCGTGGCGCGTCGTAATGGACGAATTCGACGGCGCGCGCGGGATGGCGCGACAGCAGCAGGATCCGATCCGAAAGGTACACCGCCTCTTCCAGATCGTGCGAAACCAGGACCGTCGTCGTGGACGTCTCTACAAAGATGCGCTGCAGCTGCTCGCGCATGAACAGCGTCATTTCATAATCCAGCGCGGAAAATGGTTCGTCGAGAAACAGGATTTCGGGTTCGACGATCAGCGCCCGCATGATCGAGACCAGCTGCTGCTGACCGCCGGACATCTGGTAGGGGTATAGATTGAGGTCGATCTTGACATTGAGGCCGGCGACGATCTTCTCCACGCGGGTGATGCGCTCGGCCTTCGGCACCCCCATCACCCTGAGGGGATAGGCGATATTGTCGAAGGCGCGCAGCCAGGGAAACATCGCTTCGCGATAATTCTGGAACACATAGCCGAACTTGATCTGGCTGAGCGGCTGTCCGTCGAACAGGATTTCTCCGGCATCGACCGGAAACAGCCCCGCGATCATGTTGATCAGCGTACTCTTGCCGCAGCCATTGGGACCGAACACCGACATCAGCTTGCCGCGCGGGATATCGAAGTCGAAATTGTCGTAGATGGTGGCGTCGGAGAATCGCTTGGTCAGCCCGCGGATGGTGACGTGGGGAGCCGTGCGCCGCGCGGCTTCGCGGGCATTGTCTGTCAATTCGATGCTCGCGGCGGGCTGTGCTCCGGCCACCGGCGCCTCAGAGCTTCTGCAGGACTTTGGTAACGTCCAGCTTTTCAGGAACCACTCCGATCGAATTTCCGAAGTCGGCAAACTTCTGCAAGTCTGCGATCTGCTTCGGAGTCATGTCGCCGACCATGACATATCCGAGCATCGGCACCATATCGACGACGTTGTCGGGCGTGAACGTGTTCTTGGCGAGGTATTTGCGCGCCTCATCCGGGTTCTTGTTGATGAAATCGATCGCCTTGCTCCATGCCGCGGCGAAATGCCTGGCGACTTCGGGCCGCTTCTGGATGAATTCGCTGGTCATCGCACAGCCCGCCGCATAGGCATCCGCGGCCTCATCGCCGAGGATATATTTGGCGATCAGCCCGGCCTCGAGCGACCGCGCGACCCCGGCCTTGATCATCATCGAGGCGCTGGGCTCAAGCGTATATCCGCCATCGAATGTCCCCGCCGTCATGGCGTTGACGTGTTGCCCCATGTCGAGTTGGTCGATGGTGTAATCACCCTCCTTCAGTCCGTTCTTGGCCAGAATGGCCTTGGCAGTGTTGACGTTGGCCGGTCCCGGCGCCGACATCAGCCTGGCGCCTTTCAGATCGGCGATCGTTTCCGCCTTGAAGCCATTGCGGACCACGAATTGCTCCATCTTCCAGACTTTAGTCTGGCTGTGCATGGCGATATACATCGCCACGCCGGGCTTCTTCACATCGGCGTTTAACCCCTCGAGCGTCACCAGAACCGCCGAAACCTCGATCTGGTTGGTCATCATCGCCGCGACGTTCGGCGGACCACCCATCAGCCTGGTCATTTCCGGCGCGATGTTCTGTTCTTTAAAGAACCCGCGCTCCAGGGCCACGAAATAAGGCAGCGACGAGCTGATCGGAAATACCCCGACCGACACCTTGTCCTGCGCGACCGCCCGACCCGTCGCGATGGCGCCCAGGGCCAGTGCGGCCATTACGCATATCCCGAGATTCAGCGGCTTCATTGATGCGCTCCTGTCGTCCACGCTATGGCAGCCTCCCGGCGAGAGGGCCGGCCTGCGTCCACATTCGAGCAAGGAACGTGCCGGTTTCTATTCGTCCAGCTCGACAATCGCGATCACCGGACCGCCGCCATGAGGGCCCTGATGCATGGCATCGACCGACACGAACACGGCGGGATCACCGATCGCCGCCGCTGCCACGCCGCCGACCGCTGCCTTGGAGTGCCGGTGGTGATGGACGTCGGAATCGTCGAGCATGATCTGCCGCCGTCCGCGCAACATGCCCGTACGGTCAGCCTCGCATTTCATGAAGCAATTGACGACACGCCCCTTGAGGTCTTCCGACCGCGGTCTTTCAGGCAACTGAATACCGGCGTCGCGAATTGAATCGTAGATCCCGTCGATATCGAGCGCGTCGCGCATGACGGAATGGCCGATGCGGTAGCGCCCGCCGGCGCCGGCCTTGTTGCCGAGCAGCACGATCTGCGCCTGGGTCAGTTCCACGCCGGAGGAACAAGACGCCACCGAAGAGTACAGGTCGAGATCCTTGCAGATCTGCTCGGCCCTGGGCATCGGCAGCTCGCCCAGCGCCACGGCGATGCCGAGCGCGGTGGTGCCGTTGGAAACGCCCATGGAATCGTGGACCTCGCAAGCCAGCGTCTGGTGACGCTTTTCCGCATCGCGGACCGACTCGATGGTCAGCAGCGGCGTCTTGGTCTGGACGTAATGCACATCCTTCGGATCGGTAATCCCGGCATCCTTCATCGCCGCCTTGACGGCGTCGGCGACCTTCTGAACCATCGCAGGACGTCCGATGTCTTCGGGCAGCAGTTCCGCGCTCAGCGCCGTTCCGATCACCAGCCGCGACTTGTCGGCGGGTCCGGTCTTGCTGTTGCGCGCGAAGATCGTGGCGTGAGGCGTGATGACACCATCACAGCCGCCCGACCAAACCATCGGCACGTTGTGGATCTCGGCTTCGGAGCGCGTGCCGAGCTTGAGCAGCACGCGCCGAAACGCCTGGTCGGCCAGAATGCGGGTGAAATCGTTGACCCCGCCATTGCCTTCGGTCTTGCCGATCACCGCGATGACCTCGTCGGCGCCGAACTTGCCGGCCGCGATCAATCCCTCAAGGCCGCTCGCATCCTGAACGGTTTTCAGTTCGACCTTCGCAACTTCAATCGCCATTCCCGGGAAACTCCGCGCTGCCTTGGTTTCAACTATCGTTCATCGCATCCGCGGCCGGTGCTCGCCGCGCAGCATCTTTTCATAACCTTCACCGCGGTCGATCATGGCAGGCGGTATGTTTCCCGCCTTCCCCGACCCGGCCCGCAGCGCCTTGGTCGCGATCTCGTCGATGACGGGCCGCTCGCCCACGGTCCCCTGCCCGAACACCACGCCGTAATCTGCCCTGGCGCTCGCGAGCGAGACCCTGCCCTCGATGACGTCGCGCAGCACCAGCTCCAGTTCACGTTGCAGCGGATCACCCCAGCCACCGCCGCCGGTCGTCACGACGCGAACGACCTGCCCTTTCAGGACCGGTTCGCCATCGACAAGACCGCCAAGGTCGTAACCCTCGCCTTCCGCGTCCACCGTCACGCAAAATGGCTGGCCGGCCTTGCCGCCGTTCAAGCCGTAGCAACCGAGCCGCACCCGGTCGGCGGTCACGATGGTGCGGCAATCGACCAGCGCACGATAATGCTTTTCATAACCCTGCCCGCCACGGCGCAGGCCCGCGCCTCCGGAATCGGTTCGCAGCGCAAGCTTTTCCACCAGCAACGGAAATTTTGTCTCGGTAAATTCCGCCGGCTGGTTGCGCGAATCCGGCACAATATGAATCGCGTCGTTGCCGTCGGCATAATAGCGGCCGCCGGAACCGCCGCCGAGCACCTCGCGCGACAAGAACGTTTTGCCTTCGAGATCGGTGCCGAAAAAGCCGGTATAGCGGATAGTCTCCTGATCGGCCGGCATGCGGCCGTCGACCGCCTGCGCGACCACACCGGCCAGAAGACCCAGACAGCGCAACAGCACGAAGGACCGCGCATTGGTCGCGGCCGGCCATTCCGGCGTGATCAGCGTGCCCTTTGGAGGAAAGATCACCTCGAAGACGTCGCAAACGCCTTCGTTGACGTGGATTTCGGCGGCGCGTTCGGGCGTGTCGGCAAGATTGCGCAGGATCGGCGCGATCCATTTGATCAGAAACGCGCCGTCGGCATAGTCCGCCGGCCAGTTGATCGGACCGCTCGATTGCGGATCGGTGCCGTTGAAGTCGAGCGTGATCTTGCCGCCCTTCTTGGTCATCTTCAGCGCGATCTTGTGCAGCTTCGGATCGGTAATACCGTCGTGCTCGACGTAATCTTCCCAAGAATATTCGCCATCGGCGATCTTTGCGAGCAGCTCATTGCGATAGATGTCACGGCACTTGTCGAGGATCGCCTGAAAGCAGGCCTCGACCTGCTCCCTGCCGAAGCGCTCGAACAATCCACTCATCCGCCGCGCGCCCATCAGGCAGGCCTGGATCTCGCTATCGAGATCGGCCGACAGCATCTCCGGCACCCTTGTATTGCGGCGGACAATGGTGAAGACCGCGTCGTTTCGCACGCCTTCGCTGTAGATCTTCACCGGCGGAATGGCGATGCCTTCCTCGAACACGGTGGCCGCGGTACCCGGCATCGAGCCGGGGACCCTGCCGCCGACATCATCGTGATGACCGAACGCCTGGATATAGGCGACCACCTCGCCATCGTGAAATACCGGCACGGTGCTGCACAGATCGGGCAAGTGCCCGATCGAGCCTTCCGTCAGATAGGTATCGTTCATCAGGAATACGTCGCCGGGCTTCATGGTCTCGGGCGCGAAATCCCGCACCACGCCGTTCGGCATCGCCGAATAGGAGCGTCCCGTCAGTTTGCGGCAGTAGCGGTCAAACAGCCCGACCCGGAAATCATGGGCTTCGCGGATCATCGGACTGCGCGCCGTGCGCTCGATGGCGAATTCGATTTCGGCCTCGATCGAGTTGAGGGTTCCCTCGACGATTTGCAGCACGATCGGGTCGACCGACGCGGTTTCGCGCGAGGGCGCGGTCGGCCACGGATGCGACGCGGGATGCATGTTCATCGTGGCGCCTCCTGCGGCGATACGGAGCGAATGACGAGAATGCCGTGCGGATCGACCTCGACGGATTGACCGGGAAACACCACCGTCGTCGAACCGAATTCCTCGATCACGGCTGGTCCATTGATCCGGCTGGCCGGCGGCAGCAAGGCGCGATCAAAGACCGGCGTATCCCGAAAACCCGTGCCAAAATAAACTGCCCGGCTGGCCCTGGATGCGGCATTGGCCGGACGCCCGGCAAGCCTCGGCATCTGCGGCCGCTCGATCAGGCCGAAGCCGGAAACGCAGAGGTTCACCAGCTCGATCTTCTGCTGGCCGGCGTAATCATAGCCAAAGGTCCTGCGGTGGGCCGCATTGAAGGCGCCGATCAATCCGGCAAGGAATGACACATCCACCGCGCCGCCAGGTGCGGTGACGCGCACCTCCATCGACTGGCCCGCATAGCGAATATCGGCTTCGCGGACCAGCCTGATGCGCGAGGCCTCGATACCGTCGCGCTCGAGCGTTGCAATGGCGTCGCGCTCCAGTGCCGCATATCGCGCAGCGACATCGGCGAGATCAACCGCATCCTCGTGCATCACTTTGGTAATGATGTGATCGGTGCGCCAGTCCACCGCGAGCAGGCCGAAAGCCGAGAGATTGCCGGGATTCGGCGGCACGATGCAGGCCTTCATCGCCAACAGCTCCATCACTGCGGCGGATTGAGCCGGGCCCGCGCCGCCAAACGACAGCAATGCGAACGCGCGCGGATCGATGCCGCGCTGGATCGTCATTTGCCTGATCGCGTTAGCCTGACTCCAGTTCGCGATCTCGATGATGCCGCTGGCGAGCTGCTCGATGCTCATGCCGCCGGGCAACCTTGCCGCCAGTGCGGCGATGCCTGCCCTGGCGCGCTCGACATCGAGCGCGATACCGCCGCCGATCAGCGACGGCGGAATCCGCCCCAACACCAGATTGGCGTCGGTGATGGTCGGCTCATTGCCGCCGTTCGGATAACACATCGGTCCAGGTTCGGCGCCGGCGCTGCGTGGACCAACCTTGAGATGACCCTCGCGGCTGATCCAGGCGATCGAGCCGCCGCCGGTGCCGATGGTCTCGATATCGATCATCGGTATGCGCACCGGAAACGGACCGACCGATCCGCCGTTGGTGACGTGCGGCTTGCCGCCCTCGATCAGGCAAAGGTCCGTCGAGGTACCGCCGGCGTCCAGGGTCACCAGATCGGGGAAGCCCGCGATCTCGGCAATGACGGCGCTTCCAAGCGCACCGGCTGCCGGGCCTGAGAGCGCCGTGGTGATCGGTTTGCGCACCACCTGATCGGCGCTGGCCACGCCCCCACTCGACTGCATGACCAGAAACGGCTTGTCCTGAAGGCCTGAGCCGAGCTCCTGATGTACCCGTTTGAGATAACGTTCCATATGCGGCTTGACGAAGGCGTCCACCAGCGTGGTCACCGCCCGCTCGTATTCGCGATACTCGGGCAATACCACGCACGACAACGACAACGTCGCGTCCGGATATTCCTCGGCCATAATTTCGGCGACGCGGCGCTCGTGCGTATCGTTGGCGTAGGAATGCAACAGGCAGATACCGATGGCGCGAATGCCGTGGGCCCGAAAGTACCGTGCCGCCTCGCGCACGCCGGTCTCGTCGAGCGGCCGCAATTCGTTACCGCGAAAATCCAGCCGGCCGCCGACTTCGCGGACGAATTGCAAGGGCACGATGCGATCGGGCTTGACCCAGAAATAGGAATTTCCATAGCCTTCCGGCACCGATTGCCGGGCGATCTCGAGGATGTGCCGGAAGCCGGCATTGACGATCAGACCCAGCGAATTGATCTCACCCTGCAGCAAGGCGTTGGTCGCTACCGTGGTGCCGTGGGCAAGGCCGGCCACATCATTGGTGGTCGCGCCGGCAGCGGCGAGAATTTCGTTGATCCCGCGCAGCAAACCGATCGCCGGATTGGCCGGCGTGCTGGCAACCTTGGTCACTTGTGTCACACCGGATTGCGTGTCGACCGACACGATGTCGGTGAATGTTCCACCGGTGTCGATGCCGATGCGATAGCGCGCGGCGGTGAATCGAGATGACATTCTTTGGTACCATCGACAAAACGGGAGCGTGCGCGTGTCAGCCAGCGCCACCGCACCTTAGCAGCATGGGTCGGACACTCGACCCAAGTCAAAAGCCGATTATCGATGGCGTTATCGGAAAATCCGATCTAGCAAATCCAGCAAATGCCTAGGCTTTCAGCATCTCGCGCAACTTCAGCAACGCAGCCTCCTTGCGCCGGGACAACGGCTCACGCCGACGAAACAGGCTGAACGCGACATTGCGCGCCGGCGCGATCGAGAAGGCCTTCAACAATCCGAGAGCGACCTCGTTTTCCGCGCAGGCACGCGGCACGATGGCGATTCCGCCGCCCGATTGCACGATCATCTTGATGGTCTCAATATTGTCCACCACTGCCAGAATATTGGGCCGGATTCCGAGATCAGTGAACAGCGTGAAGACCACCTGGCCATATCCAACGGTCAGCTCGCTCATGATGAAAGGCTCGGCGAGCAGGCGTCCGATATCGACAGGCTGTTTTGAGCGCGTCAACGCATGCTTTGGATGGGTGATCAACGCCATCTCGACGTCGATCAGGCGATCAAATATCAATCCCGAGGGCAATCGATCGGGATCGGATTCAATCGCGATACCGGCGTCGATCCGTTCCTCGTGAAGTTCGTTGAAGATATTCTTGGTCGGCGCCGTCAGGATATCCAGCCGCACACCGGGAAGATCGGATTTGAGATCGGCGAACATCCGCGGAATGAAGATCTGGGCCATGCCCGACCCCATGCCGATCGTAAGCGTGTCGGACAACGCGCCGCGCAATCTTCGGGCGGTATCGGAGAGACTGAGCAGATCGCCCATCACCCGTTCGGACTCGTACAGGAAGGTGCGACCGCGGTCGGTGGATTCGACGCCGCCGGACGTGCGGCGAAACAGCTCAAAGCCGATCTCTTCCTCGAGCAGCTTTACCTGCTCGCTGACGGCTGATTGCGAAATATTGAGTCGCTTCGCGGCCTTGGTAAAGCTGCGCTCCTTGTAGACCGAAAGCGCGTAACGCAATTGGCGGAAATCCAAGTCGAAAATCCCCTATCTAGCGGGCGCTGCAACAAGACGATCCAACGTCGTCGGCCCAGCTCCGCGCTGAGCGCACCGCACAATGTAATCCATCGATCAAATCTTGGCGATACGCAGCCGATTTCTGCCCGTCCCGGTCAAGCCGCGCACTCGAAGAGGTTAACGGCCAAGGCATCCCAGCAAAGGTCGGACGGGAATCGCCGTTGTGTTTGGTCGCGATGTCGCTATACTCTGGTGCTCGGCCTCGCGGCCGTGCAGTTAATTTTCAGTGTAGGTGACCAGGCCCGTCTGCTTAGGCGGGCCGTCGCCGTTTAAGGGTCCCTGACGTAAGGATACATGGCGATGACTCGTTCGAACCGGGTTGACCATATCCGGATTACCTCGCACCCGGCACCGGGCGCCAAACTCACCTTCCCGATCCACTGGGGAGCAGCCAGCGCGCGCGAACGCGGACCTGTGATTGGCACGGTATCCCGCCCGCAGGATCGCAACGTGATCGGCTCCCATGGCGGCTCCTATTCGGTCTACCGCGCGCTAGCAGTCTCGTCGGGCGCGCTGGATCCGATCCGGCGGCCGGATCTGACCAACACCCACCCGGCCGAAACCATCGGGCCGTTCCCGCAATGGACCGACCCGCAGCGCATCGTCTCGCTCGATCCCTTCGGACATCTCGCCGCGGAAAACTTTGCAACCGAGATCGCCGAAGGCATCGATATCCGCCCAAGCATCGCGATCACCCGCGCCCGCCTCGACCTGCCCGAACTGAGGGCGGCGATCGAAGCCGGCCGGCTCAAGCAGGATGGCGAGGTCGTGCACGAGAGCGGCAGCGTCTCCGTGGTCAAGATCGCGATCGACCCGGTATGGTATCTGCCAGGCCTCGCGCAGCGCTTTGCGACCACCGAAAACAATCTGCGCCGTCAACTGTTCGAACAGACCGCGGGAATGTTTCCGGAGCTGGTGACGCGCCCCGACCTGCAGGTCTTCCTGCCGCCGATCGGCGGCATGACGGCATATCTGTTTGGCGACGTTGCCAAGCTGCCGGATCACCGCACCAAGATCACCTGCCGCGTGCACGACGAGTGCAACGGCTCCGACGTGTTTGGCTCCGACATCTGCACCTGCCGTCCGTACCTGCTTCACGGCATCGAGGAGTGCGCGCGCGCCGGCCAAACCGGCGGGTTGGGCATCATCGTCTACAATCGCAAGGAAGGCCGCGCGCTCGGCGAAGTCACCAAATTCCTGGTCTACAATGCGCGCAAGCGCCAGGAAGGCGGCGATGCCGCGGCCCAGTATTTCGAGCGCACCGAATGTGTCGCCGGCGTGCAAGATGCGCGATTCCAGCAATTGATGCCGGACGTCATCCACTGGCTCGGCCTGAAGCGCATCGATCGTTTCGTTTCCATGAGCGACATGAAGCATGATGCGCTGACCAGCCAGGGCATCGAGATCGTCGAACGCGTACCGATCCCCGACGATCTCGTCCCGCCCGACGCGCATGTGGAAATCGCGGCCAAGAAGGCCGCCGGCTACTACAGCCCCGAGCCGCCACAGCCGCAGGACTTGATCAATTCGGTCGGCCGCCCGCTTGAAAATTATTGAGAGAGGGCCGCCGTGTCCGTGGCAAATCCCGAGACGTCGGCCGCGCTGTCGTTGTTGAATGCCAAGGCGGTTCGCGAGCGCGCGCACCGCATGCTGGCGATCGGCCTTGAGGACAAGCTGCCAAATTTCCGCATCCATCTCGACCGCATGGACGGCGCGGTCGACCTGGTGCTGGAAACCACACGCAAGGCCTACCCCTCGCTCGATATACCCTTTCATTCGCGGTGGCGGCACTTCGTCGCTGGCAATGACAACCGCTGGGCCGATATCGCTGGCCAAACCCGATGGCCCGATCCTGCGGCGCGCGCGCGGGCCGAATTCGACCTGGCGATCGTCAGCGTCTTCCTGGATGCCGGCGCCGGCCCATCATGGCGCTATCACGATCCAAAAACGGGATTGGCCATCGGCCGCTCGGAAGGATTAGGACTGGCCAGCCTCGCCATGTTCGAAAGCGGCGCCTTCTCGGCCAATCCGCTTCAACCCTTGCGAGTCGACGCCAATGTCCTTGCAACTCTGTCCGTCGCCGATCTTGAGCGCGGCTTGCAGGTCTCCGATAGCAATCCGCTGGTTGGCCTTGAAGGCCGCGTTGATTTGTTGCGCCGGCTCGGCGCCCTGGTGGCCTTGAAGCCCGACATATTCGGCAGCCTCGACACCCCGCGACCCGGCGGCCTGTTCGACCGACTGGCGATGCTGGCGGACAAGCGGCAGTTGCCCGCGCCTGCGATTCTCTCCGAACTCTTGCAGCAACTCGGACCGATCTGGCCATCGCGGCTGACATTGGGTGGGATCGCGCTCGGCGACTGCTGGCGGCATCCGGCGCTGACGACGAAGGATGCGACCAGCGGCTTGATGCCGCTGCACAAGCTCTCGCAATGGCTGGCCTACTCGCTCATCGAACCGCTGCAAACAGCCGGCATCCGCGTGAGCGATATCGACGGCCTGACGGGCCTTGCGGAATACCGCAACGGTGGGCTGTTCGTCGATGGCGGCGTGCTCGCGTTTCGCGACGCCGATGATGCGCGGCGCGAGCACGAGGTGGCGTCGTCGCTGGTGGTGGAGTGGCGCGCGCTGACGGTGGCGCTGCTCGACCGCGTCGCCGAAGGTGTTCGGCAACGGCTCGGGCTCGACGCCACCTCGCTGCCGCTGGCCAAAGTTCTTGAAGGTGGCACCTGGGCCGCAGGCCGTCGGCTGGCGCGCGAGCGTCGCCCCGACGCCTCGCCTCCCGTGAAAGTCACAAGCGACGGCACCGTATTCTAGAGTTTTGGGATAATACCAATGGACGGCGTCACGATCGTTAGCCACCCGCTGGTGCAGCACAAGCTGACGCTGCTGCGGGAAAAAAACATTTCAACCAAGTCGTTTCGCGAGCTCCTCAAGGAGATCGGGATGCTGTTGTGTTACGAGATCACCCGCGATCTCCCGCTGGCCGACGTCGATATCGAAACCCCGCTCGCACACATGAAGTCACCGCAGATCGCGGGCAAGAAGCTGGTGTTCGCGCCGGTGCTGCGGGCGGGCGTCACTTTCGCGGAGGGCATGCTCGACTTGGTGCCGAACGCGCGGGTCGCCCATATCGGCCTCTACCGCGAACCGGAGACCTTCGTGGCGGTGGAGTATTTCTTCAAGGCGCCGAGCGATCTGCACGAGCGACTGGTGATTGTGATTTCTCCGGTATTGGCGACGGCGAACTCCGCGGTCGCGGCGGTCGATCGGCTGAAGGAGCGCGGCGCGAACGACATTCGACTGGTTTGCCTGATCGGCGTGCCGGAAGGCATCGAGCGGATGCGCGGCATTCACCCTGATGTCCCGATCTGGCTCGCCGCGGTCGACGACGGGCTCGACGAAAACGCCTATATTCTGCCCGGTCTCGGCGACGCCGGCGACCGGGCCTACGGCACCAAGTAGGCCGCTCTGGCGCTCAGGTCCCGACGCGCAGAGGCGCACGCTGTTTGCGAAGAAACGCGATGACGGAAAGCGCGGTGATGCGCCCCGTCTTTGGATTTTCCGACGGGATATTCTCGATCGACATCGAAAAACGCGCAGAGTCGGATTCCACCTCGACCCGGTGCACGTTGCGCGTCAGCGCGGGATCGGCCCAGATCTCCAGTCTGGTCCGGTCAGGACCTATCCCGGCGAGCGACAGCGCGACTGCCACGTTCAGGTTTGCCGGAAAACCTTTCGCCGCCTCCCGCGCCGTGCCCTCGAATATCCTGAGCGGCTCGGTGATTTGCTCGATGTCGATGTTGTTCTCGACAAGATAAGGTGCCCCGGCGAGGCCCTGAACCGGCTTCCGGGTGACCATCCGGACCGAATGAATCTCTCCGACAGCCGCCGCGGTCACGGCGTCAAGGCCGATCAGGGCGCCGGTCGGCACCACGATTTGTCCGCCGTTCTGCTTTGCCAGTCCGATCAGGTCTTCGTTTTCAAGAAGCGCGCCGGCGCTCAGCACGATCGCGGTTTTTCCATTTGTGACGAAGGGCGCAACGATCGACCTCACGAGCTTCGCCGGTGCGCACTCGATCACGATATCGGCGACATCGACAAGCTTTTCGATCGGCAGGATGACGGCTGGCGTTTTCAAATGGCCAAGCCAGTCTCGATGCTTTTCGGGGTGTTGGACCGAGACCGCGGTCAAAACCAGTCCGTCTATGCCCCGATCCAGCGCCTCGGCGACCTTCTTTCCGATCGGCCCAAGTCCGGCAATCGCCACCCGCAGGTTTGCGGCCGAGCTTTTTGACAAATTTGCCATTCGTTGGCTGCTTTCTTTTGCTTTGATCGCACAGTCAATGCTTGTCACACAATTCTCGTGGGAACCATACTAGCGGTCATGGCTCCCCGTGAAATCCCTCTCGGCCGCGCCGGCTCCATTGCCCTTGCCCGGATATCGAAGCCGCGCCCCGGGCCATTCACCCCCATAGCCTGAAAAATGATCTTTTTATCTTCGCAAAAATCGGGTTTGCTTGCGTCCGGCTTTTCGCGCAACGGTGCGCGAACCCGGGTTCATCTGCAAGGAGCGATACATGAACGGACTTGGCGGACTTAACAAATCGCCCGAAGGCGTCGTGATCGGGCTCGTGCAACTGCAGCTGCCCGTTGTTGCCACCAAGGCCGACCTCGCCCGGCAGACCGACCGGATCGTCTACATGGTCGGCAAGGCACGCCGCAACCTCGGCACCATGGATCTCGTGGTGTTCCCGGAATACTCGCTGCACGGCCTGTCGATGGACACCAATCCCGCGATCATGTGCCGGCTCGACGGCCCCGAAGTCGCGGCGTTCAAGAAGGCCTGCGTCGACAACAAGATCTGGGGCTGCTTTTCGATCATGGAGTACAACCCCGAAGGCAACCCTTACAATTCAGGCCTGATCATCGACGATCACGGCGAGATCAAACTCTATTACCGAAAATTACACCCGTGGATTCCGGTCGAGCCGTGGGAGCCCGGTGACATTGGAATTCCCGTGATCGAGGGCCCCAAGGGCGCCAAGATCGCACTGATCATCTGCCACGACGGCATGTTCCCGGAAATGGCGCGGGAATGCGCCTACAAGGGCGCGGAAATCATGATCCGCACCGCCGGCTACACCGCGCCGATCCGCGACAGCTGGCGCTTCACCAATCAGGCCAACGCATTCCAGAACCTGATGGTGACCGCGAACGTCTGCATGTGCGGATCGGATGGCTCGTTCGACTCGATGGGCGAAGGCATGATCGTGAATTTCGACGGCAGCACCCTCGCCCATGGCACAACGGGACGTCCCGACGAGATCATCACCGCGGAGGTCCGCCCCGATCTGGTGCGCGAGGCACGAATCCACTGGGGTGTCGAGAACAACATCTATCAGCTCTGGCACCGCGGTTACGTCGCCGTGAAGGGCGGCGCGATGGATTGTCCCTACACCTTCATGCAGGACATGGTGGCCGGCACGTTCAGGCTTCCCTGGGAGGATCAGGTCAAGGTCACCGACGGCACACCTTGCGGTTTTCCGGCGCCGACGCGGATGTTTGGCGCGAAGACCGGCAAGGCGGCGGAATAGCCGATAACATTCGGTGGCCTCGTGGTTCGAGATGCGCGGCGTTGCCGCGCTCCTCACCATGAGGGTCTGAGACCTCATCCTGAGGAGCTTGCGAAGCAAGCGCCTCGAAGGATGAAGCCACCGAACTTTAACTCCCGCGCCGATGCAGTTGCGGACGAGGCCGGGTGAAGGACGCGCGGCCGCGTTTGATGCCCCATAGCGGTTGCGCAAGCATCGCGACCGCATCGGTGGGATTGCCCGCATCGAGACAAACCAGATCCGCCGGTCCTCCGACCGCGATGCCGTAATCGCCGAGGCGCATCAGCCGCGCCGCGGAGCCGGTGATCATGTCGAGGCACCCGGCGAGGTCATCCGGCCGCGACACGTGGCAGACATTCGCATAGAGATTCGCCATCCGGATCAGCGAGCCATCGCCATACGGCGTGAACGGGTTCAAGACATTGTTGGTCGAGATCGAACAGGTCACCCCTGCCTTGCGCAGCGGCTCTGCCGGGACGACGCCGCGCGGCACCGCATGGTCGTGATTGCGGCCCATCAAGTGCAGGTCGGTCGATGGCAATATCGTCACGGCGACACCGGCGCTGGCCAGCCTGGTCGCGATCTCGTTGAAGCGGGCCGGCGGCAGCAGCGACATTTGCGTCACGTGGCCGACGGCCACCCGGCCGCCCCAGCCAAATTCCTCGGTCTTGCGGCAGACATATTCGATCTGCATGCCATCCGTGGTCTCGGCGAGATCGAGGTGCATGTCGATTTCGGCGTCGAAATCGCGCGCGAAGGCAAAAATTCGATCGATCTGGCCGCGCGGATCGGTGTCGAAATAAGGGACGGCGCCGATGGCCCGCGCGCCGCGGCGCAAGCCCTCGATCAGCAGTTCTTCGGTGCCGGGATTGTTGGTGAGGCCCTCCTGCGGGAAAACGCACAGTTCGACGTCGATCGCCCAGGCGTAATCGCGCGCGAGCTGGTCGACCGCTTCGAACCCGATCATTCCAATTCCCGGATCGAGCTCGACATGGGTACGCATGCGCATCGTGCCCTGCGTGATGCAGCGTTCCAGGGTTCGACTGCCCCGCGCATAAACGTCTTCAACGGTAAAGCCGCGCTTGGCGGCCGCGGTTTCCCGGACGGCCTCGGCGACGGTGCCTTCCTCGATGCGGCAGCGGTCGAGGATGCAGGTCTTGTCGAGGTGGATGTGCGTCTCGATCATGCCTGATATCACCAGGCAGCCCGCCGCTTTCAGTTCCGGCCCATCCGCCTTCAGCGCCGGAGCGACGGCCGCGATCGTTTGACCTTGAATGGCAATATCGGTGCTGACGAGCCCGCCCTCGCGCAGAATGCGGGCATCGCGAATAATCAGGTCCATCAGTTCACCACCGCAGGAACCGCCCCAAGATACGCATCGTCGAGCATCGCGCCGCGCAGTTCCGCGGCGTTGCCTTGCGCCACCACCCGGCCACCGCCGAGCACATAACCCCGGTCGGCAATGGCCAGCGCATAGTCCGCCATCTGATCCACGATCAGCAAGGTCATGCCCTCATCCCGCAGCCGCGTAAACTGTTCGAACAGCTCGGCCACCACCGTCGGCGCCAGACCCAGCGACGGTTCGTCCAGAAGCAGGACTTCGGGCCGGGCCAACAGCCCACGGGCGACGGCAAGCATTTGTTGTTCGCCGCCGGATAGCAGGCCCGCAGCAGTGTTCAGGCGCGGGCGCAGCCGCGGAAAGCGAACCAGCATCGTTTCGATCTCGGCTGACACGAAATCACCGCGGCGGGTCGCGCCAAGACGAAGATTTTCGGCGACCGTCAATTGCGGAAATACCTGCCGCCCCTCCGGCACCAGGATCAAGCCGGCGCGCGCGACCAGATGGGCTGGAAGCGCGGCAAGCTCAAGGCTGCCAAGATGTATGGTGCCCGTCACCGGACGGATCAGCCCGCTCAGGGCTTTCATCAGGGTTGATTTGCCGGCGCCGTTAGGGCCGAACAGCGCGACCACCTCTCCCCGGCCCACCTTCAGGCTGACCTGATCGAGTACCGCAAGCGGCCCATAACCAGCGCCGAGCGCGCCTACCTCGAGCAAGGGCGCGCCGGCCGGCCGCGGCGCGGCCGAGCCCGCCGGCACCTCGGCTCCGAGATAGGCCACCTTGACGGCGGGATCGTTGCGTACCACCGCAGGCGGCCCCGCCGCAATGCGGCGGCCGGCATCAAGCACCACGATCTCGTCGGAGATCGACATCACCAGCGACATGTCGTGCTCGACGAGCACGACGGCGAGACCCGCGCGCGCCAGCCGTTGCAGCAGACCGCCCAGCTTCGCCGTGTCGGCGTCGTTCAGTCCGGCGGCCGGCTCATCCAGAAGAAGCACGGCGGGCGCGGTGCCAAGAGCGCGGGCGATCTCGACAAGCCGGCGATCGACATGTGGCAGTGTGGCGGCGAGCGCGGTTTGCGATCCGGAATAGCCGACGAGCGACAATAGCGCGCGCGCCAGGTTCGCCGGCGCCTCGCCGCGCCAAGAGCCGCGCAGCAGCCCAAGGCGGACGTTGTCCAGCACGCTCAACCCTGCAAAGGGTTGCGCGGTTTGAAAGGTGCGGGCAAGACCGGCCCGCGCGACGTCGTGTGCCGGCTGGCCCGTGATTTCGCGGCCGCCGACGCGGACAATCCCCGAATCCGGGCGCTGGAATCCGCTGACCAGATTGAGCAGCGTGGTTTTGCCGGCGCCGTTGGGACCGATCACAGAGGTTACCCGCCCGGGCTGCGCGGTCATGTCAACGCCGGCGACCGCAATGACGCCGCCGAACGCGACGCGCACGCCTTCGGCTGCGAGGCTGCCGCGTGCGCCCGTGATATGGGCCAGAGCGAGATCGATATCGGGTTTCGGGTTTGGTGCGGATTGCCGCGGCATCAGAAGACGGGCGACGGCGCCCGCGATGCCGCCCGGGGCCGCCCACAGCACGATCAGCAAGCCGGCGCCGAAAACCAGCAGGCGGTATTCCGCGAGGCCCGCGAGCACTTCCGGCAAGAAAACAACCACCGCCGACCCGACCAGCGGCCCGAGGGTGCGACCCGCGCCGCCTACGACCACGACCAGCAGAAAGAGGATCGACTGCGAAAATGGAAATGAGCTGGGTGCGATGAAGCCTGTGAGCGCCGCCTGCAGACCGCCCGCCAGACCCGCCGCCACGGCGGCCAATACGAACGCGGCGGTGCGGACCGGCAACGCGCTTATCCCGACGCCGCGCGCCGCCGCCGGCGCCGAGGCAATGGCCTGCATCGCCAGGCCAAGCGGACTTCGTGCAAAATAGTGAAACCAGAGCAGCGCAAGGCCGCACAGGCCGCAGGCCAATAGCGCCGTGCCTCCGGTGCCGAACGGCGCTGGAATTCCCACGAGGCCGCTGGAGCCGCCGGTGAGATCGCGCCACTCGACCGAGACGGATTCGACGATGAAGCCGAAGGCGATGGTCACCATGGCCAGATACGGACCCGTGACCCGAAGTGCGGGAATCGACAGTGCCGCCGATATCGCCGCGACCAGCAGGACGGCGAGCGGCAAGGCTGCCCAGAAGTTCAGCCCTGCCTTGGTGGTAAGAATTCCCACCCCATAGGCGCCAAGCGCCAGGAATCCGGCCTGGCCGAGCGAGACCTCACCGGCGAGGCCGAGCAGCACATTCAGCCCAACACCGACCAACGCCGTGGTCGCCAGCGTTCCCAGCAGATACGCGTAATAGCCCGGCGCAAGCAGGCAGATGGCGACCGCGGCGGCGCCGACCAGCACCGCGGCGACGATGGTGACGATGGCTTTCATACGCGCACCCTGGTCCGGCGACCGAACAGTCCGGACGGCGCGAGCACAAGGGCGGCAATGACGGCAGAGAATGTGACGATTTGGGTACTGCCGGAGCCAAGCCACGTGGTGGCGCAGGCTTCCACGAGGCCGTAGCCGAGGCCCGCGATCACGACACCCCAGGGATTGGTGAGGCCACCAAGGATCGCCACCGCGAAGGCCTTGATACCGAATAACGTGCCCATGTCATACGCCACGTTGTACACCGGCGCAATCAGGATGCCACCGATCCCGGCAAGCAGCGCGGCTGCGGCGTAAGTGAGCGCGATGAGCAAGGTTACGTCGATGCTCATGAGCCGCGCGGCATCCGGGTTCTCGACCGCGGCGCGCAGTTTCAGCCCAAGTTCTGTGCGGTGCATGCCAAGATGCACCAGCAGCGCCAGCCCCAGTCCAACCAGCGGCACCACGACCTGCAACGGAAAGATGCCGATATTGCCGATGACCCAGGGATCATCCGCCAGGGACGACGGAAGCGCGCGCGGCTCCTTGCCGAACAGCACCATGACGACATTGTCGAGCAGGATTCCAAGCGCCACCGTCGCCATCAGCCACGAATTCGTGCCGCGCGCGACGAAGGGCCGGACCGCAATGCGTTCGACCACCAGGCCCCAGACCGCGCAAGCCAGCAGCGCCACGGGTACCGCGGCCACCATCGGCCAGTGCAGCCCGACTGCGAGTGCATGGCAAACCACCGCGCCAAGCATCACCGATGAGCCTTGGGCGAAGTTCACCGTACCCGAAACAGCAAACGTCAATGTGAACCCAAGCGCGATCAGGCCGTAGATGCTGCCGAGACTGAGCCCCGAGACAAGTGCGGTCGCGAGCATGGCTTAACCGGTGACAGGCTCGATCTGATCTCCGTTATAGCGGACCATGACGTAATCATTTTCATTCAAGGCGTCGTGGTTCGCATCGGTGAAGGGCTTGGTGTAATTCTTGATCAGCCCCTGATAACTTTCGATGGCCAAAAATCCCTCGCGCAGCTTGGCACCTTCGGTCGAGCCGGCCTTGGCCATCGCCAGCGCGGTCAGCTGCATCGCGTCGTAGGCATTGGCCACGCCGACCGGCGGCGTGACGTCGCCGGGGCCCTTGATATCCGGATATTTCTTCATCAGCGCCGCCAGCACCTGCTTGCCGACATCGTTTTGCGGCCCGAAGAAGCTGTAGGTCTGAATGAAATGCACCTTCCCCGCCCAGGATCCCGCAAGCTCGGGGAAACGCCCGCCCGAGATACCCCAATGCGAGACGATCGGCACCGTCCAGGCAGACCGCTGCAGCGACTTGATCACCTGCGCACCCGGCGCAGCGTTGCCAACCAGGATCACCGTGTCCGCGCCGGCGTCGCGCAAGCGCTGCAGCTGCGGTGTCATATCCGCGTCCTTGTCGTCGAATTTCTCGGCGCCGGCGAGCTTGATGCCCGCGGCTTCCGCGGCGGCCGTGAGCCCGGCGAGATTGGACTCGCCCCAACCATTGTTGACCAACATAAGTCCGGGCGTCTTCGCGCCGAACTTGGTCGTGGCGTACTTCATCAAGGCGCGGTCAACCAGTACGTCGACCGCCGAGACACGAAATATGAAGTTCGGGTTGGCGCCGTTGCGGGTAATATTTGTGGCGGCCGCCCACACGCCCATGAAGGGCACCTGTGCCGCATTCGCCACCGGCACGATCGCCAGCGATACCGGACTGTCAATGCCGCCAAACAGGATGGCGACGCCCTCCTTGTCGATCAATTCCCGCGCGGCGGTCTGACCCTTGACAGGGTTGGATTCGTCATCGCGGCGGACCAGTTCAAGCATCCGGCCACCGAGCACCCCGCCCTTGGCATTGATCTCGTCGATCGCGATCGTGAGCCCGCGGGTGATCCCCTCGCCTGACTTGGCGGAGGCTCCGGAAAGCGCCGCAACCAGGCCTATCTTGACGGGTTCGGCGGCCATCGCCGCACGGCCGGCGAGGCTTCCCAATGCGATCCCGGCGGGAAGAACAAGAGCTTGGCGACGCGTGAATTTTGTCGGCATTTGAGCAACTCCCCTTGAGTTTCGTCGGACTGTTCCGCTGGCTCATGCCAGCTGCATTATCGTGGCGTAGCCAAAAGCTAGGAAGCTCCCTACGCCCAAGCCCAGTTCAATTTCCAAGCAAACGGTATGCCACAACCGCAGAAATCACAACGGCGCGCGGCATTGTGATAGTGCATCGGCCTCCGTCCCCCCGCTAGGTTTCCGGTGAATTCCAGATCATGACCCGTATCGGCGTCGGACTGAAGCCGTTGCAGGGGTTGTTGACCTGCGGACAGTTGGAGATGACGAAAAGCACGTCCATATCGGCTGTGACGTCGACGTAATTCCCAGGTGCCGAGATGCCATCGACCACCGTAAACGCTCCGGAGGGATCGATCGGCACGTTCATGAAGAAATTCAGATTGGCGACGATATCGCGCTTGCTCAATCCATGTTTCGACAACTCAAGAATGAAGTTCTCGCGGCAGGCATGCTGGTACTTCGTCGCTTCGCCGAAACGGACCGCGTTGCTCTCACACGAACAACAACCCGCCGACGTGTCATGCCGTCCGCAGGAATCGGCGGTCAGATGGGCCATGACCCGGCCCTTGTTCGAGATCAACCGCGTTCCGAGTTCGACATAAGCCGATCCCTGAACCCGCAAGGTGTCCTGGCTGCTGTAACGCTCCGCCGGGTCGTCGGCGCAATAGAGCAGCGCATCGACCGCCTGCTGCCCCTCGCTATCGACGATCCGCAGGGTTTGTCCCTGTTTCAATATCCGGGACCAGGGCCGCTCCGCCGGGATGTCATGGCTATAGACCGCGTCGGATGCATCGGGAGCTGAGATCGGAGCTGTGAGACCAGTCATTGACGTCACTCCTCAGGCGTAAAGCCGGTCGGTAAATTCAAAGGCGCGAACGATTTCCGGCGATGTCGTCCGGCAAGGGTCGTCCGGTGCCGGCGGCGCGGCGCGGTGGCGAATGAACGTGATGGGATCGGCCGCGGCCGGCCGCGCCGGATCGAGCGGATGCGCGCAATTCGACAGCACCAGCACCAGACTCATCTCCGCGCGGAGGTCAACGAAGTCGCCTGGGTGCTTTCGGCCTGCCGTCCAGAGGAAGCGCCCGTTGGCATCGAGTGATACCGGCGCAAAAAACGTCACACAGGGCGGAATGTCCCGCAGACCGAGCCCGATCTTCGCAGCGGCGGCGAGGAAATTCTCATGCGTGTTGCGCGTGGCCGCGCCAAAGGCAGCGCGCGTCGAGCCAGGCGTGGATCCCCCCACCAGGAGATCGTGGGCACCGCTGGTGTCCTCGACCAGCGAGAGGAATACGCGACCCATGTCCGAGAGCAGGACGCGGCCCTTCGAGATCGCGGCACTCCATTGCACCTTGACGGTATCGGCGCAATTGATCCGCTCGGAAGTGTCCTCTTCCCGCCATCCGATCAGCGCGACGCTGGCGCGGCCGGAATCGTCGACAATCCGCAGCGCCTCGCCGCGCCGCAGACGAACGGTGGTGTACCATCCGGCAGGGACCTGCTCGCGGCTGATCACGGCGTTGGGCGCGATCGGAGCGCCGTTCAGCGGGGTCGCATCCGGCAGGCCTTTTGGCGTCGTCTCTTGTCCCGCCGCGCGAAGTTCTTCGTAGCGCCGCCGATTGGCCTCGGCCATCTCTTGCCTGGTCTGTACCGTGGTCATGTCGCCGCTCCGACTTTACAATCTTCTTCGTCTATCCTGAAATGCGCCTCGACCGGCTTTCCGGCCTTGCCGTTGATCGGCAGGATGTCCTGCGGACAGGCGGAAAATGCGATCACCAGATCCATCTCGGCCCGCAGGCGAACGTAGCCTCCAGGTATGGGCCGAGGCGGCGCGGCGAAGCCAAGCGTACCATCGGCGCTCCAGGGAATGTTCATGAAGAGGTTGAGTGGGCTTGGCACTTCCGCCGGCACCAGCCCAAGCTCCCGCATTCCGGCAAAGAGATTATCCGTGCAGTTGTCGTGATAATTCTCGACCCCGAGAAAGGCGTAGCGGTAGCGGTCGCAGGCTGCGATCAGGGTATCGTGAATTCCACCCGAGGTGTCTTCGATCAAGGTCAGGATCGGCCGACGCTTGTTGGTGCGCAGGACGTCGCCGGGCCTGGGAACAAGGTGCAGGCTGTGCGCGCGCGTGTGCTCATTCGACATGAACTCGCCAAGATCGGCGCGGTTGAACGCCCAGCTATCGACCACCTGTTCACCATGGGTATTAACGACGGTGATCACCTGCCCGGCCGACACAAAGGCGGCCTTGCCGCGCCGTGCGGGAATTTCGATCAGTGGATCAGTCATGTCCGTGCCTCACGGTCTGATCGCAATCATGTCGATCTCGATGATCCCGCCGCGGGCGAGGCCGGTCACCCCGACCGTAGTCCGGGCCGGACGCTTGTCGGCGGCGAAATAGGTCGCGTAGATTTCGTTCATCCTGCCGTAGTCGCCGTTGAAGTCGGTCAGGAAGATGCGAACGCAGACCACATTCCCAAGCGTGAGCCCGCAACCCTTGAGCACACGGATCAGATTATCCATGACCTTGTGCGTCTGCGCCTCGATGCCGGACGGGATGGGCAGGGAATCGTCGCCCGGGTCGGTGGCGAGCTGTCCCGTCACGAAAACAAATCCTCCAGCCTCGACGGCGTGGCTGTAGGGCGCGACCGGCTTCGGAGCATCGGGCAAGAGATGGAAAATGGGATGCATGATGGCGTCCTCCTGGCAGGTTGTCGTCAGCGTTTGTTATTGGCGGTGTCACCGGCGTAGCGTTGCAAAAACTGCCGCGCCCGTTCGGTCTCGGGATTGGAGAAAAATCGATCCGGCGATCCGGTTTCGACGGCCCGACCGCGATCGAGAAACAGCACCCGCGTTGCCGCATCGCGCGCGAAAGCCATCTCGTGGGTGACGATCACCATCGTCATTCCCTCGCGGGCGAGATCCCGCATCACGACCAGCACCTCGCCGACGAGTTCCGGATCGAGCGCGCTCGTGGGTTCGTCAAACAGCAGGAGATCCGGACGCATCGCCAATGCGCGGGCGATGCCGACGCGCTGCTTCTGTCCACCCGACAGTTTCGCCGGAAAGGCGTCGCGCTTGTCGCTCAGCCCTACTTTGGCAAGCAACGCCAGCGCCTCGTCGTAGACCTCGGCCTTCGGCCGCTTCTGCACCTGGACCGGCGCCTCCATCAGATTTTGCAACACCGTGAGGTGGGGCCACAGCGCAAAATGCTGGAATACCATGCCGATGCGCGTTCTGATCTTCGACAACTCGCGGTCGCCCATGACGATACCGGCGTTATTGATGCCGATCCTCTCCCCGTTCAGATAGATTTGTCCGGCGTCCGGCCGTTCGAGCCAGTTGATGCAGCGTAGCAGGGTCGATTTTCCCGAACCCGACGGCCCGAGCACGCAGATGGTTTCACCCTTGTCGACCTGGAAGCTGACGTCGGAGAGGACTTCGATATCGCCAAACCGCTTCGAGACCCCGGCCACGTCGAGAACTTTGCTGGTTTCCGCCATTACGCGTCCCTATCGGCGTGCTTCGGCGACGCGGCCGATCGAACCGACGCCAGCCTCGATGATGAGGCAGAGTCCCCAATATAGAAACACCGCGGTGATGAAGGCCGCGAACGGAACGTAGTGCCGCGACTGGATCGAGCTGGCGGCATGCGTCAGTTCCGGCAGCGCGATGATGGAGAGGAAGGCGCTGTCCTTGATGATCTGAATCATCTGATTGCCGATCACGGGACCTGCCGATAACAGCAGCGGCGGAAGAATGATGCGGCGAAACAGCCGGATGTCAGAAAAGCCGAATGCGATGCCCGCCTCGATCGGTTCCCGCGGCTGCACCGCCCAGGCGCCGCGCAGAATTTCCGCCATGTAGGCGGCATTGTAGATCGTCAGCGCCGCCAGCCCCGAAGTCCAGTTGTCCAGCCTGATGCCGAACGAGGGAAAACCGTAATAGACGATATAGGCAAACAGCAGAAACGGCACACACCGCATCCCGTCCACGAACAGGCGAGCTGCGCCGGAAACCGCCGGCCGTTTCGACATCAGCGCCGGGGTCACGATAAAACCCAGCAGCAGCGCGGCCACCGCCGACAGCGCAGACAGGATCGCGGTGTTGACAAGCCCGCTCAGAAGCAGCGCGCGTTCACCCCAGACAATGCCAAAGTCGTGAATCATGCGGCGGCCTCGGCCGCGACCTGGCGGCGTTCGATCCAGCGCTGCAGCGAAACCAGCGCGAAGACGATTGGCGCGTACAGAGCTACCGCCACAAGGAACGGTGGCAGCGGTTCGTAGGTTTGGGCGCCGATCCTTACCGCGGCACGGGTGATATCGACGACGCCCACCACCGCGAGCACCGGCGTGACCTTGATCAGCAGCGACATTTCATTGACGAGGCCGGGAAGGCTCACCCGCACGATCTGCGGCAGCACGATCCTGCGAAAGCGCTGTTCGGCTGTCATCCCGACGGACTGTGCCGCCTCGTATTGATCCTTTGGAAAATTCATCAGCGCCGACCGCCACACTTCACAATTGAAGGCCGACGTATTCATGACAAGGGCAAGGATCGCCGCCGAGATCGGATTGATCGGCACGCCGATATTGGGAAGGGCGAAAAACAACAGAAGCAGCAGGGTGACCAGGGGCGTGGCGCGCAAAATGCTGACATAGAGGGTGACGACCTTCGCCGCGAAGGGAACATTGGCCCATCGCAGCAAAGCCAGCCCAAGGCCAATCGGCAGCCCGATCAAGATGCCGATGAATGACAGCGTTACCGTCACGATGGCACCCTGAAAGATGGCTGCGATGTCGCCGCCGCTCATGACAGACCGACTCTGTCAGGCCGGCCGTCAAAATTCCGGTTCAAACTTGACCGGCAGATTCGGGAAGGCCTCGCCAAACCACTTCTTCTGGAGCTCGGCGAACCGGCCACTGGCCTTTTCCTTGGCGATGAATTCGTTCAGGAAGGCGAGCAGTTCCGTGCTGTCCTTGGCGACCGCCCAGGCCGGGAACGACGGTCCCGAAACCGCCTGGCCAACCTCGAATACCGGCTTTTCAGCCACCAGCGTCTGCAGATTGATGATGGTGTTGACCACATAATCCACCCGGCCTAGCGCCAGATCCTGGTAGGCTTCGGGATAGGACGTGTACTCGACGACCTTTCCGAGCTTGCCGCCGGTCTTCTCCAGCATCGCGCCGAGTTCAGGAAGACGGCCGAGCAGCGCGCTGCCGGCTTGAACGCCGACGGTCTTGCCGTTCAAATCCTTGATCGAGGAAATGGACTTGTCGTCCTTTCGCTTCACATAGTAGTGGGTCGCGTCGGCGATCGGGCTGGTGAAGTCAAGCGATTGCTTGCGTTCCTTGGTGATGATTACAGCGGTAATGGCAACGTCGTACTTGCCCGTGCTGACGCCGGCCAGGATGCCGGTCCAGGGCAGGATTTCCTGCTTGATCTCGAACGGCGCCGCTTTGCGCAGATCCTCGATCAGCTCGTTGTCGAAGCCGATCGGCTTGCCGTCCTTGACGAACTCGAAGGGACGGAAATCGTCCTCGGTCGCCACGATGAGGCCGCGCTTCTTGATCTCTTCCATGCTCGCGGCGCTCGCGACGCCGATCACCACTGGCATCGCCAACAGCGCAGCCATCGCGCCAAAGGCCACGCGACGCGTCAGGAAACTGGAGTGAGCGAAAGAATGTATTTTCATGGTAAGCTTTCCTCTGTTGGGTGATGGCCTGTCGTGGTCTGCGGAACAATTTTGCGCGGTGTCGCGGGTAGTAGTCCTTTCAATCGAAATGGAATCCGTGTGAACGCAGATAGGGCGGGAATGCCGCGCCTTCCGCCTTGGCGGCCTGTCGGGCCTTGTCTTCCGACCAGCCGTAGAACGCCGCCTCGCCAAATTCCGCGTTGGATCGCTGCTGCTCGCGTGGAATTGCGTGCAAAGCATCCCGCCGGCGGTCGTAATCGTCGATGGCGCCCGGCAGATCTCGGTCATCGTAGCGATCACGATGTGTCGTCACGCGGCGCGGCAGGCGCAGACTGACGTAACCCTCGGCCTGCGGATAACCGAGGCAAAGTCCCGCGACCGGAAAAACCAGATGGGGCAAACCGAGGATCGCGGCTACCTTGTCGACCTCGTTGCGAATGACGCTGATGGGACAGACGCCCAGGCCGGCGGATTCGGCGCACAGGATCATGGTCTGCATCGCCAGAGCCGCGTCGACGCTGGCATTGAAGAAGCCTTCCAGCGTTCCGTTGCGGACCGGTTTTCCGCGCAATTCGCCGATCCGCTGCAGTCGTCTGGCATCGCCCAGAAATACGAAGAACACCGGCGACACGCCGATCCACGGCATGCCCGGAAACAGCGCGCCAATCGCGGCACGCTGCAAGGGATCGCTGACCCGCAGGATCGAGGCCTGCTGGAAGTCCGACTTGGCCGACGCGCTCAACGCCGCTGCGACGAGCAGATCAAGCAGGCCATCGCTCGGGATGACATCGCTGTAGCGGCGTACGGTCTTTCGCGCGAGAACGCGTCGGATGAATTCGTTGTCGGCAGTCCCCTCACCGGACGGACCGCCATCGCCAAAGCGCCGTTCGATCGCATCCGCGCAGGCCGCCATCAGTTCGATCCCCAACCGGTCGCACCAGCAGTCGGCGGCTGGACCTCGGAAATCATCGACCATTCCTGGAAATTTGAGACGTTCATCGCCAACTCCACTTCACAAACCCTGGGGAATTGGCATGGACCTGAGAGATGCCAATTCCTGGCCACTGAGGTCTCCCGGGATTTTATCCCGCCGTGCCCTGTGCAGATTTCTCCTGCGCAGGCGGCAGCTCTTGGACCAGCCATCAAAGCCGATGCGGAACCCTAGCCACCAACTCAATGCGAAGAATGGAGCAAAGGACATGCCAGACTCGGCGATCGACGGCCCGATTGTCTTAGCCCCGCCGTTTCGCTGCCGCTTAGTCGCGATGCCCTGGCCAAGTGCCTAGGGATTGCGAGGGAAAACCGCCGATCCGCTCCGGCGTCGGCTACCAAGAAATGCGAAGAGTACTTCGCATTGCGGCATGGCCTTTACGCCTTGGCCGGTGCCGGTTTTCCAGCGCTGCCATTTTTGAGGCACGGTGCACAGATTGTAATCGCCCGACCGGTGCCCCCCCGATCGGTCCCTTCAAGCGGTAGCCGTCGTCGCCTTCTCACCGCCGGAACTGGCAGCCACGATGCGCTGCATCATCGCGATGAAACGCTTCTGCTCCGCCTCGCTCAAGTCCGCCACGGTTTCGCGGTGGGCGGCGCGCGCCGACGCTTCCATCTGGCGCAGCAGGCTTGCGCCGGCCTTGGTCAGCCCGCATATCTGCGCCCGGCGATCCCGGCGATGAATGGTGCGCTCGATAAACTTGCGAGATTGCAAACGCTTAAGCGCACCGGTGGTGGTGGTGCGATCGAGGGCGACATCCGCCGCCAGCGTGGTCTGGTCGGCGGTTCCGCGTCGGGCCAGCGCCGACAGCAGGCTATACTGCAGCGGCGTGACATCAAAGGCCGCGCATTTCTTCTGGAACAGCGCGACGTGGATCTGATGCAGCCGCCGGATCAGAAATCCCGGTCTTTGCCCGAGCGGCCAGGAATTACTATTCTTGTGCACTGCTTTCTTGGCCATCTCTAACCACTCTGTCCTTGCCTACGCTGCACGAATTTGATGCAATCCATGGCATGATAGTTGCTGTATGAAATTACGAAGCATACTTCGTATTTGGCCGGCCCAATACCGCCGGCGCTTCGTAGTCCGCCGGCGCGACGCGCCGGTACCTGGAGAGGAAACCGGCCATGTCCGTGAGCACCACATTCGACCTGCTTCTGCGCGGAGGGCGCGTCATCGATCCAGCCTCGGGCATCGACGGCTTGAAGGATGTCGCCATCCGCAATGGCAAAATTGCTGCCGTTCAATCCGATATTTTGCCGACCAGCGCCAGAGAGATTGTGGACGTTACCGACAAGATCGTGCTGCCCGGACTGATCGATACCCATGCGCATGTCTATCAATATGTGACGGGCCGCTTCGGTGTAAACGCCGACATGGTGGGCGTGCAATCCGGCGTCACCGCACTGGTCGATCAGGGCGGGCCGTCGTGCATGACCCTGCCGGGCTTCCGTCACTTCATTGCCGAGAGGTCGAGGTCGCGGACCTACGCCTTTCTCTCGGCCTATCTGGTGGGAGGGCTGGAGGGACACTACTACCCCAACCTCTACAGCCCCGACTGCGTCGATATCGACGCCACCGTCAAAGCGGCCAACGCCAACCGCGACATCGTTCGCGGCATCAAGGCCCATGCCGAAATCGGCGGCTTCGCGCGCTGGGGCATCCGCGTGATCGAGATGGCGGCCGAAATCGGCCGGCGCGCCGACCTTCCGGTCTATGTGCATTTCGGGCAGCTGTGGGGTCTGCCGGAGAGCGGCACCAATGGGGAAGACGTCGATACGATACTGGAACGGGTGATCCCGCTGCTTCGCTCCGGCGACGTGCTGGCGCATCCGTTTACGCGTCATCCCGGCGGCTTCGTCAACCGCGAGGGTGACGTGCATCCCGTGATCCAGGCGGCGCTCGACAAGGGATTGAAGGTCGACGTCGGCCATGGCAGCCACTTTTCCTACCGCCTGGCCCGCAAGGCGATCGCCGCAGGTATCGTTCCGACCACGCTGGGCGCCGATATCCATGGTTACAACACGCACGTGCCGGCGCCGGCCGGAACGCCCGATCAGCCTGCCGACGACGAGAACCATCCTTTCGCGGGCCAGGCCAAATTCAGCCTGGTGCAGGCGATGAGCTCGATGATGGCGCTGGGCCTGACGCTGGAGCAGGTGGTGCCGATGGTGACGTCGCATCCGGCCGAAATGCTCGGGCTTTCGGATGTCATCGGCGCACTGCGGCCCGGCATGGATGCCGACGTCACGGTGCTCACGCAGATGCGCGGTCGCTATGTGCTGCGTGACAATGAGAATACGGAAGTGGTTGCCGACAGCCTGCTGCAGCCGGCGTTCTGCTTGCGCGCGGGCGAGCGCCATGATGCTATCGCTCCGATCTTGCCGCGTGCGGTGGCTGCGTAGCCGCCGATGGCGGGTTCGAGTGGAGACGGCAGTCTATGTCGCATGCTGAAGGCCATCTCCCCTCGGACGCAACTGCCGGCATCGCGCAAGGCGTAGGTGCGCGTCTAACCCGCAAGGAAGACGATCGCTTCATGCGCGGGCGCGGCCAGTACGTGGCCGATATCCGGATCGCGGGCCTGCAGGACATAGCCTTCGTCCGCAGCCCTTTGGCGCATGCCCGGATCAGGGGCATCCACGTGCTGGAGCGTTTTCGCGATGTCGTCTTTACGGCTGCGGATCTGACTGGGGTCAAGCCGATCCGCGCCGTATCCGGCCTGCCCGGCTTCAAGATCTCCGAGCAACCTGTTCTCGCGACCGGCAAGGTACGTCACGTCGGCGAGCTCGTCGCCATGTGCGTGGCGCCGAGCCGGGCGGAGGCTGAGGATATCGCGGCCTCGGTGACGCTGGACCTCGAAGAGCTTCCGGCGGTCTACGATATGCTTGGGGCACGCGACGCAGGCACGGCGCTGGTCCATGAGCACTGGGGCGACAATGTCTTTCTCGAAAGCGCCTTCGAGGTCGATATCACCCGCGCATTCGATGCGCCGATCAAGGTAACGCGCGAAATATCGACCGCGCGCCAATGCATGTCGCCGCTGGAAGGGCGCGGCGTGGTCGCCACCTTCGATCACCGCCTCGATCAACTGACGCTTTATACCGGCGCGCAGATGCCGCACATCGTTCGCAATGGCCTGTCCGATTGTCTCGATATCGAGCAGGGCCGGATCCGCATCGTTTCGCCTGATATCGGTGGCGGATTTGGTCACAAGGGAATTCTGCTGCCCGAAGAGGTCTGCCTGGCCTGGCTGACTATGCGCAAAGGCTGCGCCGTGCGCTGGATCGAGGACCGGCGCGAGCATCTGACCGCGAGCGCCAATTGCCGCGAGCACCACTACAGGATCACGGTCTACGCCGATCGCGATGGCCGCCTGCGCGGGATCGACTGCGAAGCGACCGTCGATTCCGGGGCCTATTCGTCCTATCCGTTTTCCGCCTGTCTGGAGGCCGCGCAGGTCGCAAGCATCCTGCCGGGTCCCTACCGGATGCCGGCCTATCGCTGCCGGACCTTCTCGGTCGCGACCAACAAGTGCCCGATCCTGCCCTATCGCGGCGTCGCCCGCACCGGCGTCTGCTTCGCGCTGGAAATCATGCTTGATGCCGTGGCGGTTGCGGCCGGAATCGAACCCGGCGAGGTCCGGCTGCGCAATCTGGTGAGCCCGGATGAAATGCCGTTCGATAATATCACCAGGAAGCATTTCGACAGCGGCGACTATCCGCAAGCGATGCGGCGCGCCCTCGCCGCGATTGATATCGCGTCGGTTCGGGCGCGCCAACGCACCAGGGAGGCCGATGGGCGGCTGATCGGCGTGGGCCTCTCGATCTATTGCGAGCAGGCCGCGCACGGCACCTCGGTCTATGCCGGCTGGGGTATTCCCATGGTGCCCGGACACGAGCAGGCCAATGCGCGCATGACGCCCGACGGCGGGCTCGAAATCCGGGTTGGGGTGCATTCGCACGGTCAGGGTCTGGAGACCACGCTCGCTCAGATCGCCTACGAAATCCTCGGCATCGAGACCAATAAGGTGCGCGTCGTGCATGGCGATACCGCGCTGACGCCCTACTCGACCGGTACCTGGGGTTCGCGCTCGATGGTGATGGCCGGTGGCGCCGTTGCGACCGCATGCATCGAGATCGGCGAACGCGCCAAGCGCATTGGCGCCAAACTGCTTCAGCTTGATCCGGCGATGGTTACGCTGCGCGACGGCCGGGTGTGCGGACCCAATAGCAGCATTGCGCTCGCCGAAGTCGCCCATACTTGGTACCGCCGTCCGCAGGATTTGCCGCCCGATGTCGATCCGGGCGGGCTGGAATCGACGAGCGGCTACAAGCCGCAGCGCGACAGCGGCACTTTCAGCTATGCGGCCCATGCGGTGACCGTCGCGGTCGATCCCGATCTCGGCGAGGTCGAGATCCTCGACTATGTCATCGTCGAGGACGGGGGCGTGCTGGTCAATCCGATGATCGTCGACGGCCAGATTTATGGCGGCCTTGCGCAGGGCATCGGCACCGCGCTTTACGAGGAAATGCCATTCGACAGCGCCGGACAACCGCTCGCGACGACCCTCGCCGACTATTTGCTTCCGGGGCCCGCCGAGGTTCCGGAGCCCCGCCTCGATCATATGGAAACGCCCTCGCCTTACACGATGTTCGGCGTCAAGGGCATCGGCGAAGGTGGTGCGATCGCTCCCCCCGCGGCCATCGCCAACGCCGTGAATGATGCGCTGCGCCCGCTTGGGGTTGAACTCCTGCACTCGCCAATGTCGCCGCGCCGGATTGTCGAGGCCGTGCTGGCGGCGCGTCGCGCGGAAAGACCGGCCGCATGAAAGCGGCAGCGTTCGCCTACGAACGTCCCACCGACCTGAGCGCCACGCTGGCCTTGATGGCCAGGGCAAACGGAACCGCCAAACTCATTGCCGGAGGTCAGTCGCTGGGGCCGATGCTCAACCTGCGGCTGGTCGAGCCGGATCTGATCATCGACATATCCGGGCTTTCCGAACTGAAATGGGCCGACCGCCGCGGCGATGAACTTGTCATCGGCGCCTGCGTCACGCATGGCGATATCGAGGATGGCCGAATACCCGATGTAACCCGCGGCGCCATGCAACGGGTCGCGGGTGCCATCGCCTACCGGGCTGTGCGCAACCGCGGCACGATCGGGGGATCGCTCAGTCACGCCGATCCGGCCGCGGACTGGGTTTCGGCTCTGTCGGCGCTGCGCGCCCAGGTCGCGTTGCGCAGCGCTGCGGGGGCTCGCGATCTCCCTGTCGAGCGGTTCGTCACCGGGGCGCTCGAATCCGCGCTGCGGCCCGGCGAGATCGTCGAGGCCGTCCGCGTGCCTGCGATGGCAGCGTCGGCGCGCTGGGGCTATGTCAAGGCCTGCCGCAAGATCGGCGAGTTCGCCCATGCCATCGCGGCGGTGCTGATCGATCCGGAACAGGCGACCGCGCGTGTGGTCATCGGCGCCGTGGAGGCCGCTCCCATCGTCCTCGCTGATGCGGCGGCGCTCTTTGGCGGGCGAATAACAGGCGACTTCGAGCGACAATTCGATGCGCGCGTGGCCGACGCCATCCTGACGAAGGCAGGCCTGGCGAACGCCGCCGACCGGCACATCCATGTCGCCGTGCTGCGCCGCGCGATCGGTGAGGCGGCGTCGGCATGACCATGATCGGACTCACCGTCAACGCGCGTCCGGTCGAAGCCTCCGTGGAGCCTCGCACCCATCTGGCCGATTTCCTGCGCGACAATCTCGATTTGACCGGCACCCATCTTGGCTGCGAGCACGGCGTGTGCGGGGCGTGCACCTTGCTGATCGACGGCATGCCGGCGCGCTCCTGCATCACCTACGCGGTCGCCTGCGACGGCGCAAAAGTGACCACGATCGAAGGGCTCGATGACGATGAAATCACGGCCGAGCTTCGAGCGGCCTTCACCCGCGAACACGCGTTGCAATGTGGTTACTGCACGCCGGGCATGCTGATATCGGCGCGTGACCTCGTGCTTCGCCTGGCCGAGCCCGACGAGCGCAGTGTTCGCGCCGGATTGAGCGGCAACCTTTGTCGCTGCACCGGATATGTCGGCATCGTACGCGCGGTGCGCGCGGTTATCGAGCAAAGGCGCCGGCGGGGAATAGCGCCTGTTGCGGGTGGAGGTCGACAAACGCTCGGTCCCGTAGGATCCGGCAACGCCACGAATTCTGCTCAGCCGGACGGCGCAAGGGGAACGACGGCAAAGCCCGAAGCGCCGCAGCCAATGAGCGGCGCGAGCGCCATCCCGGACTTTACGCCCGCGAAGACTTTCGGCGAGACTTTCACGGTCCCCTACCCTCCGGACAAGGTCTTCGACATGCTCGGCGATGTCAGGCAGGTTGCCGCCTGCCTGCCCGGCGCATCGCTGACCGATATGCCGACGCCGGAGCGTGTGGAAGGCGCGATCCGCGTAAAACTTGGGCCGATTTCGGCCGACTTCCGCGGCGCCGCGCGCATCGAGCGCGACGTCGATACTTTGTCTGGCCGGATCGTCGGAATCGGCAGCGATCAGCGCAGCCGCTCTTCCACCCAGGGTGAGATCCGCTATCGCCTCGTGCCATCGGAGCAAGGCGCGGCAACACGAGTCGAGCTTTCGATCGGCTACAGCCTCAAAGGGATGCTGGCCCAGATCGCCCGCGACGGCCTGGTGCGCGATCTTGCCGCACGACTGACCGCGGATTTCGCGCGCAACCTTGATCGCCACCTTTCGGGCGATCAGACGGCAGTAATAACGGAGGGACGACAAGAGCTAAACGGCATGACGATGTTGATCGACATCTTGCGAAAGCGTGTATCGACAGCCATTCGCCGGTTTCTGGCGAGGTGATCACCGCGCTCCTTGGTACGATTCTTGCTCGATCTGATCGGGAAATTTCCTGAAAAGAGAGGGCGTCATGACAAATCCTGAATTGCGATCCGACGTTCACAGTATCGAACCGATCCCGGATGCCGACCGTGACTCAACCGGTCCACAGCAAATGTGGATCTGGGCCGGTGCCAACATCGCGCCGGTCAACTGGGCGCTCGGTGCGCTCGGCATTATCCTCAAACTCGGCCTGTGGGAGACCATCGCCGTCATCGTCATCGGCAACCTGTTCGGCTGCGCCATCTTCGCCGCGTTCACGGTGATGGGCCACAAGACCGGGGTCAACCAGATGGTACTTAGCCGCTCCGCCTTCGGCCGCCGCGGCGCGTATCTGCCGAGCCTGCTGATGTTCCTGATGACGCTCGGCTGGATCGGCGTGAACACCTACTTCCCGGTCAAGATCTCGATGGCGATTCTGGGCCAGTTTGGGATACCGGACACCTTGGTGGCGACCTTCATCGTCATCACCCTGGTGATGGTGATACAGGTCGTCATCGGAATCTACGGCTTCTACGCGATCCGCACCTTCGAGAAGTACACGGTGCCGGCAACCGTCGCCATCATGGTGCTGATGAGCGTTCTCGCCTGGAGCCAGCCCGGAGTCGTCAATTGGAATCTTGCCAGCAGCCTTCCGCCTGGCGCACATCTGGCGATGCTGACGCTCCTGATGTCCGCAATCGGGGTCGGCTGGGGAATCTCCTGGGTGACATGGGCATCGGACTATTCCCGCTTCGTGCCCCGAAGCGTCTCTTCGACCTCCGTCTTCTGGTATAGCTACATCGGAATGTTCGTCCCGTCGGTCTGGCTTGCCATCCTCGGAGCAACCATCGCGAGCGTGACCCTGGACACCGACCCGGCCAAGATGGTCAGCGCGGTGTTCGGCGGCGTGGCCAGTCTGCTGGTGCTGCTGATGGTGCTGCACGGCCCGATCGCGACCAATATCCTGAACGTCTATTCGGCGGCGCTCGCCGCACTCAGCATGGGCATCCGGCTGTCCCGGACCGCGCTGGCGCTCATCGTCGGTATCGCCGGTTACCTCGTCACCATCTACTTCATCTTCGCACCCTCGTTCGCCAAGGCGTTCGACAACTGGATGATCAGCCTGCTGCTCTGGATGAGTCCGTGGGCCGGCGTGGTGATGGCCGACTTCTTCATCAAGCGGAAGAGCCAGGTCAATGTCGCCGAACTCTACGCTTCGCCGGAAACCAGCGCCTATGGTGACATCAACTGGGGTGGCATCATTGCGTTTCTTGCAGGACTGGTCGCCGGCTGGTCGGTACAGGACGGGCTCGTTCCCGCGTTGCAGGGACCAATCTCCGGACTGCTGGGTGGGGCGGATCTCAGCTGGCTGTTCGGGATCGTCGTTTCCGGCGGTGTGTACCTGGCTTTTGGTGGACGAGCGGTGGCTGCGCCCTCATTGGCCGCAACCGGAGCTGTCGGAAAGTGAGCCGCGATAATTCCCTGCGCAGCGATGCGCTCCCGGGAATTATCGGCTGATGACAGGGGTTCACAAGCAGATGGCGGGCTTGTCAGACAATCGTGACAAGCCTGCCATCGGCGTTGGCTATACGCTCATTGCGCTATTCTGACAGAGGAACATGATGTCTTTTATTTCCCTAAAAACTTCCATGATTGGCGCGACTGCGATCTGCCTGTCGATGGCCATCACCCACGAGTCGAAAGCGGACGCGGCCAGCTGTCCCTCCCCGATACCGCTGGGCCTGACGACGGCGCTCACCGGCAATTTGGCGCTGCTCGGCACGCAAGCGCGCAATGGCGTCGAATTCGCGGTCGATGAAATCAATGCCGGCGGAGGCATCAGCGGCAAGAAGCTGGCGCTGACCACGGAGGACACCGGAGCCTCCAGCACCGATGCGCTGAACGCGATGAACCGCATTCTCGAAGGCAAGCCACTTGTCATCTTCGGCTCAATGATCAGCCCGCACGTGTTTGCCCAAACCGACGTCGTCACCAAATCGGAAACGCCTTTCCTGGTCGGCGCAACCAATGCAAAGGTAACCGCGCAGGGCAGCAAATGGCTGTTCCGCACCCACGTTCACGATGGCCAGCTCGCCGATCTCATTCCGGAATATCTGGTGAAGTCGCTCGGCAAGACCAGGCCGGGCATCATGGCGGTGGCGGATGATTACGGCCTCGGTGCCTCCAAGGGTATCCAGGCCTCGCTCGCCAAGCTCAAGGTATCGCCGGTAGCGGTCACCTCTTATGCGCCGTCCGACAAGGACATGAGTGCGCAGCTGCTCGAGATCAAGGACAAGGACGCCGACAGCCTGATCCTGTTCGGCCGCCCTGCCGACGTCACGCTGGTCGTCAAGCAGATGGGTGATCTCGGCATCAAGCTGACCACGATCGGCAACTCCAGTATCGTGGCGCAAACCACGCTCAACAACCTGTCGGCCGCAGAGGCCGACGGCACCTACGCTATCGGCGGCATGATCCCGCAAACCTCGACGGATGCGAAGATCCTCGATTGGTCGAAGCGCGTTCAGGAAAAATACAAGGTCCCGGCGGACAATTTCACGGTCTCGTATTACGACACCGTCCATATGCTGAAATCGATCATCGAGAAGGTCGGCTGCGACAAGCCGGCGATCCGCGATGCGCTGGCAGCCACCAGGGACTGGAAGGGCATGCTGATCTCCTATCAGGCCGATGCGCGAGGCGATCTTGCGCATACGCTTGGCATCTATCGCAACAAGGGCAAGACGCCCGAATTAGCCGGCCCCATCAAAGAGAACGGATACTGATCGCTTCATGGGCCAGCTCGTCATCAATGGCCTGGCGCTCGGGAGCATCTATGCTCTCGTCGCACTCGGCCTGCTCTTGATCTTCAACACGGTGCAGATCGTCAATTTCGCGCAAGGCCAGCTTTTGATGCTCGGAGCTTTCATCGGCATCAGCTGCGCCGTGACCCATGAATTGCCGGTGGCGGCCGCCTGGGCCATCACCATGGTGGCCATGGCGCTGGTCGGCGTCGTGTTCATGGTGCTGGTCTATTTTCCGTTGCGCGGGCGGCCGGCATTTCTGGTCATCCTGACGACGATCGCGATGGGCATCGTGCTGGAAAACCTGGCGCTGATCATCTGGGGACCGCTGCCGGTATCGCTGCCATCCCCGGTCCGCGGCCCACCGCTACGCTTTGCCGGCGTCGTCATTTCGATGCATCAACTCTTCATCTTCGCCACCCTCGCCGTGATCCTGCTGCTGCAATACTTCTTCCTGACCAGGACCCGGTTCGGAATCCTGATGCAGGCGACCGCGCAGGACCTGCACACCGCGCGGCTGGTCGGCATTCCCGTCAACCGTACCATCGCCGTCGCTTTCGCCTTTGGCGCGGCTTTGTCGGGGATCGCGGGGCTATTGGCGGCGCCGATTTTCCTCGCCGAACCGACCATGGGGGGAAGTCTCGGCCTCAAAGGGTTTGTCGTCAGCGTGATCGGTGGCTTCGGCAACCTGCCGGGCGCGGTGATCGGCGGATTGTTTCTAGGCCTGATTGAAACCTTCGGCGCCAGATACATTTCGTCGAACTTTCGCGACGCCTATGCCTTCATGGTCATGATCACCGTTCTCATCGCGTGGCCCCGCGGCCTGTTCGGCGAGAAGAGCAGCGAAAAGGTCTGGGATGAAGAAATACAGGACCTGGCCCCTTCTCGCGGCAGGCATCGCGGCTGCTTTGGCGGTCCCCGCCATCGCTCAGGACGGATACATCCTCCAGCTCCTCAATATCGCCATCCTCAATGCGATTGTCGTGCTCGGGCTGAACTTTGTGACGGGTTGGACCGGTCAGATCAACTTCGGACAGGCCGCATTTTATGGACTGGGCGCCTACACCACGGCGATCGCAACCAAGTCCGGCCTGCCGTGGGTTGCGACGCCCTTTTTGTCGGTCGTCGTCGTGATCGCGGCGAGCCTCATGCTTGGTCTGCCGACCATGCGCCTGCGCACCTATTATCTGGCGATGACGACCATCGGGTTCGGCGAAATCATCCGGCTGATCATCGTGCATTGGGAGCCGGTCACCGGCGGCACCTCCGGTTTGCGGGCGATCCCCGGCATCAGCATTTTCGGAATCGGACCACAGGGACAAATACAGCATTACTATCTCTTGATCGCAACGCTGGTGCTCGCCATCATTGTCGCAGCACACGTTCGCCATTCGGTTCTTGGCCGCGCGATGATCGCGACCAAGGACAGCGAGATCGCGGCGGAGCAGTGCGGCGTCGATACCACCCGGACCAAGCTGGTTGCCTTCATGATCGGTGCGGTCTATGCGGGGATCGCGGGTTGTCTCTATGCGTCTTCGATCCGCTTCATCAGTCCCGACAGCTTCTCCGGTACGCAAGCGATCCTGCTGATGACCATGCTCATCGTCGGCGGCATGGGCTCGATCGCCGGTTGCGTCGCCGGCGCGGTGGCCCTGACGATCCTGCCCGAGGCGCTGCGATTTCTCGGTCAGTGGTATCTCGTGCTCTACGGCCTCGGCGTCATCGCCGTCATCGTGCTGGCGCCAGGAGGTCTGGCATCGCTCGCATCGCAACTGCAGCTACGCCGGGCGGGCGCGCGTTGAGCCCGGAACCGATCATCTCCGCGCGGGGTGTGACGCGGCGTTTTGGCGGGCTCGTCGCACTCGACGGTATCGACCTCGACGTGCCCAAGGGCATTGTGCAGGCGATCATCGGTCCAAACGGTTCAGGCAAGACCACATTGCTCAACGCGCTGAGCGGAGCCTCGCATGCTGACATCGGCTCGATTCGAATCGGCGGCCACGAGATTTTTCGTCTCAAGCCGCACCGGATTGCGCGGCTTGGCCTGGCGCGGACGTTCCAGAACATCAGGATCTTCGATACTCTGAGTGTGATCGAGAACGTCAAGGTGGCGGCGGCCTGCAACAACCCGGCGTCGTTGTTCGATATCCTGACATCGAATGATCGGCAACGGCAGCTGGAGGCCGAAATCGATCGCGACGCGCGCGAGGCGCTCCAAACTGTCGGCCTTGCCAAGCGCGCCGATGATCGCGTCACGCGATTGCCCTATGCGCAGCAGCGCCTGCTGGAAATCGCACGGGCGCTGGCCTCAAAGCCGAGTGTTCTCTTGCTCGACGAGCCGGCCGCCGGCATGAACATGACCGAAAGCATGACGCTGCTGGACACCATCGCAAGGCTCAGGAGCCGCGGCATCACCATTCTGCTGGTCGAGCATAATGTGCGGCTGGTCATGGGTATCAGCGACCGCGTCACGGTACTTGATTTCGGCAAGAAGATCGCCGAAGGCGCGCCTTCCGAAGTCCAGCGCGATCCGCTGGTGATCGAGGCCTATCTCGGCAGGCGGCACCGGCATGCTTAAGGTCGAAAACTTGAGAGTGTCCTATGGCCACATCGAGGTGCTGAAGGGCATTTCGTTCAGCGTCGAGATGGGCGAAATCGTCGCCCTGATCGGCGGCAATGGCGCCGGCAAGACCACGACGCTGAGCACGATCTCCGGACTGATCCGGCCTAGCGCTGGCACCATCTCTTGGAAAGGCGAGAACATCCAAAATGCCGCGGCCGAAGCCATCGTCGGTTCAGGCCTCGCCCACTGCCCCGAGGGACGGCGCATTTTTCCGGGTCTCACCGTGCGCGAGAACCTCATCACGGGCACCGCGTCGCGCTCCCATAACCGGCGCGAAGTCGATCAAGACCTCGCGCTGGTGTTCGATCTGTTCCCGCGCCTCAAGGAACGGCTGAAACAACGCGGCTGGTCGTTGTCCGGCGGCGAGCAGCAGATGCTGGCGATCGGCCGGGCCCTGATGGGCCGCCCGAGCCTGCTGATGCTGGATGAACCGTCACTGGGGCTTGCGCCGATCGTGATTGAGCAGGTGTTCGACCGCATCCGCGAACTCAACAGGCGCACCGGTCTCGGCGTGCTGCTGGTCGAGCAGAATTCGGCGATGGCGCTCGAAATAGCGAGCCGCGCTTTCGTGCTCGAGACCGGGGTCATCACCCTGTCCGGACCTTCAGCCGTCCTCGCCGACGATCCCCGCATCCGCGAAGCCTATCTTGGCGGCTGATATCGGGCCTCAGGCATGTTGGACATGCTTGCCGTTGAGCACCGTCTCGGACGGGAACAACCTCTGCCGGCCGGTGCGCGTACCTTTGTAGTTGTCGAGGAATTCGAACGTACCGTCCCGCAGTTCCATGATCGCCAAGTCGGCCGGCGCGCCCACGTTGAGGGTGCCGCGGTCGTCGAACGCCGGGAAGCAGCGCGCCGCGTTGATCGTCGCCGCAGCGATGATCCGGCTGAGCGGCATGCCGAACATGATAAATTTCGACATGACGTTCGGCAGATCGACCACTCCCGTGGTCTTCGACGCCGTGCTCCAGTCGGTGGAGAAGGTGTCAGGCCACAAGCCCTGCCGGGTTGCTTTCTCGACCGTGTCCCAATCGAAGTGATCGGTGACGCCGTTGCCGAAGTCGAAGATGACGCCGCGGCGGCGCGCCGCCATGACCTCCGGCAACAGCATGCCCTTGTCGTCCAGGATGCCGTTCTTCCCCGGCGCGTAGATGTGCGTGGCGATGTCGCCGCGCTTGAGCAGCGCAAGGATCGCGCGCAGCGGCGAATAATTCTGACCGACATGGACCATGACCGGCAGATTGAACGGTGCCGCGGCCTCCTGAGCGCGGCGCAGCGCTTCGAGGTCGTTGGCGCCCGTGACATTGTCCGACAGGCGGGCCTTGACGCCGACAACGACGTCACGATTGCGTGCGATGGCGGCCTGGGCCAACGCGACGTTAGCAGCGTTGATGTCGTGCAACTCACCGCCGGGAGCGATGACGCCGGTGCGCGCGATGTTGACCAGGCAGCGGCCAATCTGCGGCGCGCCCCGGGCAATCGCGGCGACCGCATCCATATTGTCCGCTCCGCCCGTGCCGGCATCGACCCAGCCGGTCACGCCGTCCTGCAGGCACATCGGCGGGCCCTCCTTGCTGCGGCCGGCGTGGGTGTGGATGTCGATCAGGCCGGGGGCGACGATCTTGCCGCGCGCATCGATCGTCTCCGCGGCGTCGGCTGAAATGCTGCCTTCAACCGCCGCAATCCTGCCGCCCGATATCGCGACGTCGCGCGTCGCGTCGAGCCCGGTGGACGGATCGACCACGCGTCCACCCCTTATGATCAGGTCATAGGTCGCCGCAAGCGCTTTTGGAATGCTGGCAAGCAGCGCGGCGCCGGTGGCGCAGACCAATTGGCGTCGGTTCATCATGGTCGACATCCTCCCTCGCTGGGACTCTAAAGGTCCGTTTTATGGCTGCCAGACTAAGCTCGGCCCAAGGAGCAAAGCCATGGTCATTATTTCATTCCGGACCTGCACCAACCGGCGGGCCGCCCGGCGGCCGGTGCAGAAACGAGATTGAAACAAACGCCCCGATCCAGGAGCCGGCCGCAGCAAAGCCGACATAGGCCCAGTTTTCGGTGTAGCTGATGACGGCGTAGGAAGAGAGCAAATACCAGACGCTGCTCCAACTCGCCGCCGGCACCCGCCTTCGAGCCACCACGGCGGAGGTGAACATGACATAGACCGCATCGGTCGCGGCTGTTGCAACTAGCACGGCAGAGGCCGTCAGCGGATCAATCGATACCATTAGATTCCCCTTCGTCCGGTTTTTCCTGTGGCCACATCGATTTTGCATCCATTGCATGCTCCGTCCAATATTTTCACCGCGGGCCTGTTGAGGAAATCGGATCGCAGAACAGCGACGCTCTGGGGCGCGGCACAAGGGGACCGGGACAACACTTGATAAACACCGAGCGTTGATGCGGAACCACGCTCTTCTCGTGCGGCAAAGCTGATCGAGGAGTCTCCCTGCCTGCCTGGTTTTATTCCCGGCAACGCATCAATGTGAATGCGCGCGGCGGGCCTTCTGCACCGGTTTAACAATTCGCAACGTTCGATCTTCGGAGGAATTTCAAGACTCGAGCGGGAGTCCGTCTGCTGAGCGCGCTCACGCGCAGCGTGCAATTGTTCGGAGACACACGATGGCCAGATTTACACTAGTTGGGACCGCTGCAATTCTATCCGTAACGTTAGCTACGCCGGCATTCGCACGACCGGTTACCCGGGAGTCAGGCGCGGGCCCTCTTTCATCTCTGGGGCCGGGAGTCGGCGCCGCTGACCCCGGCGCCGCCGGCGTTACGGCACCAGCACCATCCGCGCGGCCGCTGCCGGCAGGATGCGAAACCACAACCCGACCCTGGTCCGCGCCGGTCGACCATCGCCAGCCGCAGGCAGATGATGTTCCTGCATCGCCGCCTCCGTCGGAGCAGACTCTCGACCAGGAAGACCCAAACGTCGACCGCATTATCAAGGGGATTTGCCGCGGCTGCTGACATGTACCGTGGTACGACGGGGTCTGCGCCCGCGCCGCTGCCTTGCATTCACTTCCGCGGCCGGCCCCGCTTTGCAAAGACGAGGCCCTGTGAATCCACCGTGCTGCGCAGCAGGCCCGCGAGCTTGAGCGCTTCGTTGCGTTCCGGGCCCGGGGGCAGCAGGCGGGCCCGCTCCAACGCATCTGCCGCGCGGATTTCCCGGTCAACTCTGTCGGACCCGTGTTGTTTGTCTTTGCTCATGGTTAGGCTAACTGCGACGATCAGGTTCATGGGAGAGTCGAGCAGAACTATCGGCCTCCTATAGACTCCAGCGGGGGCAGCGTTATTCCCGGCATTTAATGCTTTTATGACGCGAACATGTTCCTGCCAGCCCCGCCGAGATAAGCTGGAGGTATCGAGGCAGCGAAAATCCTGACGCGGGATCGACCGGGGCCGAGACCGTCGAGAGACCGACAGTTGGAGCGGCCGCTATCCGAAAGATCGTTCAATTCGTCAACGTGCCCCATTGCGACGCCATGCGCTCGGCGCCGCGCTGCGACAGGGCAAAGATTGTAAACGTCGGATTCGAAGCGCCCTCGGTGGGAAAGATGCCGGGTCCCGCAACCCAGAGGTTCGGGAGTTCGTGGCTCTGGCCGTAGCTATTCACGACCGAATTGGCGGCACTCGTTCCCATGATGGTGCCGCCCAGCAGATGGCTGGTCGGCATCGTTCCGCGCGCCGACCACGCCTCTTTCGCCCCGCTCGCTCTGGCGACATTTAGTCCCTCTTCGAAATTGGCATTCCACAGCGCCACCGCGTCGGAATCGAAACTGTGGATCAGCCTGCCCAGCGGCATGCCGAATTCGTCCTTTTCGCTGGCCAACTCGACGCGATTTTCCACGTTCGGCTGTTCTTCGCCAAACGTCTTGATGCCCGCAAGATTGCGCGCGGCCCGCTTCATGTAATCCGCGAGCTCCGGCCCGTACAGATCGGCCCGGGAATTGGCCAGATCGGTCGTCTTGACCGCGAACCCCGCCGTGACGAACGAACTTCCAAACGCGCCGTCGTGACTCTTCTTGGGATAGCGTTCGTAAGACATGTACTGCACGGCAATCGTGCCCATGTGGTTCTGAACATCCTCGTCGAACATCGCCCATGTCGAGGCCACGTGATGCGACATCATGAAGTGGCCGACCAGGCCGCTCGCATTGCCAAGACCCTTGGGATGCTTGTCGGTCGCGGAGTTCAGCAACAGCCGCGGATTCTGCGCCGACCATGCCGCCAGCAGCACCACGCTTGCTTCCTGGGTCTGCTTCTGATGCTTGTCGTCGTAATATTCGACGCCAGTCACCCGCGTGCCGGCCGGATTGGTCAGAACGCGCGTCACCGTGGACCAGGCGCGAACTTCGGCGCCGGCCTTCCGCGCCTCGCCCAGATAGGTCACTTGCGGATTGGCGAGCGCGCCGATCGGACAGCCGACGTGACACCATCCGTCATACAGGCACGCCGGCCGTCCCTTGAATTCGACCGAGTTCATGCCGACCGGCGCCGGTACCATGGGAATGCCCGACGCTTCAAACGCCTTGAGCCAGATGTTGCCGTTCCGAAAAGTCTTCATCGGCGGCATCGGATAGGCCTCGCCGGCCGGTCGCCATTTCTCCTCGGCCCTGGCGTCGCCGGAAACGCCGATCTCGCGCGCGACCTTGTCATAGAACGGCGCGACGTCTTCGTAGGCGATCGGCCAGTCGTGGCCACGGCCGTGCTCGCTCTTCATCCGGAAATCGGTCGGCAGCAGCCGCGGAAAATTGGCGTAGTAATGCAGTGCCGCGCCGCCGACGCCCCATCCGCCCTGCGCGGCGTAAGCCATCGGATTCTTGCCTTCGAGCAGGATCGGCGCGCCGGCCGGTTTGACCCGGCGGCCCCAGATCTCGGAGCTGATGAGATCAGTCAGCTGCCAGTCCGGGCCGGACTCGAGCAGGACCACCTTCTTGCCGGCCTTGGCGAGAACCGACGCATAGACCGAGCCGGAAGCGCCCGCGCCGACGATGACGACGTCTACTTTTTCGTTGGTCATCTCACCACCTCTTTTCCGGTGTAATATGCGGCATATAGGGGATGCCGAGCGCCTCGTAGCCTTCCATCGTCCCGTAGACGACATCGACGGCGTCCGCGCGCAACACCGCGTAGACGGCCGCGCCCGGCCGACCCGTCCAGCCTTCGATCTTGTTTTGCCGCATGCGACCGACGAACTCGCGCTGGTCGGCGGCCGACAATTGGGCGAAATCCCGTCCAAGAATCCTGCGGCTGCTCTCGTCAATCGAAACGATGGCGGTTCGGTAGAAATCGGCGAAGGGCGGACGGACGTTGAAGATACGGGCCTGAAGCAGAGCTTCGTGCGGCGGCACTGAAAGCTGCTGGTCGATGTAGTGCGCGATCCCGGCCTCGCGCGCCTGGGGCACCAGTGTCTCGCCGAGCGCCTCAAGGGTCTCACCCTGATGGGCATCGAGAAGCCGGAAGGGCACGTTGCGCGCCCGCGCCTCGCCAGGCGCCATGATGGCTTCGACGCCACCCACCGTGAAAGCCAGCGCCCCCAAGGTCGCGCCTTTGACGAAGCCGCGTCGACCCATGTTCGTCATGGTCTTCTCCTCCCGGAGCTCGCTTTTTGTTTTCGCAGCAGACTGCGAAATTTGAGGCATTACTGGGGAGCTCCGACTCCGAGTCAAGAGGATCAATCCGGCAATCCCGTCAGAGGAGCGTTGCGAAAACAGGGAATACGCTCCTGATTGAAGCTGCCCCGTGTCTATTTATTCGTATACAAATGAAAAACCGGCTTGATCCCGGCGTCGAGCCGCGCGCAAAATGCCCGCCTGTGCCGCGAACGCATTGAACAAAAAGGAAAAACCGATGGCCCACGATGAGCCCCAGGCAGCCGGCCCGACCAAGCTCGTGATCCGCAATATCGGGCTGCTGCTCTCGGGCGCGCTGGAGAAGCCGATCCTGGACGCCGACACGATTCTGGCCGTCAACGGCAAGATTACGGCCATCGGCCGCGCCAAGGATGTCGATAGCGAAGGCGCCACCACCCTCATCGACGCCAACGGCACGACGGTGGCGCCCGGGCTGATCGACAGCCATGTTCATCCCGTCGCCGGCGACTGGACGCCGCGGCAGAACCAGATCGGATGGATCGACAGCTTCCTGCATGGCGGCGTCACCACCATGATCTCGGCCGGCGAGGTTCACATGCCCGGCCGGCCGCGCGACGTCGTCGGCCTGAAGGCGATGGCGATCTTTGCGCAGCGCGCGTTCTGGACGCTGCGTCCCGGCGGCGTGAAGGTTCATGCCGGCGCGCCCGTGATCGAATGCGAAATGGTCGAGGACGATTTCCGGGAATTGGCCGCGGCCGGCGTCAAGCTGCTCGGCGAAGTCGGCCTCGGCGGCGTCAAGGACGGCCCGACCGCGCGCAAGATGGTGGGGTGGGCGCGCAAATACGGTATCCAGAGCACGATCCACACCGGCGGTCCGTCGATCCCCGGCTCCGGCCTGATCGACAAGGACGTGGTGCTGGAAGCCGACACCGATGTGATCGGCCATATCAATGGTGGTCACACCGCGCTGCCCGACGACCAGATCCGATGCATCTGCGAGGGCTGCAAGCGCGGCCTCGAACTGGTCCACAACGGCAACGAACGTTCGGCACTTTACACCTTGCGCATTGCGCGCGAGATGGGCGACCTCAACCGCGTCATCCTCGGTACCGATTCACCCGCCGGCTCCGGCGTGCAGCCGCTCGGCATTCTGCGCATGGTGTCGCTGTTGTCGTCGCTCGGCGAGGTGCCCGCCGAACTCGCGTTCTGTTTTGCCACCGGCAACACCGCCCGCATGCGCGCGCTGGACTGCGGCCTGATCGAAGTCGGACGTTCGGCTGACTTCGTCATCATGGACAAGGCGCAACATTCCGCCGGCAAGAACATCCTCGACAGCGTGCAGCTCGGCGATCTCCCCGGCATCGGCATGACCATCATCGACGGCATCGTCCGCACCCAGCGCAGCCGCAACACGCCACCGGCAACCAAGGTGCCGCAGATTGTCGCTGGGCATTAGTCGATCTTCGACGATAACGCGCGCCACGTGTCATCGCCTTCGTCGTCCCGGCGAACGCCGGGACCCATAACCACTGATGTTGGAAGCGAAAGAGATTGGAGCTCCGGCCTGCCATAACATTAGTATCGGTGGTTATGGGTCCCGGCTCGCGCTTCGCTTGGCCGGGACGACATCAATTTTATTCCGGATTCAGTTTTCCAAACAGCCAGACGAGTTTCAGATATGACTTCGCATTCCCGCGACGCGACGCGCCCGAGTTGTTCCGAAACCTCTCGCCCTCGACAACAGAGGGCGTGGGGAATGCCGGGTGCCCAGTGCACCCGCAGCCTCGTGTGCGCATGGTAGTGGTAGATGCACACGAGTATTCACAGCGAGTTCA